>JAXJZF010000006.1:0-394097 GCA_036306585.1 Eggerthellaceae bacterium
GTGCTGCGCATCATCAACGAGCCCACGGCGGCAGCGCTTGCCTACGGCTTGGATAAGACCAACAAAGACGAGAAGATTCTCGTGTTCGACCTGGGCGGCGGCACCTTCGATGTGTCCATTCTGGAGCTGGGCGACGGCGTGTTCGAGGTAGCCTCCACCGCTGGCGACAACCACCTGGGCGGCGACGACTGGGATCAGCGCGTCATCGATTGGCTGGCTGATAAGTTCCAGTCCGATAACGGCATCGATCTGCGCCAGGACAAGATGGCCCTGCAGCGTTTGAAGGAAGCTGCCGAGAAGGCGAAGATGGAGCTATCCTCCACTACGCAGGCCAACATCAACCTGCCGTTCATCACGGCGGACGCCACCGGCCCGAAGCATCTGGATTACACGCTCACCCGCGCGGAGTTCGAGCGCATCACCAAGGACCTGCTGGATCGCTGCAAGAAGCCTGTTGAACAGGCGCTGCATGACGCCGGCCTGTCCCTGGGCAGCATCGACGAGGTTATCCTGGTGGGCGGCTCAACCCGTATGCCCGCTGTGCAGGAGCTGGTGAAGCAGCTGACCGGCAAGACCCCCAACATGTCGGTGAACCCCGACGAGGTCGTGGCAATGGGTGCTGCCGTTCAGGGCGGCGTGCTCGCCGGCGACGTCGAAGGCATCTTGCTTTTGGATGTCACCCCGCTTTCCCTGGGCGTCGAGACCATGGGCGGCGTGATGACCAAGATGATCGACCGCAACACCACCATCCCGACCCGCAAGACCGAGATTTACTCCACGGCATCCGATAACCAGACCTCCGTTGAGATCCACGTCCTGCAGGGCGAGCGCCAGATGGCTGCCGACAACAAGACGCTGGGCCGCTTCCAGCTGACCGGCATCCCCGCTGCTCGTCGCGGTGTGCCGCAGATCGAGGTCACCTTCGACATCGATGCCAACGGCATCGTGAACGTGTCCGCTAAGGACCTGGGCACCGGCAAACAGCAGCAGATCACCATCAGCGGTTCCACCGCGCTGTCCGACGACGAAGTGGATCGTATGGTGAAGGATGCCGAGGCCCATGCCGCCGAGGACGAGGCCCGCAAGGCCGAGGTCGAGGCGCGCAACAACTGCGACTCGCTGGTGAACGCCACCGAGCAGACGCTGTCTGAGGTGGGAGACAAGGCTCCTTCCGACGTGAAGAGCCAGGCTGAAGCCGCCATCAACGAGGCGAAGAGCGCGCTGTCCGGTACCGACATCGAGGCGATCAAGTCCGCTACTGAGAAGCTGCAGCAGGCAGGTTACAAGCTGGCCGAGGTCGTGTACTCCTCCCAGCAGCAGGGCGCAGCCGGCGCTCAGCAGCCCGGCAACGCTGCAGGCGCGCAGCCGTCGGGTGACGATGACACTATCGAGGCAGACTACGAGGTTGTGGATGACGACAAGGAAGGCAAGTAATCATGCCTGCCGAGCCGAATGCGGCTCCCACCGAGCGCGGTGCGTCCGATGAGGCCGAAAGGGAAGAGATGACCATCGAGATCGAAGACGGCGACGCCGAGGCCAAGCAGGCCCGGGAAACCGCCGAGGAAACGAAAGCCGAGCAGGAGCAGGCCGCCGAAGAGACTGCCGGCGATGCGAAGGCGACGGGTGAGGCGGAAGCCGGCGTGGAAGAGCCGGACGATGCCCCGGCCGAATCCGAGGCCCAGGCCGAGCAGGAGCAGCTCGCTGAGGATGCTGCCGCCAAGCTCCAGGAGGAACTGGACAAGGCGAAGGCCGAGGCTAAGGATTGGCAGGACAAGTTCATGCGCCTGCATGCCGAATGGGACACCTACCGACGCCGCACGGCTGAGCAGCGAGAAGTCGAGAAGGCGCGTGCCTCCGAGAAGCTGGTCACGGGCCTGCTGCCGGTGATCGACGACTTCGAGCGCACCATCAAGTACGCCACGGACAACGGCGAGACGGGCCTTTTGGACGGTGTGCGCGCCGTGCACACCAAGTTCGTCGACGTGCTGTCCAAAGACGGCGTCGAGGTGATCGACCCCGCAGGCGAGCCGTTCGATGCGCTGCGGCATCAAGCGGTTGCCACGGTGCCCGATGAGGAGGCCTTCGACGAAACGGTGCACGAGGTGTATCAGAAGGGCTACAAGCTGGGCGACAAGGTCCTGCGTCCTGCCATGGTGGCGGTCACCACCGGCGGTCCTAAGCGCCCGAAGGAAGAAGACTCCGAGAAGGAGTAGTTCCCAAGCGGCATAGATAGAACGAACAGCAAGGGCGGGCAGTTTTGGTCCGCCCTTGCTTTAGAAGGGTGTTTGAGAGGAAGGTGGTGGAGAGTATGGCGGCTACTCCGGATTACTACAAGACCCTCGGCGTGCCACGTACTGCCACGGCCGATGAGATAAAGAAGGCGTTCCGCAAGCTGGCGCGCAAGTACCATCCCGACGCCGGTGGCGATGAAGCGAAGTTCAAGGAGATAAACGAAGCGTACGAGGTTCTGTCCGACGAGAAGAAGCGCAAGCTCTATGACCAGTACGACACGGGCAATCCGAACCAGATCCCCCATGGGTGGAACGGGCAGGTGAACGTCGACGACATCTTCGGCAACGGCGGTTCCGGGTTCGGCAGCTGGGCAGACATCCTGGACAGCATCCGCCGCGGAGAAGGCGCTTTCGGGACAAACTGGAACTTCGACGGGTTCTCGGGGTTCGGCGGCAACGGCCGCGGGCCGCGCCCGCAGAAGGGCCAGGATATGAACGTCACGCTAGACGTGACGTTCGATGAGGCGTTTCGCGGTGCCACCAAGCGCGTGACCGTGCGCGTCCCCGGACGCGGCGACGCCGAGACGCTCGATGTGAAGGTGCCCGCCGGCGCGGTGGATGGCGGCCGCTTGCGTTTCCGCGGCAAGGGCGGGGTCGGCCAAGCGGGCGGAGAGGCGGGGGATCTGCTGATCACCACGCGCATCCAGCCTCATCCGTATTACCAGCGCGAAGGCGCCGACGTCGTCATGGATGTGCCGGTGACCGTGGCGGAGGCGGCTTTGGGCGCGAGCGTCGTCGTGCCCGCCCCCGACGGCACCAAGGTGCGCGTGAAGATCCCCGCCGGAACGCAGGACGGCGCGAAGCTCGCCGTTCGCGGCAAAGGTGCGCCCAAGGTGAAGGGTTCCGGCGCAGGCGATCTGCGCATCGCCGTGCGCGTGAAGGTGCCGCGTTCGATGAACGAACGACAACGCAAGGCCATGGAAGATTTCATGGCGGCAACCACTGAGGAAGTGAGGTCATGGTGAAAGGCGACGACCGCACCGACAGGAACCGACCGCTCTACATGATCGGCGTGGCGGCGCAGCTGGCGGGCGTGCATCCGCAGACCCTGCGTGCCTACGAGCAGAAGGGCCTGGTCTCGCCGCAGCGCACTAGCGGCAACACGCGCATGTACTCGCAGGCCGACATCGAACGGCTCGAGCTCATCAATGAGCTTACCAACGAGGGCATCAACCTCGCCGGCGTGATCCGCATCCTCGACTTGAAGGGCCGCCTTGACGAGCGCGACTCCGAGATCGACGACCTGCATAAGCGCGTGCGCCGCCTGGCCGACCGCGTGCACGAGTTGGAAACGCGCGCGAACGTGACCGCGCTGGTCAGAGTGTCGGACATCCCCAGGCTCATGTAGGGTGCTCCGCCGGCATGCGCGCCGATGGGGAGCCCAGCCGCTTATGCTCGACCTGATTGATAGAAGCTCTAGTCATCCGAAAAGGAGGAATGACTATGAACATGGGTAATTTGAACAAACTGGCGCTCACCGCGCAGGAGGCGCTGCAGCAGACGCTGGCCATCGCCTCCGATGCGCAGGCAGCGCAGGCGGAGCCCATCCACATGCTGAAGGCTCTGCTGGAATCGAAGGAGAACAACCTCTCCGCCATCATCAAGCGCATCGGCGCCGATCCGGCCGCCATGCGTGCAAGCGTGAACGCACACATTGAGAGCATGCCGAAGGTGAGCGGCGGCAACGCGCCGTTCGGCATGAGCGGCGTCCCCAGCCAGGCGCTGATGAACCTGCTGGACAATGCCGTGAAGATCGCCGAGAAGCTCGGCGACAGCTACGCCACCAGCGAGCATCTGCTCATCGCCCTTTCCGAGGATAAGGGCGAGGCGGGCCGCATCCTCAACTCCTCGGGCGTGACGCGCAAGAACATCGAAGCCGCCTATGAGGAACTGCGCGGCGACACCCGCGTCACCGACCCTCAGGAGAAGGCCCAGTTCGAAGCACTCGAACGCTACGGGCAGAATCTCACCCAGCAAGCGCGCGAGGGCAAGCTCGACCCGGTGATCGGTCGCTCCGAGGAGATTCGCCGCACCATCCAGGTGCTCTCCCGCCGCACCAAGAACAACCCGGTGCTCATCGGCGAGCCCGGCGTGGGCAAAACCGCCATCGTCGAGGGCCTGGCACAGCGCATCGTCGCGGGCGACGTGCCGTCCAGTCTGAAGGACCGCGAGCTGGTGTCGCTGGACATGGCGTCCATGCTGGCGGGCGCGAAGTATCGCGGCGAGTTCGAGGACCGCTTGAAGGCGGTGCTGCGCGAGGTGAAGGAAAGCGACGGGCGCATCATCTTGTTCATCGATGAGCTGCACACCATCGTGGGCGCCGGATCGTCGGGTGACAGCCCCATTGATGCCGGCAACATGCTCAAGCCCGCGCTTGCCCGTGGCGAGCTGCATGCCATCGGCGCCACCACGCTGGACGAGTACCGCAAGTACATCGAGAAGGATGCCGCGCTCGAGCGTCGCTTTCAGCCGGTGGTGGTCGGCGAGCCCACGGTGGAGGACACCATCGCCATTCTGCGCGGTTTGAAGGAGAAATACGAGATCCATCATGGTGTGCGCATCACCGACGCCGCCATCGTGGCGGCAGCCGAGCTGTCCAACCGCTACATCTCCGACCGCTTCCTGCCCGACAAGGCCATCGACCTGATGGACGAGGCGGCCAGCCGCCTGCGCATCGAGATCGACTCCATGCCCGAGGAAGTGGACGCTGCCGAGCGCAAGCTCACCCAGATGCAGATCGAGGAGCAGGCGCTCATGAAGGAAAGCGACGACGTGAGCAAGGAGCGCCTGGAGGCGCTGCGCCGCGATATCGCCACCGCCAAGGATGAGTTGAACGCTCGCAAGGCCGAATGGAAGAACGAGAAGGACGTCATCCAGAACGTCCAGACGCTCAAAGCCGACATCGAGGCAGCACAGAACGAGGAAGAGCGCGCCACCCGCGAAGGCGATCTGTCACTGGCTTCCGAGATTCGCTATGCGCGCATTCCCGGCTTGAAAAAGAGGCTCGCCGAGGCCGAGAAGGTGCTTAACGAGAAGCAGGAAGACGGAGCCATCTTGAAGGAGGAGGTGTCAGAAGACGAGATCGCCGAGGTCGTGAGCACGTGGACGGGCATCCCCGTGAACAAGATGATGCAGGGCGAGATGGAAAAGCTGGTGGACTTGGAAGACAAGCTGCATGAGCGCGTGGTGGGTCAGGATGAGGCGGTGAAGGCCGTGGCCGGCGCCATCCGTCGTAACCGCGCGGGCCTTTCCGACCCCAACCGCCCCATCGGGTCGTTCCTGTTCCTGGGCCCCACCGGCGTGGGCAAGACCGAGCTGGCGAAGGCACTGGCCGAGTATCTGTTCGACACCGAGAAGGCCATGGTGCGCATCGACATGTCCGAGTACATGGAGAAGTTCAGCGTGCAGCGTCTGATCGGGGCGCCTCCGGGATATGTGGGCTATGACGAGGGCGGCCAGCTGACCGAGGCAGTGCGCCGTCGCCCCTACAGCGTCATCCTGCTCGATGAGATGGAGAAGGCTCATCCCGACGTGTTCAACGTGCTGCTGCAGGTGCTCGATGACGGTCGCCTGACCGACGGCCAGGGCCGCATGGTCAGCTTCAAGAACACCATCATCATCATGACGTCCAACGTGGGCAGCCAGTACATCCGCGAGTTCTCGGCGGAACAGGGCAACCAGTCCATGGGCAAGATGATGGAGGAGATCGCCTCGGGTGATGTGGAGACGGGGGCCAAGCGCCTTGCCGAGCTGGCGACCAAGGTGCAAGACGCCCTGCGCGCCACGTTCCGCCCCGAGTTCCTCAACCGCATCGACGACGTGATCACGTTCAACGGGCTGTCCATCGAGGCCATGGAGCCCATCGTGAAGTTGCAGCTGAAGGACGTGCACCATCGTTTGTCCGACCGCCGTGTGACGTTGGATGTGTCCGATGCCGCGATGGAGCACCTGGCCATCGACGGGTTCGACCCGGTGTACGGTGCCCGTCCGCTGAAGCGCCTGATTCAGCGCGAAGTTGTAGATCGCATCGCACAGAAGATCGTCGAGGGCAAGCTGCCCGACCGCAGTCACGTGCTCATCGACATCAACGACGAGGGCGACTACGACTGCAAGGTGGAGCCTCCCATGGATCTGGATGCCAACTGGGACGATCTGCTGCACTGAGATATCGAGCGGCTTGGACCGTCAATCAGGAACTCGGTGAACCCGCACGGGGCCTGCGACCCATCCGTCGCAGGCCCCGTTTCCGTTGAGGGGGACCTGCGGCGCGCAGCGCGGCGGCAAAGTGTTGTAGACTTTACCCCATGCGGAAAAAGAAAGCGGACATACGCAGGAACGCGCAGAACGCGGAGTCGCCGGCGATGGCGTACCTCATCGTGCTGCTGTTCTTCATCTGCTTCCTCATCCTTCTGTGGGTGCTGGTAGTGGGAACGAGGTTCCTCGTTGGCTAGCTCGGCGGCATCCATTCATCGCAGGACGGCGTAGGGGGAGACCATGTGGCAGCGGTTCACCCTCAATGACGTGCGCACCATCGGCCATTACCTGGGCGTGCTCATCCTGCTCATGGCAGCCGCCATGGCGGTGCCGTTTTTGGTGGCGCTGGCGTTCCGGGAGTGGAAGCCGGCGGCAAGCTATCTGCTTTCCATCGGCATTTCGCTTATCTTAGGCTCGGCACTGCGCCTTCTGCGTGTGACTCCCGCGCGTTTGACCAGGCGTCAGGCACTTGCCGTCACCGGGTTCGCCTGGATCGTGCTGGCGTTCATTGCCGCCATTCCCTTGTTTTTCTCGGGCCATTTCAATCGTTTCCTAGACGCCTTGTTCGAATGCGTTTCCGGGTTCACTACCACCGGCGCGAGCTTGGTGGTGGATTTGGACCACCTTTCCATGGCGGACAACGCCTGGCGTTTCATCCTGATTCTTCTGGGCGGTTTAGGCTTGGTCGTAGTGGCGTTGGCGCTGGGTCTTTTCGGCAAACGATCAGGCGCGTCGTTGTATTCCTCCGAAGGGCGCAGCGACCATCTGGTGCCCAATGTGGTGCAGACCACCCAGTTCATCGCCAAGTTCGCGTTGGCATTCATCCTGATCGCCACCGTCATCCTGACCGTCGTGCTGGTGTTTGCGGGCATCCAGCCTGTGCGCGCGGTGTTCCATTCGGCGTGCCTGTCGGTCTCGGCGTTCATGACCGGCGGGTTCACTCCCATGTCGCAGAGCGTGATTTACTATCACTCTTTCCCGCTCGAGGTCATCCTCATGGTGCTGATGCTGGCGGGCGCCATCAGCTTCACGCTCCATGCCGAGCTGCGTAAAGGGCGCATTGCGGCGTTTTTCCGCGATATCGAGATCCGCACGATGCTGGTGTGGATCGCTGTTGCCACCTGCGTTATGGCAGCATCGCTTTCGATGAGTCTTTCGTTCAACGATCTTCCCAGCATGTTGCGCCGAGGCGTGTTCATGGTGGTGTCGTCGTTTTCCACTACGGGCTTCCAGAACATCACGACCAACCAATTGGCGGGTGTGTTCTCATCTGGCGCGTTCATCATGCTGGCGGTGCTCATGGCGGTGGGCGGCAGCGCCGGGTCGACGTCGGGCGGTGTGAAGCTTCTGCGCATGGGCGTCATGGCGAAATCCATCATCTCCACCATCCGCGAGACGGTGGCGCCTGATTCCGCGCGCGTTGCCGTCACGTATTACCGTCTGGGACGCCGCCGCGTCACGCCCGACATCGTGAAGGAAGCCATGACGGTGTTCGTGCTGTACGTGGCCACCTATGCCGTCGGCGCGCTGGTAGGCATCGCGCATGGCTACGATGCCACGCAGGCGATCTTCGAATCGGTTGCCATGGCTTCGAACGGCGGCGTGGTGTCGGGCCTGGTCGCACCCGATATGCCACTTTCTCTGGAGCTGTTCTACATCTTCGAGATGTGGGCGGGCCGTCTTGAATTCGTCACTCTGCTGGCAATCTTGGTCGAAGTGGTGGCGTCGGCCATCCCCAACCGAGTGCGCCATGCCGTCCGCGCTGCGGGGGCGAAGCGCTGATGGGCGGCCTGTTCTCACTCGTTGCGATTCGCGTGCGGCGCTTGGGCGCCGCGATGCTGGCGGCGGCTGCCGTCCTGTGCGTTGCATGGGCACTCTGCGCGCCGAGCGCGGCATGGGCGGACGGCGAAAACCGCGTGAATCCCCAGCAACGTCCCGACAGCTCGTTCATCTACGACACGCAGATCTCGACGCTCAACACCGCCGACACCTACTACGACGGCCAGACCGTCCAGGTGGTGGGCGAGGCGACGGGCGACATCATCCACGCCGAAGCAGACGGGAGCCACCGGTGGGTGAACCTCGCTTCCGAGGAGCAGGGCATCACCTACGCCATCGCCGTGTACATGTCGGAAACCGCCGCCTCGCGCATTGACACGCTAGGCGGCTACGGCAGCACGGGCACCACGCTTCAGGTGCGCGGCACATTCCATCTGGTCTGCCCCGACCACGAGGGCGTGACCGACATCCATGCGACGGTGGTGCAGGTGGTCGATTCCGGCTCGTCCCATCCCGACCAGCTGGTACTGTCCGATTTCGCGCCTGGCTTGGCGGCCGTGGCTATCGGGTTCGCGCTGATGTTCGTGTTCCATCGCCTGCGGGAGCGCCAGCGATGAGGGGGCAGGTGGTCAAGCTCGACCGCGGGTTCCCGCTGGTGCGCTGCGAGAGCGGCCGGTTGGTGCGCTGCGAGCATGCCACTGCCTTGGTGAAGACCGCCTACGCGCGGGCGGTCATCGGCGATTTCGTGGACATCTTCCTGCCCGAAGGCCACGACAAGGGCATCATCGAGGACATCTTCCCGCGCGAGCGCGAGTTCGTGCGCAAAGACCCCACCGAGCGCGCGCTGCCGCAGGTGCTCGCGGCGAACTTCGACCGCGTTTTGGTAGCGCAGCCGGTCGCCGACGTGAACCTGAAGCGGCTCGAGCGCGAGCTCGTGCTGGCCCACGAGACCGGCGCGGAGGTGACGATCGTGCTCACGAAAGCCGACCTCGCGGAAGGGGAGGGGCAGGTGAAGGCTGTGCGCGAAGCTGTCGAAGCCATCGCCGGCGACGTGGGGGTGCTGGCCATCGCCGCCGACGACCCTGCGAGCATCGAGTCGGTGCGCGCTCTCATTCCCGAGGGCAGCACGGCCATCCTCATCGGGAAAAGCGGCGTGGGGAAATCCAGCCTGGTGAACCTTTTGGTGGGCAAGGAGGTGCTGGAAACCGGCGACGTGCGCGAGGGCGACGGGAAGGGCCGTCACACCACGGTGAGTCGCGAGATCGTGCGCGTTCCCGGAGGCGGCTGCATCGTGGACATGCCAGGCGTGCGCGGGCTGGGGCTGTGGGACGCCGAGTCGGGTATCGAGGCCGCCTTCCCCGACATCGAAGAGCTCGCGGCGCGCTGCCGCTTCCGCGATTGCAAGCATGCGGACGAACCGGGCTGTGCTGTGCGTGCCGCTGTGGGGCAAGGTGATCTGGCGCCTGATCGGTTCGCTTCCTACCAGGCGCTTCGCCAGGAAGCGCGCGAGGTCGAGGAGCGACGCGAGCAGGCTCGCCGCGCCCGCGGCGAGAAGGCCTCCACCCGCCGCCCCTCCCGCACGTCCGCTAGCGCCCGCTCGAACGGTCGCCGTAAAGGGCCGTCGTCGGGCCGCAAGGCCCATCGAAAATAGCGCTAGCCGTTCCCGCGTCGCCCTGCTATACTTCCCTGCGGCGCAGCGCTCCCCCGGCTTGTTCTCACGGAAGCCCCTAAAGACGCTCCGCCTCGCGTTTGCATCGTTGGGCCCTGCACTCGCGAAATACTAGTTGCCCATATCCCGCGGCGATAGCCGTGCGGAAAGGAGATCATCATGGAAAAGAATTCTGCCACTGCGCCCTCGTCAGCCTCGGGTGCCGCCGTCGTGCGCCCCCAGGCATCCTCGCGCTCCATCAGCATCGCCCGTACGGGCATGATCGCCGCGGTGTATGCGGCGGCGACCCTTGTGGCGCTGCTCCTGCTGCAGGGCCTGGCGTGGGGCCCGGTGCAGTTCCGCATTTCCGAGGCGGTGACCGTGCTGGCGCTGCTCACGCCGTCGGCGATTCCCGGCCTCACCATCGGCTGCGCCATCGCCAATCTCATCGCGCTGGTGATCAATGGCACCGGCGCGCTGGGCATGCTCGACGTGGTGTTCGGCAGCCTGGCCACCTGCCTGGGCGCGCTGTGGTGCTGGAAGCTGCGCGAGCATCCTGCGCTCGCCGTGCTCGGCCCGGTGGTTGCCAACGCCGTCATCGTGCCGGCGTACCTGCCGTTGATGCTGCAGGGCATGGGCTTCTACACCATCCCCTTCACCACCATCTCGCTTGATGGCGCCTACCTGCCCATGTACCTGTTCGGCCTGATCTCGACCGGCATCGGCGAGGCCTTGGTGATGTACGTGCTCGGCCTTCCGCTGCTCGCGGCGCTGAAGCGCTCAGGCGTGGCGAAGCGTCTTTCGCGTTAAAGGGCCTGTTCAAAGGCTGGGCGGTGCGCTGCGCGCCGATCTGCTGGCTGTTTTGGGGGAGTCTCGGTGCGTTATCGCGTGCAGCGGGGCTCCCCTGTTGTTTCGGTGGCATATGCGCGTATCGTTGACAGAATCGGTACAATGAATGGCTGCCCGTTGCGGACGATGCCGGTGGGTGCCCGGGCCTCGCGCCCCGAGCGCGGCTTGCCGGTCGAAGCGCTGCGCCGCCCTGCTGTCGCGTCGCCCCCTGCGGATACTTGCCCCCGATAGAAGGAAGCGCATGAACCCCGTCATAATCGTTCCCACGTTCGTTTCCGCACGCCGTCGCCGCGAAGGCGGCGGGCTCCTCGGCACCTACGACCACATGACCCCGCTGTCCCAGCCGGGCGAGTTGCCGCGTTTGCTGCGCTCGCTGGTGGGCGTGCGCGGCGTCGGGCAGATCGTGGTGCTGGTGGTGAGCGAGCCGTCCATCGAGGCCCAGGCCGCCGAGAAGGTGCAGCGGATCGCCGCGCAGTTCCCGCAGCTTTCCATCGCCGTGATGGGCGCTCCCGAGCAAGCGCTGGTGCATCAGCGCATCGAGCAGCTGGGGCTGGGAAAGCTCAACAAGGAGGTGTGCCTGACCGGTTACGGCGCCATGCGCAACTTCGGCCTGGTCATCGCTAACGTGCTCGGGTTCGATTCGGTGGTGTTCGTGGATGACGACGAGGTCATCGAAGACCCTGATTTTCTGCGCAAGGCCATGTACGGTCTGGGCAAGCTCACGAAGAAGGGCATCCCCATTCTGGTGAAGACGGGCTATTACTTCAACTCCGAGGGTTCCATTTTGTCGAAGAGCCAGAACAAGTGGTACAACCGCTTCTGGCAGCAGGGCAAGGCCTTCAACGATTGGATCACCAAGGCCGTGCGCGGCCCGCGCCTGTCGCGCAGCAACCATGTGTGCGGCGGCGCGCTTGTCGTCCATCGCGAGGCGTTCAAGCGCTGCTCGTTCGACCCGTGGATCGCGCGTGGCGAGGACTTGGACTACTTGCTGAACCTGCGCATGTATGGTTCCGACATCTGGTTCGACAACCAGTGGAACATGAAGCACCTGCCGCCGGAGACCGAAAGCGAGGGCGCGCGCTTCCGCCAGGACATCTTCCGCTGGCTGTACGAATACCGCAAGATGGAGTATAGCCGTACGCAGATCGATCTGCTGCAGGTGAAGCCGGCGTCGCTGCAACCCTACCCGGGCCCGTTCCTGCAGCCGGGCATCCGTCGCCGCATCCGCCTGACCGCCATCCTGCGCAGCTTCGGGCGCCCCGACAAGAAGGGCTACCGCAAGGCGGCGAAGGCGGCCGCCGGCGAGGCGGCCACCTATGCTGAGCGCAATTGCGCGAAGTATTTCGAATTCCAGTTCGTGTGGCCCGAGCTCATGGGCAGGCTTGAGGGCGATCAGGTGCTGCGCACCGCGCTGGTCAAGTCGGTGACGCAGCGCTTCGCCGAGGCGGAGGAGCCGCGCCGTGCGGGCCGCATTGCCAACGCGGAGGGGGCCGGCATCGACCCCGGCGCTACCGGCGAGATCCAGCTGAATTTGGCGGAGTAGCCGCCCAGTCGGCGACGCAACGGCCCCGATAGCGGGATCCCCGCCGCGCCGGCGCCGCCTTTGCTACAGTGGATGCGAGCGGGAAACGGCTATGCGGGAAGGAGCGGGATAGCGGAGATGGATATGCTTTTGCTGGTGTGCCTGCCGGTTGCGGTGGGCGTGCTCATCGGCGTGCTGTCGGGGCTTTTGGGCATCGGCGGCGGCACCATCATGGTCCCGGTGTTTCGCCTGGCGTTTGGCTTGAACCCGCTGGTTTCCACCGCGACCTCGTTGTTCACCATCATTCCCACGTCCATTTCGGGCGCGGTGTCCCATTTGAAAGGCAAGACATGCGTGCCGGCTCTGGGCCTTGCCATGGGTCTCGGCGGCGCCGTCACCTCGCCGTTGGGCGTGTGGCTTTCCGGTATCTCGCCCACGTGGCTTGTCATGCTCGCCGCCGCGCTCATCATCGGTGGATCCGCTGTGAACATGCTGGTGAAGGCAGCAAAGGCTAAGCCCGCCAAGGCGTCCGATCCCGCTGCGAAGGGGGCGCCCGCCGCGCCAGCCGCCGCGGTCGCTACGGCGGTTCCGAAGCTTTCCCGCAAACAGCTGCTCATCGGCGTCGCCATCGGCTTGGGCGCAGGCGTCATGTCGGGATACGTAGGCGTCGGAGGCGGCTTCATCATGGTGCCGCTCATGCTCTCGCTCATCCATATCCCCATGAAGGTGGCGTCGGGCACGTCGCTCATCGCCATACTCATCCTCGCCATCCCCGGAACGGTGGAGAACGGCTTTGCCGGCAACATCGGCTTCCTCACGGGAATCTCGGTGGCGGTGGGGTCCATCCCTGGTGCTGTGGCGGGCTCGTTCCTGGTCAGGAAGGTGCCCGAGCGCGCCTTGCGCTTCATCTTCGGCGGGTTCCTCATCGTCGCCGCCATCGTGCTGTTCCTTAACGAGTTCGGTATTCTGGGGTAAAATCCAGGCATCCTTGAACGCCGTGCGCGATGTCGCGTGCAGCGGCAGGTGCCCGTGCCGTTTCGCACAAGGCGCGGGGCAGGGAAGGGGAGTCCATGGAAATCGAGGACAAACGGGGTGGCAGCCGCTCGGCGATGCCGCGCTTTTTCAACTTGGAAATGCTCATGTTCACGCTGGTTGTGCTTTCGGGCATGGTGCTGGTGTGGACGCTTGCGACGCCCCGGTATAACATAGCCGTCCTGGCGATCGCCGGCGTGGTGTTCACTCTGTCGCTGGTGATGGTGATCCGCTTGGTGATGGACCCCGATTCCGTGCGTGCGCGGCAGTCCGACTCGATGCTGCGGTTGGCCAGCCAGACGCTCGACTGCATGAAGGACGGCATGACCAGCGATGCCGCGCAGAGCATCTGCGCGCTGCTGCTGCCCTCGACGGCGGGCATCGCCGTGGCCATCACCGACCGTGAATGCATCCTGGGATATTCCGGGTTTCTGGAGGCAGAGAACCCCTCCGGCAGCATCATCCGCACCCATGCCACGTACGCGACTATCGCCGATGGCCGGATGCGCATCCTGCGCACGTCCGAGGACATCGGGTTCCAATCGGGTTCGACCATCCAGGGTGCCATCATCGTGCCGCTGGAGGTGGGCGAGGAGATCCGCGGCACGCTGAAGTTCTACTATCGCCACGCCCGCGACATCAGCGAGACGCAGAAATCCATCGCCGAGGGTTTCGGGCGCCTACTGTCTACGCAGATGGCGGCCGCCGCGCTCGAGGAACAGACGAAGCTGGCGGCGAGCATGGAGCTCAAGGCCCTGCAAAGCCAGATCAACCCGCACTTCCTTTTCAACACCATCAACACCATCGCGTCGTTGGTGCGCACCGATCCGCCGCGGGCGCGCGTGCTGCTGCGCGAGTTCGCGGTGTTCTACCGCCGTACTCTGGAGGATTCCGCCGACCTCATCATGCTCGAGCGCGAGATGGAGCAGACGCGCCGGTACTTCACGTTCGAGATCGCGCGTTTCGGCGACGACCGTGTGGAGCTACGCGAGGGTATCGACGAGCGAGTGGGGCAGATGCTCGTGCCGCCGTTCCTTATCCAGCCGCTGGTGGAGAACGCCGTGCGTCACGCAATGCCGGCGGAGGGCAAGCTGATCATCACCGTGTTCGGCCGCATCGAGGGCGACGACATCGTCATCGGGGTTGCCGACGATGGTGTGGGCATGACCGAGGAAGCGCGCGAGAACATCCTGCATCCGGCGTCGAGCAGGGGCATGGGCATCGCCGTGAAGAACGTCCACGACCGCGTGATCGGCTACTTCGGGCAAGGGTCCCGCATGGATGTGGAAAGTCAGCTGGGACAGGGCACGCGCGTGACGCTGTTTCTGAAAGACGGCGTGGCGCGCCAGGAGGCCATGGCCCACGAGCTGTTGAAGGCCGATTAAGCTTGATTCCGTCGTCGCCCCGACGGCTCGCTGCTGTCCTTCCAATACGAAGAAGCGCCCGACCCCGGTGGATGACCCGGGATCGGGCGCTTCTGGCTCCCGCCCTTGGCGTCCGGTTGGCGCCCTGCCGCTCCAACGGCGCGGCAGGGCGGGAGCTGGCGGCTAGATGCTACTGCTGCTGGTCGTTCTGACCGGGCTGCTGCGGCTGAGCGGCCTGGTTGAACTGCTGCGGCGGCTGCGGGGCGTAGTAGCCCTGCTGGCCGGGGGCCTGCGTGTAGGCGGCGGGCTGCCCGTAGGGGATGGCGGTGGATGACTTGCGGTCCTTGCTGGCGCACACCGCGGCGATGATCAGCAGGATCATCACGACGATGTTGCCGTACAAAAACGAGGTGATGGCTCCGGCGATGGACCAGCCGAACACGCCGCTCAGCTTGTCGACGCTCTTGCAGTTGCGGATGCCCTTGATGCCGGCGACCAGCGCGATCACGCAGCAGATGACGCTCCAGACGATATAGGCGGCGCCCAGCCTCAGGATGATGCCCACGATGCCCAACGCGTCGTCGGAGGTGATGCCGAGCTGCTCCATCTGCAGGGCGGTGTCGGGGTCGGCCTCGATGGACATGCTGACCGAATCCTGCAGGCCCGGGTCGCTCAGGGCCACTCCGCCTGCGCCGAGGAAGATCAGCGCGAGCAGCAGTCCCAGGATCGAGAGGATCGACAGGATGACCGTGGCGATGCCAAGGCCGCGGATGGTTCCCGCGTGCGAATTCTGCATAAGGATTCCTTTCCTGGAAGGTTCATAACTCCCCTATTCTACAACAGTGCAGTAGAGCGCTCGGTTCCCTCCGGTGCGTTTCGCGGGCGCGCAGGAGCGAAACGGCCCCTTTCGGACCCGGGCGGAAACCGAGTGAGGCTATACTTTGGAAAGCATGATGGCAACCCGAAAGGACAGCGCTATGGAGAACTTCGAATTCGTTTCCCCCACCCATTTCGTATTCGGCCGCGATGCCGAGCGGCAGGTGGGAGGGAAGCTCGCCGAACGGGGTGCCAAGCGCGTCCTTCTGCATTACGGCGGCGGAAGCGCCGTGCGTAGCGGGCTGATCGACCGCGTGAAGGCGTCTCTGGACGCGGCGGGCGTCCAGCACGTTGAGCTGGGCGGTGTGCGCCCCAACCCCGAAATCGGCTTGGTTCGCGAGGGCGTCTCGCTGTGCAAAAGCGAGGGAGTCGACTGGATCGTGGCTGTTGGAGGCGGAAGCGTCATCGATTCCGCCAAGGCCATCGCCAACGGCGCGTGCATCGACGAGGATGTGTGGGAACTGTTCGAAACCAAGCGCCCCAACCCCAATGTTCTGCCCATCGCCGTGGTGCTTACCATCCCCGCCGCCGGCAGCGAGGCATCCAAAAACACCGTTATCAGCAACGATGAGCTGGGGATGAAGACCGGCTACGGCAACGACTTCCAGCGCCCGAAACTGGCGTTTATGAACCCCGAGCTCACGTTCACCCTGCCCGAATACCAGACCGCTGCGGGAATCACCGACATGTTCGCGCATCTGCTCGAGCGCTTCTTCGACGATTTGGGCGTGGTTCCGGTGACGGACAACCTGAACCTGTCGTTGATGAAGACCGTGCGCGCCGAAGCCCCGCGCGTTCTGGCCGACCCCGAGAACTACGACGCCCGCGCCAACATCATGTGGGCGGGCATGCTATGCCATCAGGGCTTGGCGGGCGTGGGCCGTCACGAGGACTGGGCCACCCACGGGCTGGAGCACGAGCTGTCCGCGCTGAACCCCTCCATTACCCACGGCGCCGGCTTGGCGGTAATGTTCCCCGCCTGGATGGAATACGTCCATGGCGAGAATCCTGCGCGCTTCGCTTTCTATGGATACGAGGTGTTCGGCCTGGTCCCCACTGGCGATGTGGAGGCAGATGCGCTGTCGGCCATCGACGAGACGCGCGCATTCTTCGCGTCGCTGGGCATGCCCACCACGCTTGCCGAGCTCGATGTGCACGAAGATGACATCGAGAAGATGATCCCCACGCTGAAGGAGAACAAGGGCGAGCCGTTCGGCAGCTTCAAGAAGCTCACTATGGACGATGCCCGCGCCATCTATCGCCTGGCGTTGTAGGGCGTGGTGCCGGTGGTCAGTTCGAGTGCGGAAGGCGGCGTGCCCGCGGCGGGCGTCGCGCCCCAGTGCCCCCATGCGTGCGAGTGCGGTGCGTGCCAGCACGTCAACGAACCCTATGCCCAGCAGCTTGCGCGCAAAGACGAGCGCATGCGGGAGTTGTTCGCGGGGTTCGCCAGCGCGCGCGTGCTGCCCATCCTGGGGATGGAGGAGCCGTACCGCTACCGTAACAAGGTGATCTCGCCCTACGCGCAGGGTCCGCGGATGGACGAGCCGCGGAAGGGCAGGCGGGCTGCGTATGGCAAAGACGGCCGCCGCGCGCATGGGTCGGGCAGGGCGCGCGCCCAGTCGGTGCCGCGCTACCGCATCCTGTGCGGGATGTATGCCGCAGGCACGCACCGCATTGTGGAAACCGACGGCTGCTTGGTGGAGAACCAGCAGGCCAAACGCGTCATCTTGACCATCCGCCAGATCATGCCGAAGTTCGGCATCCAACCTTACAACGAAGATACCGGCGCGGGGTTCCTGCGCCATTCGGTAGTGCGCGTGGGGCACACGAGCGGGGAGGTGCTGGTGACGCTGGTGACCAACGGCGTCGAGTTCCCCGCGTCGCGCGCGTTCTGCCGCGAGCTGGTGAAACGCTGCCCGTTCATCACCACGGTGGTGCAGAACGTGAACACGCGCCAGACCAACGTGATCCTGGGCGAGCGCGAGCAGCGGCTGTACGGGCCGGGGTTCATCCTGGACAAGCTGTGCGGGCTGAGCTTCCGCATCTCGTCGCAGTCGTTCTACCAGGTGAACGCCGTGCAGACCGAGGTTCTGTACAACACGGCGGTGGAGCTGGCGGCGTTTACCGGCGGTGAGCGCGCCATCGACGCCTACTGCGGCACCGGGACCATCGGGCTGGTGGCCGCGGCGCACGGGGCGGGCGAGGTCATCGGCGTGGACAGCGTGGAAAGCGCCATCCGCGATGCACGCCAGAATGCGCGGCACAATGGGGTGGAGAACGCGCGGTTCGTGGCGGCAGACGCGGGCGACTTTATGCGGCAGCTGGCAGCGGAGGGGCAGTATGCCGACGTGGTGCTGATGGATCCGCCGCGCGCGGGATCCAGCAAGGAGTTCCTGGATGCGCTCGCGTTGCTGGCGCCGTCGCGTGTGGTGTACATCTCCTGTAATCCGGAAACCCAAGTGCGCGACTGCCGCCGCCTGCGCGACCACGGCTACGAGCTGCAAACCGTGCAGCCGGTAGATATGTTTCCGCACACGGACCATGTGGAGACGATTGCGCTGCTATCTCGGAAATAAGGGTTCCGACGGCGCTGGTATGATGTCCTTTGTTGCGTTCAAGTGAAAGGGTGCGGTTATGGCTGATGAGATTTCGGGGATCGTGGGGGCTACGCCTCTGGTGCATCTTTCGGCGCTGTCCGACGAGATCGGCGCGCAAGTGTATGTGAAGTACGAGGCGGCGAACCCCGGCGGGTCCATCAAGGATCGCGCGGCGCGTTCGATGGTCGATTGCGCCGAGGAACGCGGCGACATCACGCCCGGTAAGACAGTCATCGTGGAGCCTACCAGCGGAAACACCGGCGTGGCGCTGGCGATGATCGGCGCGGCGCGCGGATATCGGGTGGTGCTCACCATGCCCGAGTCGATGAGCCGCGAGCGCCGCATGCTGCTGGCCGCTTACGGCGCGAAGCTAGTGCTGACGCCTGCCGCCGAGGGCATGGCTGGCGCGGTGGCCGAGGCTGAGCGCATCGCGGCCGAATCGCCCGACGCATGGATTCCCGACCAGTTCGGCAATCCCGACAACCCGCTGGCGCACGAGCGCACCACCGGCCCCGAGATCGTGCAAGCGCTGGGCGGCTTCCCCGATTACGTGATCGCGGGCGCGGGCACCGGCGGCACCATCTCCGGTACGGCGCACTACCTGATCAAGCAGGGAGCGGCTACGGAGTTCTACGCGGTTGAGCCGGCGGAAAGCCCCATCATCGGCCAGACGCTGGCGGGCGAGCCCATCACGCCCGCATCGCATGGCATCCAGGGCATTGGCGCCAACTTCGTGCCGAAGGCGTTGGATTTGGACGTGCTTTCCGGGGCGCTGGCCATCCCCACCGAGGACGCCTACGAGCAGGCGCGCCAGCTGGCGCAGCGCGACGGTTTGCTGGCGGGCATCTCGTCGGGTGCCAACATCGCCGGCGTGCGCAAGCTGGTGGCCGAACAGCCCGAGGCCAAGGGCAAGACCATCGTCACCTTCGTGGTGGATACCGGCGAGCGCTACCTTTCCACGCCGCTGTTCTCGTAGGCGGGTGCGATGGCTGCGGCGAAGGGGCGTTCGGCTGGGCGAAGCGCGGCTCAGGCCATGCGTGATTGCATCGAGGCGCGCGGGCTTGCCTCCGTCGACACGCCGGTGCTGCTGATGGTGTCGGGCGGATCCGATTCCACGGCGCTTGCCTATCTGGCTGCCGAGCTGCGGGAAAGCGGCGTGCTGGGAGAGCTCGGCATCCTGCACGTGAACCACTGCCTGCGCGGGGTCGATGCCGATGCCGATGCGGAATTCGTCGCCCAGCTGTCGCAGCTGCTGGGCATCCCGCTGTTCGCACGCATCATCGACGTGGGCGCGATGGCGCAGGCCGAGGGCGGCAACGTGGAGGCGATCGCGCGCCGCGAACGTTACCGTGCGGCCGACGAGGCGTTGGTGCAGCTGTGCCAACGCGTTGCCTGTCCGGTGTCGGAGGGGCGCATCTTCACCGCCCACACCGCCGACGACCGGGTGGAGAATTTCTACATGCGCTCCATCGTGGGCACCGGCCCCGGGGGTTTCCGCTCCATGCGCTATCGCAACGGTCGCGTGTGCCGGCCTCTGTTGGAGGCGGGTCGCGAAGGACTGCGCTCCTACCTGGAGGAACGTGCAGCATCGGGGTGGCCTGTCGTGCACGATGGGGAAGGGAGGCTGTGGCGCGAGGACGCCACCAACGCGCACACCGACCGCTTCCGCGCCTATGTGCGCCACGAGATCGTGCCGCGTGCGAAGGAGCGCAATCCGCACCTGCTTGCAACCCTCACGCGAACGATGAACCTCATCGCTGACGAGGACGACATGCTGCAATCCCAAGCGGAGAACTTGCTGGCAAGAGCAGTGTCCTGGCTGGAGGGGATGGACGGCTGCGTGTTGCTTCCCTTGTTCGGCACAGTGCCCGTGCCGTTGGCGCGGCGGGCGGTCGATCTGGCGCTACAGCGCATCCTCGGCTTCGACGCGCGCGTCGAAGCCGCTTCCGTAGCGGCGGTGCTTGCCGGCTTCGACGTCGCAACCGGCAAACCCCGCGGCGGTTACGTGTGCAACATTCAAGGCAACCTCGCCGTCAGCGCTAACAAGCGCGGCGTGCGCATCGAGCCTATGTCTGCCTTCCGAGCCCGCCGCAAGCGCAGATAGGAGAGCGGTCTTGCTCCGAAATTGCTGCGACGCTTGCTCTGACTGCCGCCTGCCGCACATCGTGCGAAAGGCGCCACCTGCGTGGCAAGAATCCCATGATGTGCGGTTGCGAGTGGGCTTCGCCTGCCGATATCGAGCGAGCTGTCGTTTCGGTGGGCCATCGCGCCGGCGCCGCGCGAGCCACCGGTTCGCTGGCTTCGCAGCGGTTCGGGGCGGCGTTGCGTTACAATGCCGCCCATGGAAAACGAAAACGAAACCCAAAACAACCAGGCGTCTCAGGCGGAATCCGCCGCGGCGCCCGCCTCTTCCGTAGCGGCTGCCGAATCTGCAGCCGCTCAGCCGCCTGCGTTCCGCGTGGTGCTGGCCAGCGGTTCGCCGCGTCGCAGCAAGTTACTCTCCGATGCCGGCATCAAGTTCACCGTGCATGCCGCCGATGTCGACGAGACCCTCGAGCCCGATCTCATGGCCGACCCTCCCGAGGGCTGCAAGAAGCTCGCCGAGCGCAAGGCCGGTGCCGTGGTGCAGGAGATCCTGGCCAACCCGGAATTCCGCGGCATGCTCATCGTGCTGGGCGCCGACACCATGGTGGTGCACGAGGGCGAGATCTTCGGCAAGCCGGTGAGCCTCTCCGACGGCAAGCGCATGCTGCGCGCGCTTTCGGGCGACACGCACCAGGTGGTCACCGCCGTGTCGGTGTGGATGGTTGCCGCCGACCCGGAGGGGAAGGTGTCGCTGGGCTTCCGCACGTTCGCCGACACCGCTCATGTGACGTTCCACGAGCTTTCCGACGACCAGATCGGCGACTATCTGCGCAAGGGTGAATCGTTCGACAAGGCCGGCGCGTATGCCGCCCAGGGCGAAGGCGCCAAGCTCATCAAGCACATCGAAGGCGACCTGGACACCGTCATCGGTCTGCCCGTCGCCCGTCTGCTGCGCGAATTCCCCGATCTGACCGCCGCTCGCTAACGGCATCTGCTCCGCCTGCCTGGTAGCGCCTGCCCTCAATGCGGCAGCAGGACATATCTAACGACGCATGCCCTTCGCGCCGCTGCAGTTGCAGATGTGCTCTAACGCCATGCGCCCATCCCGCTAGCGGCGGTTTTCCGCGCGGCATCAGCCCAGGCCGATGCCGCGAAATGTAAAATCGGTGTCACTTCCGGCGGCGTTGCCGTCTCGTTATGCAATATGCTGTGCTCGAATGGTAAACTAGCCAAATTCGAGGTGCATCTCGGCGGGGTGGCGCATGCTCTGGTTTCCGGAGCTGTCGCCGATGCCGAGGTCGAAGGTTAGGAAGGCGCATAGTCGTGCATGACGACATCAAAGAGGTTCTGTTCACCCAAGAGGAGCTCGCACAGCGCGTGAGCGAGATCGGCGCGGCCATCACCCGCGATTACGCGCATGCAGCCGAAGACGGCATCATCCTCATCTCGGTGTTGCGCGGCGCCGCCATTTTCATGGCGGACCTGGCGCGTGCTATCGAGCTGCCGGTCGAAATGGACTACATGGCCATCTCGTCGTACGGCAACGGTGCGAAAAGCTCCGGCGTGGTGCGTATCCTCAAAGACCTTTCTTCCGAAATCGAAGGCCGCCACGTTATCGTGGCGGAGGACATTCTCGACTCCGGCCTCACGCTGAAGTACCTGTTGAAGAACCTGTCTTCGCGCGGCCCCGCCTCGTTGGAGGTGGCGACGCTGCTGCGCAAGAAGACCAAGGCGCAGGCCGACATCCGGTGCCGCTACGTGGGTTTCGAGTGCCCCGACGAGTTCATCGTGGGCTACGGCCTGGACTACGCCGAGCGCTACCGCAACCTGCCCTACATCGGCGTGCTGAAGCCGGAACTGTACGACTAGGCCGATAGCCCTCCGGCGACGCGAGGCGGACGCGCTGTTCCGCTGCGGCGAACCCGAGCCGCTGCCATTCGGGTGCACGGAAAGGAAACGACTAGGGTTTATGTCACAACAGAAACAGAACAACAAGAAGCCCGAACTTCAGCCTAACCCGCGCGTGACCATCATTTCGGTGGTGCTGTTCCTGCTGGTGGCGTTTTTCGTGGGCCAGCAGTTCTTCACCATGCAGAACAACGCGCAGCAGCCCAACGATCAGCTGATCACCTCGGAGTTCGTGCAGGCGGTCGACCAGGACCGCGTGACGCGCGTGGTGTACAGCGCGGGCGACTACACGGTGTCCGGCACTTACTACCCGGCCATCACGGCAGGCTCCACCGCCGCCGATGCCTTCAATGGCGCCTTCAACGCGCTAAACGCGCGCATGGCCACGCTGCGCAGCGCCGACGGCCAGGTGCCCGCCGGCATCAACGTCACCAACCTCGACGAAACCGAGCTGGGTTCCGAGCATCGCTACACGTCCACCTATGTGGGTTCGCTCGACGCCCTGATGTCGCAGCATCCTGACATTCCCTACGAGGTGCAGCTGCCCAGCGGCTGGGTGAACATCCTGTCGTCGCTTTTGCCCATCATCCTCATCGGCGCGTTGCTGTTCTTCTTCTTCAGCCAGATGATGAAAGCTAACAATTCCCAGATGAGCTTCGGCAAGAACAAGGCGAAGAAGACGTTGGAGGAGCGTCCAGACGTGAAGTTCTCCGACGTCGCCGGTGTCGACGAGGCCGTCGAGGAGATGAAAGAGATCAAGGACTTCCTGTCCAACCCCGCGAAATATCAAGCCATGGGCGCGAAGATCCCGCGTGGCTGTCTGCTGGTTGGCCCTCCGGGTACAGGCAAGACGCTGCTGGCGCGCGCAGTGGCCGGCGAGGCGGGCGTGCCGTTCTTCAGCATTTCCGGCTCCGATTTCGTGGAGATGTTCGTGGGCGTGGGCGCAAGCCGCGTGCGCGACCTGTTCAAGGATGCTAAGGAAGCGGCGCCGTCCATCATCTTCATCGACGAGATCGACGCGGTGGGCCGTCAGCGCGGCACCGGCTTGGGCGGAGGCCATGACGAGCGCGAGCAGACGCTCAACCAACTGTTGGTCGAGATGGACGGTTTCGAGAGCAGCGACTCCGTGGTGCTGATCGCTGCAACCAATCGCGCGGACATCCTGGACCCCGCACTGCTGCGCCCCGGCCGCTTCGACCGCCAGATCGTGGTGGACACCCCCGACGTGAAGGGTCGCGAGAAGATCCTGCAGGTGCACTCCAAAGACAAGCCCATGGGCTCGGACGTAGACCTTTCGGCCATCGCGAAGCTCACCCCGGGTTTCACCGGCGCCGATTTGGCCAACCTCATGAATGAGGCAGCGCTGCTCACTGCGCGCAAGGGCAAGAAGATCATCACCATGCGCGAGGTCAACGAATCGATGGAGCGGGTGATCGCGGGTCCGGAGCGCAAGGGCCGCGTGCTTGACGAGCACACCAAGCGCACCATCGCCTATCACGAGAGCGGCCATGCGCTGGTGGGCCACTTGCTGGAGCATGCCGATCCGGTGCATAAGATCTCGATCATCTCGCGCGGCCGCGCATTGGGCTACACGCTGTCCATTCCCGACGAGGACAAGGTGCTGAGCTCGGTCAGCGAGATGCGCGACCAACTGGCGGTGTTCCTGGGCGGACGCGTTGCCGAGGAGATCTTCTGCGAGGACATCACAACCGGCGCCAGCAACGACCTGGAGCGCGCGACCAAGATGGCGCGCGCGATGGTCACCCAGTACGGCATGAGCTCCGAGCTGGGCGCGCAGGTGTTTGGCCAGCCCAACCACGAGGTGTTCCTGGGCCGCGATTACGGCAACACGCAGGACTACTCCGAGGAGACGGCGCGTCGCATCGACGACGAGGTTGCCCGCATCATGAAGGAAGCGCACGACCGCGCCCACGAGATCCTCTCGGCGCATCGCGATCAGATGGACTTGATGGCAAGCGTGCTGCTTGAGCGCGAGACCGTGGAAGGCGAGGCCTGCCAGGCGCTGCTGAATAACACGTGGAACGACTATCTGGACCACGAGGACGAGATCATCGCCCAGCACGAGCGCGAAGAGGCCGAGGCCCGCGCCCGCGACGCTCAGCTGGCCAACCCCAGCTGGAACGACCAGCAGGGCGCCGGTTCCATGAAGCAGCCCGCCCAGGCGCAGCAGCAGGAAACGCCCCTTTTGAAGAATTCCCTGCTAAGCTCGGGTTCCAGCTTGCTGCACGATCTGGAAAGCCGCTTTTCGCAAGCGGCGGACGAGGGCGGGCAGAACCCGGCGCAGCAGAGCGGTCAGCCCGCGCAGCCGCAGCAGCCCGCTGCCCACCAGCCGGAAGGCGCGCAGGGAGAAACCCCGCAAGGAAAGGATGGGTCCGACGCGCGATGATGTGGCGCTGCTCTCAATTCAGCTTCGATACCAAGATGCCCACTTTGATGGGCATCTTGAACGTTACGCCCGATTCGTTCTCGGACGGCGGGCAGTTCGCCAACCTCGATGACGCAGTGGCGCATGCGCGCCAGATGGTGGAGGAGGGCGCCCGTATCATCGATGTGGGTGGCGAGTCCACGCGTCCCGGCGCTCAGCCCGTGTCGCCGGACGAGGAGCTTTCCCGCGTCATCGACGTGGTGCGCGCGCTGGTGGCCGAGGGCATGTGCGTGAGTATCGACACGCGCCATGCCGCCGTGGCGCGCGCCTGCGTGCATGCCGGCGCTGCCATAGTCAACGATGTATCGGGCTTCATCGACTCCGCCATGGTTGAGGTCGCCGCCGAAAGCGATTGCGGTCTGGTGGTGGTGCACATGCAGGGCGAGCCCGCCACCATGCAGGACGACCCCGCTTACACCGACGTGGTTGCCGAGGTGTGCGACTGGCTGGCCCAGCGCGCCGCGGCGTTGGAATCCGCCGGCATCGAGCACGACCGCATCTGCGTGGATCCCGGCCCCGGGTTCGGCAAAACGCCGCAGCAGACGCTGGAGCTGGTGCGCAACTTGCAGGAAGTGGTGCATCTGGGCTATCCGGTGATGGCGGCGCTCTCGCGCAAGAGCTACCTGGGGTTCGCCTACGGCATCGAGAACCCTGCCGAGCGCGACCGCGTGTCGGCAGCCGAAGCGCTGATGGCGTGCGAGCTGGGCGCGAGCGTGGTGCGCACCCACAACGTGGCCGAAACCGCCAGGGCGTTGAAGGACTTGCGTCCCGAAGTGGTGCTGGGGCTGGGCTGCAACGTGGCGCTGGTTGGCGAGGACGGCCAGGAGCGCGAGGGCAAGGTGGCGCTCATCAATCAGGCCATCGGCATGCTGTGCTCGCTGCCCGACACGCAGATCGTCGACATCTCGGGCTTCTACGAAAGCGAGCCCGCCTACTACGAGGACCAGGACACCTTCATCAACGCCGTCGCGGTGCTGCGCACCGGCGTTCCGCCCAGGGAGCTGCTGGATTACCTGCACGCCATCGAGAACAGCCTGGGCCGCACGCGCGAGATCCCCAACGGACCGCGCACGTGCGATTTGGACATCGTGGACTACCAGCTCTACGTCATCGACAACGATGTGCTCACGCTGCCGCACCCCCGCGCGCTCGAGCGCGACTTCGTGGTGAAGCCGCTTCTTGAGGTGCGCCCCGGCTTCGTGCTCGCCGATGGCACACCTGTCACCGTCGAGCAGGCGAGTGTGGGGAAGGCTACGCGCCTATGAGATTTCGCATCCGCCATCTGGGCGCGATTGCGTCCACCAACATCGAGGTGAAGCGCGCCATCGACGAAGGCGAACCTGAAGGTTTGGTGGTGCGCGCCGACTGTCAAACCGGCGGCTACGGTCGCCAAGGCCGCACCTGGGAAAGCCCCGAAGGCGGGCTGTACTTCAGCATGCTGCTGCGCCCGAACGTCGATTCCTCGCAGCTTTCCATGCTGGCGCTGGTGGCGGGTATGGCGGTGCGTCGCGCCTTGGCGCGCCTGGTCGGTGCCCAGGCCGCGCCGCTCATCAACCTGAAATGGCCCAACGACATTGTGGTTGTCGGTATCCAACCCGGCGTCGCGTTCGCCAAGATATGCGGCATTTCCTCCGAAGCACGGAAAGGAGCGGTGTGCGTTGGCGTGGGCGTGAACGTGCATCGGCCTGCCGACACTCGTCCTGCCGAGATCGGCCCCATCAAGAACATCCCGGCTTATGCGGCCGATTTGCCGAATGCGGAAACCTTGCAGGAAAGCCTGCGCGACCGGGTGTTCAACCTCATCATGGAAGAGTTCGCTCCTTTATACGGGCAATGGTGCACGCAAGGGTTCGCCCCTTTTGCAGGTGAATATGCCCAGCATGACGCCCTGCGCGGCAAGCACATCGACGTGGTCGACCGTTCCGGTGAGCCCTTGGCATCGGGCGTCGCATCGGGCGTCGGTTCCGACGGCTGCCTGCTGGTGGCGTCTCCCGACGGGCGCGTGACCCCCGTCGCGTCTGGCGAAGCCCACATCCTGTAGCGCGTAACCGTCGGGCGGGTTGATTGTGCTGCTTCCCCTCAAGGGACGCACATTTCTGAGGATGGTTTGCTAAGATTAATTGTTCAACCATTTTGATCATTTTGAGAACTACTACGAGGAACCCATGGATCAGAAGACCGACCAGCAAACCGAACTGCGCCCTGATGCGCAGCAATCCATCCAAGACTCTCCGGCAACTGAGCAGCAGCCCAGCCAGAACGCCGCCCCCGCTCCGCACAGCGTGGGTGACGGCGCAGCTTCCCAAACCGTCAGCCCGCGCGCCGCGCGCAAAGGCGGCGACAAGGTGGACCGCATGGGCACGGGCTCCATTCCGCGGCTGATCGTCGAGTTTGCGGTCCCGTCCATTCTGGGTATGCTGGTCAACGGCGCCTATAACATCATCGACTCCATTTTCATGGGCCAGGCCGTGGGCGAGATCGGTCTGTCCACCGCCACCACCGCCATGCCTCTCATGACGCTGTTCATGGCACTGGCCATGCTGGTGGGCAACGGCGGCAACGCGCTGGCCGCCCTGCGCATGGGCCAGGGCGATCGCGGCGCGGCCGAACGTTGCCTGGGCAACACCGTTACGCTGGGCATCGCTATTGCGGTGCTGGTTATCATCTTCACGCAGATCCCCCCGCTGATGGACGCCGTCCTGAGCATTTCCGGCGCTACCCCGCTTGATTGGGAGTACTCGCGCACGTTTATCCAGATCCTGGGTACCGGCTTCATCTTCCAGATCATCGGCATGGGCGTGAACAACTTCATTCGCACCGCCGGCGCGCCCACTCGAGCGTTGGTCACCATGGTCGTCGGCGCGGTGTTCTGCACGCTGTTCAATTTCCTGTTCGTCATCGTGCTTGGGTGGGGCGTTGCCGGCAGCGCATGGGCCACTGTGTGCGGCCAACTCACCTCGTGCGTGTGCGTGCTGTGGTACTTCCTGTTCACTAAGAGCTGCCCCATGAAGCTGACGCTTTCCGGCATGCGCCCCGAGGCCGACACCGTCCGCCGCATCCTGGCGCTGGGCTTCGCCAGCTTCGTGATGCAGATCGGCATGGCGGTGGTGAATCTGGTGCTGAACAATCTGCTGAACATGTACGGCGCGCTGTCGCCCATCGGCGCGGAGGGCGCGAAGGCGTCCATCGGCGTGGTGGGCCGTATCGCCATGTTCACCGTGCTGCCGCTGATCGGCGTGGCAATCGCCATCCAGCCGCTGGAGGGGTACAACTATGGCGCGCGCCTGTACAAGCGCGTGCGCACCACGTTGTGGGACGGCGTCATCGGCGCCACGGCGCTGGCGGTGCTGTGCTGGGCGCTGGTGCACCTGTTCCCGGTGCAGATCATCAGCTTCTTCGGCATCACCGATCTCAACCTGCGCGACTTCACCATCTTCGCGCTGCAGATCCAATTGATGATGCTGCCGTTCGTGGGATTCCAGATCGTGGTGTCCAACTACTTCCAAGCGACCGGCCAGCCCATAAAGTCGATTTTTCTGTCGCTCACGCGCCAGATCCTGTTCCTCATGCCGCTCTACATCGTTCTGCCCATGTTGCTGCCGGTGTGGTTCCCACAGTATACGGGTTTGGACGCGTTGTATTTCGCGGTTCCGGTCGCGGACTTCCTGGCGATCTTCACCGCATTGGTGTTCATCCTGGTCGAGCGCAAGCGCTTGCATAAATTGGAAACGGGCGAGATCCGGTCGAACATCTAGCGGGGAGGCCCCGCTGGGGAAGGAGGCACTATGCACGGAAACGACCGACTCGAAGAGGCCGCTCGGCAGAATGCCGGTAGCGAGGGCGATAGCGCGCGTGGAAATAGTCGGAAGCCCATGCGTCGCGCATCGGCACGCTCGGTTGCCTATGTGGGCATGACGGTGGCGCTTTTGGCGGTGTCGGCGTGGGTGGCGGTGCCGCTGGGGCCGGTGCCCTTCACGCTGCAGACGTTCGTGCTCGCTTTCGCGGTTCTAGTGCTGCGTCCGAGCGAATGCCTCGCATCCCTGGGTGCGTATTTGCTGCTGGGGGCGATCGGCGTGCCGGTGTTTTCCGGCATGCGAGGCGGCATCGGCATGTTGGCGGGGCCGACGGGCGGCTTTCTATGGGGCTTCCTGTTGGGCGCTGCCGCGGCGCAGCTGGTTCTGCGCTTGCTGTCTCCGAAGGGCGATCGCTTCGATTTCGCGCGCGGCTTCGCGGCGTGCCTGGCCTGCTTGCTCGTGTCGTATGCGTGCGGGTGTGCACAGCTGATGCTGGTGGCGGGCATGGGGCCTCTACCGGCGTTCTTCACGGCAATCGCCCCGTTCATCGTTCCCGACTTGGTCAAGCTCGCCGTTGCCGTCGCGGTGGCGCAGGCAGTGCGACGCGCTCTGCCGTCCTTGCGCAAGGCATCTGCCAGGCGCTAGCGCTGCCAGCGGTTCTGCCTAAACGAAACCGGATTCGCTATACTGTTTGCCAGGGGGTTTACCGCGAGCAATCCCCCCTTGTTCTGAAGATCTCGGGCGAAAGCAGGAGACACACCATGGGCTGTGCGATCATCGGCTGCGGGAAGGCACTTCCCGCGCTTGAAGTTTCTAACGACGATCTGACCGCGCTGGTGGACACCAGCGACGAGTGGATCAGTTCGCGCACGGGCATCAAAACCCGTCGCATCTGCGTGGATGAAACCAACGTCGACCTGGCCGAGGCGGCTGCGCGCCGTGCGCTGGGCTGGGAAGAAGGCGACTACAACGAGCGCCGCATCGATCCCGGGGAAATCGACCTCATCGTGTACTCCACGGCAACGCCCGACGTGCTGGTGCCCACGTGCGCCGCGCTTCTGCGCCGCCGCCTGGGCCTCGTGAACGCCGTTGCGTTCGACATGAACGCCGCCTGCACGGGCTTCATCTACGGGCTGTCCATTGCCGAGTCGATGATGGCCGCTTCTGCTGCCGACGCGCCCAATGCGTCGCGCCGCAATCAGATCCGCCATGCGCTGGTGGTGGGCGGCGAGCGCCTGACGCGCATCACCAACTGGAGGGATCGCAACACCTGCGTGCTGTTCGGCGATGGCGCCGGTGCCGCCGTGGTGGAGTGGGATCCCGCTCGCATGGGCATCTTGAGCACCTACATTCGCAACGATGACGACGACACCAACGCGCTCACCTGCCCCATGGCATTCGACGCGCCGCAGCCGTTCAGCAAGGACGGCGTGAACCTGGATGCCGCCCACGAGGTTGATTCGGGCCTGCCGCGCATCGACGAGGAGCTGGGCGTTGCCGAGGCGGTCGCCGAAGGCCGCCCGCGCCAGACGCTGTACATGCATGGCCAGAAGGTGTTCAAGTTCGCCGTGGAGGCGCTCAACCATGCGGTGGAGGAAGTGCTCGACCGCGCCGGTCTCGCCATCGACGATGTGTCGTTCATTGTTCCGCACCAGGCCAACGAGCGCATTATCAAGTACGCGGCAAAGAAGATGAAGCTTCCCCTGGATCGATTCCAGATCTCCATCGCGCACCGTGGCAATTCATCGTCGGCATGCATTCCCATGACGCTGTCCGACGCCTACGAGGAAGGTCGCATCAAGCGCGGCGACAAGGTGATTCTGGTCGGCTTCGGTGGCGGTTTCACCAGCGGTGCGATCCTGTTCGAGGCATAAGGCGCTAGGCTGTGCTTGCCGGCCGCATGGCCCGCAATCGCCTTTGCTTCGGCAGCCGCTGGGGTGGTTAGGTAGCCAGGCGCTCGGTTTACGCGACATCGCACGCATGGCCCGGTCTAGAAGCTGGGCTACTTCCCTGCGGGTTGTTCGGGCGGGATGGAGGGGATGGCGATGATGAAGCAAGCGCCGCCTTCGGGCAGGTTCACGGCTTCGACGGTGCCGTCGTGAGCCTCGACTATTGATTTCACGATGGAGAGTCCCAGTCCGGTGCCGCCGGTGCCGCGGGCGCGGGAAGCGTCGGTGCGGTAGAAACGCTCGAACAGCAGCTTGGGATCCACGTCGCCGAAGCCGGTGCCGTCGTCCTTCACGGCGATGATGGAGTTGCCACGCATGCCGAACAGCTCAACCACGATGTGCCCGCCTGGCTCGATGAAGCGGCTGGCGTTGTCTACCAGGTTCGATATCACCTGGCGCAGCTGGTCGCGGTCGCCCAGAACGTCGGGTGCCTCGCCCTCTACCCAAGCGTTGGCTTGTCGCTTGTCAAGTACCGGCTGCAGTGCGTCCAGCACGCTTTGCGCCAGCTCGTGCAGGTTCACGCGTGCAAGCTGAAGCGGGCGCGTGCCGTCCTCGATGTGCTGCAGCGTGAGCAGGTCGTTCACCAGGCGGGTAAGCCGCTCGCTTTCCTCCACGATGATGCCGCAGAACTTGTCGTGCAGCTCAGGCGGCAGGTCGGGGTCACGCAACAGGTCGGCGTTGCCGCGGATGGCGGTTAGCGGCGTGCGCAGCTCGTGAGCCACGTCGCTAACGAAGGCGGTTTGGCGCTTCTCGCGCAGCACCAGGTCCTGTTGCCGGCTTGCCGACTTTTTCACCAAGGCCGAGATGGTGCCCGCCAGCTCGTCGGCTTCGTACAGGCGTCCGTCGGCGGTGAACTCCACGTCGTGGCCCGAAGCGAACGCACGCACCTGCTGTTCCAGGATGTTCAGCGGCTCGGCCAGGAAATGGCCGATGATCAGGCTGAGCACGAACGTGATGAGCCCCAGCGGCAGCAAGATGAAAAAGATGGTGCCCGACACGTCGCTGGTGAGGTACCACACGCTCAGCGCAAGCGTGCCGGTGAACACCGAAAGCAGGGTGGACAGGCAGGCGAAGTATGTTTGCAGGCGTTTGATGGCGGGCCTTCTTCTATCCGGTTCGCCGCCGCCTTACTGGCGGAAGCGGTAGCCGTAGCCGCGCACGGTCTCCACCATGCCGGGGTCGTAACCGGCGCTTTCGATCTTGTCGCGCAGGCGCTTGATGTGAGTGTCCACCGTCTTGGTTTCGGTGAGGTACTCCCAGCCCCATGCTTCGCGCAGCAGTTCCTCGCGTGACACCACCTTGCCGGCGTTGCGCATCAGGCATGCCAGCAGCTCGAACTCGCGCGGCGTCAGCCCGATGGGGCCCTTGTCTCCCTTGGCGGTGTGGGCGTCTTCGTCGAGCGTGATGCCGCCGGCGGTGATGGCGCGGTTGACGGTGGGGAAGTCGCCGCCCGACCCGCGGCGCAGAAGCGCGCGCACGCGCGCCACCAGCTCGCGCACGCCGAAGGGCTTGGCAAGGTAGTCGTCGCCGCCGATCTCCAGCCCCACCACCTTGTCCAGCTCGGTGTCGCGCGCGGAAAGGAACAGCACCGGCGCCGAGGTCTTCGAGCGCAGGCGGCGGCATAGCTCGTAGCCGTCCATGCCCGGGAGCATGATATCCAGCACGAACAGGTCATAGGGCTTCTTCAGCGCCATCTCGTAGGCGGTCTCGCCGTTGTCGGCCACGTCGACCGCGTAGCCTTCCTTCTTCAGCGCATACGAGACAAATTCCGTGATGGACGACTCGTCGTCGACCAGCAAGATATGCGCGGGGTTGTCGTTCATAGCTGCCCTTTCTTCCGCCGCTCGGCATGCGCCGCCGCAGCGGGTCCCTTGCCGTCCTGCGGGCGCGCTGCCTGCGGGGCTGCGTTATCATACGGAACTGTCGGTTCGGTGCCCTCGTATAATGGGGAAACCGAGCGAAAACGGTTCGAATCCGATTATAGCCGCCGCCATGGGCGCACAGGGGAAGGTTGCGAAGATGTTGCTTGCCATAGACGTAGGGAACACCCAGACCGTCATCGGCGTGTACGACGGCGCGGCGATGCGCCACATGTGGCGCATCGCCACCAACAAAAAGCACACCTCCGACGAGCTGCGCTTGAAGCTGCTGCCTTTGCTGCAGTCGGAGGGCGTCGAGGCCCCTGCCCTCACCGGAGCGGCGTTGGCATCAGTGGTACCCCAGCTCACCAGCGGCTGGCGGGCGGCGCTGCGCAAGCTCACCGGCACCGAGCCTTTGACGTGCACGGCGGATTCGGCCGGCCCCGAGCTGTTCCCCACCGCCTACAGCAACCCTGCCGAGATCGGCGCCGACCGCGTGGCGGACGCCGTTGCAGCGCGCGCGCTGTACGGCAGCCCCGTAGTGGTGGTCGACTTCGGCACAGCCACCAACATTGAGGTGATCGATCGGGACGGCGTGTTCGTGGGCGGTGTTATCGCCCCCGGTGTGGAGACGTCCGCTGCGGCGCTGTTCTCGCACGCCAACCGCCTTTCGGCCATCGAGCTCACCGACCCGCATACCGCCATCGGCGACAACACCGCACATGCCATCCAGGCTGGCATTGTCTACGGCGAGACCGACCGCGTGGACGGCCTGGTCAACCGCATCTTCGAGCAGCTGGGCTACCACGCCACGGTGGTGGCCACCGGCGGCTTGGCGCCGCGTGTGGCACCGCTCTCGAAAACCATCGATCATGTGAACCCCCAGCTCACGCTTGAGGGTTTGCGTCGCATCTACGAGGCAAGGGAGTAGGCGTGGCGTGCGTGCGCGATCAGACTGGGGAACAGGAAGCGGAATGCGCCGAGTCCCGGCAACCGGAGGGGCGGCAGGCGGCGGAATCCATCTGGGTCCGGCAACCGGGCGATTCCCCGCAGTCTGAAGAGCCTCCTGCCGCCGAGAAGGGCGCCGACTACCCGCTGCATTTCGATGGGGAGAACAGCTATCCCGAATGCACCCGTTGCGGGTCGTGCTGTCAGGTGAACGTGCTTGCCATGACCCACGAGGAAGTGCAGCGCATCCGCGACTACATCGCCGAGCACGACATCCATCCTATCGATCGTGGGAAGAAGGGCTGCTGCCTGGAATCGCCCGACGGCAACGGATGCATGGTGTGGCCGGCGCGCGCCCAGGTGTGCCGCCTGCACAACTGCCACGTGTCGCGCATCGAGATCTTGCGGCGCAACCCCTCCATCCATGTGCCCGATGACATCCCTTTGGTGGACCTGCACGAGTGCTTCATCAACGGGTGCGAGATCGACCCACGCTACCAATAGGCGCGGCACCTGCGCTGGAACTACGCATCAGCCTTCCGTCCGCGCGCCTTGGGCGGCGATTCCGTCCCTTGGCGCGTATGTGGCCTGCGAGCTGCGTGAACCCTAGTACAATGAACGCCATAAGCAATCCAGGGAAGGGAGCTGCCCATGCTCAGCGATATTGAAATCGCCCAATCCATCACGCCCGAGCCTATCCAGGACATCGCCGCGAAGGCCGGCATCGACGAGAAGTACCTCGAGTGCTACGGCAAGTACAAGGCGAAGGTGGATTACAACTTGCTGCGCAACGAGAAGCATGAGCCGGGCAAGCTCATCTTGGTGACCGCCATCAACCCCACGCCCGCCGGCGAGGGCAAGACCACCACGACGGTGGGCTTGGCCGACGCGCTGGCCAAGCGCGGCAAGAACGTGATGGTGGCGCTGCGCGAGCCCTCGCTGGGCCCGGTGTTCGGCATCAAGGGCGGCGCGGCCGGCGGCGGCTACGCCCAGGTGGTGCCCATGGAGGACATCAACCTGCACTTCACCGGCGACTTCCATGCCATCGGCGCTGCCAACAACCTGCTGGCGGCTCTGTTGGACGCCCGCATCCACAACGGCAACGAGCTGGGCATCGACGTGCGCAAGATCACCTGGAAGCGTGTGGTCGACATGAACGACCGCCAGCTGCGCTTCATCGTGGACGGCCTGGGCGGCAAGGCAAACGGCGTGCCGCGCGAGGACGGCTTCGACATCACCGTGGCATCCGAGGTCATGGCCATCTTCTGCCTGGCCACCTCCATCACCGATCTGAAGGAGCGCCTGGGCCGCATCGTGGTGGGCTACACCTACGATGACAGGCCCGTCACCGCGCACGACCTGCACGCCGAAGGCGCCATGACCGCCCTTCTGAAGGACGCGCTCAAGCCCAACCTGGTGCAGACGTTGGAGGGCACGCCTGCATTCGTGCATGGCGGCCCCTTCGCCAACATCGCGCATGGGTGCAACTCCATCATGGCCACCCGCATGGCCATGGCGCTGGGCGACTATGCCGTCACCGAGGCAGGTTTCGGCGCCGACCTGGGCGCTGAGAAGTTCCTGGACATCAAGTGCCGCCTTGCCGGGCTCAAGCCCGATGCCGTGGTCGTGGTCGCCACGGTGCGCGCACTGAAGAACCACGGCGGCGTCGCCAAGGCCGACCTCAACGAGGAGAATCTGGAGGCGCTGGAAGCCGGCCTGCCCAACCTGCTGCAGCATGTGGAGAACATCACCAAGGTGTACAACCTGCCCTGCGTGGTGGCCATCAACGAATTCCCCACCGACACGCCCGCCGAGGTGGAGCTGGTGGAGCGCAAGTGCCGCGAACTGGGCGTGAACGTGGCGCTTTCCCAAGTGTGGGCTAAGGGCGGCGAAGGCGGCCTGGAGCTGGCCGACGAGGTGGTGCGCCTGTGCGCCGAAGGCGATGCGCAGGGCCGCTGCGCCGATACCTTCCAGTTCGCCTATGACGACGACCTGTCGCTCACCCAGAAGATCGAGGCCATCGCCACGCGCATCTACCGTGCCGACGGCGTGAACTTCGAGCCCGCTGCCGCCAAGGAGATCGCCAAGCTGGAAAGCCTCGGGTTTGGCAACATGCCGGTGTGCATGGCTAAGACCCAATATTCCTTCTCCGACGACCAGGCCAAGTTGGGTGCGCCCCGCGGGTTCCGCATCACGGTGCGCCAGGTGAAGGTGAGCGCCGGTGCCGGCTTCGTGGTGGCGCTGACCGGCTCCATCATGACCATGCCTGGCCTGGGCAAGTCGCCTGCCGCGTTCAAGATCGACGTCGACGAGACGGGCAAGATCTCCGGTTTGTTCTAACGATGAAGCTCGATACGGAATTCCTGGATAGACTGGCTTCGGATGAGCCGGCGCCCGGCGGGGGCGGCGCCAGTGCGTACGCCGGCGCACTGGCGGCGGCGCTCGCTTCCATGGTGGGCAATCTCGCCGTGGGAAAGCCGCTGTACGCCGATGCCCAGGAGGGCATCCTGGCCTCGCTCGATCAGCTTTCGAAGCTGCGGGCTCAGCTGCTCGACCTCGTGCAGGCGGACGCCGAGGCGTACCTGCCGCTGAACCGCGCCTATCGTATGCCGCGAGCCACGCAAGAGCAGGCCGATGCGCGCCAGGCCGCCATCCAGGAAGCGTTGGGGCCGGCGTGCGACATCCCGCTTGAGATCATGGACGCCTGCTCGGCCATCATCGACGAGGCTGACTACCTGGCGCATCACGGCAGCCGCTTGGCGGTGTCCGACGCGGGGGCCGCGGCGGTCCTGGCACGCGGGGCGCTGGTCTCCGCTGCCATGAACATCTTCCTCAACGTCGAGAGCATGACCGACTCCGACCGCGTGCTGCGGTACCGCTCGCGCGTCAACGAGCTGATGATCAGCGCGCAGCTGCGCTCCGACATCGTGGCCTCGCAGGTCATGGGCGTTCTAAGGTAGGGCGCCATGGCGAAGCTGCTGAAAGGGAAACCCGTTGCCGACGCCATCCTCGCCGACGTGCGCGGCCGTGCCGATGCGCTGCGAGGGCGCGGTGTCGTTCCCACGCTGGCGGTCGTGCGCGTGGGGGAGGAACCGGGCGACCTTGCCTACGAGCGTACGCTCCTGAAGAAAGCAGCGGAAGCAGGTGTGGAAACGCGCACGGTCTCGCTTGATGCCACAGTTGGGCAAGAGGTGCTCGAGTTCGTCTTGCGCCAGGTGGGCGAAGACCCCGCCATTCACGGGTGCTTGCTGTTCCTGCCGCTTCCTGCCCGCTTGGATGGGGCGACGGCGTGCGAGACGGTGGACCCGCGCAAGGACGTCGACGGCATCACGCGCGCCTCGCTTGCCACCGTGTTCTGCGGCGAAGGCGTCGGGTTCGCTCCCTCCACGGCCGAGGCATGCATTCACGTGCTGGACTTCTACGGCATTCCGTTGGAAGGGCGCCGCGTGACGGTGGTGGGCCGCAGCTTGGTGGTGGGCCGCCCGCTCGCGCAGCTGCTGCTCGCGCGCAATGCCACGGTGACCATGTGCCATTCGCGCACGGTCGACCTTGCCGGGGAATGCTGTCGTGCCGACATCGTGATCAGCGCCATGGGACGCGCCCGTGCGCTGGATGCGGATTCCTTCCGCCCTGGCCAGACGGTGCTGGACGTGGGGATCAACTTCGATGACCAGGGGAGGATGTGCGGCGACGTGGACGCGGCTGCGGCCGATTCCATCGTGGAGGCGCTCACCCCCGTACCTGGAGGCATCGGATCGGTGACCTGCGCCGTCACCCTCGACCATGCGGTTACGGCGGCGGAGCGCCTTCTCCTCTAGACATTCAGCTTTCTTGCGCTAGACTATTATTGGCGTATGTCTAATAGTAAAGTGCGTCAATGAGGGGGAAGGCTTGCCATGTCATCTTGCCAGGCAGTTGGGCAGAAACGCCGTCTATTCAAGGATGCTGGGCGCGTGTGCCCGGTCGACTACCATATTCCCGCCGATTCGTTCGCCGATGAGCCGCAGCATTCTTGCGATGCGCTGTACGTGGTGGGCGGCCTGTACGGCAACCCCTTCGCGTTGGAGGCGGTGAAGCGTATGGTCGCTTCCGAGCAAGGCAGCGTGCTCGTCGTGTTCAACGGCGACATGCACTGGTTCGATAAAACGGCCGAGAACTTCGCTGCGCTCGAGAATGCCGTGGCGCTGGCAGGGCCCGATTTCGTCCCGCTGGTGGGCAATGTGGAAGCCGAGCTGCGCCGCCAAGTGGACGTGGGGGTGGGCTGCGGGTGCGCCTACCCGGATTGCACATCCGACGAATCGGTGAGCCGCTCGAACCGCATCCATAAAATGCTCTCCATCGCCGTCGACCAGCATCCGGAGCTGAAGGACGCGCTGCAGGGCCGCCCTGCCGTGATGACGGTGCGCGCCGCCGGCAAGAAGGTGGGCATCTCCCATGGCGACGAGAAGCTCATCGGCGGCTGGGACTGCTCGCGAGAATCGCTGCAGGACGTGCTGCGCCAAGACGAGCTCGATCGCTTCATGGCCGTCAACGACCTGGACATCTTCACCACCACGCACACCTGCGCGCCCGTCGCGCTCACGCTGGCGCGCGGAGCGTTCATCAACAACGGTGCTGCAGGCCTGCCCAATTTCGAGGGGCAGCATTACGGGCTGCTGGTGCGCATCGCTGCCACGTCGCATCCGGATGCGCTGTTCGGGTGCTGCCAAGACGGCGTCTACGTCCAGGCCGTGCCCGTGCGCTACGATCACGAAGCCTACCTGGCTTGGTTCGACAGTCTGTGGGATGAGCTGAGCCCTGCCGCCATCTCGTATCGCGACCGCATTGTGAACGGTCCGCAGGACCACTTGGCAGATTCTCTTCTGGGCGGGTTCGCCCCTGGGGAAACCGCCCGTCGCGAAGCTGCAGAACGCCGTGCCCATCTGGAGCCGCGCGCCCGTGCCACCAAGTGCGACGTGAACCTGGCGCTGGCGAAGCTGCTGTACTTCGAAGATATGCTGGGCGACGATCGCTGGCGCGTGACCGATGACGCCCCCGGCATCGTTCAGGTGAACATCACCGCCAAATGCAATCTGGCTTGCGCGCATTGCCATGTGGAATCAAGCCCCAAGCGCACCGAGGCCATGAGCCATGAGGTGCTCGAGGCCATCTTGAAGGTGGCGCGCGAGCGCGGCATGCGCACTATCGACATCACCGGCGGCGCGCCCGAGATGCATCCCGAGATCGAGTGGTTCCTGCGCCAGGCGGTCCAGGCGGTGGACCGCGTGATGCTGCGCTCCAACCTGGTGATCCTGCGCGACCCCGCCTATGCGCACCTGCTGGACGTGTACGAGGAACTGGGCATCGAGCTGGTGGCTTCGCTTCCCAACGTGTTCGCCGCCCAGGCCGATGCGCAGCGCGGCGGGCACACTTTCGACGAGACGCTCGATCTGTTGCGCGAGCTCAACGAGCGCGGCTATGGCAAAGACGGCGCGCATATCCTGGATGTGACGTTCAATCCGCAGGAGCCGGTGCTGCCGCCCGAGCAAGACAAGCTGGAGGAGATGTACCGCCGCCGCTTGGGAGACCTTGGCATCGTCTTCGACAACCTCTTCGCCATGGCCAACAACCCCATCGGGAGATACGGCGCGAGCCTCATCGACTCGGGCGCGTTCGACAACTACCTTGACACGCTCATCGACAGCTTCAACCCCGATGCGTGCGAGGGGATGATGTGCCGCCATCAGCTCTCCGTCGGATGGGACGGTCGCGTGTACGACTGCGACTTCAACCAGGCGCTCGGCCTTGCCGCGCACGACGCGCAGGGTAGCCCCACCATCTTCGACTATGCGGAAGACTCCGAGCGTCCGTTGAAGCGCCCCATCGCGTTCGGCAACCATTGCTACGCGTGCACGGCCGGGTTCGGCTCCAGCTGCGGCGGCACGCTGGTGCAGGGGGAGTAGGCTCCCGGGCGCATTCCGGCCCGAGGCATCGAGGCGCCCTCTTACGCTGACGCGATCCATGCGACACACTGCCCCTCCCAGTGCCGCCCATGCGGCGCCCGGTTGTTCGCGCGGCCGCCTCCGCGTTCCTGAAACCCATTCCCGAAAAATTTAGGAAAACACATAAACAAATGATAGACACCGTCCAATAAAAGCATTAGTCTATCTCAGTCAGTTCGCAGGGTCAGAATGTGCGGCGAAGAGGCTCTTGCCTCCCTCCCTCCTCGACGAGAGGCTCTTCGCCCGCGTCCTCTTCCTGGCGAAAAACGTTTAGGGAAAGGACGGTCCCATGGATCTTTCGACCGGAATCTTCTTCTGGGGATTCCTCATCGTGTACGGCATCGTGATGTTCGTGCTGTCGCCGCGCACCGTTTCGCTGGGCGGTTTCTTCCGCGGCGAGGACAAAGCGGGCCGCGAGGCGGCGGGCTGGATGATCACCGCCTCCATCTTCATTTCGTGGATCTTCGCGAAATCGGTCACCAACGCCGCCAACATGGGCGCCGAATACGGCATCGTGGGCGGCATCGGCTATGCGGTGTACTGGCTGTGCATCCCGCTGACGGGCTATGCTCTGTACCGCCTGCGCCGCAAGTTCGGCGCCACCAGCATGGTGAGCTTCCTGACCAAGAACTACGGCATCGCCGCGGCATTCTGCTTCTCGGCCGCCATCTTGGTGCGCCTGTTCAACGAGGTATGGTCGAACACCTCGGTCGTGGGCGCCTACTACGGCAGCTCCGGGTCGGCCCCGTTCATCATCGCGGCGCTGCTGTTCACCGCCATCACCGTGGCGTACTGCTGCTGGGGCGGCATGCGCGGCTCGCTGACCACCGATGTGGGGCAGACCGTTCTATTCGCGGTGCTGTTCATCTTCGTGCTGGTGTGGATCATCCCGCAGGACGGCGTGGGCGCCATCGCCACCACCGGCGTTTGGAGCCTGGAGGGCGGCGTCGACTTCATCATCGGCGCGGGCCTGCAGTGCCTCTCCTACGGTTTCCATGACGCCGTGCTCACCGACCGCGGCTTCATCTGCCGCCCGCGCAAGATGCTGCGCTGCATGATCGCGTCGGGCCTTCTGGGCTTCGTCGCCATCGTGCTGTTCTCGTGCATCGGCATCCACGCCTACATCAACGGCATGGATCTGGGCGGAAGCGACGCGCCGGTCGTCGTGGCGCAGAGTTTGGGCATCCTGGCGTTCTTCGCCATGGCGGTCATCATGATCGCCACCGCCGGCTCCACGCTGGATTCCACGTTCACCGCGCTGGCCAAGCTGACCGCGCGCGACCTGCCGGGCATCCTCAACTACGTGCCCAAGATGAACCCGCGCGTCATAGGCATCATTTTCATGGTCATCTTCGGCATCGTGGGGAACCTGCCCATGATCATGGGCGCCACGCTCATCTCTGCGACCACCATCTCCGGTACGATGATCATGGGGCTGGGCCCCATCTTCTTGGCCCATGGCTGGGTGAAGCCCACCAGGGCCGGCTTCATGCTGTCGTTTTGGATCGGAATGGTGCTGGGCATCGTGGACACGTTCGCGCCCGATGCGCTGGCGTTCATGAACATCGGCGGCGGCGACTATGCCAACTTCCTGGGCGTGAACTTGTACGGCGCTATCATCTGCTGGATCGCCTACCTGGTGCCGGGCTTCATCGCCCAGTCGCTCGACAAGAAGCGCGGCATCGAGCCCACCTGGAAGGGCCTCTCGAAGGAAGAGCTGCGCGAACTCGACGAGAAGGAGCGCCGCGAGGAAGCGCTCGAGCGTCAGGGCGAGCTGGAAGGCGCTGCAGCCTAGCATTCCTTTCGGATTCCGGACGGGGCCGGCGCACTCTGGCCTCCTTGCCCGTCAACCATACCCTCCATCTGCCGCGCATCGCGTGCGCGGGCATCCCGAAAAAAGGCGTCCCCTCGGGGACGCCTTTCGTTTCGAGTGCCAGGGTGCGCGCTACGTCCGCGCCCACTGTTCGTTTTTTGCCGCTAGCCCAGGATGTCCAGCTCGCGTGGGTAGGAGTTCAGCACCTCACAGCCGTTCTCGGTGACGATGACCAGGTCTTCGATGCGCACGCCGAAGCGCCCGGGCAGGTAGATGCCCGGCTCGATGGAGAAGCACATGCCGGGCTGCACCTGCGCCTCGTTGGCCGACGACACGTCGCCTGGCTCGTGCACGTCCAGGCCGATCTGATGCCCCAGGCGATGCGTGAAGTATTTGCCGTATCCCGCTTCCGCGATGACGTTGCGGGCGGCAGCATCGATGTCGCAGAAGCGCGCGCCCGGGCGCACGGCGGCGCGGCCGACGGCGTTGGCTTGCTTCACCAGATCATATACGCTGCGCTGCTCGTCGCTCGCCTCTCCGAAGAAGAAGGTGCGGGTCATGTCCGAGCAGTACTCTTCCTTGCGGCAGCCCACGTCGAACAGCACCACGTCTCCTTCCTGAAGCACGGTGCCGTCGGGCTCGTGGTGCGGGTCGGCGGCGTTGGCGCCGAAGCTCACGATGGGGGCGAACGAGTGTCCCGAAGCGCCCAGCTCCTGATAGATCGCCTCGAGCTTGCCGGCGACCTCCTGTTCGGTGATGCCTGCGTGCACCAGCTCGCGGAACTGCGCCATGGCGGCATCGTTGACGGCCGATGCAGCGCGCATCAACTCGCGCTCGCGCTCGTCTTTGATGGCGCGCGCGTCGTCTACGGAATCGGATGCCAGCACGAAGCCCGCCGCCGCTTTGCGTTCCATCAGCGGGATGAGGAAGCGCGCTGCCAGATTCTTGTCGCAGCCCAGCTCGGCGTCGGCATCGCAGCGCGCCGCCACCAGCGCTACCGGGTCGTCGGTGTCTTTGAAGGTCGCGACTTCGGCCGGCACGTCGACCGGCGCGGTGAACAGCTCGTTCAGGAACAGCACGGGCTGCTCGGCGCCGCGGCGCAGCAGCAGGCCGAGGAAGCGCTCGCCCGGCTCGACGTACGCCCCCACCAGGTACTGGATGGAGCGTGGGTCGCACACCAGCAGCTGGCTCAGCCCGCGGGCCTCCAGGTTTTCGAAAACCGTCTCGATACGATTGTCGCTCATAAGGGTCTCCCATTCGTTTGCTCGGTATAACGCGCCCCATCATAGCAGCTCGGAGACAACTCGCCGGCGGCGCGCTGCCGCCCGGTCGCGGCGTCAAGGTAAAACCCTGGCAACGACGGGGCGGGGCGAGCGGGGGCGACAGGGCTTTTCGTGTATAGTGGATCAAGTTAGCCCACGTGTCCGCACGTGGGGCGTTTGCCGATTTTCAGGAGTGAGAAGTGAAACAATCATCTGGTTTGGATGCATTGCTTGAGGCGCTGAAGCAGTCGGGCATGAACGTCGACGGCTCGTTCGGCGGCGGCACGGCGGGCAGCTCGTCGCAGCAGGCGTCAGCGAATGGCGGGAGCGGCACTGGCAGCGGTTCCGGTTCGGGCGCGCACGGCGCAGGCTCGCATGGCGGCTTCGGCGGCGGTTTCTCCGGGTTCCCATTCGGCGGCTTCGGCGGAGCGGGGCGCCGCGGGGGCGGCGACGGCGGCGGGCATGGCCCCGAGATCCGCAATCCCTTCGAGGGCGCCAGCATGCCCAAGTTCAGCAGGAAGACCATCGTCATCTTGGTGATCCTGCTGATCATCGTGCTGCTTGCGGCGTATTGGTGGTTTCATCCGCCCATCAACATCCACAGCGTGGACACCTGGGCGTTCGTGACGATCTTCATCCTGCTGCCCATCTTCCTGACGCTTTCCGGCAAGTCGAAGAACTACCGGACCGGCACGCAGAAGGTCGACCGCAACGAGGGCAAGGCAAAGACGTTCAAGATCCTGTCTGCCATCCCCGTCGCCATCGTGGCGGTGGGCCTGATCGGCGGCCTGGCGTCGCTTTCGCTGTTCCCGGGCAACGCCGGGAAGTACGCCTCGGTGCTGGAAACCACCACCGAGGACTTCGCCAGCGACATCCCCGAGGTCGACTATTCGCAGATCCCCGTGATCGACCGCGATTCTGCCGCTCTGCTGGGAGACCGCGAGATGGGCTCGATCCCCGAGTATGTCAGCCAGTTCGAGATCTCGCCGCTATACAGCCAGATCAACTACAAGGACGCCCCGGTGCGCGTGAGCCCGCTGGTGTACGCCGACCTGTTCAAGTGGTTCACCAATCGTGACGGCGGCATCCCGGCGTACTCGTTGGTGAACATGACCACCCAGGACGCCGAGATCGTGCGTTTGGACGACAGCCCCATCTACTATTCGGAAAGCGAGCCGCTGGCGCGCAACATCGACCGCTACGTGCAGCTGAAGTACCCCTTCTACATGTTCGACCAGAAATCGTTCGAAATCGATGATGACGGGCATCCGTGGTGGATCTGCCCCGTGCAGACGCGCACTATCGGCCTGTTCGGCGGCACCGACATCAGCCGCGTGGTCATGGTGGACGCCACTACCGGCGAGTGCGCCGACCTGGCCATCCAGGACGTGCCCCAATGGGTCGACCACGCCTATCCCACCGACCTGCTCATCGAGCAGTACAACTGGTCGGGCGCCTACAAGGACGGCTGGCTGAACTCGTGGCTGGGCCAGTCCGGCGTGGTGCAGACCACTCCGGGCACCGACGGCATGCCCGGCTACAACTACATCGCCAAGGACGACGACGTGTGGGTGTACACCGGCGTCACCTCCGCCACAGCCGACAACTCCATCGTGGGCTTCGTGCTCATCAACCAGCGCACCGCCGAATCGCATTTCTATTCGGTGTCGGGTGCCACGGAAGCCTCCGCGATGGATTCTGCCGAGGGCCAGGTGCAGAACCTGCGCTACCAGGCAACCTTCCCGCTGCTCATCAATGTGGGCGGGCAGCCCACCTACTTCATGGCGCTGAAGGACGACGCCGGGCTGGTGAAGCAGTTCGCCATGCTGGACATCCAGCGCTACCAGAACGTTGCCGTGGGCGACACGGTTGCCGGCTGCCAGGAGGCTTACGAGGCGCTGCTGGCCACCAACGGGGTGGAGCTGCAGGGTTCGGCGGCCGATACCGTGGGCCTGGAGACCGTCACGGGCGCCATCGTGCGCATCACCGACGCGGTGATGGACGGCAACACGCACTTCTACGTGCAGATCGACGGCAGCGACGAAGTGTACGATTTCGCGCTGCCCGACATGCTGGGCATCGTGACATACCAGGTGGGCGACAGCATCACGTTCACCGCAGTGAAGGGCGACCCGGTTTCGAGCGTGCAGTCGCTCGGCGGCGAGGAAGCCCAGGCCGAGTTGCCCGCTGCCGATCAGTCGAATGACTCCGGCCAGCAGGATTCCGCCGAAAGCGAGGCGCAGCCTGCTGCGGGCGCCGCTGCCGAAGGTGGGCGGCAAACCGCGTAGCGTACGCGCTTCCGCCCAGTTGTGCGGCTTGCGTGATGAAAACGCGCCCGGTGCTTGACAGGCGCGCGGAACGTGCAACAATAGGCAGGCTGCTTTTCGAGCAGTGAAAGTTACATACGTTCCGCTGCCAGAGACAGCAGGTACCGCAAGGTTTAATCGCGCAGAGCGGCCCGCCGAGGCGGTTGTTGAGTTTTCGCGCTTGGCGACCCCCGCTGTCTTGGACGGCGGGGGTCGTTTCCTTTTTCCGGGCACGATCCCACCCGCTAGGGGCGGAACTCGAGTTCGGGAAAAGGAGGTGCAATACATGCCCAACGCTCAGAATCAGGAGATGCTCGCTAGCATCAAGGAGGACCTGACCGACGTCAGCGCCGTGTGGGTCGTCGACTACCGCGGCCTGACCGTGAAGGAGATCCAGGAGCTGCGCCGCGGCATTCGCGAGGCGGATGCCAGCATGAAGGTGTACAAGAACACCCTCGTGCGCATCGCGCTGAAGGAGCTCGACATGGCCAACATGGACGAGATCCTGGAAGGCCCGTCCGCATTCGTGTTCGCAGGCGCCGATCCGGTTGCTTCCGCGAAGGCGCTGAAGGAATTCGGCAAGACCAACGACAAGCTGGAGGTCAAGGGCGGCCTCATGGACGGCGCGTTCGTGACCGCCGACCAGGTGCGCGCAGTCGCCGATCTGCCCAGCCGCGAGCAGCTGCTCGGCCAGCTGGCAGGCCTCATCAACGGCTTCGCCCGCCGCATCGCCGTGTCGCTCAACGACATGCCCAGCAGCATCGCACGTGCGGTCAACCAGGTTGCGGACCAGAAGGACGCTGCCTAGCAACCCCTTGCACGCGCGAGCGTGCAGCCTAGGCGCACCGCGGTGCGCCGCCTGAATGAAAAGTGCATCCGCTGAAAGGGCGGATCGAAGAAAGGAATTACTAAAATGGCCAAGCTGACCACTGAAGAGATCGTTGAAGCTCTGAAAGAGATGACCCTGCTCGAGGCCAAGGACCTCGTGGACGCTATCTGCGAGACCTTCGGCGTTTCCGCCGACGCTCCCGCTGCCGTGGTTGCCGCTGCTCCCGCTGACGGTGCCGCTGCTGCCGAGGAGAAGACCGAGTTCGACGTTGTGCTCGAGGGCTTCGGCGACAACAAGATCGCTGTCATCAAGGTCGTCCGTGAGATCACCGGCCTGGGCCTGAAGGAGGCCAAGGAGGCTGTCGAGAGCGCTCCGACCACTCTGCAGGAGGGCATCGCCAAGGACAAGGCCGAGGAGATCAAGGGCAAGCTGGAAGAGGCCGGCGCTGCTGTCACCCTCAAGTAACTTGTCTCGTCTCCCCGCTTGGGTGGCTTAGCCGTCTAAGCATCGACGATACGTCTTTTCGGAAGGCCCCGCTTCGTTCGCATCTCGTGGACGGGCGGGGCCTTCCTGTGTTCCGGTGCAGGCGCGGCGCCGGATACTATGGTGACGGGTCGGAAACGAAAACGGCCGCCCTGCGCGCGGGCGCGTATAGTTTGACCTGCGAAATCTTAGCAATGCGCCACGATGATCACGCGACAGCTCACCTGGAGGGAAGGGGGAGGCATGCAAACCGGATATTTCAGCGCGGCATGGAACGACATCCGCAATTCGCAGGGTTGGTTCCGCAAACTGCTGTTGCTTTCGTTGCTTATGTTCATCCCCGTGTTCGGATGGGTGGTCTTGGCTGGCTACCTGCTAGGCTGGGCGCGCGATATGGCGTGGGGCGTGCATGCGCCCATGCCCGCCCACCTGTTCGGCAACGAAGACGGCAAGCTGTACAGCCGCGGGTTCTTCGCGTGGCTGATCCGCGTCGTCCTGACGGCGATCGTGTGGGTGGCATTCAGTCTAGTGGTGCCTCTTCTGGGCGCCGGGTTCTCCATGCTCGGGCACCTGGGCCACGGGATCATGGGCGTTTCGGCGGGTGTCGGCTCGCTGGGGATGGCGCTGCTCATCTTGCTCGCCGCGGTATTCTTGGCGATCATGGTCACGTTGTTCACGTGGATAGGCTGGATGCGCATGTCCATCTACGGGCGGCTTTCCGCCGGGTTCCAATTCGGCCGCATCTGGGCGATGTTGCGTCGCGACACAGGCGGGATCATGCGGATCTTCGGACTGTTCTTCGCCATCAACATCGTGGTTGCCACGGTGCTGGTGTTCGTCGGGGCGTTCGTGGTGCTGCTGACGGGGGTCGCCATAGCCATCGGCGTAGGGGCGCCTGGGTTGCACTCGCCCGGCATCATGGTGTGGATGACCATCCTGATGGTGCTCGTGTTCGTTGCGGCGGCGTATTTGAGCATGTGCGTGTACGTGTTCAGCACGATGGTTGCGGTCCGCGCGCTGGGCTACTGGACGCGCCAGTTCGACGTGCCGCAGTGGCGCGGGCAGGACGACCCCATGCCTTTCGAGATGGCGGCGTGGCAAGCCAGGCCGCGGTAAGGAGAGCGTTTCGGCTCCGGCGAGGCGCCGTTTCGATTCAGAAGCGAACAGGGGCGGCGCTCTTCGCAGCGTCGCCCCTGTCCATAGGGAGGGAAATCCGGATCGTGCGGCGGGGCTACTCCACGCCCACGATGACGTCGGTGGACTTCACGATGGCCACGGCGGGCTTGCCCACTTCCAGACCCAGGTCCTCGATGGCGGAATTGGTGATGGAGCCGGTGATCACGCTGCCATCGGCCAGCTCCAGGCCCACATGGCCGTTTACGGCGCCCTTACGGATGGTGGTAACGGTGCCCACCAGCTGGTTGCGAGCTGAGATGCCGGCGATGCGCTGGTCGCCCGCGGCGAACATCACATTGGTGGATTTGATGATGGCGATGGCGCTCTTGCCCTCCGCCAGCCCCAGGTCCTTGATAGATTCCATGGTGATATCGGCGCTGATGGGTGCGTCGCCCAGATCGATGGTAACGATGCCGTTGACCGCCCCGTCCTTTACGGAGGAAACGGTGCCCTTCAACTGGTTGCGAGCGGAAATCTGCATGATGCGGTCCTTTCGGGTTCTCTGCCGTATGCCGGTGGTCGCTTTATTCTTTAAAACGAACAATGCAATTATAATAGCGAAACGAGAATAATCAAGATGCATCTGCGTCCGCGCGCATTTCGCGACTGGGCCGCCTTGCGCGTGTACGGCAGGCAGCTGGAAGCGCTCTCTGCATACGCTGTCGACATGCGTTTCGCCCGCCCCGCCCTCCAGCTGCCCTGCCCCAAGCCAGGCGGTTGTCTCCCCGGCGTAAGCGGCGGCTTTGCGATACACTGGATAGCAACGTTTTCAAAAGCGCGCTGTCGCAGGGAAGGGGATGTGATGCCGGGCGCGGCGCGCGGACGGGGAACGGGGAATGCTCGTTTGGCCCGCGCTGCCCGGTGCAACGCGGCTTAACGCGGGCCACGCAACACGAAAGTTGGTGGTTGACATGGCAGCTCCTGCTACCGAACACGTGCGAAACATTGTGCTGGTAGGCCAAGATGGCGCCGGCAAGACATCGCTCGCCGAGGCGATGCTGCACGTCTCGGGCCGCACCCCTCGCATGGGCACGACCCACGATGGGAAATCCTATCTTGATTACGATCAGGAAGAGATCCGGCGCCGCTTCACCATCGGCACCTCCATCGCGCCTGTTCCGTACAAAGACTTCAAGATCAACCTGCTGGACACTTCGGGGCATCCGGATTTCATCGGCGACACACTGGCATCTATGAACGCCGCGGAGATGGCGTTGTTCGTGGTTGATGCCGTTGCCGGTCCGCAGGTCATGACCACCAAACTGTGGCGCGAGGCCGAAGGCATGCGCCTATCGCGTGCGGTATTCATCAACCACATCGACCGCGAGAACGCCGACTTCGATACCGCCATGGCTCTCTTGCACGCGCGTTTTGGCTCGCGCCTGGGCCCGGTGACCATCCCCATCGGCGTGGATAAGGACTTCAAGGGCGTCATCGACGTGCTGCGCATGAAGGCGCGCTATTTCGACCAGGGCGACGCGAACGTCGAGCGCGTTGAGGATATCCCCGAAGAATATGCCGAAATCGCCGCTGCCGCGCGCGAGAAGCTGTGCGATCTTGTGGCCGAGGCCGACGACGAGCTGATGATGAAGTACCTGGAAGGCGACGAGCAGCTCACCCAGGAGGAGCTGGAAAGTCTGCTGGACAAGGCCATCGCGCAGGAACTGTTTATCCCGGTGTTCGTGGGCTCCACCATTATCGAGCAGGGCATCAAGGCGGTCATGGATGACATCACCACCTATTTTCCCAGCCCGCGCGACCATGGCAAGTTCGTCGCCGGCGGCCAGGCGGTCAACATCGACGAGTCGGGCCGTCCTGCCGCGTTCGTGTTCAAAACGCTGTCCGATCCGTTCGTGGGGCGTCTGAGCTTCCTGAAGGTGTTCTCCGGCGTGTTGGAACCCGGCATGGAGCTGGTGAACGCACGCACGGGCAAGAAGGAGCGCCTGGGCCATCTGTACGTGATGATGGGCAAGGAAACCGTAGACGTGAAAAGCGCCAAGGCCGGCGACATTATCGTGGTGCCCAAGTTGTCGGAGACCCGCACGGGCGACACCTTGTCGCAGACCGGCGAGATCGCCATCGACCCTATGCCCATGCCGACTCCTCAATACCCCGTTGCCATCGAGGCCGTCAACAAGAAGGAAGAGGATAAACTGGGCACGTTCCTGGCACGCGCCTGCGAGAACGACCCCACGATGGTTATCGAGCGCAACGAGGAGACCCACCAGACCGTGCTGATGGCCATGGGCGATGCTCAAGTGGAAACGGTCCTGGCGCGCTGCAAGGAGCAGACCGGCGTCGAGACGCGCCTGGTGCCCGTGCGCATCCCGTATCGCGAGACCATCCGCAAGACCGCAGAGGCGCAGGGCCGCCACAAGAAGCAGACCGGCGGCGCGGGCCAGTTCGGCGATTGCTGGCTGCGTTTGGAGCCCAACCCCGGTCAGGGTTACGAGTTCGTCGATGCCATCAAAGGCGGCGCCATCCCCGGCGGACTTATCCCCGCAGTGGACAAGGGCGTGCAGGAGGCCATGGCAGAAGGCTTTTTGGCAGGCTATCCCATGGTGGACATCAAGTGCACCGTCTACGATGGCAGTTACCATTCGGTCGACTCCAACGAGATGGCATTCAAAACGGCTGCGCGCATCGGTTTCCGCACGGCATGCGAGAAAGCCGACCCGATTCTGCTCGAGCCTATGGCGCACCTTGAGGTTGCCGTCACCGACGAATACGCCGGCACGGTGATGGGCGACATCTCCACCCGCCGCGGGCGCATCATCGGCACCGACTCCAACGACCAAGGCGAGACCATCATAATCGTGCGCGTGCCCTACGCCGAGGTGCTCAACTACACCAAGGACCTGCGTGCCCTCACGCGCGGCAGCGGCTCCTACACGATCAGGGTGGAAGGCTACGACCAGGCGCCCACCGATGTGACGAAGAAGCTGGTGGAGGCTTATCAGGCATCTAGGGGCTAGCGGTTTAGGCAGTCTGCCGATATCGGAAGGTCCGCGTTCGCGCGTCCTCCCGGCGTCATAGCTAGCGTCAAGCCCGCACCGATGGATCGAAGTCCGATCGGTGCGGGCTTTCGCGTTTTCGACACTCGTCAGGATGGTGCGCTGGCTTTTCCAAAAAACGGGAATCTTTGATTCGCGCTGCGACGAAGTGCCGACTGCGTCGAAAGCGGGATTCTTCTGCTGTTGCGGCTGGAAAGGCCTATACCGGCTGCCAGATGCGGACGCGGCAGCAGTGGATGTGCTCGCCGCCGAGCGGGGTGTGGTCGATGTTGGCATAGGTGACGATGGCGCTCACGGTGCCGGTCGAGGCCAGGTAGTCGCCGTAGTCGTCGGAGCCGTTCTCCATGCCCAGCGTGAACCAGGTGTTGGAGGACAGGTCCACTCCGCATACCGAGCTGGTGGATTTCACCATTAGGTAGTTTCCGCACCACGCCGGCGCGGCGGACGGCGTACGCGCGAAGCGGAACCATGACGCGGCGCTGTAGTTGCCGCCGCGGGTGTCTTGGGCGGGGCAGTAGGTGCCCAGGTTGGCGATGCCGCCGCCGTAATCGTAGATGGCATCGAACGAGAACATGAAGCCGTTGGCCCCGTACCCCGCCTCCAAAGGCGACATGCGGCTGGGCAGCACCAGGGTGTCGGTGGCGCTGCACGAAGCGGCGTCGATGCAGGTCAGCTGGTAGTAGGTGCCCGACGTATCGGCGCGCGGCGTGGCCACCACGGCATCGGCGCACGCGTAGGGTGCGGTGGCGAAGCGCCCGTCCGATGTCCAGACGGTCTGCGCGTCCTGGCTGCCGAAGGTCGCGGTCATCAGGCGTGATTCCTCCGACGACGCGTCGGTGTCGGACTTGGGCATCACCTGCCAGAACGCGCGCTCGCCCGCCACGGCGATGGAGGGAGCCTCCCAATCGCCACCGCCTTCCTCGGCAAGCGCCGGCTGGCCCAGCACCCCTTCCGCAGACAGGGGGGCGGTGTACACGCGCCAGGCGTTTTCCAGGATGTCCTCCTCCACCCACACGAGGCCCTGCTCGTTGGCGCGGGCGTCGTAGATCTGGAAGCCCTCGCCGAGTCCCTGGGGCTTGTCGAGCACGGTGGAGAGGTCGCCCGAGCCCAGGCGGAGGAGCGCTACGGTGCACAGCGGGTTGGCGGTTTCGCTGGGGACGATGCAGCACGCCAGCGCATCGCACGACGAGAACACCAGCGTGCCAAAGGGGAGCTCGTAGCTGCCCACCAGCTGCATGTGCTCGTCGGCGGAAACGGCGTCGCCTAGATCGTTGGAGGAGGACACGGCGCTTTCGGGCACTTCGAGGGTGGAGACGGTGCCGGTGTCGGAGCTTTGCTGCGATGCCAGGTACACACCGCCGCCGAGCACGGCGACCGCCCCGATGCCCACCGCGCCTGCCACCAAATGGCGGCGCGTGATGACGGGGCCGCCGGACGGGCCGCCTGGGGTGCGCGAGCTGCCGATGCCGACGCCGCCGCGGGCGTTGGGGGGCGTGCGGTGCGCGGCGGCGGAGTGGGAGCGCGTGCGCACGCGGCCAGATGCGGAGCGCTTCGCCCCATCCGATCCCAGCCCGGCGACGTTGCCGATCTGGGCGCCGAGAGCCTTGGATTGGTGCAGCGCGGCATCGCCGCGGCGTGCGCTGCGGCGTGATGCTGAAGAGATGCGACGGGCGCGTGAGCCCGGTGTGGATCTGCGGGTTGCCATGGTGTTTATTGTGTCATTTCATTTACAGGCGCGCGTCTGATCGGGGCCAATTGCTACAATAAACGCAAAACGCGCGTAAAGGGCGTCGGCTCGCCCTGCCCGCGATCCGGTTTCGCCGAACCTGCGGGCACTCGGGGCCTGCCTCCTGGGCGCGCGAAGGCCCTGCGTATGCGGCTTTCAAACGAAGCAGACCGACGTTGATATCGAGGTGAGGTCATGAGCAGCAACGAGACGCGACGCATTCTTCTGGTTGAAGACGAAAAGAACATCCGCGAAGCGGTGACGGCATATCTGGAGCGCGAGAACTATTGGGTAACCGCTGCCGGCGACGGCCAGGAAGCACTCGAGGAGTTTTCCAAGCACCATTTCGACCTGGTGATCCTCGACCTTATGCTTCCGCGCGTGCCGGGCGAGCGCGTGTGCCGCGCCATCCGCGACAACTCCGACGTGCCCATCATCATGCTCACGGCGAAGGGTGAGGTCGAGGACCGTATCATCGGCCTGGAGTTGGGCGCCGACGACTACCTGGTCAAGCCGTTTAGCCCCCGCGAGCTGGTGGCGCGCGTCCGCGCGTTGCTTCGCCGCGTGCATGCCGACACCGAGCCGCAGCGCGAGGTGTTGGAGTTCGGCGAGCTCACCATCGACGTGTCGGGCCACAAGGTGATGGTGGCGGGCAAGGAGATCGATCTGACTGCCAGCGAATTCAAGCTGCTCACCACGCTGTCCCGCTATCCCGGCCGCGTGTATTCGCGCATGGAGCTGGTCGAGAAGGTGCTCGGCTACGACTTCGAGGGCTACGAGCGCACCATCGACAGCCATGTGAAGAACCTGCGCGCCAAGATCGGCGATAATCCGCGCAACCCCAAGTGGCTGCATACCGTCCATGGCGTGGGCTACCGTTTCGAGGACCCCACCAAGTCGGGCCAGTAGCCCGGCTGCGTTCGCCGAAAGCGCAACGAGCATGTTGGCTATCGACAACGATGCCGCCCTCCAGGCGGCATCGTCTGCTTCAGAGAAGAAGGGCAAAGGCGGGGAAAAGCCTGAGGACCGTGGCGTCTCTAAGAAGCGCAAAGGATGGAATGGCCTGACCTACACCACGCGCGTCACCCTGTCGTTCGCTCTCATTGCCGCCATGACCGCGCTGGTTGCGATCGGGGTGGTATCGTTCGTGTGGGAGCAGCACTTCCAAACCTACACGCGCGACAACATGGAATCCATCGCCTCCATAACCGCCGATCAGATCGCCGACAACTACGCCGATTCGGGTGCCTTCGACGGTGAAACGATCATGCCGGCGCGCACGATGCTGGCCATGACGCCCGGCATCGGCATCCGCGTGGTCAACAACACCGTCGCCTACGATGCGGAAAGCCCGGTTTCCATCCCCTTCGATTCCACGCGCCTCTCCACGGCGCAGGCGGGGGCGAGCGGCACGTCGCTGGCGCCGAAGAACCCCTCGCCCGAGCAGATGGCCACCGCCGCTATCGAGGTGGACGGCCAGGCGGTGGGCTCGGTGAACGTGTGGGTACTCGGCTCCGACACACTGCTGCGTTCTGCCGACGAGCAGTTCCGCAACAATTCCTACCAGGCCATGGCAATCGCGACGATCGTGGCCATCGTACTCGCATCGTGCTGCGGCTATCTGTTCGCACGCGGCCTGGTGAATCCCATCAACCGCATCACCAAGACGGCGAAGGCCATCAAGGAGGGCAACCTGTCAGCGCGCACAGGCCTGTCCGGCGGCGACGAGATCGCCGAGCTAGGGCAGACGTTCGACGAGATGGCCGAATCGGTCGAAAAGGACCGTGAGCTGGAACGTCGCCTCACCACCGACGTCGCGCACGAGCTGCGCACGCCGCTGATGGCAATCCAGTCGACGGTCGAGGCCATGGTCGACGGCGTGTTCGAGGCCGATCAGGAGCGCCTCGAGACGGTGAATTCCGAGGTCCAGCGTTTGGGTCGCCTGGTCAGCGCGTTGCTTTCGCTGTCGCGCTTGGAGAACCGCTCCACGCCCATGAAGGAAGAGGTGGTGAACGTGGGCGACTTGATATCGTCCATCGTGGCCACCCACGAGGCGTTCGTCGCCGATTCCGGCCTTTCCCTCACCTACGAGATGGAGAAGAACGTCCTGGTGAAGGGCGACGCCGACATGATCCGCCAAGCGACGGCGAACCTCATCTCCAACGCGGTGCGCTACACGCCCGAGGGCGGGCACATCACGGTGAAGGTGTCGCGCGGCGACATTATGGCGGCCATCTCGGTGCGCGACACGGGCATCGGCCTCACGCCCGAGGAATGCAAGATGGTGTTCTCGCGCTTCTGGCGCGCCGACGCGGGCCGCGCCCGCGCCAGCGGAGGTTTGGGCATCGGGCTGGCTGTGGTGAAGGAGATCGTCGACCGTCATCATGGCTGGGTGCAGGTCGAGGGCAAGAAGGACGAAGGGGCATGCTTCACCATCCACCTTCCGCTGTACGACCCCGAGGTCGAGGCGCGACAGAACGCGAAATCGGGCCGCACCGGGCGCCAGAAACCGGTGAAGCCAAAAGGTTCCAAAGCCTCGAAGGAAGGCAAAAGCAGGAAATCGCGTGAGCGCTAGCCCGAAGACGCGCGAATGCGCGATAATGGGCAGCGCTGCGTTCGCGACGGGTTTTCCGCTGCGCGGCGCAACGAGACGCTGAAGGACGCGGCTACTGCGTTTGAAGTGGCAAGACTGTACGGCAAGGGAGTCAGGGTACATGGCTGGAATCGATATCAAGCCCGATGCTCAGGGCAAGGTGCGCGATCTGTACGATCTGGGCGATAGGCTGCTGCTGGTCGCCACCGACCGCATTTCCGCGTTCGACTACATCTTGGAAGATGAGATCCCCTACAAGGGCGAGGTGCTCACGCGTCTTTCGTGTTTCTGGCTGGACCTGCTGTCCGACGTGGTGGACAACCACCTGATCTCGGCCGACGTCGCCGACCTGCCCGAGCAGTTCAAGCCCTATGCGGATTACCTGCGCGGCCGCTTCATGCTGGTGAAGAAGGCCAAGATGTTCCCCATCGAGTGCATCGTGCGCGGCTACCTTGCCGGTAGCGGCCTGAAGGAATACCGCAAGCAGGGCACGGTGTGCGGCATCCAGCTGCCCGAGGGGTTGGACAACTCCTCCAAGCTCCCCGAGCCCATCTTCACCCCGTCCACCAAGGCCGAAATCGGCGACCACGACGAGAACATCAGCTTCGCACGCTGCGCCGAGATCATCGGCGAGGACGACGCCACCGCCCTGCGCGACCTTTCGTTGAAGGTGTACACCACTGCGCGCGACCATGCCGCCGAGCGCGGCGTGATCATCGCCGACACCAAGTTCGAGTTCGGCGTGATCGACGGCAAGATCATCCTGGCCGACGAGGTGCTCACTCCCGACAGCTCGCGCTTCTGGCCGGGCGACAGGTACGAGCCGGGCAAGGACCAGCCCAGCTTCGACAAGCAGTTCGTGCGCGACTGGCTCAACGCCAACTGGGACCGCACCGGCAACCCGCCGCACCTGCCCCAGGACATCATCGAGAAGACCAGCCAGAAGTACATCCAGGCCTACGAGCTCATCACCGGCAAGTCGTTCCGCTAGGAATCGATGCCAGGTGCGCTTGAGAAGCTAGAAAGACCATCATGTCTCAACGAAACCCCATGAACGATCGCTACACTAGCGAAGAGAAACACGGCAAAACCCGTAAGAGCGCCGCTTCCGCCAAACCGAAGAGCGCGGCAGCAGCGTCGGTGTACATTAAGCCCAAGACCAAGACCAAGCAGGAGAAGAAGGCCGCACGCCGCGCTGAGCGCCAGCATCAGGTGGAGCTCGACCGCAAGTACGCCAACCCTCCTACCGAGGAGTACAAGCGCCTACGTCGCATCTGGTGGGTGCTGCTCATCGGCGCCATCATCTGCCTGGCGCTGTCGTTCTTCATGCGCGACATGCTCGGCGAGTTCGGATTCATGATCATCCTGGTGTTGTCGTACGTGTTCATTATCGCCGCGCTGTGGCTGGAGTTCTCCAAGATGAAGAAGGTCCGCCGCGCCTACCAGGAGCAGATGGAGGGCAAGAAGTCCAAGGCCCGCCGCGCCGAGGAACGCCGTGAGAAGGCCGAGGCGAAGGCCGCCAAGGCCGAGGCCGAGAAGAAGTATGAGGAAGCCAAAGCCGCCGAAGCCGAGAAGAAGGGCAAGGGCGTGCTGGGCGGCCTGTTTGGCAAGAAGAAGCAGACCGGGGCGGAAGCTCCCGCCGAGGATGCTACTGCCGGCAAGGACGCGGCCAAGAGATAGCGCCGCTCGCGCGGGGGCTTGGCCCTGGCGTGCGAAGGGCGCTTCATACCGCATCGACGTTTCGGCGACCAGCGATTCGCGCGGTCGCCGAAACTGCTTTCGGGGGCGGTGCGGTGCCTTCCGCAGGCGATTTTGGGGATGCCGCGCTAAATGGGAACCCGGCGGGCGTGCGGGGCGCGGGTGTCGTATCATTGTTCCAACTGGAAAAATGCAGTTGGAAGGATGGCGAATGGTTTCTCGCGTCTATGTGGAAAAGAAGCCGGGCTTCGACGTCGAGGCGAAAGGGCTGGCTGCCGAGCTGCGCGGCATTTTGGGAATCGACGCGCTCGAGGGCGTGCGTCTGCTGAACCGCTACGATGTGGAGGGCATCTCCGCCGAGTTGTTCGAGCAGTGCGTGCCCACCGTGTTCAGTGAGCCCCAGTCCGATGACGTCTTCTTCGAGCTGCCGCCGGCCGAGGGATGCGCGGTGTTCGCGGTGGAGTACCTGCCCGGGCAGTTCGACCAGCGCGCCGACAGCGCGAGCGAGTGCATCCAGCTCATCAGCCAGGGTGAGCGCCCCGAGGTCCGTTCCGCCAAGGTGTATTTCCTGAAAGGCGACCTGACGCAGGACGACATCGCCGCCATCAAACATTACGTGATCAACCCGGTGGAGGCGCGCGAGGCGTCCATGGGCACGCGCGACACGCTGGTGCTGGATGTGGCGGAGCCGCAGCCGGTGGAGACGCTCGAGGGCTTCCGCGAGCTGGACGAGGCGGGCCTGGCGGCGTTCATCGAGGAGCGCGGGCTGGCCATGGACCTGGCGGACATCGTGTTCTTCCAGAGCTACTTCCGTGACGAGGAGCATCGCGACCCCACCATCACCGAGGTGAAGGTGGTGGACACCTACTGGTCCGACCATTGTCGCCACACCACGTTCGGCACGGTGTTGGAAGACATCAGCATCGACGACGCCGTGGTCCAGCAGGCGTTCGACCGCTATCTGCAGATGCGCCACGAGCTGGGGCGCGACAAGAAGCCGGTGTGCCTGATGGACATGGGCACCATCGGTGCGAAGTACCTGAAGGCGAAGGGCATCCTCACGGGGCTGGACGAGTCCGAGGAGATCAACGCCTGCACCGTCAAGGTGAAGGTGGACGTGAACGGCGCCGATGAGGACTGGCTGTTCCTGTTCAAGAACGAGACGCACAACCATCCCACCGAGATTGAGCCGTTCGGCGGCGCCGCCACTTGCGTGGGCGGCGCCATTCGCGACCCGCTTTCCGGCCGCAGCTACGTGTACCAGGCCATGCGCGTCACCGGCGCGGGCGATCCGACGGTTCCGGTGGAGCAGACGCTTGAGGGCAAGCTGCCGCAGCGCAAGATCGTCACCGAGGCCGCGGCGGGCTATTCCAGCTACGGCAATCAGATCGGCCTGGCCACCGGCGCGGTGAACGAGCTGTACCATCCCGGCTACGTGGCAAAGCGTATGGAGGTGGGCGCCGTGGTGGGCGCCGCGCCCGCGAAGAACGTGCGCCGCGAGTGCCCGGCACCGGGCGATGCGGTGGTGTTGCTGGGCGGCCGCACGGGCCGCGACGGCATCGGCGGTGCCACGGGCTCATCGAAGGCGCAGAGCACGGCGAGCGTCGAGGAATGCGGCGCCGAAGTTCAGAAGGGCAACGCGCCGGTCGAGCGCAAGCTGCAGCGCCTGTTCCGCCGCACCGACGCCTGCCGCCTCATCAAGCGCTGCAACGACTTCGGCGCGGGCGGCGTGAGCGTGGCCATCGGCGAGCTGTGCGACGGCATCCAGGTGAACTTGGACGTGGTCCCCAAGAAGTACGAGGGCCTCGACGGCACCGAGCTGGCCATCGCCGAAAGCCAGGAGCGCATGGCCGTGGCGCTGGCAGCATCCGACGTCGACGAGTTCCTGGGCTATGCGCGCGAAGAGAACCTCGAGGCAACCGTGGTGGCGACGGTCACCGAGGAGCCGCGCATGCGCATGACCTGGCGCGGCGACACCATCGTCGACCTGTCGCGCGCGTTCCTGGCCAGCAACGGCGCGCCGAAGCACCAGAAGGCGCACGTCGAGCTGCAGGGCGTCGCCCCGATTGATCCCGACAGCGAGCTGGGCGCGGCGGTCGCGCAGGAGCTGGGCAGCCTGGACGATGTGTACGAGAGCACGGTGCCGCTTATCCCCGGCGCCGAGGAAGAGACGTTCGCCGACGCCATGCGCACCCTGGTGAGCGATCTGAACGTGTGCTCCAACAAAGGGCTTTCCGAGCGCTTCGACTCCACCATCGGCGCGGCAACGGTGCTCATGCCCTTCGGCGGTAAGACGCAGCTCACGCCCGCCCAGGCGATGGTGGCGAAGTTCCCCGTGTTCGGCGAGACAACCACCGTCTCGGGCATGGCGTGGGGCTTCAACCCCTACATCATGGAGGCCGACCAGTTCCGTGGCGCCTATCTGTCGGTGGTGGAGAGCATCTCGAAGCTCGTCGCCACGGGCTTCGCGCGCAAGGCGATGTACCTCAGCTTCCAGGAGTATTTCGAGAAGCTGCGCGATGAGGCCGAGCGCTGGGGCAAGCCGGTCGCAGCGGTTCTGGGCGCGCTGATGGCCCAGGTGGATCTGGGCGTGGGCGCCATCGGCGGCAAGGATTCCATGTCCGGCTCGTTCGAAGACTTGGACGTGCCGCCTACGCTCATCTCGTTCGCGGTGGGCACGGGCCCGGTGGGCAACGTGATCTCCCCCGAGTTCAAGGAAGCGGGGCATCGCGTGGCGCTTATCGAGCCGGCGTATTCGGCGGATGGGCTGCTGCCCGAGCGCCAGTCGCTGTGCACGGTATTGGATGCGGTCGAGGAGCTCATCCGCTCCGGTGCGGCGCTTTCGGCGTCCACGGCGGGCTTCGGAGGCATCGCCGAGGTGCTCTTCAAGGCGTGCCTGGGCAACCGCATCGGCTTCTCCGTTTCCGACGCCTTCTACGATGAGTGCGACGACGATTGCCACGACTTGTTCGACCACGCCTACGGCAGCTTCATCGTGGAGCTCGCCGACGGCTGCGAGCTGCCCGCCATCGACGGCGCGACCGTCATCGAGCTGGGCGAAACAGCGGAGGCCTACGAGCTTACCGCCTACGACGAGACGCTGGATCTGGCGCAGCTGCAGGAGGCGTGGGAGCATGGCATCGAAGGCGTGTTCCCGTACCGCACTCCCGCCGACGAGCGCGCTGCCGCTCCGCAGGTGCAAGCCGTTTCGTACGCGGCGGAGGCACCGCACGTGTTCAGCGGCGCGGCCATCGCCAAGCCGCGCGTGATCATCCCGGTGTTCCCAGGTAACAATTGCGAGTACGACACCGCGGCGGCGTTCGAGCGCGCGGGCGCGGTAGCAGACGTGTTCGTCATTAACAACCTGTCGCCCGAGGCGGTTGCGGAAAGCACGCACGAGCTGGCAAAACGCATCGGCAACAGCCAGATCGTGATGATCCCCGGCGGCTTCTCCGGCGGCGACGAGCCCGACGGCTCGGCGAAGTTCATCACCGCGTTCTTCCGCGCCCCCGAGGTCACCGAGGCAGTGCGCGAACTGCTGCAGGAACGCGACGGCCTGATGCTGGGCATCTGCAACGGCTTCCAGGCGTTGGTGAAGCTGGGACTGGTGCCTTTCGGCGACATCCGCCCGATGGATGCCGACTGCGCCACGCTCACGTTCAACACTATCGGCCGCCATCAGAGCCGTCTGGTGCGTACGCGTGTGGCGTCGAATCTGTCGCCGTGGCTTTCGCAGTGCCAGGTGGGCGATGTGCATACGGTGGCCATCAGCCATGGCGAGGGGCGCTTCGTGGCGCCGCAGCAGCTGCTGGAAAGCCTGGTGGCCAACGGTCAGGTGGCGACGCAGTATGTGGATGATGCGGGCGTGCCGTCCATGGATCTGGACGCGAACCCCAACGGCTCGCTGCTTGCCATCGAGGGCATCACCAGTCCCGACGGGCGCGTGTTCGGCAAGATGGGCCACTCCGAGCGTTCCGGCGCCGGTCTCTACAAGAACGTGCCCGGCAACCTCTACCAACCCATCTTCGAAGGGGGCGTAAAGTATTTCGGATAGGAGGGGCATATGGGGATCGTGGACGGTTTTCGTCGCGGACTTGAAGGCGACTACGAGTATGAAATTGCTGGAGAGTCGGTCCGTTGCTCGCACTGCGGGGGCTCTCGCTTTGACGAGCGGGAGGGAAAAATCAACACGACGGGGATGACGTTTCTTAATTTGGACTGGGCGAACCAAAGCGCAAAAGTACTTGTTTGCCAAAATTGCGGCCATTTGGAATGGTTTTTGGAATAGGGTGGAAAACGAAGGGCCCGGAGATGACCTCCGGGCCCTTCATGTTAAAGGAGCTGGGTTCGCCTATGCGAAGATCTCCTTCTCCACCACCAGCTCGTTCTTGATTTTGCCGACTAGCTTCTGCAGCGCATCGATGCAGTTGGGGCGGATATCGGCGCCGATCAGCACGTACATCAGCGAGTCGCCCACGTTGCAGGCGCCTTCGTTCAGCCAGGTGCGCACATAGTACACGCCCGGCCAAGTGAGCGCTTCGGCTTCGGCGGCCTTCAGGCCCTCAGCGTCATAGGAGAACTCCACCTGCTTCACTTCGCCCAAGCCCTGGATGCCTTCGCGCACCTGCTTCTTCGGAGTGATGCGCACCACGCCGTTATGCGTGAGGAACATGCCGCACTGAGCAGCCTTCGGATCCTGCTTTGCTTCCTTGAGCCACTGGTCGATGGACGGTTCCTGTTTTGCCATGATTTGCTCCTTTCACCTGTATGGCAACAATGCTGCCAGGAGAAACGTTCGCGCGCAGACCGTTTGCCGGGACTGGCGGCGCGTGCGGCCGTCCCGCGGAGAGGCGTTTGAACCTGCGGGGCGTGCATGGCACGAGCAGGTATTATCCCCGAGCGGAAGACATTATACCCAAAAACGGATGATTCCGTGAAGAGATAATCCGATGGGCTGTGATTTATTACAAACAGCTTAACAACAGGCTGGGGAAGCGCGCTCGCCGTCCGTGGCGGTGCTGACGGTGCAGGCGGGTCCGGGATTGGGCGTGAGCATGGGCACGGAATCCGGTACGGTGCCGTCTCGGACTCGGGGACGGGTTTTGGTGCGGGGCCGAATGCAACATCTGCCTCGGCCACGGACTCGACGGGGTTTGGCGCGGCGTGGTAGTGTTTTCGTGGCGGCTTAGCATTCCCGAAGATGTGGGGAAGGGGGCGGGCGTGGCAACGATCCTCGATTACGTGCGCGATGAGCGCGCGACATTTGGCGAAACTCCTCTGCGCGAAGCGGATTCGCTGGTGTTTTCCCAGTTGGCGATGGTACGCATGGGAAACGTCGCCCCACTGCATCGGCTTGAGGAAGGTGGGCGGCATCGCCTCCGTCGCATGCTAGAGCGTTTCGGCGCGGGTCGGCGCCTCCTGCGGCGGCACGCCGCCAAGCGGACGCCGGAAGGCTGCAGCTTCGCCGACCTGCTCGGGGCAGGCCTTTCCGACGACAAGTTCACTGGGCTTGCTTCCGTAAACGTGCGGGAGCTGCTTGCTGCAGCGGCGGAAAGCCCGCGTTTCGGCGGTGTCGTCATCCATGATTACGTGAGCGTGTTCAGCGAGCAGCGGCGCACCCAATTCGCCGCCGTGGCGTTCACCTGCCCGGAGTGCTTCACCTACCTGGCGTTTCGGGGAACCGACGACTCGTGGACGGGATGGCGCGAGGATTTCGACATGGCGTACGCCGCGCCCGTGCCCGCCCAGGAGATGGCGGCGCGCTACGTGGCCGAAATGGCGCGACGTACCGGGCGGTCCCTGATCCTCGGTGGACACTCGAAGGGCGGCAACCTCGCCATGTATGCTGCGGCGAAGCTTCCGGAACGCGAAGCGCGCCAGTTGCTTGCGGTGTTCGACCATGACGGCCCGGGGTTCGCCGAGGGCGTGCTGTCCGTCGACGAGCGGGCGCGCGTGGACGCGCTGGTGCGCAAAACCGTCCCCCGGGAATCGCTAGTGGGCGTGCTCATGGCATCGCCGGCGGGTTTTCGCGTGGTGGAAAGCGCCGGGCGCGGTATCGAGCAACACAGCGTGTTCCGCTGGCAGCTGGAAGGTGGCGCGCTGGTGGAAGCCGAGGACCTTGCCGCCTCGGCGCGGTTCGTCGCGGATGTGCTCAACGAATGGATCGGGGGTCTAGGGCGGCAGGAGCGCCGCATCGCTGTCGATGCCCTGTTCGAAGCGCTGCGCGCGTCGGGTGCAACCGACATGTTCGAGGTGCTGTCGGGCGGGCCGAAAACGATCGGCTTGCTGGTGGGGGCAGCCCGTCGCACACCTCCTCGGGCCCGCGGCGTCATCGTTGACCAGATGAAGCGACTGTCGGGAATAGCGGCGCGCAGGGCCAGAGCTGTGGGAATTGCATATTTTACCAGCGGGTAACTGCGACGGCGCGCAGCGATGGTAGACTGTTCGGGCATTATACGAACGAAAGGAATTCTCATGTCGCTGCCTGCCTCCGACCGTACCAAGCAACCCGATAACCTCACCACCATGGACCTGGGCGCCGTCCTGCCGCGCACGGCGGAGGTCCGTGACGACCACCTGTTCGTGGGCGGCGTCGACATGGTCGAACTCGCCCACGAGATGGGCACCGCCCTGTACGTGATGGACGAGGCGGATTTGCGCTCCCGCATGGAGGAGTACCGTGAGGCGTTCCGCAGCCGCTATGCTAACTCCGACGTGCTCTATGCCAGCAAGGCGTTCCAGAACAAGGAGATGATGCGCATCGTCGACGACGAGCGGCTGTGCCTGGACGTGTCGGGCGGCGGCGAGCTGGCGTGTGCCCAGGCGGCGGGATTCCCCATGGAGCGCGTGTTCGTGCACGGTAACAATAAGACGCCGCAGGAGCTGCGTGAAGCCATCCAGGCGGGCGTAGGGCGCATCGTGGTGGACAGCCGCATCGAGCTTGGCCGCGTGTCGCAGATCGCCGGCGAGCTGGGCGTGACCCAGCCCATCTATATGCGTATCACTCCCGGCGTCGAAGCCGACACGCACGAGTACATCCGCACCGGCTGCGAGGACTCGAAGTTCGGCTTCACCATGCTGGACGATTTCGCGTTCCGCTGCGTGAAGGATGCTATGGAGGCGCCCAACGTGAAGCTGGTGGGCTTGCATTGCCACATCGGCTCGCAGATATTCGCGCTGCATTCGTTCCGCGAGGCGGTTGCGGTGATGGTGGAGCTGATGTCGCGCATCCACGATGAATACGGTCTGGTCATCGAAGAGCTTGACCTGGGCGGCGGCCTGGGCATCGCCTACACCGCCACCGACAAGCCCTCCAGCATCGAGGACTTCGCCGAGTGCACGGTGAACGCCGTGAAGGATTACTGCGCGCAATATGACGTGCCCCTGCCGCGCATCCTGGTGGAGCCGGGCCGCAGCCTGGTGGCCAACGCCGGCGTCACGCTGTACACCGTGGGCATCCTGAAGACGCTGCCGAACATCCGCAAGTACGTTGCGGTCGACGGCGGCATGTCCGACAACATCCGTACCGCCCTCTACCACGCCGACTATGAGCCGACCATCGCCAACAAGGCGGGCCAGCCGCGCACCGAGATCGTCACCCTGTGCGGCAAGCACTGCGAAAGCGGCGACGCCGTGGTGGTGGATATGCCGCTGCAACATCCCGAGCTGGGCGACATCGTGGCGGTGTTCGGCACCGGCGCATACTGCTATTCCATGTCCAGCAACTACAATGGGCAGCCCCGTCCTGCTATCGTGTTCGTCAAGGACGGCGAGGCCCGCGTGACCACGCGTCGCGAAACGTACGCCGACCTGCTTGCGCGCGACATTTAGGAGAAACGATGACGGTAAAGATCGGATTGGTGGGCACCGGCACCGTAGGGTGCGGTTGCCTGGATGTGCTGAAGGCGCACCGGCAGGAGTTCCAGCGCCATTTCGGCGTGGACGTGCAGCTGGTGCGTGTGTGCTCGCGTCGCCCGGTGCAGGCTGAGGCCTACGGATTGCTGGATATCTATACCCCCGATTACCGCGATGTGGTGAACGACCCGTCCATCGACATCGTCGTCGAGCTCATCGGCGGCACCACGGTCGCCCATGACGTGGTGTGCGAGGCGCTGCGCGCGGGCAAGCACGTGGTGACTGCCAACAAGGCCCTTATGGCAACCTACGGCGAGGAGATCATGGGCCTCGCCGACGAAATGGGCTGCGAGATCGCCTTCGAGGCCAGCGTGGGCGGCGGCATCCCCATCATCGGGCCGATGAAGCATTCCCTTACCGCCAACCGCGTGGATTCCGTGATGGGCATCGTGAACGGCACCACCAACTACATGCTCACGCAGATGGTCAACGAGGGCATCAGCTACGAGGAGGCGCTTGCCGAAGCCCAGGAGAAGGGCTATGCCGAAGCCGACCCCTCTGCTGACGTCGACGGCCTGGATGCGGCGGCGAAGATCGCCATCCTGGCATCCATCGCATTCAACTCGCGCGTGACGCTTGCCGACGTGCACGCCGAGGGCATCCGCCGCATCACCACCACCGATCTGGACACCGCCCACGACATGGGCTATTGCGTGAAGCTGCTTGCCATCGCGCACCGCTGCGACGAGGGCATCGACGTGCGCGTGCATCCCACGATGATCCCTGCAACGCACCAGCTGGCCGCCGTGAACGGGGCGTTCAACGCGATCTACGTGACCGGAGATTCCGTGGGTGAGACGATGTTCTTCGGCCAGGGGGCGGGAAGTGGCCCCACCGCAAGCGCGGTGATGGGCGATGTGCTGGAGGTTGCACGCCACATCGAGCTGGGCTGTGGGCCCATCGTGGGGTGCACCTGCACCGACGATTTGCCGATCATGCCCATCGACCAGCTGCGCACGAAGTATTACATCCGCTTCACCGTTGCGGACCGCGCCGGCGTGCTGGCGGCCATGGCAACCGTGTTCGCCCAGCATAGCGTGAGCGTGCACTCGGTGGTGCAGCGCGGCGAGCGTAACAGCGACGAGGTGTACATCGTGTATGTGACGCATACTGCGTGCGAGAAGGACATTCGCGAGGTGCTGGCCGACATCGCCGACCTCGATGACGTGCTGCGCGACGAGCCCAACGTCATCCGCGTGGAGGATCGCTAGCCCCCATGGATCGCATAGGCGTCATCTTCGACTGCGACGGAACGCTCATCGACTCGATGGGCGTGTGGCATGCTTTGGAAGCCGAGCTCGCGCGTCGGGCAGGCGTGGTGCTGAGTACCGAGGACAGCCAGACGCTCACCACGCTGAACATCCCGGAGTCGGCGCAGTTCTTCCACGACCGCTTCGGCTTGGGAAAATCGGGCGAAGAGGTGGTGAGCATGATGGATGAGATCATGCTGGTCTACTACCGTACGCGCGCTGAGGCGCGCCCGGGGGCGCTGGCGTTCATGGATGCGCTGGCACAGCGCGGTGTGACGATGAGCGTGGCATCGTCGAGCCCCCAGGAGTTCTTGCGGGCGGGGCTTGCCTGCGCCGGCATCGCGCCCTATTTGAGCGCCATCGTGTCCGTCGAGGATGTCCATTCGAACAAACGCCATCCGAAGGTGTACCTCCATACGCGCGAGCTCATGGGGACGCCGCTTGCCGCCACATGGGGGTTCGAAGACGCTGTGTACGCTATCCGCACGCTCAGCGCGGCGGGATTCGGCACCGTGGGCGTGTACGATCACGACAATTCCGGCACGTGGGAGGAGCTCTCCATCGAAGCCGATCTGGCAATCCGCAGCTTCGAGGGGCTGGATGCCGACGAATTCCTGGAGCTGGTGCGCCGCCGCGCGCAACGCTGAGTCTTCGCGCGGCGGCGCACCAGCGCGCTTGCGTTTACAGCGCGGTCCCTCTCTTCGGGATGAAAAACCCGTCCATGTTCGCATGCTCGTGTTCGAGCAGCTTCACCTTGGTGGCGATGCCGCCGCCAAAACCGGTAAGACTGCCGTTTGCGCCCACCACGCGATGGCAGGGCACGATCACGCACAGCGGGTTATGGCCCACCGCTCCGCCAACCGCGCGCGCCGACGAACGCTTGCCCGATTCCTCTTCCAGTCGCTTCGCGATGTCGCCGTAAGTGACGGTTTCGCCGTAGGGGATGTCGGCGAGAATGCGCCACACGCGCTTTTGGAAAACGGAACCGCCGGGGTTGAGGGGAAGCTCGTGCGGGTCGGGCTGTTCGCCGGCGAAATAGCGGTTGAGCCACATGCATGCCTGGCTGAGCACGGGATGCGCGTCGACGGGGTTCATCTTTTCCTTCAGGCCATAGCCGAAATAACGGCCCTCGTTGAACCAGCAGCCTACGAGCGTCTTACCGTCGGTGGCAAGGGTGAGCGATCCGATGAGGTCGGTGGGATATGCGATGCTGGAGATCATGCTGCTTCCTTTCCGAGCTAGCCGAGGGAGTTCCAAAGGCACACGTTCGCGTAGGCGCGCCAAGGCCGCCACGCTTCCGCAGCATGTAGGCGCTGGGCGGGGGTGAGCTGAGGCAACGCGTGCTTCACGCCGATATCGGTTTCCAAGAACGCGTCGGGGTAGTGCAGCGCGCGCATGGCGATGTAGTTGGCCGACCAGGGGCCGATGCCCTTCACGGTGAGCAGTCGCTCCATCTGCTCGGGCGCGCTTGCTGCGGGGCTCAGGTCCAGCTGGTCTTCCGTGACGAGGCGCGCCAGCTCGGCGATGACGCGGGAGCGCGTGCGCACCACGCCCAGCTGCCCCAGGGCGTCCTCGATGGGGTCGAGCGCAAGGAGGTCGCTCGCGGTGGGGAACAGGTGCGTGAGCCCCGGGATTTCTGTTTCGATGGCCGTCCCGTAGGCTTGCACGATGCGGGCGGCAAGTTTGTTGGCGGCCCGTACGGAGATTTGCTGCCCCAAGATGGCGCGCACGGAGATCTCGAAGGGATCGAACGCCCCGGGTACGCGCGTGCCGAGTACGGCGGCGCCGGGGACGAGCTCGTCGAGCTGCCGGATTCCCTCGTGGACGGCCTGCGGATCGCAGTCGATGTCGAATTGCTGGTGCAAACGGGCTTCCACCTGCGACAGCGCCGGCTTCAGTGAGGCGCTTACGTTCACGGCGAGCCGGCTTTCCGCGGGTTCGTCGGAGACACGCACCCAACCTGTCAGGTCTCCGCCGTCCGCGCCGACGCCTTGCAGGCGCACCGCGCGCGTGTACGAGACGTCGTCGATGAGCTCCACCCCGGCAAGCTCGCGCGTCTTGAAGAACGCGAGCAGCTGCCGGAAATCGAAGGGCTTGCGGTAGGGCAGGTAGAACGAGACGTGCTCCGACGATGGAGCTGCCGCCTGCGCTCGAGCGCGGCTTTCCTCGGAGTTCATGTCGTCAACACGGATGCTCCCCATAATGCTCTTCATCACGATAGCACCTATCCTCGATGTGCGCGCTTGCCGGAAATGCTTGCGCGGCTAGCATGCATGGTATCACTGAGCGCTCCGCTGAACAGGCGGTTGCAATCGGGTTGGGTGATGACGATCGAAAGAGGTTCGCGCTATGAAGAAGGATCCGGGAAACACGGGAGAGCAGTTCCCGCAGCCGGTGTTCATCGCGGCCAGCTATGACGAGCAGGGCGTGCCCAACGCCATGAACGTGGCGTGGAGCGGCGAGAAGCGTTTCATCGGCGAGATCGTGAACACGCGCGTGGACGACTCCATCCTCGACGACGAGGGCCACGTCGATTTCGATAAGATGCGTCCGATCGTCTACGACTCCGCCCGCTGCATCTACCGCGTGGTCGGCGAGGGGGTCGGTGGCGCCTGGGAGCCGGCAGGTCTCTGATGTTACTGCCGCACGCGTTGTGGGTGGGACGAATCCAATGCGAGCGGTTGTGGCGAGCTTGATCAAGGGTCGATGATTCGGTTGTCCCCATGGGCGATATATGCCCGTTTTGTCGCGCATGGGGCAGATTGCGGTCGCTCTGCTAAGATGCGCAGGGCGTTCGGTGCGGTGCTGTTGTTCCGCCGTACAGCTGCCGGGCGCCGTGTAAGTTCGAAGAGAAGGGAACCGCCATGCAGGCTCGTGCCATACACCGTTGCATCCATGTGCTCGACCTTGAGAAATCCATTGCTTTCTACCAAAAAGCGCTGGGGATGGAGGTCGTTGGCCGTATGGGACCTGAAGATGGCTCGTGGGAGAACGTTTTCATGGGTAACGAATCCACTGGGTTCCAGTTGGAGCTCACTTGGAACCGTGGGCGCGAGGAGCCCTACATCAACGGTGGCCGCGATACGCATCTGGCTTTTTCGGTGCCCGATCTGGATGCTGCTCGCAAGCTGCACGAGGAGATGGGCTGCATCTGCTTTGTGAACGAGCGCATGGGCATCTACTTCATCGAGGATCCTGACGGCTGCTGGCTGGAAATCGTCCCCGATGGACGCGACGACAACCGCGCTCAAATCGGCGTCGACGTGCTGGCCGCCCTGCGTCGTCGACGTAGCGTGCGCCATTATACCGGGGAGTGCATCCCTGATGAGAAGGTCGAGCGCGTGTTGGAGGCGGGCTTGCTGTCCGCATCGGGCCACGGTCTGCGCCCGTGGGAGTTCGTGGTCGTGCGCGAGCGCGTCGCGCTCGATGCGCTGGCGGGTTGCCGCGATGCTGGCGCGCAGATGCTTTCCGGCGCCGATGCCGCCATCGTGGTGGTCGCCAAGTCCGAAGCTGCCGACACGTGGATTGAGGACTGCTCCATTGCCATGGCGAACATGCATCTTCAGGCCGATGCGCTGGGGTTGGGTAGCTGTTGGATCCAAGGCCGCATGCGCACCGCGTCCGACGGTCGTTCCACGAATGATTACGTAGGCGACCTACTGGGCATCCCCTCAGGCTATGAGCTGGAGGCCATCCTGTCGCTCGGTTTCCCTGAAAGCCACCGTGAGCCGAACCGACTCACCGACGACCTGCGTGCCAAAGTGCACCGCGAGAAGTTCTAAAGACATTGGCGAGAGGCGCCGCCCAAGTGGGCGCCGCCTCTCGTTAGCGGATGTTGCCGTGTGAGCATCTATGGGTCGTGTTGTTGCCACGGCATGGCCTCCCAATGCATGTCGTGCGGCAGGGTTGGCGGCGCCGCCTCTGCCAATGGCTGCGATCCCGCCGGCACCGCCGCTAATATCGCCGCCAGATCCAGTTTTCCTTCTGATTTTGTAACCAAATTCCAGTTGTGGACGAGCCGTCGCCGGTCTCCAGGATTCTAGAGACGCGAGGGGGATTCAGCGCACCTCTCCGAACAGGCATGATATAAACCGCTGTCAAACCCCGTCTGTTTTCCGGGCGTGCAAACCCTCTTTCTGCCATCATTGCTCGTCCACAACTGGAGTTTGGTAGCAGCGCGAGGCGATTTTTTGGATCTGGCGAGGCCCGAGGGAGTTTCAGGGGGCGGGTCCTGTTTCTTGTCGTCTATCTGCGATCAGAGTGGCTGCCGAAGAACTTACTTCGTGACGGCCGCCTCCAATCCGGAGATTGACAACATGTGAGCGGAAGGGCGTTCAATGGCAAGCATGTGTTTTCGTGCCGCTGAGCAGGGAATATGCAGCATCTGAACCCAGGGTAGCATGCGCACCGCAACTGATGCGCGTTTACGGTCCTATTCCGTAGACTGCTCTTGACTTGTCGGTTGGCCGTGCTGGTCGAAGATGGAGCTGTTGGACTGAATCGCATCAAGTGTTTGATGCTTGCTGCTTGCGATAGCATCGTGGATTGCGAGCCAATGTTCTTTACGATCTTCGTAGCTTTTGTCGGGTATCACGATGTTTAGCGATGTGCTGGCAAGGGAGCTTGTGAAATAGGCAGTGAGAGGTGATTGGCTGTTGATGAGCCATCGAGGAATACCCGTCAGCTCTTTGCCTGCAAGGGATTCTTCTACTTGCGACCGCAAGGAGAGCAGGGCGTCGTTGTATTGCTGGATCTGGAATTCGATCTGGGCGGTGTCCAGCCCTGCGGATAGCTTTTCCTGCAGTGTGGGATCGATAGGAGCGGTTGCGCCAAACAAAGAGGTTATCGGAAGGACAGCTCGGGCAGCGTCTTCCTGGAGTTTCTCCCAACCACTTCGATAATACCAATCCAGGTATCCATCGATGTTGCCTTCGTAGGTCGTGTAGAGGTTTTCCAGCGATTGAATGAGGTCGCTGCGCTGTTGCGCCAGATCGGGGTTTGAGGCGACCAAGCCATCGATTGCATTGTCCACTGTGCTTTTCTCGTAGATCTTCCCATTGAACTCATACACGTTTATGTCCACGGTTTTCTGCACGAATTGCTCTGCGGCACTGTATTCGTTGGAAGTGCGGAAATCGACGGCGTGCCAATCGGTGTACATAAACGATCCCGCCAAAACCACGGATCCTAAGCAGATAACGCATGCCGTCTGGAGTCGCGCGGTGTTTCGGGCTTTCTTCCCCAACCTCTCTTCGATGGGGCGGAATGCTTCTAGCAGCTCGTGCCTGTTCAGGTAGCAGACGCTCAATAGCTGGGCGAGCCCGAATGCCGATGAAGCGAAGAGTAGGATATTCACGATCCAATACATCGCAAGGTCAAGCGGCTGCAGCTGCGACAGGCCGAACGCCGTGTAGCCGTCCAGAAGGTAATTCAGTTTACCGAGTTCAACCAACAGTGCGGATTGTGCGTTTTCGAACAGCAGCGTAGTGCCGGCGAATGCCTGGCCGATCGTTTGTTGGCTGTTCGAAGAGGTGAGGGCTGCAATACCGGCAAAGATCAAGGTCAGCAGAATGCCAACAACGATGCGTGAGGTGATGACGGTGCCGCGTAGTCGATACTTCGGTTTGAACACCTTATTCCTCATGATGTAGTCGGCGACGAGCGCAACCGCAAGGAACAGCGGGATGGATGCGGCGGCGATGATGAATTCCATCCGCCCCCATTTTTGCGACTGCATCATGAGGCTGGCTACAAGAATTGCCGATAATGCGTAGCAGGCGATCATGAGGGGGATTCGCCCGTTTATTCGTCTAGCGGCGAAGCTATTGTCGAGGAACATCTCCTTGGTGTTCTTCTTTCTGATGATACGAGGGTAGGCCAATGCGACAGCGGATGATGCGCTGGCTATGGCCCAGATGCAGGCGATCAGCAAAGAGGGCATCTGCTCCGAGAACCGTCCGAACACGTAGATGACGACGAGAAGGATGGCTGCTTCGACTATGAATGAAATTGAACGTTTCAGAAGATCGGTTCTTGTTGAGGAAGGAGATAGGCCCTCGTTCCTTGTTAAGGTTCGTCTCACCCTGCGTTTCGTGCCGGATCCGATCGGCGAACTCCCAGTGCAAGGGGTGTGCTCTGCCGCTGCATGCTCTTCGGGATCGAACGTGAGTTCAGCGGACATGAGGCACCTCGCTTGCGTATGAATATAAAGTTGATCTAAACAGCAATTGTAATTCGAACGTGCCTAGGATAACAGTCTGAGCGGCGGTTGGGCGTTGCATCGCTTGGACTATGCGAGAGGGTTTTCTCGCAAGCGGATTTTCCATGGGAAGGCGGCGGGCGGGAAACACCTACTGCCTTCCCATACTGCTTTCAAGGGGGCTTCTATTCGGGTGCTCTCACGCTAACGTAAAGCGATTCTTCCAATGTCGAGAAACCGGCGGTGATCTCGTAGCCGTCTGCATTCATGGCAGAATAGTATTCGGAACTTTTGCTCTCATCGACGGTGAAACCTTTTTCCTCTGCTTGGGTAACATACGATTCGAATTGCTCGATCGACGCTCCATAGGAGCGGGCATAGAAATAATCGGCGTCATCGGACGAGACGATTACGACAGGCGCTTCGATTTTCGGGATCATGGAAGCTATGTCGGAGTCGGACCATTGGACGGCGTTGATTCCGCTCCGGCTGTCTAACGAGTAGGATTGGGATTGGAAGTCGTAGTACTCGAGATAAATTTTGTCGTCCGCCTTGTAGGTGATGGTTGCCATTTTAGGCTCCATGAGTTCGTATTGTTCAGTGTCTGTTACAGGGTATGCGGTGAAGTTGAATGTACAGGGGATATCGCAGTTCTCACCTGATTCAACATACCGGTCACGATTCGCTCCCATATAGACTTCGTCTCGTCCTCCGTTAATATCCTCCCAGGATTCCGATTTCTCGTAGAGGGTGTCGAACACTGCGCGCTGCTCGTCTGTTACGCCGTCCTTTTGCTGAAACTCCATGCGCATGCCCACAATGGGATAGGTGGAATTGTTTGTAAATTTGAAAAGCATCATGCTTTCGCCGTTGTATACGCCTGGTTCAACTTTCCAATCGATATCCTCGATCTTGATGGCGCCATTCTCTGCGGAGGCTGCGGTTGCCGCTGCGCTTCCGGTGTTGCTGCTTTCGGTCGCCGGTTCCGCCGAGCAAGCGGATAGCGATAAAGCGAGGGTTAGTCCCGCAAGCAGTGTTAATGTCCCCCTCAACATGGTGTACCGCCTTTCTTGAGTGCGCCGCCGGAGGTGCTTGGGGCGGCGCGGGTTTTGCCGCAGTTGCCTGCGGACCCCATTTCGATTAAGGGATACTGAGATTGTGGCAAACAGCGCGATGCTATTCCTCAGTTGCTAACTGAATTTCGGAAGTTTTCGCTGTTGAAACTGGTTGCTACCAAGGTCGCGCGTGAGCCTCGAAGGATGCATAGTCGGGCACGTTAAGTATGACCATGTCGAAAGGCGTGCTTCCTCCAACGGCGGGCATGTCGAAGTAACCCGTATCCGCGAAGAGCATCTTTCCCGCTTCATCACGGAAGACAACGGTCACAGCGACTTCATGCGGGTCCGTCATGTACTCCTCGAGTGCTGCGACGTTCGAATCTTCCGCCCATGCGACCTCTCCGGTGACGGTGATGCCCAAGGTGTCTCGGGGTCTCGCGGAAACGTTGGTCGTGATGAACGACGGCGCTGAGGATTCCGTGGGCAAGATGTTGTACGAAAGCGGATCGGCTATTTCGAATTCGACCGAATCGGGAGTTGCGCTGCATTCCGCCCCGCTGTTCCAGAAAGCGGTTTGTCCAGGGAAGATGGCATTGAGTGTTAGAGTGTCGGCGAAGAGGATCGACCCATCTGTCGCACGACCGGTGACGTTCACTTCAGGGAAGTCGACGCGCCGATTCGTTTCGTAGCTGGTCAAGGCGAATGCGTATTCAACGTAGCCGTTTGGAGTGACTTGCCAGCTAGATTCCGGAAGCGACAGGTTCGCATTCGCGTTTGCTTCGCCGGATGCTGCTGTGGTGGCGGGATCTTGCGTCGTTTGCCCGATGCCCCTGTCTGGTTCGCGCGTGGCATCGTCCCGTTGATTTTGCTCGATGTGCGATTCGGGGGCAGCGTTGTCGTGGAAAGCGATCCTCCCAATTTGGTTGACGGCGTTTGCTCCCAGGACGAAGGCGCCGACTGCGACGGCCATGGCGATTGCGGCGAAGGCGATCGTCTTGCCACGGCGGGATTTTCCCTTGCGAGGACGCGGGGACCTGTCGGGTGCGGAGACATGCGGGGTTCCACCGGCGGGATGGTTTGGCGAAGTGCTGACGAAGCTTTCCGCGAGGTGTGTGGCGATGCTTTCTTCCGATGCCGCCTTTCCGGCGATGGGGGAATTGGCTTCTGCTGTTTGGGTGTCGGGTTGCGCAGCCCCTTCTTCTCTTTCCCCCGCCAGCGCATGGGCCAGATCATCCGCCGACTGAAAGCGGGCGCTGGGCTCAAAGGCGCAGGCACGTTCGATGATGGGCTTCACCCATGCGGGCACTAGCGCCTCGTTGGCAAGCAGCTCTTCGAACGCTTTGTCGTCGGGTTGGGTCCCGGTGAGCATGAACGTGAGCACCTTGCCGATGGAATACACGTCGGACCGGGCGTCCGTCGCGGCGAAGCCGTATTGCTCTGGCGCGGCGTATCCCCAGGTGCCCATCGGTGTTTCGTCGTCTTCAGGGGTGGTTGCCATGCGTGAAATGCCGAAATCGATCAGATGCGCGCCGCTTGAGGAGACGATGATGTTCGCCGGGGCGATGTCGCGGTGCACTACTCCATGGCGATGTAGCGCTTCTGCTGCTTCGCAGACGTTTGCGGCAAGATGGCAGGCCTCGTCCGGACGCAGATGGCCGCGTTCGGCAACATAGCGACCAAGAGGTTCTCCGGGAAAATAGTCGTAGACGACCACGAATTCCTCGGGCATTTCGTAAGTAGCGCGCACGTTGGGAAGGTGAGGGCAGTTGCAGTCGGCGAGGGTGGCCCATACCGTGCGACGGGCGCTGGCGGCTTGCATCCGCTTGCGTACGAACGGACCTGACCCGTCGATGGTCACGAGCTCCGTAGCGCCGCCCGCGCCTCTGCTTAAAACCCGCTCCACGTGATATGCGTCGTCGATGCTCATGGCATGGATGACGCGGCGTTCGTCAGAGCTAGTACTGGCGTGCTGTTCGTTGGGCTGTTTCGTCATGGTCCACCTTGCTCCCGTGCAGCCATTGTAACGGTTGCACGATTGGCTGCGTGCGGGAGCGCCCTCGCAGCTAGCGGAGGCCTCCGGTGCGCAATAGCGTTTTCTCGCCGAGCTGCCACAGCTCGTCATCGCATTTCTCGCGGTTCATCTTATGGTCGATGCACCAGATGATGATGGCGTCTCGTCTGACTTTCGGCCACAGCTCGGATACGCCTGCGAGGCGAAGCAGCCGCTGCGTTTCGCGTAGGCTGCAGCGCAAACCGAACGCCAGCATGATGGCATTGCCCCTGCCAGGTTTGCATTTGCCCGAGAACACGTCGTACACCACGGTGCCGTTAACGCCGGATTCCTGCACTACTTGCGATCGCTTTATCCCGCGGTCGGCAAGCAGTTCAGCCAGGTAGTCGACGAGTTGGCGATCGACGGGGTCTTCCTGCTCGAGGTAGTCTTCCAGTGTTGCCGATTCCAAAAGGCGCTTCAATAGATCTTCCGTCAAACGCTCGTCCGACAACTTCGACTCCTTTGTTCGACAGGGTTGCCCTCTCCCATCCGTTGGTTAGCGTCCTCGATTATCACGCAAGAAAAAACGCGCTTCCTCAGTTGCCAACTGAATCGGCCCCTACTCCCACGGGTCGGGTTCGAACAGCGGGGTCGGCTCGATGCGATCGGAATAGGGGTCGTAGCCGTCGTCGTCTTCATTTTCGGGCCGGATGCAGTCGTTGGTGTGCAGCTGCGTTGCAGTCTGCTCGGGCGATAGCCGAGCTCCGGCCTTCGCCCCAGCCTCAGCTCCAGCTTCAGCCCCGGCCGATCGCCCAGCCGCCTCGGTGTCGGCCTCCGCGTAGCCCCGAGGCGTGACGGGCGTGTACGTGGGCTTGAGCGTGTAGTTCTTTGTCATTTCTGCTGACCGGGCTTACTCGCGCGCACCTTCGGTTGCCTCTTCGCCTACGCGGTTGATATCGTAGGGCGTGGTCTGGTACACGTAGTAGTTTAGCCAGTTGGTGTAGAGTAGCTGCGCATGAGCACGCCACGTGCAGTGCGGCTCCTGGTCGGGGTCGTCGTTCGGGAAGTAGTGCTTCGGCAGCGGCATGTCCATGCCCTTGGCGATGTCTCGGCGGTACTCGGTCATGAGCGTGTCGGTGTCGTACTCGGGGTGGCCGAATACGAAGAAGTTACGGCTGTCGGTGCTCTTAGCGATGTAGACGCCCGCTTCGTCGGAGACGGCGATGAGCTCCAGGTCGGGATGCTTCTCGATGTCTTCGGCATGCACTTCGGTGTGGCGCGAATGCGGTGCCATGAACAGGTCGTTGAACCCGCGCGCCAGCGGCGATGAAGGCTTTACCAGCTTGTGCTCGAACACGCCGAACAGCTTCTGCGGCAGCTCGAACTTGGGGATGCCATAATGATGGTAGATGCCCGCTTGCGCGCCCCAGCAGATGTGCAGCGTGGAGTGCACGTTATCGGCGGCCCAGTCCATGATGCGCGTGAGCTCATCCCAATAGTCGACGTCTTCGAAATCGAGCAGTTCCACCGGCGCGCCCGTGATGATCATGCCGTCGTAACGGCGGTCTTTGATCTGGTCGAACGTGGTGTAGAACGCTTCCAAGTGCTGCTCGGATACGTTCTTGGCGGTGTGGCTGGCGGTTTGGAGCAGCTCCACTTCCACTTGCAGCGGCGTATTGGACAGCTTGCGCAGGATCTGCGTCTCGGTGGCGATTTTGGTGGGCATGAGATTGAGCAGCAGCACCTTCAGCGGGCGAATATCCTGGTGCATGGCTCGGTATTCCGTCATCACGAAGATGTTCTCGTTCTCGAGCACCTCGGTGGCGGGCAACGCGTCGGGAATCCTGATGGGCATGGTTTGCCGTCCTTTCTTGTTTCCGCCAGCCATAATAGCAAAAGGCCCGCATGCCGTAGGCGGTCCGCGGGCCTTTTCACGAAGTCGGCGCTCCGCTCTGCGGGGCAAGGGGGTTTCGGAGAGGGCTGGAGCGGTTCCGGGAAGGATTCGACGCAGCATTGCCGCCGCCGTGTTTCCTCGGCGTGAAAAATAGGCGCAGGATTTGCGGCGTTCGGCGCGGTCTGCGGGCGCGGAATATAATGGTGCGGTTGCAAAGAGCAAGCCGCCGGCTGCGGGGCTTCTGTTTCGAGGCGCCGACTGCCGGGTTGCGGGCGAACCTCCGGCCCCCGTGCTGCGGCTGCAAAGCGAACGATCAAGGAGTCATCCATGACACAGTCCATCGACACCATCTGCGTGCAGGGCGGCTACCATCCTGCGGACGGCGAACCGCGTCAGCTGCCCATCTACCAGTCCACCACCTGGAAGTACGACACGTCCGAGCATATGGGGCGCCTGTTCGACCTCGAGGAGTCGGGCTATTTCTACACTCGTCTGCAGAATCCCACCAACGATGCCGTGGCGGCGAAGATCGTCCAGCTCGAAGGCGGCGCGGCGGGCATGCTCACCTCGTCGGGCCAGGCGGCGAACTTCTTCGCCGTGTTCAACATCGCCGGCTGCGGCGACCATGTGGTGGCAAGCTCGGCCATCTACGGCGGAACCTACAACCTGCTGGCCCATACCATGCAGCGCATGGGCCTGGAGTGCACGTTCGTCGACCCGCACTGCTCCGACGAGGAGCTGGAAGCGGCGTTCCGCCCCAACACCAAGTGCGTGTTCGGCGAGACCATCGCCAACCCCGCGCTCACCGTGCTGGACATCGAGCGCTTCGCGAAGGCAGCGCATGCGCACGGCGTGCCGCTGATCGTTGACAACACGTTCCCCACGCCCATCATGTGCCGTCCTATCGAGTGGGGCGCCGACATCGTGACGCATTCCACCACCAAGTACATGGACGGCCATGGCGCGACCGTGGGCGGTGCCATCATCGACGCGGGCAAGTTCGATTGGGAAGCCCATGCCGAGAAGTTCCCCGGCCTCACCACCCCCGATGAGAGCTACCACGGTGTGGTGTACACGAAGAAGTTCGGGCTGGAGGGTGCGTTCATCACGAAGTGCACCTCGCAGCTGATGCGCGACTTCGGTTCCATCCAGTCGCCGCAGCATGCGTTTTTCCTCAACTCCAGTTTGGAGAGCCTGCATCTGCGTATGCCCCAGCATTGCAGGAACGGTCTGGCTCTGGCCGAACATCTGGCGAGCCATCCGAAAGTCGCCTGGGTGCGCCATCCCTCGCTGCCGGGCGATTCCGAGTACGAGTTGGCGCAGAAGTACCTGCCCAACGGCAGCTGCGGCGTGGTGAGCTTCGCCCCGAAGGGCGGACGCGCGGCGGCCGAGGTGTTCATGAAGAACCTGAAGATGGCCTCCATCGCCACGCATGTGGCCGATGCGCGCACCTGCGTGCTGCATCCGGCGAACGCGACGCACCGTCAGATGAATGACGAAGAGCTGGTGGCAGCCGGCATCACGCCGGATCTGGTGCGTTTGAGCTGCGGCATCGAGGGCACTGAAGACCTCATCGCCGACGTCGACCAGGCGCTCGAGGCAATCTAGGCTGCGAAACGTACGGATACGCTGCCGATCAAGCGGGGCGCGCTCGAAAGGGCGCGCCCCGCTTTTTGTCGATGTTGCAGTGCTTTTGCTGGGAGGTGGCTCCCGAAGGCCACCGGGAATGCGTCGCTTCGGTTGCACTGGACGCTCGGTTTATGCGCGGGCGGCCTTCTCCATTTGATCCAGGAAGCGCTTCGACGCGCTGGTGAAGGCCTGTCCTTGCTTCCAGGCGAAGTCGATCACCGAGGTCAACGGCGGGTCCAGCGGGCGGAAGACCAGCCCCGTGTTTTCGCCGGTGGACACCAGCTTGTCCAGCGCCAGCGCGTAGCCCACGTGTTGGCGGACCAGCTGGCCGGCATTGAAGGCCAGGTTGTAGGTGGCGGCGACGTTCAGCGAGTCCCTGGTCGAACCGAGCCACCCTTGCATCTCGCCCGAATCGAGCGCCTGCTCGGACACGATCAGCGGAAGCTTGGCGAGGTCTTTCGGCGCGATGGCGTCGTGCCGGCACAGTTCGTCGCCTTCCGGGATCAGCACGCCCCAGGTGTCGATGGGCGCCAGACGCAGGTGCGGGTAACGGTCGATGCTGCGGTAGGACATCAGCACCGCGAAGTCCACCAACCCGTGCTCGAGCCAATCGATCACGTCGGTGCTGTTGCCACTGCGAAGATGGAATCGCACGTGCGGGTGCTTCTGCCGGAATTCCCAGATTTGCTCGGCCAGCGTGTGCATGCCCTCGCTTTCGCCGGCGCCTATCGCCACATCGCCTTCCACCAGCGTGTCGTCGCGCTTGAGGTTCTGCGCGGCTTGGTCGGCAAGCGACACGATCTCTTCTGCGCGTCGGCGCAGGTAACGACCCTTTTCGGTGGGGACCGCCGTGCGCGCCCCGCGCTCCAAAAGCTCGCAGCCCAGCTCGCGTTCCAGCTCGGCGATCTGCCGCGAGAGCGTGGGCTGAGTCACATGCAGCGCGCGTGCGGCGCGCGACATGTTGCCCTCTTCGCAGATGGCCAGGAAATACCTCAGCACGCGGATGTCCAACTTGATCGCCCCTTGCCGGCTCGACATCTAAAACCATGCACTTAAAGCATATGTACCTATCAATTATAGGTAATTGTATTGGATAAAGCCCTCAACGACAATGGATGGGACGGATAGGGACGATCAGGCGGTAGCGGCCAGATCGCCCGGGAAACCTCACAAACAACAGCGGAAGGCGGGCAGTCCCCCGACGCCGCTGAAGCCTCCGGCATCGGTGCCGCAATCGGCGCAGCCGACGCTGCGCCGTCAACCGATTCGAACACAACGGAAGGAAAATTCGCCATGGCAACCGCCATCCAGGTATCCGTGAACGGGGAGACGCTGGCCGTCCAACTGGAAAACAGCGCCTCATCCCGCGAATGCGTCCAGCTGCTGGAGGAAGGCCCGCTTACCGTGGCGATGCGCGACTACGCGGGCATGGAGAAGGTGGGCGCCCTGCCGCGCAGGCGTTCGGTTCATGGAACTATCGAAAGGACATCATGGCAAAAGGCGGCAACAAGCTTCTGATATTCATCTTGGCGGTGGGCGTGTTCGGCATCCTGAACACCGAGATGGGCGTGGTAGGCATCATCCCGCAAGTGTCCGAGCGCTTCGGCGTGAGCGTTCCCGACGCTGGGCTTCTGGTAAGCGGCTTCGCGCTGATCGTGGCCATCGCGGGCTCCACCATGCCGCTTTTGTTCTCGAAGGTGAACCGCAAGACGGTGATGCTGATCGCGCTAGGTGTGTTCTCGGTGTGCAACTTCGCTGCCATCTTCGCGCCGAGATTCGAGCTTTTGCTGGTGGCACGAGTCGCCCCGGCGGCATTCCATCCGCTTTACGTCTCGATGGCGCTTGCCATCGGCGGGCAGACGGGCGAGACCGAGGCCGAGCGCGCGAAGAACTCCTCCCGCGTGTTCGTGGGCGTGTCTGCCGGCATGGTGCTGGGCGTTCCCATTGCAAGCTACCTGGCCAGCACCGTGATGCTGCAGGCGGCGCTGGCGTTCTTCGCAGTGGTGACGATTCTGGTGCTGGCCGCCACTGTCGTGTTCGTTCCGTCGATGCCGGTGGCGAAGGGCACGACCTACGGCAGCCAGCTTGCCGTCTTGAAGAACCCCGTGCTGTGGGCATCGCTTCTGGCAACCGCTGCCATCAATGGCGCGATGTTCGGCTTCTACAGCTTCATGTCCGACTTCTTCGGAACGGTGTCGGGCTTGGGCGCCGCGGGCGTGAGCATGGCGTTGCTCGCATACGGCGGCGCCAACATCGTGGGGAACGTGATCTCCGGCCATGCGCTGGGCTCTCGTCCGAAAACGACGCTGGTCACCATGCCCATCGTCCTCATTGCGCTGTACTTGGTGCTGTTCGCGGTGGGTCCGCTGGGCATCGTGGCGGCGGGTACGGTGTTGGTGCTGGGCGTCATCGCGGGCATTGCCAACAATGCCAACCAGTTCATGGTGTCGCGCGCCGCGCCCGAGGCGGCCGACTTCAGCAACGGCCTCTACCTCACCGCGGCGAACCTGGGCACCACGCTGGGAACCTTGCTTTGCGGCGCGTTCATCACCGCGGCGGGCACGCAGTTTGCCGTTTTCGGCGCGGTGTCGTTCCTGGTCGCCGGCGTGCTGTTCGTGTTCTGGAGGCTGTCGGCAGCAAAGTAAGGCAGCCCCGCATCCATGCCTCTGCGTCACCGGCACCCGCCTGACGATGGGCACCGGTGGCGCAGCCCTTTTTCCTTTTCCGTTGACAAAACTTTGACATCAAAATAATATTGTCTTTCGAAATGATTTGACATCAAAGCAAATGGCCGCGCCGACGCGATCGTGCGATCGGCGCGGGGAAGGAAGATCTTGGAAGCTAGTTACGCGCACGACCTCTCGCAAACGCTGAGGCTTTCCAACCAGCTGCTCCAGTGCCTCATGGAGCAGCACGGTATCGAGGGCATCGTCACCTCGCATGGCAGCATCCTGGCGATGCTGTTCGAACGAGACGAAGTAACCATGTCCGATTTGGCCGCCTACACGCATCGTGACCCATCTACTGTGACGGCTTTGGTGAAGAAGTTGGTGGCAAAGGGCCTTGTGGCGACGAAGCGCAGCACCGTCGACCGCCGTTCGGTCGAAGTGACGCTTACCGACATGGGCAGGGCGATGCGGGGAGACTTCGAGGAGATCTCCGCCGAGTTGATGTCCGCCTGGCGCAAGGACATCGACCCCGGGGAGCTTGAGGCGATGGAGAATGTGCTGGCAAAAGTACGGGCGAACCTGACCGAAGCGCTTGAGGCCCAGGCGGCGGAAAACAGAAGGCGGGGTGCGTAGCGCGAGTCGCAAGCCGCAAACCGAATCTTCGGGCACCACGCGGATGGCGGGAAGCCGAATGAGGGGAATCCGACAGCCGCAAAACCACCAGACCCAGTCGAGAAAGGAACCAGCTGATGAGAAGTGCGAACCCGAACATCCCCAACAGGAACATGCTAAGAATCCGATTCGCCGGCATTGTAGCTGCATGCGCCGCCTTGGCGCTGACGGCGGGCCTTGTCGGGTGCTCCGGCGACAACACCGCTGATGGGGGCTCTGCCGATGCCTCTGATTCCGCAGACAAACAAACCCTTACGGTGGCGATGGAGCTTGCCTACCCGCCGTTCGAAACGCGTGACGACGCGGGCGACCCCATCGGCGTGTCGGTGTCGTTCATGCAGGATTTCGCCGATGAATACGGCTACGACCTGGTGGTAGAGAACACCGCGTTCGACGGGCTGATTCCCTCGTTGCAAACAGACAAGGCCGACGCCGTGATGAGCTCCATCACCATCACCGACGAGCGCGAGCAGGAAGTCGACTTCACCGACCCTTACGCGGTGGCGCAGTTGGCCATCCTGGCGAATGCCGAATCGGGCATCGGCGGCATCGACGATTTGAACCAGCCCGACAAGACCGTGGCGGTCAAAACCGGCTCCACCGGCGACGTGTACGCCACCAAGAACCTGACGAACGCGCAGATCGTTCGTCTTGCCGACGAGAGCGCGTGCGTGACCGAGGTGGTGCAGGGCCGCGCCGACGGCTTCCTCTACGACCAGCTTACCATCTACCGCAACAACCAGGCGAACCCCGACACCACCGATGCCGTGTTCATCCCCTTCCAAGACCCGGAGTACTGGGGCATCGCGGTGCAAAGCGGCAACGACGAGCTGCGCAACCAGCTGAACGAGTTCATCGCGAAGAGCGAGGAAGACGGCGAATTCGACCGCCTGACTCAGGAATACCTTGCCGACGAGAAGGCCGCCTTCGACGAGCTGGGCTTCCGCTGGTTCTTCGACTTCGACGACGCCGTTGGCTCCGATGAGATCGACGGCCCGGCCGATGCCGCCGTTGCCGACGGCTCTGCAAATGCTGCCGCCGAAACCCCGGCCGAGGCCGCATAATGGTCAATCCCTTCGTTGCATCGCCCGCGTGTCCGGCGCCCGCCCCGAAAGCAGTGTTGAACTACCTGCTGGTGGTGCTGGTGCTCGTTGCGCTGTTCTGGCTGTCGCTGAGCATGGCGGGCATCGCGCTGGACTTCGACTTCGTGTGGCAGTTCCGCACGCGCATTTGGGACGGCTTCGTGCTGACGGTGGGGCTTTCTGCCGCCAGCCTGGTTGCCAGCCTGGTTATCGGCATCCCGGTTGCGGTGGGGCAGGGCAGCCGCATCCTGGCGGTGCGCTACCTGTGCGACGTCTACGTGAAGATCATCCGCGGCACGCCGCTTCTGGCGCAGATCTACCTGTTCTATTACATCGTTGGAACGGCGTGGGGCGTGGAGAACCGCGTGGTGGCGGGTGTGCTCATTCTGTCGGTGTTCTCGGGCGCCTACATCGCCGAGATCGTGCGCGGCAGCCTATCGTCCATCGAGCGGGGCCAGCTGGAGGCGGCGCGCGCCTGCGGGTTCACGCGTGCGCAGACCGTGCGCCACATCGTCGTGCCGCAGCTGGTGTCGCGCACGCTCCCGGCGCTCACCGGTCAGTTCGCCAGCATCGTGAAGGATTCTTCGCTGCTTTCGGTCATCGCGGTCATCGAGCTGACGCAGACCATGCGCGAGATCACGGCAACCAACTTCAACTTGTTCGGCGGCTACCTGTTTCTGGCGGCGGTGTATTTGTGCCTGACCCTGCCCATCATGTTCGTGAGCAGGTATTTCGAGAAGAGACTGGACTATGAGCACTAGATGCGGAAACGGTGTGCCCGGTTGCGGCGCAGCGTGGGACGCCGAAGGAGGCGGAGCATGCGCATAGAGATGAAGGGCCTTTCGCGCTCGTTCGACGGCAAGACGGTGATCGACGGCATCGACTTCTCCGACGACGTGTCGACGCTTGCCGTTATCGGCCCGTCGGGCGGCGGAAAGTCCACGCTGCTGCGCATCCTGGGCGGGCTGCTGCCCGCTACGGGCGGCACGGTGCTGGTGGACGGGGCCGAGATCCCGCGCGACGGGGCGTCACTTGCGCGCTATCGGGCGACGCTGGGGTTCGTGTTCCAGGATGGCGGGCTGTTCCACCACCTCAGCGCGCACGACAACATCGCGTTGCCGCTGCGCGTGGTGCACGGCGTGCCCGACGGCGAGGCGGACCGTCGCGCCGACGAGCTGCTGGAGCGCTTCGGCTTGGGCGGCGAGGGCGGCAAGCGCCCCGTGCAGCTTTCCGGAGGGCAGCGCCAGCGCGTGGCCATAGCCCGCGCGGTTGCGGCGCGTCCGAAGATGTTGCTGCTGGACGAGCCCACCAGCGCGCTCGACCCGGAATACACCACTGACGTGCTGGACCTCCTGCGCGACCTGAAGGACGAGGGCACGCACTTCATCGTGGTCACGCACGAGATGGGCTTCGCACGCCACGCCTGCGACGAAGTGGCGTTCCTTTGCGGCGGCAAGCTGCTGGAATACGGCGAAAGCGCGCAGGTGTTCGCGCATCCGGAAACGCCAGAGCTCAGCCGTTTCCTGGGTCGCCTGCTTGAGTGGAGCGTGTGATCGGGCATCGCGGCGCAACTATGCCTTGCCGCTGCGTCCAAGGTTCCGAATACGCAAAGGAAAGGGGAGGGTGAATGATAGGCCTTCTGTACGAGTCGGGCGAATGGTCCGACTACAAGCTTGCCGCCGAGCTGTGCGAGGCAGGCTGCGAGGTGCGCATGATCGATGCGGCGCATCTGCCCGCCAAAGCCACGGTGCGGGCGGCGGAGGAATGCGGGCTTTTGGTGAGCCGCGTGTTCGCGAGCGCGGTGTTTCGCGGGCACTCCGTCGCGCATGAGGCGATGAACCGAGTGTGCAACGCGGCGGAAGAGCGCGGCATCCCCATGGTGAATCCTGCCCGTGCGCACTTCTTCGAGATCGACAAGCGCCGCGCAACCGAGGAGCTGGCGCGCGCGGGCATTGATGTGCCGGTCGTCCTGGCTAGCGGAACCCCGACAGAATTGCTGGCGTTGCTGGACGGATCCGCCGCCGAGGCGGACGAGGATTCGCCCTCCGGCTCCGCATTCCGCTACCCCTGCATCATCAAGCCTAATTGTGGCGGGCGAACCACATTCACTGCAGTCGCGCGCACGTCCGAGCAGGCACGAGCCTTCCTCGCGCAGGCGCCTGGCATCGCGTTCATCGTCGAGGACTACATCGAGCCCGAGCGCGGATTCGTTACCCGCGCTGAGCTGGTGGGCGGCGTCTGCCGTTTGGTGGTGAAGCGCAGCGTGGTGGAAAGCGGGCTTTCCGCCTACCACCTGGGTTCGCGTTACCGGCTGTATCCCGATTGCCCCGCGCAGGCGGTTCGGGCGGTGCTGCGCGCCGGCGAGGTGCTGGACATCGGTTTCGGCAGCTTCGACGTCATCGAGAGCGGTGGGCGCGCTTTCATCATCGACGCCAACTCCGTGTCGAACGTTTCCCCCGACAACACCGAAACCTTCGGCGGTTTCGACTTGATGCGCGAATACGCGCGGGCAATCGCGGGGATCGACGGCGCAAGGGGCGCCTAGGTGCGTCCTGGCAGATCAGCTGCAAAGGGAAAGGACGAGAGATGTTGAAATTCGAGACGATCCAAGACGTGTACGAGGCATTCGACAAGGTGGGCTGCTGCAGCTTCGCCACGCTCGATGGGCGCGGCGGAGTGGAATCGCGCATCGCGCACTTCTTCGCGTGGGACGACGAGGGCCTGTATCTTCGCACCATGACGGTCAAGCCGTTCTACCGCCAGCTGGTGGAAGGCGGCAGGCTTTCCGTGTGCGGCGAGTTCACCGAGGGGCGCTGCGTGATGGATGACGACCACATGCCGCATTTCCAGCCGGGTTTCACCGTGCGCGTTACCGGTGAGGTGCGTGAGTTGTCGCGGGTGGAGCTCGATGAGAAGGCGGCGGACAACCCGATGTTCAACGTCGCGGTGTATGACATCGGCAAGTATCCGGAGACGCGCGTGTTCGTGCTGAACAGCGGCCATGCCGAGCTGTACGATTACGATTTCAACATGGTGCATCGCGATCATAAGATCCTGCGCGCTCGCATGGCGTTCGGCAGTGCGGAATGGGAGCCGGCGGGGCTTCGCATCGACTCCGAAAAGTGCATCGGCTGCGGTAGCTGCGCGGCGGCGTGCACGCATAAGGCGATCGTGGAGGGGGATGCATATTTCATCGTCGGTGAACGCTGCGATGAGTGCGGCAACTGCTACCACGCTTGCCCGGCGGGTGCCGTCGTCTCGAAGGGCGTTTAAGGCAGCCGTAGGCCATTTCGGCGACCGCACGCCTTCGTGAACGCAATGCGCAACATGCCGGCCCCGCGCGACTGCGAGGGCGCCACGGTCTGCGTCCGCTCGCCTACATGCGGGAGCTGGGCATGGTAAGCGCGCGCTGCAAGCTGATCGATGCCGACAACGTCGGTGCCGAGAGCGCGTTTGCCGAAGCGGTATGCGACCTCAAGCTGTTTTCTCAAGAGGAGCAAGCCGCGGGCGATAGGCGCACGCCGACGCTCCGGGCTGGCGAAATGATTACTCTATCGTTTGCGCAATCGTAATAGAATAGCAACAGTCACTGCATCACAATAGAGCAGTAAAGCATCATCCTACCGGAGAGAGGCGTTTTGCCGGGAAACCAGCCGAATGGGCAGCCAGCACGGCCGATGCGCGGAGCGCCGGCCTCATCGTCGAAAGGGGATAGGACGCATGGCCTACGCGATCCACTGCATGAACAATATTTCGGAGAAGGGCTTGGCGCTGCTGGGCCCCGACTACACCATTACGGACGATTTCTCTCAGGCGGAAGGCATCCTCGTGCGCAGCGCTTCGCTGCACGACGCCGAATTCCCCGAGGGGCTGCGCGCCATCGCGCGCGCCGGCGCGGGTGTGAACAACATTCCTCTGGACCGCTGCGCCGAAGCGGGCGTCGTGGTGTTCAACACGCCGGGTGCCAACGCGAACGCGGTGAAGGAGCTGGTTATCGGCGCGCTGATGTTGGGTGCGCGCGACATCGCCGGCGGCATCCAGTGGTGCTGCGAGAATGCGGACGACCCCAACATCGCCAAAGCCGCCGAGAAGGCGAAAAAAGCCTATGCCGGGACCGAGATCATGGGGAAGAAGCTGGGCGTCATCGGCTTGGGGGCAATCGGCGCGTTGGTGGCAAACGCCGCCATCGACCTGGGCATGGACGTGTACGGCTACGATCCGTTCGTGTCGGTCGACGCTGCTTGGCGCGTGTCCAGCCAGGTGCGCCATATCACCAACCTCGACGACATCTTCGCCAGCTGCGACTACATCACCATCCATGTGCCGGCGACTCCGGACACCGTCGGCATGATCGGCCAGCACGTCATCGACTTGATGAAGGGCGACGTGGTGGTGCTGAACTTCTCGCGTGACACGTTGGTGGACGTTTCCGCCATGGCGGAGGGCCTGAAGGCGGGCAAGGTGCGCCGCTACATCACCGATTTCGCCACGCCCGAGGTGATGCAGCTGGAAAACGCCGTGGTGCTGCCGCATCTGGGCGCTTCCACCGCCGAGGCGGAGGAGAACTGCGCGGCGATGGCGGTGCGCGAGCTGAAGGACTACCTGGAAAACGGCAACATCGCTCATTCGGTGAACTACCCCGCCTGCGACATGGGTCCGCGTCCGACGCAGGGTGGGCGCATCGCGGTGCTGCATGCCAACGTGCCCAATATGATAAGCCAGATCTCCGGAGCCCTGGCCGAAGCGGGCGCCAACATCGCCAATCTCACCAACAAGGCCCGTGGCGAGCACGCCTACACCCTCATCGACACCGACGCCGCGGTGGCCGACGGCGCGCTTTCCACCCTGCGAGCTATCGAGGGCGTCCGTCGCGTGCGGGTTATTGCATAACTCCGGTTTGAGCATGGGGGGCGGAAAGGCTCGATCCTCCGCGCTTTCCAAGCCTCGTGCCGAAGGGCGGCAGCCTGAATGCCGCGCAGGCCGTCGAAGCCGAAAATCCTGTGTGCAATCTGCGATGATGCCCCGAATGGACGTTGCATTCGGGGCATTGCCGCGCTAAGATGCAAAAGTTCGCTTTCAAAAGCCCCGTGCAGCAGGAGACGCGGAAACGCGAAGCGAGGGAGTCCAGGCCCGGGCTTGCGTGCTGGCGTAGGAAACCGGTATCCGTTTGACCTGCAACTTTTGAAAACCGACGCCCATTGCGGAGGTGACGCGGACCGGGGGCGGCGCAAGTCGGCCCGGAGGCGGAGACGCCAAGGTACGTGCCGCAGTGGTGCCTGCCAACAGCAGCGCTGCCGGCAGGCGAGAAGAGTTAAGTGGAGGAACAAGAGTGAAGACGTATTACGCGAAGCCCAACGAAGTGGAGCGTGAGTGGGTCCTCATCGACGCAACCGACCAGATCCTCGGCCGCGTTGCCGCGAAGGCCGCCCATATCCTGAAGGGCAAGCACAAGCCGCAGTACACGCCGCATGTCGACACCGGTGATTTCGTGATCATCGTCAATGCCGACAAGATCCGCGTGACGGGCAACAAGGGCACCGACAAGGTGTACTTCCGTCACACCGGCCATCCCGGCGGCCTGAAGTCCGAGACCTTCAACGAGGCAATGGCGAAGCATCCCGAGCGCGTCATCGAGCACGCTGTGAAGGGCATGCTCCCCAAGAACACGCTTGGTCGCGCAATGGCCAGGAAGCTGAAGGTGTACGCAGGTCCTGAGCATCCGCATGCTGCTCAGAAGCCCCGCGAGATCAAGATGGAGGGTTAAACCATGGCAGGCGAAGCTTTGTATTACGGCACTGGCCGCAGGAAGAACGCCGTCGCCCGCGTTCGTTTGGTCCCCGGCACCGGCAAGGTGACGATCAACGGTCGCGAGGGCGCTGAGTACTTCGGTCGCCAGGCTCTGTTGGACTACGCTACGACTCCGTTCAAGGTGACGGACACGCAGGATCACTTCGACGTGATCGCCCGCATCAACGGCGGTGGCATCTCGGGCCAGGCCGGCGCTCTGCGCCACGGCATCTCCCGCGCGCTGCTGGAGGCTGGCGACTACCGCGCCGAGCTGAAGCGTGCCGGCTACCTGACGCGCGACGCCCGTATGGTCGAGCGCAAGAAGTACGGCCTGAAGAAGGCCCGCAAGCGCCCGCAGTTCAGCAAGCGCTAGTCTTTCGCACATATTGTTTGCGCGAGTCGCGCCGTCCGTTCGGGCGGCGCGATTTTTGTTTGCATGGCACGGCGGAGTGTGCTGCCGGGGCAGGACGCGATGGCTGGATAAGCCTTCGTTTGCGCCAGTATCTACAGGATAAGTACCAACAAATAATTGCAACATGCAACTAATTGGCCTAGAATTCAAACGTTGAGGGGACTGAACGTCCAGGGGAACGTGCAATGGAGGACGCATGGATTCTAAGGTCAGAAAAATCATCAACAAGGCGCTCGATGGGGGAACCCTCACTGCAAAAGAGGGTGTCGAGCTGCTTTCATGGGACGATCTTTCAGATGAAGCCGCTGCTATCCGTATCGCCGGCAGGCGCTTCAGCTGGCAGCTTCTTCCCAAGGCGGAGATCCACGGCCAGATCGGGCTGAACATCGGGCCATGTGCGAGGAACTGCGAGTTCTGCTCGTTCGCTGCGGGCAATAAAGTGTTCACCGAGTCGAGCGAGCTTCCGCTCGAGACCGTGGTGGACTACGTGTCGCTTCTGGAGGAGCAGGGCGCCAACGCGATCTACCTCATGACCACGGCGGGCTACGATCCCCGAAAGTTCCTCGAATACGGCGTGGCGGCAGCGAAGGCATTGAAGAAGGGCACGCCGCTGATTGCGAATGTGGGCGATTTCGACCTCGATTATGCGAAGGAGCTGAAGAAAGCGGGCTTTGCCGGCGTCTACCATGTCATCCGCATGGGCGAGGGCGTGGTTACCCGTTGCTCGGTGGATAAGCGTTGGGACACCATCCATGCTGCCCAGGAAGCGGGTTTGCAGCTTGGATCGTGTGTCGAGCCGGTCGGCCCCGAGCACTCGTTGGAGGAGATCGTCGAGAAAACCATCATCACGCGCGACATGAACGCCCGTTTCTCGGGTTCCATGCGCCGCACGGCAATCCCATCGTCTCCGTTGGCTCAATACGGAACCGTGTCGTATGCGCGCATGGCGACCATCGTTGCTGCCGTGTCGCTGATCACGGGCCAGGGCATCATAGGAAACTGCACGCACGAACCGAACCAGCTGGCTGTTGCCGCCGGCGCGAACCTTCTTTGGGCAGAGGTCGGTTCAAATCCGCGCGACGTGGAGGGCAAGACTGAGGAGAACCGCGGGTGGACCGTAACGCGTTGCCGCGAGCTGCTGAAGGAATGCGGCTGGTCTGTGCTTAACGGCCCGTCGGTGATGTTCGACGGCGCTGACGATGCGGAACGCGGCTCGGCGGGCGCGCCGTTTGCCGCGAGCGACCTGTTTCCTGCCCTGCGCGATAAGTGATCGCATCGGAGTGCGGCGGCTTCGGTAGGCGAGTCGCCCGTCTGCATGCAAATGGCGATTTCGGTTTTGGTAGGGAGATTGCGGAAAAACGATCGCTTGCGCTGGCGAACCTCTATAATGGATGAAACTTAATACTGGAAACCATCCAATAACTGCGAACGACTACTAGGAAGGAATGTCGCATGGAAACCTATTACAATCCCGACGATCTGGCCAAGTTTTCTGCTGACGGTATCGGCGAAGGAGCTCCCGAGCTGTGGGATCTGTACATGGCCTATTACGGCAAGGTGTTCTCGGAGGGTGCGCTGACCGCCCGTGAGAAAGCCATCATCGCGCTGGCGGTCGCCGCCGCCGTGCAGTGCCCGTACTGCATCGACTCCTACACCAACACCTGCATGGAGATGGGTGTGACCGAAGAGCAGATGACCGAGGCCTTCCATGTCGCCAATGCCATCCGCGGCGGTGCGGCTCTGGCTCATGGCGTTCAGATGAAGAGCCTGGTGGAAAAGCTTGAGATGTAGGAGCATTTCCTCTCGGCCCGGCGCTTTCTGCGGTGCCGGGCCTTTTTTCGCACCGGGACGACCTGGTGCTTCTGCACGGTGCCGCAGCTCCGCTTCTGCAAACCCGGCGGGCGTTCGGCGACGAAAAGGGGAGACGTCATGTCCGAATTAGAGGAAGTCAACGCCGCATTGGCGCAATACCCTCCGTTTTGGGAAAGGGTGGGCGAGTACCGCTTCACGGAAGAGAAGCTGGACACGCTTCAGATAAACATCGGCCTGAAGTGCAACTTCGCATGCAAGCACTGCCATGTGCAGTCGAGCCCCGCGCGCACCGAGGAGATGTCGCGCGAAACGCTGGAAAACTGCTTGAAGGTGTACAAGGACCACGGGTTCTCGGTTATTGACATCACCGGCGGCGCGCCTGAGATGAACCCTCACTACGAGTGGTTCTTGCGCGAGGCGAAGGCCGCCGGTGCGCGCGTGATCACACGCTCGAACCTTGCTGTCTGCGAAGACGAGGGCTATGAGCATCTGCCTGAACTGTGGGCGGAGCTTGGCATCGTGGTGTTCGCTTCGCTTCCGCACTATGTGAAGAAAACTTCCGAGAAGCAGCGTGGCGCGGGTACGTTCGATCCCACCATCCGCGTGATGCGGCATTTGTGCGAGCTTGGGTACGGCAAGGGCGAGGGCTTCGGCCCGAACGACGGCAAGCTCGAGCTCAATCTGGTGTTCAACCCCAACGGTGCTGTGCTGCCGCCAGACCAGGCGGCAATGGAACGCGATTACAAGCAGCGTTTGGCAGAGGATTTCGACATCCACTTCGATAGCCTGTTCTGCATCGCGAACGCTCCGGGCGGCCGTTTTGGCGAGCGTTTGCTGAAGACGGGCAATATGGATCGCTACATGAACAAGCTTATTGGCGCGTTCAACCCCGACACCGTGCCCGCCATGATGTGCCGCACTCAGCTTTCGGTGAGCTGGGACGGGCGCTTGTACGACTGTGATTTCAACCAGGCGGTGGGAATGCCCTGCAAAAACGGACTGACCATCGCCGACATGGCAGCCGATCCGTCGCTGCCGCTGAAGCGCGACATCGTGTTCGCAAACCATTGCTACGCATGCTGTGCAGGCGCAGGCAGCAGTTGAGGCGGCGCGACGGCGTAGGTCTACGCCGACGGAGTGCCGGACCGGCGCGTCATAAGCGCGATTGTCCGAATATTGCAGCGTTTTTACAATGCGATATTGACTACTATAGGACTAAGTCATATATTGAAGAAGGTCTGAGCACAACACGCGAGCCGTCCGTCTCGTTCGAGCGGACGGCTCGCGTGCGTCATGCATGCCGAAAAGACGGACAAGATCCTGCCGGTTTGCGTCGATGTTTTCCGTCGCTGTGAAAAGATGCCATCGGGCGGATGCTTCTGTGAAGAACTTGCAGGACGAGAGATATTGGAGACACGAAATGGATCAGAAGGTCATCGACATCGTTTCCCGGGCGCTGGAGGGAAACGCACCCTCATTCGACGAGGCGATTTATCTGCTCTCGCTTGATGAGAAAAGCCCCGAGGCGACGTTGCTGCGCGGTGCAGCGAACGACATCGTGCGCGGGAAAACGGGAAACTCCGCCATCATCTACGGCCAAATCGGCGTCGATGTTTACCCCTGCGAAGCGGATTGCCAGTTCTGCTCGTTCGGTCGCACGCACACCTTGTTCGACCATCGTACTGTGCTGGATAACGACACCATCTTGGAAAAAGCCCGCGAGTTCACCAAGGACGGCGACCTGTTCGGCATGTGGATTATGACGATGAATTCGTTCGACCGCGATTGGTACCTTGGCGTCATCGAGATGCTGCGCAAAGCCATCCCCGCTTCGACCAACCTGTATGCGAACATCGGCGATTGCGACGAAGGCTATTGGCGCGAGCTGAAGGCAGCGGGCCTTGCCGGCGCCTACCACGTGCTTCGCCTCGGCGAGGGCGAGGTCACCAAAATCGATCCCGCGACGCGCAAGCAGACGATGCGCGCCATCATGAACGCGGGGCTCGACCTGCAGGATTGCTGCGAGCCCATCGGCCCAGAACACACGCCGCAGCAGATTGCCGAGCACCTGTTCGAAACGGTGAAGAAGGGCTGCGTCGATTCCAGCGCCATGAAGCGCACCCCCGTGCCGGGCACGATTTTCGAAGGCCCCGCCATCACCAACCTGCGCCTGGCGCAAATCGTCGCCGTCAACGCGCTGGTCATGCTCGCGGTCGACCCGTATCCGTGGATTGGTGTGCATGAGGCGAATCCCATCGGGTTGGTGTCCGGTGCGAACAACATCAGCGCCGAGACTGGCGTGAACCCGCGCGATACGGCGGCTGACACTTCCCATGGCGGTCGCGGCTTGGATGTGGCGGCTTGTCGTGAAATGCTCTATCAGGCAGGGTTCGACTACTTGGTTCGCGGAGACGGATCGAAGGTCGCGCTTACCGCCGAGTATTTGCGCCGGTGCGAGGAAAATCGCTAGTCTGCAAAGCCGATATTCCCGGAGGAAAACATGGATCGCCAAGTGCAAAAGATCATAGAGTGCGCCCTCGATGGAACCCCGCCCTCATTCGACGAGGCAGTGCGGCTCATCAGCCTCGATCCCGTGGGGCCGGATGCCTCGTGGGTGCGTGCCGCTGCGAACAACGTCACGCGCGAGCGTTGCGGCAATGCGGGCGCCATTTTCGGTCAGATCGGCATAGATGTATATCCGTGCGAGGCGGATTGCCAGTTCTGCTCGTTCGGTCGCTCGCACACGGGTTTCACCGAGCATACGACGCTTGATTTGGAGACCATCGAACGGAAAGCGATCGAATTCGCTGGCGAGGGCGACCTGTGCGGCATGTGGTTGATGACCATGGCGAGCTTCGATCGTGACTACTACCTCGAAGCCGTGCGGCGCGTGAAGGGGGCCATTCCCTCATCGACGCGTCTGTATACGAACATCGGCGACGTCGATCAGGATTACCTCCAGCAGCTGAAGGATGCAGGCATCTACGGGTGCTATCACGTCATCCGCCTCGGCGAAGGCGAAGTTACCAAGATCGACCCCAAGGTGCGCGAACGCACCATCGCGGCGATACGCGAGGTGGGGCTGCACCTGCAGGATTGCTGCGAGCCTATCGGGCCCGAGCATTCGGCCGAGCAGATCGCGGCGCATCTGTTCAAGACGGTTGAGAAGGGATGCATCGAATCGGGCGTGATGGCGCGCACGCCCGTGCCGGGCACGGTGTTCGAAGGCCCGGGCATTCCCCTGATGAAGCTGCTGCTCATCTTGGCGGTCAACACTTTCATCATGCTCGGGGTCGAAGGGGTTCCGCTCATGTCGTTCAACCCTGTCACTTCGTTAGGACTCCTTTCAGGTGGAAACCGCGTGTGTGCCGAAACGGGGGTGAACCCGCGCGACACCGTGGCGGACACCTCGTCGAGCTGCGGTATCGGGCTGGATATGGCGGCCTGTCGCAAAATGTTGGCGGATGCGGGTTTTTCCAAGATCATGCGCGGCGACGGGACGACGGTCGATATCGCCTGATCGCGCGATGCCGCAGGGGCGGGGCTGCGATCGGCAAGGCCCCGCCCGCCTAGTCGAACCAGGACTGCAGCGGGCGCTTGGGCACTTCCCATTCCCGTCCGAGCAGTTCCTTCCTGCGGTGGGAGACATCGCGGGCAAGCGCGTGCCCGTCGATAGGAAGATCGCGACCGCGGGGGTTCGACCCCGCATCCACCCACACGACGTTGCCGCTTCCCGTTCCGAACGGGATCGACTCGCCTGCCATCAATCGCATGATGGCGGCAAGCTGGGCGCCGCGGGCGCGCGAGATGGGCACGAGTTCGTTTTCTCGGGCATTTTGCCAGGCCTGCCCGACAAGGGGATCGCGATGGATCGCCGTGAGCACGCCGACGCCCGAGCAATAGGGGCGTTGGGCGATGACGCGCGACATCGCATCGATGATGTCGCGGTATGCGGTCGCCTGCGACACAGGCTCGACCGCCGTCATGAGCGCCATACCCGCTTCGCGCGCATGCGCGATGGTTTCCTCGCGCCGGGAAGGATCGAGCGACGTGATGACGCCTTCGCCCAGGCGATCGGCGTGGTAGACCGCCTGGACGCCCGCTTTCTTCAGCAGAAACGCCTGCTCCATGGAAAAATCGCGCGTGTTCGCCATCAACGGCATGTCGGGCGAAATCGCCTCGCGCACCGTTTGGACGATTTCCAAATACCGGGCGAAGGGCATCGCCGCCGTGCTCATGAGGGTGATGAGGTGGACTCCCGCTCGATCGAAGGTCTGCGCATATTCGACGATGCGGCCAATCGGCGTTTCGAAGCCCTCTTCGCGCGGGGAGTTGCATGCGGCGAGCGAGCAAAACGCGCAGTTCACAGGGCAAGGACCCTCATCGACGCCTATCTGGGCGTAGATCTGCCCCTTGTTTCCGGATGCCTTTCTGCCGATGGCCTCGGCGGCCCAACGGGCAAGTGCCGCTTCCGGCGAGAGCGAGTCGAACTCCATGAGCCGGAGCGCCTCGGCGGCGCCGATGGTCCCGCCGTCCACGCAGCGCTTGATGGCATCGAGCGCCGTTTCGTCGATCATTTCCGTACCTTTCCGGATGAAGGACGGCTGTCGGCAACGGTCGCTTTTACGATGACGCTTCCGGTGAGGCCGCTCGCCTGGCATCGTGCGATGATGGGGAGGCAGTCTTCGTGGTGCTTGCGGATTGCCTTTTCCTTCAGAACTTCGTAGGTATAGACGGTTTTAGGCGAAAGCTCGACTTCGTCGAAACCGCAATCCAGGATCATCTCGCGGTAAAAGCCGGCGTCGGGGATGCCGTTGCGGCAGCCCGTGACAGCGCAAAGCGCCTCGTCTGCATCTACTGGCAACGGCGAAAACGCCACGATGTCCGAGACGACCATCCTGCCTCCCGGCGCGAGCACGCGCAGTGCCTCGCGGAAGACGGCGGCTTTGTCGGGGCAGAGGTTGATGACGCAATTCGATATGACCACGTCGATCGAATCGTCCCCAAGCGGGATATGCTCGATGTCGCCCTCGATGAACTCGACGTTGACTATTCCGGCTTCCCGCGCGCTTCCGCGCGCGAGAGCCACCATATCAGGCACCATGTCCAACCCGTGGACAAAGCCGCTTTCTCCCACCAGGCGCGCAGCTATCAGCGTGTCGATGCCGCCCCCGCTGCCCAGATCGAGCACGCGCTCCCCGGGTTCGAGGTTTGCGATCGCGACAGGGTCGCCGCATCCGCGGCTTGTGGCCAGCGTGGCTGCGGGGATCCCCCGGAGAGTTTCCTCGGAATAGAGCCGGGATGCCTCGCTTCCCGACTCGTCGCACAGGGGGCACAGCCGCCCATCCCTGTTTCCCGCCGCCGCCCGAGCGACATCCCCATAATGCTCGGCGATGCTTCCTTTCCCGCTCATCGGTTCTCCTTCCGGCCGGCACCGTAGGCCCGTCGGCATGCCTCCACCGCAACGGCGAGCGCCTCGATGTCCGCTCGCACCGTATGCACCGCAACGGATGCGCGGCAGGTTCCGGTGACGCCCATCAAGGCGCTTAGGGGCACAGCGCAATGCCCTCCGGTCCTGATGGCGACTCCCAGTTTCCCGCAGAACGAGCCCATCGCCGCCGGCGCGATGCCTGCAGCCGAGAATGACACCAGCCCAGTTTGCCCGTCGGGCTGGTCGTGGTCGCCCCAGATGGTCAGCGACTCGATGGGGGACAGGCATCTCAGGAGGTACCGTGTGAGCACCGCACTATGGCGTTCGATGCTGTCCATCCCCAAAGCATCGAAATATTCGACTGCCGCCGCCCATCCTATCGCCTGCGAGATGGGAGGGGTCCCCGTCTCGTACTGGATAGCGCCTTGGCGCAGGTAGTAGGACTGCAGGCCTACGTGCGAGATGGACCCTCCGCCGGCGACGAGCGGGTCCATCTCGGCGAACGCCTCGGGGGCGATCCACAGGCCGCCGATGCCCAGCGGCCCGTACATCTTATGCGCAGAGAAGCCGACGAAATCGGCGCCGAGGTCGCGCACGTTCATTTCGATATGGGGGATCGACTGGGCGGCGTCCAAGTAGAAGCGCGCATTCGCGGCATGCGCCATGCGCGCCATGTCGCAAACAGGGTTGAGGATGCCCATCACGTTGCCGATGTGCGCGGCGCACACCAACTTGGGGCGCTCTTCAAGCAGCTTCTCGTATGCGCGAAGATCGAGCCTTCCGTCGCCGAGCAGGGGGATGTACGCCACGCGCGCCTTCTTGCGCTGCGCCAGCATGAACCAGGGAAGCAGGTTTGAGTGGTGCTCCTCGACGGTAGTCACGATGAGGTCGCCCTCGCCGATGTTCCATTCCCCCCATGCCTGCGCGACCAGCCCGGCGGATGCCGATGCGTTGGCGGTGAACACGGTCTCGCGCCGCTTCGCCCCGATGAATTTCTCTAGGGTCTTGCGCGCATCGTTGAACGCCGCGGTTGAACGTGCTGACAGTTCGTAGGTCCCGCGGTAGATGTTCGCGTTGCCGGCGGTATCGAACTCGAGTTGCGCTAGGATCGCGCGATCCACGCGCTGCGCTGTGGCGGCGGAATCGAGGTAGGCGAGCTTGCCCTTATGGCGTGGGTTGGCGAGGAGGGGGAAGTCGAGGGCGCAGCGCCGTCCCCAGCCATCTGCCCAGGCGAGTTCCTTTCGCTCCTCCTCATCCATGGCAGCGTTGGCGCTGCGTATCACCTCGCGCGCGATGGCGATGAGCTCGCGGTCGGCCTTCGACTGGGAATCGGCTCCGCTGCGTTTAGGGGAGTCGCCGCCCCCGCCTTCGCGCTCGATCTCGTCCCGCGCGATGGCAACCGCTTCGAGCGCAGAAAGCGAGCTGTCCTTGAGGAACCGCCCGACGGCGGCGGGGACGGCTTGATTGGCGGAGAGCCGCTCTTCCCCGAACAGGACATCTGCCACGTCGAGCGATGGCATCGGCCGCGAGCCGGAAACGAGACGCTTAACGCAGGGCGACCGGTCAAGCGATTCGAGGAAGCGGCGCGAAAGGAGGATGGGGGTCCTTCTGAGCCATTCTATCCAAGAAGCGGCTGCATCGACGCGCGGGTCGGCGTGGAATGCGCGGCAGAGCCTCAGCAGATGGCGCGGCTCGATGCGCACCTGGTCGCACGACATGACGATCACCGAATCGAGTCCATTGCCCTCGAGGAGCGAGCGCGCGCAGTCCAGAACGCCTTTCGTTAGCCCGTTGAGCTCGAAGTTCGCGGCATCGCGGGTTGCCTGCGCGTCCTTGAGCGGATCGTAGCCGACCACGGCGACATCGATGCCTTTTGCGTGCGCCTGCGCCCGTGCTTCCTCGGCGATCTTTTCCTGCGTTTCCCCATCGCCACCGACAAGCACCGCAACATGGGGGATGCAGGCGTCGAGGGCGGTTTTCACGGCATGCGCGACGAGCGTTTTTCCCTGGTAGGCTTGCAGCGGCCGGGGCAGCGGGTCGTCGCTTCTGCAGACGATGTCGTCTTTCTCGCCTTCGAACCGGACAACAAGCGGGGTGGTTGCGCATTCGATGGCGAGGATCAGCGCCGCGCTCGTCGCGCAATCCGCTGCCAGCTCGTTGCCGCCCGGCTTGGGCGGCTCGTTGAATTCCGGTTCCGGTTGATGGCTTTCCCTGAATGGCGACATGCGTTCTCCTTCGCGTTCCTCATACGATTCATGCTTATATTCGATATTGTCTACTAATAATATATATCCTACAATAGCCATCGTATGTTAGTGGCGAACAGATAATCACTGCGATGCACGGGGCAAGGTTCCCATTCGGCACAGCGCAACGCGCTGTGGGGAGATTCGACGAGAGGAATCACATGCAGGTTTTTGACGAGGAAATCTACGACATCGTCCGGAAGGGCCTGGAAGGCAACGGGCTGAGCGAAAGCGAGACGCTCGCGCTGTACGAGGTGGAGGAAACCAGCAAGGAGGCCGCCTACATTCGCTGGGCGGGCCAAGAGCTGTCCATGCAGGCTGCCGACGGCATCGCCGAGATCCACGCGCAGATCGGCCTGAACTCCACTATCTGCCCCAAGAACTGCAAGTTCTGCTCGTTCGCGGCATGCAACAGCTCCCGTAAAGGCAAGTACGAGCTGCCTAAGGAAGACGTGCTGGAATACGCTAAGATCTACGTGGAGGAAGGCGCCAACCTCATCCTGCTGCTCACCACCGCCAGCTACAGCTTCGATAAGCTCGAGGAGATGGCGGGCGCTGTGCGCGAGGTCATCCCTGCCGACCTGCCCCTGTTGGTCAACACCGAGGACATGACGCTCGATCGCGCCCAGCGCCTGAAGGCCGTGGGCGTCAACGGCGCCTACCATGCCGTCCGCATGCGCGAGGGTATCGACACCGGCATCCCCGTCGAGGATCGCCTGAAGACGTTCGCGATCATGCGCGAAGCGGGGTTGAAGCTGTCCACCTGCGTCGAGCCGGTGGGTCCCGAGCACACCGCCGAAGAGATCACCGAGGCCACCATGCGCTGCATTGCCAGCAATCCGATCACCTCTGGCGTTGGCAAGCGCGTTGCCGTTCCGGGCACCCAGCTGTACGACCTCGGCATGCTCACCGACGTCGCCAATGCCAACATGGTGGCCATCTACCGCCTGGCGCACGGCCGCAGCCTTCGCTTGAACTGCTCCGCCAACACGGTCATGACCGCAGCGTCGGGTGCGAACCTCGCTTGGGCCGAGATGGGCACCAACCCCCGCGACACGGTGGAGCGCACCGAGCATGGCGGGCGCGGCAGCTCCATCGCCCAGCAGCGCAAGATGTTCTCCGCTTCCGGCTGGCAAGTGCTGGAGGGTCCTTCGAAGGGGTGGATGTAGAGTATGGGAAACTGCAAGGCAAGCGATCGCATCCAAGAGATCATCGCGAAGGCGGAAGCGGGCGCGCTCGAGCACGACGACCTCCTGTACATCTTTAACGTGAAGCCCTATACGTTGGATTGGTACACGCTCAAGTGGGCCGAAGACGACTTCACTCGCCGTATGTCTCAGGGCAGGGCCGAAGTGTACGGCCAGATCGGCATTGACGCCCTTCCGTGCCCCATGGACTGCAAGTTCTGCTCGTTCGCGGTTTCCAACAACCATCGCGAGGGCGAGCTGAAGATGCCGCTTGACGAGATCATCGATTATGCACGCAAGTACCAGGAGCAGAAGGCCAATCTCATCACCGTCATGATCACTGTCGACTACGATTTCGGCGAGTATCTGGAGATCATGGCGGCGTTGCGCGAGGCGCTCGGGCCCGACATGCCCCTGATGGCGAACATGGGCGATTTCACGCCCAAAATGGCAGAGCAGTTGAAGAGGGCGGGCGTGGGCAGCGTGTACCATGCCGTGCGCGTGGGCGAGGGCATCGACACGAAGATCCCCGTCGAGGCGCGCTTCGAGACCATCCAAGCCGCTCATGATGCAGGTTTGAAGGTGTCTACCTCCTTGGAATCCATCGGCCCGGAATACAGCGACGAGCGCGTTGCCGATCTGATGATGCGTCTGCTCGACCTCAAGCCCGAGGAAGGCGGCTGCGGCGGTCGCGTGAACGTGAAGAACACGCGCGGCGAGAACGTGCCCGGCTACAAGCCCGGCAGAATGGCGATGTACGGCGCGGCGTTCCGCCTATACGCGGGCGCCGACATGCGCTTCGGCTGCGGCACCTATGAATGGGCCGAGGTGGGCACCAATCCGCGCGACCATTCGTCCCATACCGAGAAGGATGGACTGATCAAACAGGTAAATGGCTACGTCCCCGCAATCCGAGAGAAGAAGCGTTCCAACGGCTTCACGGTTGACGAGGCGCCTTCGGCCTATTGGCTGTAGGGCAGGGCGCGATCTGATCGAGGCAGAGCCATGAACCCGTTCGCCGACACGCCCGCCCCTTCCGAACCTGTCTTCGATGATGAGGATAGACAGGGTTTCGACTTACTGTTGGCGGGCTACCATACGCGCGACGAGGCGCGCGTGGAGGTCCCATACGGCGTCACCCAGATTCTTCCCGATGCGTTTCGCGGGCACGCCGAAATCCAGGAGATCGTGCTGCCCGACACGCTGCAATCCATCGGGGAAGGCGCCTTCCGCGGATGCGGCGGCCTGCGCGAGGCTTCCATTCCCGAAGCTGTGTTCGAGATAGGCGAGCGTGCGTTCTCGGGCTGCTCGGCTCTTGCGCGCGTGCGTTTGCCCGAGGGCCTGCTCTCGATACCGCGCGGTGCGTTCGGCCTGTGCTCCTCGCTGGAGGAGATCGAGGGCGGTTGGGAAGTCTACGAAGTGGGAGAAGGCGCCTTCCGCGGATGCGCGAGCCTGCACGAGTTTCCCCGTTTTCCCGAGTTGGAGACGATCGGCGCCGAGGCATTCTCCGGATGCGGCGCGTTGGCTCAGGCGGGGCTTCCCGACACCGTGAAGGATGTCGGCGCCGAGGCGTTTCGCGGGTGTAGCTCCCTTGCGGTTGCAAGCCTGCCTCCAACCGTTGCGCACTTGGGACGCGACCTGTTCGCCGGCTGCGCGCGCCTTGAGCGTATCGAAGGCTCGGAGGAGTTGGTGGCGCACTTTCCCGATGCGTTCCCGCGCGATATCGTCAATGGGCTCGGCATGACGCGCGCGCAGGATCGCCGCCACGACGAGTGGGCATACCAAAAGGCGCATGCCGATGAGATAGCGGCTCTTCGCGAGCGGATTGCGGCGCTGCGCATCGAACTGCGCCGCGTGGAGGACGAGGCGGCGCAGACGGGTCTGACCGAACGGGCGCGGCGCAGGCAACTCAAAGATGGGGCGGACCGCCTGCGTGCGCGACGCCGCGCATTGAAGGAACGGCTGGATGCCCTTGCCCATCCCGCGGAAGAGGATCTGCTGGCGATGGCGCTGCAATCGGGCGGGCGTGTCATGCGCTAGCTCGGCCCCTGGCGGGTCTGCGGGCGATGCCGTTCGCCGCCTTCGTAAGGCGTGTCGATACTGGAACGAATCTCTTATTGAATGCATCTAAATAAATGTCTATGGAAATTAGTAGATCACCACTATTAGTTGATATATACTTTACTGATGTTCTTGAGCATTAACGGGTTGAAAGGGATTTATGGAAGGGCGTAGTGCGAAACCGAAGAACCCAACCTTCGTGGAAAGGCTTTTCAGCAAGTTCTCGCTTGCGAAGCCTAAGGAGATTGCGAAGCTGGCGTGCCCGCTTATCGTCATGTTCGCGATGATGGTCATAAACGATGCGGCGGCTGACGTGTATCCCGAAGGCGCATCTTCCTACTACTATCCCATTTTCATGCGCGTTTCGATGGTGGTCTACCTCGTGTTGGCGGTTGCAGGCATCTGGTTCGAGTATGCCCGCCGGCATTTCGTCAAATGGTGGGGGCTCATCATCTTCCTGTATCTTGCTTCGGGCATCTACAACCTGTGCACTATCAAATCCGGCATCCTCACCTGGCCGTACTTTCCCTCGTTCGAGAACATCCTGGCGTACGGGTTCGGACATGTCGATCGCATGTGGGGGGATCTTTGCAACTCCATGACGCTGTACCTCCAGGGTATCGCTGTGGGCGGTGTGCTCGGGTTCCTGTGGGGCTCTGCCATGGGCTACAGCAAGCACGCAAACTACTGGCTGAACCCCATCATCAAGATCATCGGCCCCGTGCCCGGCGTAGCGTGGGTCACCGTCTCGCTTGTCTTGGCGCCCTCCAACCATGTGGCGGCGTTGGTCATCATCGCGTCGACCACATGGTTCCCTCTGGCGGTCAACCTTGCGGGCGGCATCCGCTCGGTCAGTCGCGAGAGCATCGAGAAGGCGCAGACGCTTGGTGCGTCCAACTGGTACATCGTCAGGCACGTGGTGTATCCCACTGCGGCGCCCACCATCTTCACGGGCTTGTTCATGGGGCTGTGCTTTTCGCTCACCTCGCTTGTGACGGCAGAGGTCATGGGCGTCGAGGGCGGCTTGGGTTGGCGCATGACCTGGGCTTCCCAGGCTATGGCGTACGACACCATCTACACCGTAACCATCACGTTCATCATCATGGCGTTCGTGTTCATCACCATCCTCTTCGTCATCCAACGCCATGTCATGAGCTGGTCTAAGGAGGTCGTTCAGTGGTAGAGCAGAATGCTGCGTGCACCGGCGCGGGCGTCGCAGATGGCGGAAACAATGAAAAGCGCCTGGTCGCCAAAGACGTGTTGAGGGTGTTCGAAGATGCCGAGAAAGGCGAGCTCGTCGCCCTCCACGACTTCGACCTCGAAGCCGAGCATGGCGAGCTCGTGGCTCTCATCGGCCCGAGCGGCTGTGGCAAATCGACGTTTTTGCGCTTGGTGGCCGGTCTCGACGAGGCGCAGGGCGGAACCATCGAATACGGCGGCGAGCCCATCAAGGGCCCTTCGTACGATCGAGGGTTCGTGTTCCAGCAGGCAAACCTCTACCCTTGGCTGACTGTCGAGAAGAACATCGCGTTCGGACTCAAGGCGCGCGGCGTCTACAAGGAGCAGAAGTATCGCGTGCAGGAAATGATCGACCTCATGGGGCTCACGGGCTTCGAGAAGTCCTACCCCCATCAGATTTCCGGCGGCATGGCGGCACGCGTCGCCATTGCTCAGACCTTGGTCCAAGATCCGGGCATCATCCTGCTCGACGAGCCGCTTTCGGCGTTGGACGCGTTCACGCGGGCGATCATCCAGGACGAGATCCTCAAGATGCGCGACCGCTTCAACCCCATCATCCTCATGGTCACCCACGACATCGAGGAGGCGGTGTACATGGCCGATCGCGTTGTCGTGCTCAGTCCGCGTCCGGGCACCAACATCGGCGAGATCGTCATCGACCTGCCGCACCCGCGCGATCGCATCTCCGAGGAGTTCATCGCATACCGTCACGCCATCATGGACATGCTCGATTTCGACTAACGCGCCAACGCGGTGGATTGCAGGTGAACAGTGAGTAAAGAAGCATTCATGGAAGAGCGGCACGAGGAGGAGGTGCGGCTTTTCACCAAGAAGAAAAAGCCCATCATCCAGTGCTCGTCGTTCAAAGACGCGCTCAAGATGCTTGCGCCCTTCCTAGGCATGGCGATCTCGGCCATCGAGTTCGTGTCGCTGCCCCAGGTGCACCCTCTGCCGGTCCAGTACCATGCAGGCATCTGGCTTTATGTACTGGCCGTGCTGGCGGCTATCTACGCGGCGGTCTACATCGTGTCGCTGTTCGTGCGACCGGTGCGCGAGAAGGTGACGAATTTCTCGTGGCTTATCTTCGCGTTCATGCTGTTTTTCACCTTGCAGGACTACCTGACGCTGCGCACGGGCATCCTCAGGTTGCCGTTCATTCCCTCGCCTGACAAGATCGCCTACGAGGTGGTCATGAACTGGGACACCATCGCGTTCGATCTGTATTCGTCGATGGGGATGCTGTTCGGCGGCCTGATCCTGGGAACCATCCTCGGCTTCGTGTCGGGCGTGCTGTGCGGTTGCGCGCGGCTATTCGATTACTGGGTCAATCCGCTGCTGAAAATCATCGGCCCCGTGCCCGCCATGGTGTGGATGCCCATCTTCTTCGTAACGTTTCATTCCAGCACCGCCGCGGCGCTTTCCGCCGTCACGCTGGCTTCATGGTTTCCGTTGACGCTGATGATCTCGAGTGCAATCAAGAACATGGACAATTCGCTTATCGAGCGCGCCGAGACACTGGGCGCTTCGCGGTTCTACATCATCCTTCATGTGATGCTGCCAAACTCCATTCCGGCGATCGCCAACGCGCTGTTCATGGCGCTGTCGGGGTCGTTCGGCGCGATGGCGGCGGCCGAGCTGTGCGGCGTGAGCTCGGGGCTGATGTTCCGTATCGACTACACGCGCGTCATGGCCAACTACGGCGAGGTGTTCGGCATCATCGGCGTGATGATCGTGCTGTTCGCATCGCTGACTGCCATCATGTTCGCGTTCAGGAACTGGCTGCTTCGTTGGCAGAAGGGCCTTGCCCGCTGGTAGCGCGATATCGGGCTTCAACGGTCTTACGACTGTGGGCATAGAAGGGCCTCTAAGGGGGAGGGGGTCGAGGAAAACGAAGAAAGGAAGGCAAATGAAAGACCTCACCAGGCGTTCATTCGTTAAGGGCGCGGTTGCAACCGGCGCCGTCGCTGCCGCCGGCGCCGCCCTGGCAGGCTGCGGCTCCGAGCCCGCTGCCGAATCCAACGGAGGCGCGGAGGGCTCCAGCGAGGAAACCATCCCGATGACCATCGGCTATTGGGGTGGCAACTGCTGCGAGCTGACGGTGTACGCGGCCATCGAGAACGACTGCTTCCGCAAGAACGGTATCGAGCCGAACATCGTTACCATCACGGCGGACACCTCCGAGCTGCTCGCCAACGACGAGATCGACTTCTTCCTGTGGACACCGGGTTTCTTCCTGTCTTGGCTGCAGGGTGCCAACGCGAAGCTGATCGACGTGTGCCACACTGGCTGCTGGTCAGGCATCACACTGGAGGGTAACGGCATCGACTCCTGCGCCGACCTGGCTGGCAAGCGCGTCGGCTGCACGGGCATGAGCGGCCCGTCCTACGTCGAGTCCAACGCGCTGTACTCCCGCGCCACGGGAGGCAAGGGCTCCGAGGACATCGAGTGGGTCGTCTACGACGGCCCCTTGCTGCTGCAGGCGCTGCTCGACCATGAGGTCGATGCCATCATCGGCATCGATTCCACGCTGTATCCGCAGGTGAAGGAGAACCCCGACACCAAGTTCTTCTTCATCTCCGCTCAGGAGCTGTCCGATTACTACTGCTGCTTCATCTGCATCAACACGCATACCGCCGACAAGTATCCCGAGGCATGCGACCGTCTGGTGAAGGCGTTCGCCGAGGCGGCCGACATCACCCGCGCCGACACCGATGCTGTAGTGGAGATGGCCATCGAGAAGGCCTACACCGTGGGCCAGTACCCCGACATCGAGAAGAACCTCGCCAAGAACTACCTGTACGGTCATGGTAACGAGGACGATTTCTGGAACTCTATCTACGAGCGGTGGGACGAACTGCGCGTTGCCGGCTTCCTGCCCGAGTGCCCCGAGGACGAGGAGGGCGCCAAGGCCTACCTCGACGAGCTCACCCAGGGCATCGGCGAATGGCACGGCGATGCCGCCCCTGAGAACGCGGCGAAGACGCTGCATGAGCAGGTGCAGGAGCGCGGCGACGCGTTCGGCGTGAACGCCGACGACGTCCGCGCCGTCGATGCTCGCGGCGAAGACGATCCTACCGGCCGCACCGAGGCCCACTACTAGGATCTGCGAGCTGACGCTCGATCGTATATCTGTTGCAGAACCCCCGCACCGTCAGGTTGGTGCCGGGGTTGCTTCGCGTCGTGCAGCGAAAGGAAGATCGAATATGAAAACGAACGCTTGGCGAATCGTGTCCGCACTCGCTTTGGCGTGCATGTTGGGAATGGCGGCAGTAGCCTTTCTGCTCGGCCCCTGCACCGGGGTCATCGAGACGGAGGCAGGTGCCACCATGCCCATGAAATGCCATTGGACCTATCTTGTCATCGAGATATTCGGCGTGGCGGGGGCTGTCATCGCGTTTCTCGCGCTGCTTGCCGAAAGCAAGGAGGGCCGCCGCCTGTCCGCCGCTGCGGTTCTCGTCGTGTTCGTCGCAATGCTGTTCACCTTGTCGCCTGCGGGCATCGGCACATGCGCTGCCGAAGGGATGAAATGCATCGTTGACGGCTATATTCTGTGGGGGTTGGGCATCGTCGGCATCGTTGTCGCGGCGGTCATGATCGCCAAGGCCGATCCGTTGCAGGCGGAATTGCCCAAGATGGGCATGTAGATCGGCGCGGGTATCTGCGGTTTGCGGACGCAAGCCGCATCCTGTGCGCCCGTTTCCTCGTCCCGCCTTGCTTGGCGGGGCCGAGAGGGGCAGTCCGCCTCGTCGATAGGAAGGCATTACGTGAAACAGCTGATTTTCCATAGCATAAAGATGCACAAGGTGCAGTCTTTGTCCATTGCGGTGTCGGTGGCGCTCAGCGTCATGATCCTCGTGACGTTCGGTCTGGTGTACGGCGGCGTGCAGGAGGGCATCGCCAAATCGGAGCGCCAAAGCGGCGCCGATGTCATGGCCATCCCCACCGATGCCCTGCAATACATCGACGATACCGAATTGCTGTACACAGGTGCGCCGGCACCCATCTACATGGACGAGTCGGTCCTCGATGAATTCTCGGACATCGAGGGCATCGAGGCGATGTCGCCTCAGTTCTACGGGCAGACTTTGAACCTGGGATGCTGCTCCACCAACGGATCCACGCGAATCATCGGCATCGATCCCGACACCGATTTCGTCGTGCACGGGCTCATCGACGATGCCACCATCCAGCGGCTCGAAGGCGACCATAAGGTTATCGTGGGCGCCACCGTTGGCGGCGTCTCCGATGGGCATATGATGATCTACGGTGAAGAGTACGAGGTCGTGGGCACGCTCGAGGAAACCGGTACGGGCTTCGATCAAGCGCTCATCCTCGACATCGACCTGGTGCGCGAGCTCAGCCGCACGCTGGAGGGCTACGAGCATTATTGGGAGAAGAACGGGGATCCCGAGCATCTCATCTCTTCTGTGATGTTCAAAATCTCCGACGATGACGATGGTACTGCGCTTAATGCCGTGAAGGGGCGCATCAACCTGTCCGGCGTGGCAACGCCCATCGTTCAGTCCGAAACGATATCGAAATCCAGCGATCAGCTCGAATCGGTGTTCTTCCTTCTGCTCATCGCGGCTATCCTCATGGCGGTGGTCACCTTGCTTCAGCTGTTCGCCCGCTTTTTCAGCAGCGTTTGGGACCGCAAAAGCGAGCTTGCCCTGTACCGGGCGATCGGCGCGAGCAAGAGCGATTTGCGAAAGCTCATTATCGGCGAGGTCGGCTTGCTGGTGGGTGCGGGCCTTGTCGTGGGCGCCGTGTTGGGATTCGTCGCGCAAACCGGGTTGCTCGGCATCATGCAAAGCGGGCTGGCGTTTCCCTATTCGCCGCTGGACATCCTGCCCACCGTCGTGCTGATAGCGGGTGTGACGCTGATATTCGCGCTGGTCAGCTTTGCCTCGATCTTTGCTCCGCTTCAGCAGATCGGCCGACTTGACCCATCCTCCGCAATGCAGCAAGGAGATATCGACTAATGGCGCTTCTTGACATCAAAGGGGTTTCCAAGGCGTTTGACGGAACCTCCATCATCGAAAACACCTCGCTTGCGGTGAACGCCGGCGACACCATCGCGTTCTCCTCGCCTTCGGGCTCGGGCAAGTCTACCATGCTCGCCATGGCGGGGTTGCTGCTCACCCCCGATTTAGGCGAGATTCTGCTGGAAGACGGCACCGACGCGTTGAGGCTCAACGACAGGGAGCTCTCGCGCGTGCGCCAAAGGCTTCTGGGATTCGTGTTCCAAAGCACTCAGCTGGTGGGGTCGTTGCGCGCCATCGAGAACGTCGCCTCGCCGGCGAATTTCGTCTCCGAAAAGCTTTCGTTCAAGCCTGAGGAGCGCGCCGCCGAGCTGCTGGAGCGGTTCGGGCTGCAGGATCGCATGTACCACTATCCCTACCAGCTGAGCGTAGGACAGAGGCGCCGCGTCGCTGTGGCGCGCGCGATGCTGCTGGAGCCGAAGATCATCATTGCCGACGAGCCTACCAACGATCTAGACGAGGAATCGGCGACCGAGGTTTCCAACGCCCTGTTCGACTATGCAGAAAAGGGGAACGCCCTTCTGTACGCCACGCACATCGCCGGCCTTGCGTCGCGTGCTAGAACCGTCATGACGCTTAAGGGTAAAACCTTCCAGCCTGCAGAATAGCCCTCTTCTTTGCAGGCTCGGCTCGATCCTCGCCATCGTGCGTTCGACCGAAAATGAAAAAGCTGTTGACAAGTATTAGATATCATCATATATTTTAATTGGTCTGAGCACGGCAAATGAGCCTCCCTGCAATCCCCCGCAGGGAGGCTCATTTGTTTGCTCTCGCTATCAGCGCCCATCCGCCGTGGTAAAGTTTCAGGCATGTGAATTCCGAGATGGGAGGGGCGGGAAGCTATGCCGCACGTATCTGAAATCTACGGGTCGATGGTGTTCAACGAGCACACCATGCAGGAGCGCCTGCCATCGGCGACGTACAAAAGCCTTCTGAAGACCATCCATGAGGGCAAGCCCCTCGACTTGGAGGTTGCCAACGTCGTGGCGCACGCCATGAAGGAATGGGCCATCGAGAAGGGCGCCACCCACTACACGCATTGGTTCCAACCGCTCACGGGCATCACGTCCGAGAAGCACGACAGCTTCTTAGACCCGGTGAGCGACGGCCGTGCCATCATGAGCTTCTCGGGTAAGGAACTCATCAAGGGCGAGCCCGATGCCTCCAGCTTCCCCTCCGGCGGCCTGCGAGCCACCTTCGAAGCCCGCGGCTACACCGCCTGGGACCCCACCAGCTACGCCTTCATCAAGGACGAGGTGCTGTGCATCCCCACCGCCTTCTGCAGCTACACCGGCGAGGCGCTGGACAAGAAGACCCCGCTTCTGCGTTCGATGGCCGCGATCGACGAGCAGGCCAACCGTGTGTTGGCGCTGTTCGGCGAGGACCCGCAACGCATCACCACCACCGTGGGAGCCGAGCAGGAGTACTTCCTCATCTCCGAAAAGGACTACGAGCGCCGCCGCGACCTCATCATGTGCGGCCGCACGCTGTTCGGGGCGACGCCCTGCAAGGGCCAGGAGCTCGAGGAGCACTACTTCGGCGCCATCCGCCCGACGGTCAACGAGTTCATGAAGGAGCTCGACGACGAGCTGTGGGCGCTGGGCGTGCCCGCGCGCACCAAGCACAACGAGGTGGCCCCCGCCCAGCACGAGCTGGCGCCCATCTTCACCAACGCCAACCGCGCCATCGACGAGAACCTGCTCACCATGGAAAAGATGCGCCTGCTGGCAAGCCATCACGGCCTGGTGTGCCTGCAGCACGAGAAGCCCTTCGAGGGCATCAACGGCAGCGGCAAGCATAACAACTGGTCCATCTGCGCGGGCAAGAAGAACCTGCTCGACCCCGGTGCAAATCCGCAGGACAACCTGCGTTTTCTGATATTCCTCACCTGCGTCATCGAGTGCGTCGATGAGTATCAGGAGCTGCTGCGCATGAGCGTGGCGAGCGCCGGCAACGACCATCGCCTGGGCGCAAACGAGGCGCCGCCGGCCATCGTGTCCATCTTCCTGGGCGACGAGCTCAACGCCATCGTCGACGCGCTGGTGGGCGAGCACTCCTACAAGAGCGCCGAGCGCGTCTCCATGGATCTCGGCGTCGACGTGCTGCCCAGCTTCCTCATCGACAACACCGACCGCAACCGTACCAGCCCCTTCGCCTTCACCGGCAACCGTTTCGAATTCCGCATGCCGGGCTCGGCGGTGAACCTCGCGGACTGCAACATGATTCTCAACACCGCCATGGCGAAGAGCCTGAAGGACTTCGCCGACGCCATGGAGGGCAAGGAAGGCGAGGAGTTCGAAGAAGCCGCCATCGACTACATCAAGCACACGCTGCGCGACCATCAGCGCATCATCTTCGGCGGCGACGGCTATTCCCAGGAATGGGAAAAGGAAGCCGCCCGCCGCGGCCTGGCCAATCACAAGACCACGGCAGACGCCCTGTCGTGCTATGTCGCTCCGAAGAGCATCGCTCTGTTCGAGGAGATGCGCGTGCTCTCCGAGGTGGAGGTTCGCAGCCGCTACGAGGTGAAGCTGGAGAAGTACAACAAGCTCATCAACATCGAGGCCAACGTGATGGACCGCATGGTGCACCGCGCCTACCTGCCTGCGCTGAACAAGTTCGCCGGCGAGGTGGCGGGCCAGATCGAGATCGAGAAGAAGGCGCTTGCCGGCGCTGATGTGAAGGAGCAGGAGGATCTGCTGCGCACGGTGCTCGCCGGCATTCGCGAGGTGAACGCGCAGACCAGGAAGCTCAAGGAGGTCCACGAGCAGGCGCTCGCCCTCGACGACCAGCAGGAACGCGCCAACTGCTACGCGCACACCGTGCTACCCGTCATGGAGGACCTACGCGCCGCGGTGGACGCCATGGAGGTCGTGGTCGATCGCGACTTCTGGCCGGTGCCCACCTATAACGACATCCTGTTCTATTGCTAGCGGCAGTGCGCTTTCAGGCTCGTCAAGGGCGAGGGCCGTCGCGAACCTGCGGCGGTCCTCGCTTCGCTTTCGCGGTCGTTGCGTGTCGTCCGGTGCTTTAACACTGTCTATGCAAGATTTTACGTGCTTGCAACGACGCTTTACCCAGGAGGAGTACAATGCGGGAAACGGACGCGCGGTGCTGGAGGTTCCGTGCGCCCAAAACCGTACTTAAAAAAGGAAGGGAATCGAGATGGCAGATCTCACTGAAGTGGATTACATCTGGAAAAACGGGGAGATGGTTCCGTGGGCAGAGTGCACCACGCATGTGCTGTCTCATTCGCTGCACTATGGTTCCGCCGTGTTCGAGGGCGCTCGCTGCTACGAGGACCCCGAGTCCGGTAAGAGCTACATCTTCCGCCTGCGCGATCATATGGAACGCCTGCATCGCAGCTGCAAGATCGCGATGATCGACCTGCCCTACACGGTCGACGAACTGTGCCAGGCGACCATCGACGTCATTCGCGCGAACAAACTGAAGAAGTGCTACATCCGCCCGCTGGTGTACCGTGGCTACGGACAGATGGGCGTCGATCCCACGGGCGCTCCGGTGGATGTGATCATCGCCGTGTGGCCTTGGGATTCCTACCTGGGCCCCGACGCGCTGCAGAACGGCGTGCCGGTGGGCGTTTCCTCTTGGCGCCAGCGCTCCATCAACGCCATTCCTCCTTCGATGAAGTCCGCCGCATCCTATATGAACTCCATCCTGGCGAAGCTCGAGGCAAAGCAGCACGGCTACGTTGAGGCCATCATGCTCAACGAACAGGGCCTGGTGTGCGAGGGCACGGGCGAGAACCTGTTCATCGTGCGCGATGGCGTGCTGTCCACACCTCCGCTGTCCGACGGCTTGCTGGAGGGCATCACCCGCGACACCATTCTGTGCCTTGCCGACGACCTGGACATCCCCGCTATCGAGGAGAGCCTGACCCGCTCCGACCTCTACGTTGCCGACGAGGTGTTCTTCACCGGCTCCGCCGCCGAGCTCACCCCCATTGGATCCATCGACGGCCGCGAGGTGGGCAAGCCCGGCGAGGTCACCCGCGCCATCCAGGAACGCTTCTTCGACGTGGTGTACGGCCGTGTCGAGGAATACGCCGATTGGCTCACCGAGATCTAGTTTTCCGTTGTCGCGCCGCCTCCTGCATAAAGGGGGCGGCGTGTTTTTTTATCTGCGAAGGGGGGGATGGCCGCCATGCGCGTTTTCATGTATGACTGCACGCTGCGCGACGGCGAGCAGGGGGAGGGCATCTCTCTATCCCTCGAAGACAAGCTGCGCATCGTGGTGCGCTTGGATGCGCTGGGCATCGATTACGTGGAGGGCGGATTCCCCGCCTCCAATCCCAAGGACATCGAGTTCTTCCGACGCGTTCGCGAGCTGCCGCTGTCGCATGTCCGCGTGGCGGCGTTCGGCTCCACCTGCCGCAAAGGCGTCGCTGCGTGCGATGATGCCGGTTTGGCCGACTTGATTGGCAGCGGGGCGCCGACGGTCACCATCGTGGGGAAGACCTGGGACGCTCAGGTGACGCGCGCCCTGCAGACGTCGCTTGGCGAGAACCTGCGCATGATCTCCGACTCCGTCACCTTCCTCAAGCAGCAGGGGCGCGAGGTGGTATTCGACGCCGAGCACTTCTTCGACGGCTATAAGGCGAACTCCGAATATGCGCTCGAGTGCGTACGGGCGGCATCGAAGGCAGGTGCCGACTCCATCGATTTGTGCGAGACCAACGGCGGCGCCCTGCCCCACGAGGTGTCGGCTGCCGTATCCGCCGTGATGCAGGCGCTGCCCGGGCAGAAGGTGGGCATTCATTGCCACGACGATTCCGGCTGCGCGGTGGCTAATTCGCTGGCGGCCGTGCACGCGGGCGCAACCCAGGTACAGGGCACCGTCAACGGCATCGGCGAGCGCGTGGGCAATGCCGACCTGCTCACCGTCATCGCGAATCTCGAGCTGAAGATGAGCTACGACGCCATCGGACGCGACAACCTCAAGCAGCTCACCGAGGTGGCGAAGTTCGTGGCGGAAACCTGCAACATCTCGGTTCCGGCGCATCACCCCTACACCGGCTCGGCGGCGTTCGCCCATAAAGGCGGGCTGCATGCCAGCGCCATCGCGCGCTTCCCCGAAGCCTACGAGCACACGCGCCCTGAATATGTGGGGAATTCCACGCGCATGCTGGTGAGCGAGCTCGCCGGCAAGGCGTCGCTGGTGGCGAAGGCGAAAAGCCTCGGGGTGGACCTTGCGAACTACCCCGACACCACGCAGAAGATCCTCGACGAGGTGAAGCAGCGCGAGGCGCAAGGCTATTCCTACGAGGTGGCCGACGGCTCGCTGGGCATCCTGCTGCTCAGACATCTGGGAAGCTACAAGCCCCATTTCACGCTGGAGAGCTTCCGCGTGATCGTGGACGATCGCGAAGACACCGGCGCTCTGGCGAAGGATGCCATGAGCGAGGCGACCATCAAGATACACGTGGGCGACAAGCGCTTCGTCGCCACCGGCGAGGGCGCAGGCCCCGTGGAAGCGCTCGATGTGGCGTTGCGTATGGCCATTGGCGAGTTCTTTCCCCAGGTGGATGGCATGGAACTGGTAGACTTCAAGGTGCGCATCCTCGATGAGAACGTCGGAACCGGCGCCATCACGCGTGTCCTCATCACCACCAGCGACGGCACGGCCAGCTGGGGGACCGTGGGGGTTTCCGAGAACATCATCGAGGCCTCGTGGAATGCGCTCGTCGATTCCATCGAGTACGGCCTGCATCGGCAGGAGCTTGCGCTGCGGTAGATGCCGCATGTCCGCCTCGGCGGATCAGGGAAAGGAAAGGTGTGAATATGGCAGAGATGAGAACGCCCGATGTGGACAACTTGCTGAGCGTGCTGGCGGCGCTCGACGACGAAGACGTTATCTTCTCTTTGCTGGAAGACCTGTTCACGCCTCGTGAAATCAAAGAGACCTCGCAGCGTCTGGCCGTTGCGCGCCTGCTGTCGCAGGGCAAATCCTATTCCGCTATCGAAAAGGAAACCGGGGCATCCGCCACCACCATCGCGCGCGTGTCGAAATGCCTGGCATACGGCGCCGGCGGATACGCCGCGGCGCTGGAGGTTCTGGAGAAAGGAACGGTGCGCTAGCATGAAGCGCCTGCTTATCGTGGTCGACTACCAAAAGGATTTCGTCGACGGGAGCCTGGGGTTCGCGGGCGCTGCCGATCTTGACGGGCGCATCGCCGAGAAGATCGCCTCGTATCGCGCCACGGGCGACGAGGTGGCCTTCACCTTCGACTCTCATCGGCGCGACTACCTGCACACGCAGGAGGGTCGCAATCTTCCCATTGAGCACTGCATCGACGGGACGCCGGGCCATGACCTGTACGGCGAGACGGCGCTGATGCTGCGCGATTCCGATGCCGTGTTCAAAAAGCCCTCGTTCGGCTCGGTAGAGCTGTTCGAACGCCTGCGCTCCTCGCAGCGTGCCGCCGATTCGATGGGTTGCCAGCCGTTCACCAGCATCGAGCTGGTGGGGCTGGTGTCCAATATCTGCGTCATCTCCAACGCCGTGCTGGCGAAAACCGCCTGTCCCGAGGTTCCCGTCATCGTGGACGCCGCCTGCACCGCTTCGGGGGACCCCAAGCTGCATGAGGAGGCGCTCGACGTCATGGAGGGCCTTCAGATCCAGGTGGTCAACCGCGCCGAATAGCGCTTGCGTCTGCTTCCTGCTGGCGGGTCGGCGGCGCTAGCGTGCATGCCGTGCGAAACCGTCCAAGATGAGCTGTGCACGGGTGCTGATGGGGTAGGGGTTCTCTTTCAGGAACCGGGGAATGTCCTTGATGGCAAGTTCGAAGGGGATGATGAGTTCGCCTTCCTCCGGTGTGGCGTCTGTCACTTTCTCCACTTGGGCGAACGCCACTTGAATGGTCTCGTCGGTGAATCCTGCCGACGAATACCCCACCTGGGGCAGCAGCTCCAGAGGCTCTTCCACGTCGTGGCGAAGGGCGAAGCCGGTTTCTTCGCGCAGCTCGCGGTCGACGCTCTCGGCGGGGTCTTCGCCAGGATCGACGAGTCCGGCGGGAAATGCGATGGTCCAGCTGTTCAGCGGATAGCGGAACTCGCGGATGAGCACCAACGTGCCCTGCGGGGTCTGCGGGACCACGCATACGGCATCTGCCATCGGAGGCACCCCGCGGCCGTTGCCTTCCAGCTCGGCGCGGTAGTCATCGGGCCCCTTGCGCGAGGCGCTGTCGTACTGCAGCTGTTTGCCATCAGCGGTTTCGTAATGCAGCACGTACTTCTTGATCCACCCATCGGCCTTCAGCTCCAGGTCGACGAACCGTGGCTTCTCGCTATCGGGGCTCATGTTGCTCCTTCGTTTCGCTTCCTTCGTTTTTTACTCATAGTAGCAGGAAAGCGGCCCGAAAGCCGCTTTCCGATTGCGTTGCCGAGTTTATACAACGCGATTGTTCTTGCCGCATGGGGAGAGAGGAGGCGCCATGCGGCCGTGTTGTCTGGGTGAAACGTGCAGCGAAGGAATTAGCCCTCGATGGCGATGGTCTTCTTCTCTTCCAGCTTGGGCTGCTCCTGCTTCTTCGGGATGCAGATCTTCAGAGTACCATCTTCGAACTTCGCTTTGATATCCTTCTCCTCGACGTCATCGCCGACGTAGAAGGTGCGGCTGCACTTGCCGCTGAAGCGCTCCTTGCGCACGTAGGTGCCCTTAACGTCCTTGTCCTCGGACTCAGACTTGGTCTCCGCTTCGATGTGCAGGTAGCCGTCGTTGAGCTCGGCATGGACATCGTCCTTTTTGAAGCCGGGCATGTCGATGACCATCTCGAAGCCATCATCGGTCTCCTTGATGTCGGTGCGCATCAGCGTGGCGGGCTGGGCGGTGGGCATCGGGGTGTTGAAGAAGGCATCAAACGGATCGAACATGAAATCGCTCAATAGACCGCGGTTCCTTCTCGTAGGCATAAGCATAGACATAACCAATCATCTCCTCTGAATGCGGGGCTTGGGAGGTTTTTACGGGAACCATCTGGTGTTTCCCGGTGGCCCCTTGAGGCCCCTTTCCTTTGTTCGAGTATGTTTTACAACCGCGAATTAGCACTGTCAAGCTGAGAGTGCTAAAGGTACCGTTCTGTTACTTTTCCCGATGGAGGACACGAAAAACGGGCGGCAAAGGGGTGCCGCCCGTTTGGCTGCGCTGCGCTATACGAGGGGTGGAAGCGCGCGTTATGCGTTGCGTAGGAAGGCCTCGTAGCCGCGGCGCGCTTCGAAGATGTCGGCCTTGCTGGTAACCTCCCATGGGGCGTGCATAGAAAGCACCGCCACGCCGGAGTCGATCACGTCCATGCCGTACTTGGCGGGGATGTAGGCGATGGTCCCGCCGCCGCCCGCGTCGACCTTGCCTAGCTCGGCGGTCTGGAACGCCACGCCGGCGTCGTCCATCACGCGGCGCACGCGCGCGACGAATTCGGCGGAGGCGTCGTTGGAACCGCTTTTTCCGCGCGCTCCGGTGTACTTGTTGAATACCAGGCCACGGCCCAGGTAGGCGGAGTTCTTCATTTCGAACACGTTAGCGTAGGCGGGGTCGAACCCGGCCGACACATCGGAGGACAGCATGCGGCAGCCGTGCAGCGCGCGGCGCAGCGCAAGTGGGGACTCCTCGCCGGTGAGCGCCAGGACCTCGGCTATGGTGTTCTCGAAAAACTGCGAGGCCATGCCGGTGGCGCCCACCGAGCCGATCTCCTCTTTATCCACCAGCACGGTGACGGCGGTGCGCTCGAGGCTTTCGCCGGCAAGCGCCAGCTGGGCGGCAAGCGAAGTGTAGGCGCACACGCGGTCGTCCTGGCCGTAGCCCAGCACCATGCTGCGATCGAAGCCGCATTCGCGGGCACGGCCGGCGGGCACCACTTCGATCTCGGCGGAGAGGAAGTCCTCTTCGTCGATGCCGTAATGCTCGGCCAGAAGCTGCAGGATTCGGGCTTTCACCGGCTCCTTCTCGGCGTCGGCGGCGTCTTCGCCTTCGGGTTCCCTCTCGGCGGCGGGGCGGTTGCCCACCAAAACGTCCAGCGCCTCGCCTTCCACGGCTTCGCTTGCCTTCTTCGCCATCTGCTGGTTGCCTAGGTGGGGCAGCAGGTCGGTCACGCAGAACACCGGGTCGGAGGCGTCCTCTCCCAGGCGCACCTCCACGACCGAGCCGTCCTTCTTCGCGATGACGCCGTGCAGCGCCAGCGGAAGCGTGACCCACTGGTAGTTCTTAATGCCGCCGTAGTAATGCGTGTCCAGAAAAGCGAATCCGTTGCTCTCATACAACGGGTTCTGCTTCACGTCCAGACGCGGCGAGTCGATGTGCGCGCCCAGGATGTTGGCACCTTCGGCAAGCGGCGCGCTACCCAGTTGCACCAGGATGACGGCCTTGCCGCGCTCGCTTGCCCACACCTTGTCACCCGGCTTCAGCGCGCGTCCCTCGTACAGGGCCTCCTCCAGGCTGCGGTACCCGGCCTCTTCCGCCAGGGCGATGGTGGCGGCGGCGCACTCGCGCTCGGTCTTGTTGGTGGAGATGAAGTCGATGTAGCTGCCGGCGAGCTTCTCGAGCTCCGCCGACTGGGCTTCGTCGTACTTCTTCCAAGCAACATCGCGTTCCATGTAGCGAGTCTCCTTTCTTGGAATGATGGATGGGCGCCGTGGGCGCCCTTGCGGTTCACCGCAGCATTGTAACGCGCGCATGGAAAAGGGGAAGCGAAAGGGAGCATGCCGGCTGCGAGGTGTTTCTTTTCGGTAGCCGTTGCATGGCGGCTCGCGCGCACCCCGGTGTTGCGAGACAATGGAAAAAGCGCGTTTACGCACTCGGCGAAACGCCGCGCATCCTGCGAATGCAACCTGAAAGGCACCCCATGCTGGAACTGCGTGATATCTGCAAGTCGTACACCACTGGGACGTTCGTCCAGAAGGCGCTCGACCATGTTTCCATCGCTTTCCGCGACAGCGAGTTCGTGGCCATTCTCGGGCCGTCGGGGTCGGGCAAGACCACTTTGCTCAACATCGTGGGCGGGCTCGACCATTACGATGCGGGCGACTTGGTGATCGACGGCGTCTCCACCCGCGAGTATAAGGATCGCGACTGGGACGCCTATCGCAACAACCGCGTGGGCTTCGTGTTCCAGAGCTACAACCTCATTCCTCACCAGACTATCTTGGCCAACGTGGAATTGGCGCTCACGCTTTCGGGCGTGTCGCGTGCCGAGCGTCGCATTCGGGCGCTCGGCGCGTTGGAGCAGGTGGGGCTGCGCGAGCATGCCGACAAAAAGCCCAGCCAGCTTTCCGGTGGCCAGATGCAGCGTGTCGCCATCGCACGCGCCCTCATCAACGACCCCGAGATCCTGCTAGCCGACGAACCCACTGGCGCGCTCGATTCCAAGACCAGCGTGCAGGTGATGGATCTGCTCACCGAAATCGCCAAGGACCGTCTCGTGGTGATGGTCACGCATAACCCCGAGCTAGCCAAGCAGTACGCCACGCGCATCGTGAACCTTGCCGACGGCGTCATCTGCAGCGACACGCAGCCATTCGACCCCGCTCTCGAACCGCCCACGCGCGCGGCCAAGCCTGCCAGGCGCACGCGCATGGGCTTTCTCACGGCTCTTTCGCTTTCATTCAACAACCTCATGACGAAGAAGGGCCGCACCATCATGACGGCCTTCGCCGGTTCCATCGGCATCATCGGCATTGCTGCCATTCTGTCGCTGGCGAACGGCGTGAACAACTACATCGCCAGCGTAGAGGAGGAGACGCTTTCCGAATATCCGCTGCAGATCCAAAGCACCGGTTTGGATATGACTTCCATGCTGGTGGGGGCAAGTTCCGAGGAGGGAGACGCAGCTGCGGCCGACGACGGCTCGCAGGACGGGGGAGACAGCGTGCATGTGGTGGAGATGCTCACCAATATGCTGTCTAGCGTGAGCAGCAACGATCTGGCATCGCTGAAGGCCTACCTCGATTCCGGTGAAAGCGGCATCGAGCAGTACACCAATTCCGTTGAATACTCCTACGATGTGGCGCCGCAGATCTTCAGCTCTGACACCGAAACCGTCCATCAGGTGAATCCCGATTCGTCGCTGTCGTCGTTGGGCATCAGCTCGCAGGCCAGCACCAACAGCATCATGAGCGCCACCATGAGCACCGACGTGTTCTACGAGATGCCCTCCGATCCCAATCTATACCAAGATCAATACGAGGTGAAAGCGGGGCGCTGGCCCGAGAGTTATAACGAATGCGTGCTGGTGCTGACCGGCTCGGGCGGTATGAGCGACTTCATGCTGTACACGCTGGGCCTGCGCGACCCCGCCGAGCTGCAGGGCATGGTGCAGCAGTTCGCCGCGGAAGAGGATGTGACCACGCCTACCGACATAACCGATCCGTCCTACCAGGACATCTTGGGCATCACCTTCAAGCTGGTGGATGCGTCCGACTACTACGAATACGACGCCGACTACAACGTGTGGCGCGACAAGACCGATGACGTCGATTACATGCGCAACCTGGTGCAAAACGGTGAGGACATGCATATCGTGGGAATTGTCCAGCCGCGCGAGGACGCTTCCGCCTCCATGCTGTCCGCGGGCATCAACTACCCGGCATCGCTTACTCAGCACGTCATCGACCAGGCGGTGCAAAGCCAAATCGTCCAAGACCAGCTGGCCGATCCTGCCGTGGACGTGTTCACCGGCAAGGAATTCGGCGCCGAGGACGAGGGAGGCTCATCGGAATTCAACATGGACTCGCTGTTCACGGTGGACGGCAACGCGTTGAGCGCGGCGTTCACCATCGACCAGAGCGCGCTAACGGCGGGGTTGGGTAGCATGGATCTGGATCTGTCCAGCGTGAGCATCGACCCGTCGCAGCTGCCCGCCTTCGACGCGTCAAGCGTCCAGATCGATCCGAACAGCATGGATTTGTCGGGGCTGAGCTTCGACTTGAGCGGACTCGACCTCTCGTTCGACGGAGCACAGCCCACGATTGACTCTGCCGCCATCGGCACCGCCATGGCGCAGGTCATGCAGGGCTTCGGTGATTGGTTCGCCCAGCATTCCGGTGAATACGCCGATTACAGCGAGGCTGTTTCCGCCTATTTCGCCGACCCGACGGTCAGCCAGCAGATGAGCGACGCCATCGCCGGCGCCATCGACACCGCGGGCATGCAGGAGGGCATCGCCGAGCAGGTGCAGCAGCAGGTGGGGACGGCGGTGCAGCAGCAGCTGGTGCCGCAGATCGCCGCCGCGCTGGGGCAGGCCATCCAGCAGCAGCTGCAAACCGCCATCCAGGCCTACATGACCCAGACCATGACGGCAGTGATGTCGCAGATGGGCGCCACGCTGCAGCAGCAGGTGGGCGCTGCCATGGAACAGTCCATGAGCCAGCTTGCCGCCAATATGGCCAACGCCATGCACATCGATGAATCGGCCTTCGCCGATGCTTTCCAGCTCAACATGGACGAGGACGACCTGACCGAGCTCATGATGTCGATGATGGGCTCGGGCGAGGCCACCTACGACGGTAACCTGGCGAGCCTGGGCTACGCTGACGTGGGCAAGCCCTCCGAGATCGCCATCTACCCCATCGACTTCCAGGGCAAGGAAAACGTGCTGCAGATCCTCGACGACTACAACGCGCGCATGGAGGGTTCCGGCCAGGACGACAAGGTGATCACCTACACCGACATCGTGGGCACGCTTATGAGCTCGGTGACCACCATCGTCGACATGATCAGCTACGTGCTCATCGCGTTTGTTGCCATCTCGCTGGTGGTGAGCTCCATCATGATCGGCGTCATCACCTACATCAGCGTGCTCGAGCGCCGCAAGGAGATCGGAATCCTGCGCGCCATCGGCGCGAGCAAAAGCGACATCAGCCACGTGTTCAATGCTGAGACGATCATCGAGGGCCTGGTGGCGGGCCTGCTGGGCGTGGGCATCACCGCGCTGGGCTGCATCCCTGCGAGCGCCATCGTCTACGCGATGTTCGACGTGCCCAACGTGGCGCAGCTGCCGTGGCAGGCAGCTGCGGTGCTGGTGCTCATCAGCGTGTTCCTGACGTTTGTTGCCGGGCTCATCCCTGCGTCGAACGCCAGCCGCAAAGACCCGGTGGAGGCGCTGCGGAGCGAGTAGTCGCACGGCGCACGCCGTCCCTTGAAGCGGGCTTTTATGCTGCAAGGGGCGGCGCGCTTTCCGATTTTCCCTGTTTCCGCTCCCTTTTCGCCTGATCGGCGCTACAATGCGGAAGTTATTTCTTGACGCGCCCTCCAACGATCCGCCATCGTTCAAGGCGCGGCGTGCAGCAGATTTCGTTTCGGGTCTGAGGAAGGAGGATAGGGCAGCATGGTATTTTCGAGCCTTATCTTCCTCTTCATGTTCTTCGTGGTGTACCTGGGCGCGTACTTTCTTGCGCCCGAGCGCTGGAAGAACCCCGTGCTGGTCATCGTCTCGCTGGTGTTCTACGCCTGGGGCGGGCCGGAGTTCCTCATCCTGCTGATGGGTGAGACGTTCGTTAGCTGGTTAACAGCCGTGGGCATCGCGAAGGCCTCCACTCAGAAGGCCAAGCGCGCTTGGCTCATCGCCGACCTGGTCATCCTGCTGGGGCTTCTGGCGTACTTCAAATACGCTATGTGGATTCTCGACAACATCCACAACGTGTTCGGCGTACCAGAGCTCATCCCCAACATCGTGCTGCCCATCGGCATCTCGTTCTACACGTTCCAGCTGATCTCCTACGCCGCCGATGTTTACAAGGGCACGGTGGAGTACCAGCCGAAATATTGGAAGCTTCTACTGTATTCCTCGCTGTTCTTCCAGTGCATCGCCGGTCCCATCGTGCGCTACGAGACGGTGGCCGAGGACATCGACGAGCGCCGTGTCACCCCCAGCGACGTGTATGCCGGCGCGCGCCGCTTCTGCATCGGCCTGGCGAAGAAGGCCATCCTGGCGAATTCCTGCGCGGCGGTCGCCGATACCTTGCTGCCTATCGGCGCCGACGGTATCTACACGCAGGTGACCGCCGGCCTGTGGCTGGGCATGCTGTTCTACATGTTCCAGATCTACTTCGACTTCTCCGCCTATTCCGACATGGCCATCGGCATGGGCCGCATGATCGGCTTCCGCTTCCTGGAGAACTTCAACTACCCCTACATGTGCCGGTCGGTGCAGGATTTCTGGCGCCGCTGGCATATCTCACTGTCCACGTTCTTCCGCGATTACGTGTACATCCCGCTCGGCGGCAGCCGCTGCTCGAAGCTGAAGTATGTGCGCAACATGACCGTGGTGTGGTTCCTCACCGGACTGTGGCATGGCGCCAGCTGGAACTACATCCTGTGGGGCCTGTACTTCCTGGTGTTTCTGCTGCTCGAGAAGTTCATCATCAAGGGGCGCATCCCGCGCGGCCTCGACCACCTGTACGGCGTCGTCGTGGTGTACTTCGGCTGGGTGCTGTTCAAGTTCGAGAACTTCAACGAGTTGGGCGCGGTGATTGCCGGCATGTTCGGCTTCTCGCAAGGCGGCCTCATGAGCATGGAGGTGCAGACGCTGTTCCTGCAGAACATCTTCCTCATCGTGTTCTGCGTGATCGCCTGTACCGACCTGGGCAAACGGCTGCGCCGTGCGCTGTATGAGAGGTCCAAGCGCGGCAATGCGGCATTCAAGCTGTATTGCGCGACCGAGTTCGCCACGCCGCTGATCGTGCTGCTGTTCGCCGTTGCCGCGCTGGCGGGCGCCAGCTACAATCCGTTCATCTATTTCCAGTTCTAGCGGGAGGGGGGGATATGGAGCGAAACGAGCATAACGCCGTCAGGCATCCGCATCGCCGCAAGGCGCCGGATACCGCCGCTTCTGCGCGCATGCGCGCCCATGGGGGCGCTGCGCAGGCCCCCCATCTGCGGGAAGACATGCAGCACGGGGATGGTGCGGAAAGGATCCGGTTGCAGGCCGCCCCGGAGCAGGAAGGCCAGGCTCGCGGTGCTGCCCCACGCGAGGCCCGTACGCCGGATGCCCGGCTGGAAGGCGCACGGCTGGAGGGCTCCCAACCGCATGCGCCGCGTCGTCGCCGTCCTTCGCGTCGTTCGCGCACGCTGGCGCGCTGGCGCCACCATGCCGTGACCGGCTTCGGGCTGGTGGTGGCTGCCGGCTTCGTGGTGGGCCTGCTGTTTTTCGCTCGTCCCACCGCATCGGCGGTCGAAAACCGCGAGCTCACTCAGTTCCCCACGTTTACTTGGGAAGGTTTTCTGGACGGGTCGTTCACCAACCAGCTGTCCCTGTGGTTCGCCGACACCTACCCGTTGCGCGAGCCGTTGGTGTCGTTGGACCAGTGGCTCGAGTCGCTATACGGCGTGAACACCGGCGAGCAGATGATCGGCGGAAACGTCCAGGCTGACGAGCTGCCCGTTCCCGCTGAGGAAGGGGACGATTCCCAGTCCCAGCAGGCCGAGGTGCGCGAGTCGGTGGAGGTCCCCACCGAGGAGGCCATGGCGGCAGACATCCAGGCTCAGATCATGAACGGCCTGTACGTGAACAACGGTGCGGCCTACAGCATCTACTATTTCAGCCAGGAGGCGGTCCAGGGTTACACCGGTGCGGTCAACGCCTGCGCCCAGGCGCTCGAGGGCCAGGCGAAGGTGTACTCCGTGCTGGCGCCGAACAGCTCCGCCGTGCTCGACGACGTCACGCGCGAACGGCTCGGCGGCACCGACATGAAGCAGGCCATCGACTACTTCAACAGCTTGTACGACCCGTCGGTGGGAACGGTGGACTCCTGGCAGGCCATCCGCGACCATGCTGACGAGTACCTGTATTTCCGCACCGACCACCATTGGACGCAGCTGGGCGCCTATTACGTGTACCAGAAGCTTTGCGAGACGATGGGCATCGAGCCGGTGAGCTGGGACGGGCAGGAAACGATGACCTTCGACGGGTTCCTCGGCACCTATTACGGGCAGCTGCGCGATCCGGCGATGGCCGCCAACCCCGACTATGTGGAAGCGCATATCCCCAACGGCACCAACGACATGACGTATTGGGACGAGTCGGGTGCCGAGGTGCAGGGGCATGTGATCAACGATGTGACCGGATGGAACCAGAACTCGCTGTACGGCACGTTCATCGCCGGCGACCAGCCGCTCGAGCATATTCACAACCCGGCGAAGGACGACGGCAGCTCGTGCCTGGTCATCAAGGATTCGTTCGGCTGCGCGTTCTCGCCGCTGCTGGTGGACAACTTCGAGGACCTCTACATCATCGACTTTCGTCACTCCGATCAGAACATCCCGCAGTTCGTGCGCGACAACGGCATCCAAAACGTCGTGTTCGTCAACAACATCTCTCTCGCCGGTACCCTTACCGTCGGCGATAAGCTTGCCAGCATGATGTAGGCTGCGCCTCTTGGCATCTCGCCCGTTCTGGGCGGCCGGTGCTTTGCGCAGGTTGGAGGGCGCCTCGGGCGGTTCCCTCGCATGAGGCGCCGGCGCACGCGATCCGTTTGCCGCAGGCTGGGCACTTGCTTCTGGCGGCTCGTGCAGCGAATTGTGGAGCTTTTCTCCATCCTGGCGAATTGGACGGGGCTTTCCCTTGCGGCGGTCTGTCTCGGGGGTTATCATACTTAATGATACCGATTCTCATTAAAGAACCGGTCGAGGTCAGACGAAAAACACCATCGAAGAAGGAGCCAATCCAATGAACGTGCGTCCTGAACTCCCCACCGCCGAGAATTCCACCAACTTCAACGTGGTGAGCAACTCCACCACCGAAGTGGGCACCACGCTTGACAACCTGAAGGCCGCTGTGACCGGCGAGACCGGCGCATCCGCCAAGTACGCTGCATTCGCCGAGGCTGCCGACAAGGCCGGCTACGCCCAGATCGCCCGCCTGTTCCGCGCCACCTCCGAGGCCGAGCAGGTGCACATCGCCATGGAGTACAAGCTGGTTACCGCCGAGGATCCCGAGTGGCAGAAGCCCGTTGCCGAGGCTCCCGTCGTCGAGACCTGCGACCTGAACCTGATCGCCGCCGCTAACGGTGAGATCTACGAGACCTCCGACATGTATCCCTCCTTCATCAAGAAGGCCCAGGAGGAGAGCAATACCAAGGCCGTGCAGGTGTTCACTCGTGCCAAGCTGGCCGAATCCGTGCATGCCGAGCGTTACATGGAGGCCTACAACAACATCGACGCCGCCGATGACGACGCTTACTTCCTGTGCCCCGTGTGCGGCTACATCGAGAAGGGCGACAACTTCGAGGCGTGCCCCATCTGCGGCGCCAAGAAGTCCGTCTTCAAGCAGTTCTAATCCTACTTCCAAAGCAGGCAAAAGCGAAACGCCCTGCCGGCAGATCCGGCGGGGCGTTTTTTCGTTGCAGCGCGACAGCAGAACGCATCTAATGTCACATTCTGCGGCTGCATTCGACGCTCGCTGGCGGATTAGCCGCGATTTTCCCTTGACGTGACCTGCCCGAGGGCGATAGTATGCGAAACGTGCTTTAGCACGGTAGAGTGATAGAGTGAAAGAGTAAAAGCGAAGTTCGCAGTGCAACATGTGCTCCGTTGTCGCACGTTGTCACGCGAAAAGGGAGGAAAACGATGAAGGCATTGAGCAAAACCAAAATGCGGGCGCTGCTGGCGGCAGTCGCCGTGCTGGTGCTGTCCGCTGTGCTGCTGGCGGGCTGCTCGAGCGGTGAGCAGCAGGAGGCGGCAACCGACGACACGTCGGCATCCGGCGACGACTTCACGCTGATCGTCGGCTTCGACCAGGGCTATCCGCCGTATGGCTTCGTGGGCGATGACGGCGAGTTCACCGGCTTCGACCTCGATTTGGCCGCCGAAGTCGCCGAGCGCAACGGCTGGGGCCTGGAACTTTCCGCCATCGACTGGGATGCCAAGGACGCCCTGCTCGACAGCGGCACCATCAACTGCATCTGGAACGGCTTCACCATGGAAGGCCGCGAGAACGACTATACCTTCTCCGAACCCTACATGCTCAACGAGCAGGTGATCGTTGTGAAGAGCGATTCCGGCATCGCAAGCACCGACGATCTGGCGGGCAAGACGGTCATGACGCAGGTCGACTCCGCAGCGCTCGATGTGCTGGAAGGCGACGCCGCCGACCTGGCAGCCACGTTCGCGGGTGGTGCGCCGCAGACCATCGGCGACTATAACAACGCCTTCATGCAGCTCGAGTCGGGTATGGTGGACGCCGTGGCATGCGACCTCTCCATTGCCAACTACCAGATGTCGGCCAACCCCGATGCCTACACCATCATCGACACCCTGTCCTCCGAGCACTATGCCGTTGGCTTCAAGCAGGGAGAAGACGACCTGGCCCAGACCGTCACCGACACGCTGCGCGCGATGTACGAGGACGGTACGGTCGAGAAGCTGTGCGATAAGTACGCCGATTACGGCCTGTCGTTCGACAACTGGGTGCTGAAATAGGAGGGCCGCCGCAGGTCGGAGTCGCGATCTCTCGGTTGTCTGACGTGTCGCCGGGATGCATGGCGACCGTCTGCGCCAGCCCGGAAGGGCCATGGGCGCGCCTGTCGGATGACGGGCGCGCCTTCATGCTGTAAAGGGAAAAGGACGTTTCATGGAACTGATGACGATGCTCGAGCTTCTGGGTTCGGGCCTGGTGCTCACTTTGCAGGTGTTCGCCACCACGTTGGTGGGGGCGCTGCCGCTGGGCGTGGTGGTGGCGCTGTGCCGCATGAGCAAGTTCAAGCCGTTGGCGCTCATCGCGCGCTTCTACATTTCGGTGATGCGAGGAACGCCGCTCATGCTGCAGCTAATGGCGCTCATGTTCGGGCCGTATTACCTGTTCGGCATGGAGCTGGATTCCGATTGGAAGTACTGGGCCTGCTCCATCGGCTTCATCATCAATTACGCCGCCTATTTCGGAGAGATCTACCGCAGCGGTTTGCAGTCCATCCCCCGCGGGCAGTACGAGGCCGCCGAGGTGCTGGGCTACACGCGCGTCCAGACGTTTTTCAAGATCATCCTCCCGCAGGTGATCAAGCGCATATTGCCCGCCATGAGCAATGAGGTCATCACGCTGGTGAAGGACACATCGCTGGCGTTCGTAGTGGGCATCATGGAGATGTTCACGCAGGCGCGTGCCCTGGCGGCGTCGCAGGTGAGCATGCTCCCGTACCTGCTGGCCGGCTTGATCTACTGGGTATTCAACTTCATCGTCGAGATGATTCTCACCCGCATCGAGAAGAAAATGAGCTACTACCATGACTAACGAACTCCCCCTGCTTTCCCTTCAGCATGCGAAAAAGAGCTTCGGCAGCATCGAGGTCCTCAAGGATATCTCGCTTTCGGTCATGCCGGGCGAGGTGGTTGCCATCATCGGTCCGTCTGGCGGGGGCAAGTCGACGCTTCTGCGATGCGCGACGCTGCTCGAGACCCTCGATGGGGGCTCGTTGGCGTTCGGCGACGTGCAGGTTGCCTCCGATCAGAACGGGCGCGCCATCTACGCGGGCAAAGATGCCATCAAGAAGGCGAAGGAGCGCTTCGGATTGGTGTTTCAGGATTTCAACCTGTTCCCGCACTACACAGTGCTGAAGAACGTGATGGATGCTCCGGTGAGCGTGCTGAAGCGCCCCCACGCCCAGGCGGAGGAGCATGCGCGCAACCTGCTGGCGAAGATGGGCCTGTCCGGCAAGGAGGGCATGGTGCCCTGCGAGTTGTCCGGCGGGCAGAAGCAGCGCGTTGCCATCGCCCGCGCCCTCGCCATGGATCCCGACATCCTGTTTTTCGACGAACCCACCAGCGCGCTCGACCCGGAGCTCACGAAAGAGGTGCTCAAGGTCATCCGCGACCTGGCAGCCGAGCATATGACCATGGTGATCGTCACCCACGAGATGCGTTTCGCCCGCGATGTTGCCGACCGCATCGTGTTCATGGACGGTGGTTTCATCGTGGAAGAGGGCCCTGCCAAGCAGGTCATCGACAACCCCCAGCACCAGCGCACGCGCTCGTTTCTTTCCAAGTATGAGGAGGAATAGCCTCGCCGCATCCCGACGGAAGAGTGGCGCGCGTGTTGGGACGGGAATCGCGTTCCAGTTGCCGACGGTGCGTCCGGCGGGCAGGGGTTGGCGGCACCACGCGGCTGACGGTGACCGGCGAGGGGCATGCTGGTGCTGTTTCGGGACGGCGAGCGGCCTGCTGCGTGGATTTATGCGGGAGCGGGGGCGTATTCCCTCCAAAGTGCCATGTGGCGTGGCATAATAGCCGAATAGATTTGGCACGAGCGCGCATCCCACCGGCGCGCTAACGGGAGGAGGAGCCGTCCATGGCGTTTTACTACGATGAACCGTCGCGTACCTTTAATGAGTATCTTCTAGTGCCGGGGCACACGCCTTCCACGTGCATCCCCACGGCGGTCAGCCTGAAAACGCCGTTGGTGAAGTTCCGCAAGGGCGAAGAGGAATGCCCGCTTTCCCTGAGCATCCCCATGGTGTCCGCCATCATGGCGGCCGTCTCCGATGATCGCATGGCGGTCGCGCTGGCAACCGAGGGCGGCCTGTCGTTCATCTACGGCAACCAGACCATCGAGGACGAAGCCGCCATGGTCAAGCGCGTGAAGGACTACAAGGCCGGCTTTGTAGTGAGCGACGCCAACCTGCGCCCTGACATGACGCTAGGCGAAGTGGTGGAGCTGAAGGAGAAGTTCGGCCACTCCACCATGCCCGTTACCGAGGACGGCGGCCCTCACGGCAAGCTGTTGGGCATCGTCACCGAGCGCGACTACCGTCTTTCCCGCATGTCGCTGGACGAGAAGGTGGCCGATTTCATGACCCCGCGCGAGAAGCTCATCGTGGCTCCTGCCGACACCACCTTGAAGACGGCAAACGACATCATCTGGGATCACAAGCTGAACTCCCTGCCCGTGGTCGACGAGAACGACTGCCTGATGTACCTGGTGTTCCGCAAGGACTACGATTCCCATAAGTCCAACCCCAACGAGATGTTGGACGCCCACAAACGCTACATGGTGGGCGCGGGCATCAATTCCCGCGACTACGCCGAGCGCGTCCCCGCGCTGGTGGAGGCGGGTGCCGACGTGCTGTGCATCGACAGCTCCGAGGGCTTCTCCGACTGGCAGAAGATGACCATCGAATGGGTGCGCGAGCACTACGGTGACGATGTGAAGATCGGCGCCGGCAACGTGGTTGACGCCGACGGCTTCCGTTTCCTGGCAGAAGCCGGGGCCGATTTCATCAAGATAGGCATCGGCGGCGGCTCGATCTGCATCACCCGCGAAACCAAGGGCATCGGCCGCGGCCAGGCCACGGCGGTCATCGAGGTTGCCAAGGCCCGCGACGAGTACTTCAAGGAAACGGGCATCTATGTGCCCATCTGCTCCGACGGCGGCATCGTGTACGACCATCACATCTCCCTGGCGCTGGCTATGGGTGCCGACTTTGTGATGCTGGGCCGCTACTTCGCCCGCTTCGACGAGAGCCCGTCGAACAAGGTGATGGTCAACGGCACCTACATGAAGGAATACTGGGGCGAGGGTTCCGCCCGCGCCCGCAACTGGGGCCGCTACGACCTGGGCGGCAAGAAGGCGCTGGCTTTCGAAGAGGGCGTGGATTCCTACGTGCCCTACGCCGGCTCGCTTAAGGACAATGTGGCGCTCACGCTGTATAAGATCAAGGCAACCATGTGCAACTGCGGCGCGCTCACCATCGACGAGTTCCAGAAGAAGGCCAAGCTCACGCTGGTCAGCTCCACCTCCATCGTCGAGGGCGGCGCGCATGACGTCGTGCTGAAGGACAAGAACACCTACGCGAGCAACGTCTTGCTGCACTAGCCCATCAGACGACGGGCAACCGCTGGGTGCGGATGCGGAAGCCCGTTGAGCAGGCGATTGAACGACGAATGCCTCCCTTTTCCTGGACTGCGAAGCAGAAGTTCGGGAAATGGGAGGCATTTCTGTGCTGCGGCGGGGAGGACTTGCCGCATGCGGCTTTCCGCCGCAGCGCGACGCTACTTGTAATGCTTGCCGGTGCGCCGATCGATGACGGCTTGGCGGCGTTCCCGTTCGGCGCGCGCCTCGCTCGGGCGCATGGTCCGCGGATGACGCGTGGGGGAAACTGCAGCCCTTTCGTCATCCACCAGCTCGGCGGTGATGTCGACGGGGCGATCGGCGCTGCCCTGCGGGTGCGCGTCGCGGTGACGCTGCGACATTTGCATGCGGATTCGCAGATACTCCCACACCAGCAGCACTAGCAGGATGGTCATCACGATGAGGTAGCCGATGATGGCGCCCGGCAGCCCGGTGAACCCGATGAGCAGGATGGGGATGAACAGCGAGAACCCGAACGTGACCAGGTACAGCTTCATCACCGACCCCTGCTGGCGCAGCACGGTGATCACCTGGTATAGAAAGTCGATGGCCGCTGTCACGCCGCCCGCGGCCACCATGATCAGGCTCAACCCCACGTATTGCGAGAAATCGAGGCCGTACAGGAAGCCCAGCACGGGGATGCCCACGGTGCTCATCACGAACATCAGAAGCCCGGTGAGCGCCAGCACCAAAACCAGCATGGCGATGATGATGAGGTCGAAGCGCTTGCGTTTCGCCTGCGCCCACACGTTGGCGATGCGCACCAGCTGCGGCTTGTACACCACCTGAACGGTGAGCAGCAGCGCATGGGCGGGGAAGTACAGCGCGTTGAAGTACAGCTGGTTGTCGTAGGAGAGCATGCCCTCCATCACGAACTTGGGCATATTGTCGATGAGGTTGTACATGAACAGCGCGATGAACAGCGGGAAGCAGTCGCGGAACAGCGTCCAGACGCTGCCCAGGTTCACATGGCGCGAGCGCGGCGTCTCCAAGAACGCCAACGGCAGGGTGAGCACCACGAACGATGCCGCAGCCGCAACCGCCATGGCGATGCTCGACGCCGCCAGGTTGCGCGTGAGGAACAGGAACAGAGAGAACACCGTGATAGCGATGACGGACCTGAACGCTTGGGAGATGCCCGCCAAATACAGCTTGTCCACCTGCTGCAGGCGTCCCTCGTAGACGTCGGCCAGCGCGTCGATCATCTTGTAGGCGTACACGCCCATGCAGATGAAGAACATGTTGTCGTCGTAGCCGCGCACCATGCAGTAGACGTAACCGACGACCATCATGATGATGCAGGTGAGGATGCGCTGGGCCTGGTAATCGGAAAACGAGTGCTGCTCTTTCAGGTCGGACAGCTGGTAGGTGCGCACGCCGTAGTTGCCCACGAACATCAGCAGCAGGCCCGTGACGAACGCCATTGAGAACATGCCCGCCTGCTCGGCGCCCACGAGCTGGGTGCATACGATGGTGAGCAGGGGGAACACCATGCCCCAGGCACCGGTGCCCAGGAAGTTCCACACGTAGTCGCGCGTGGTGCGATGGGAGGCGTATTGGTCGCGCTGCTCTTCGACCTTGCCCTCCATCACCACTTCCATCAGCCGATCCCACCAGTTGCCGATGATGCGCGCGATGAAATTAGGCTTATGCGTTCGGGGCTTGTTTTCCTTAAGCTTCAGCATTCTTGCAATTATAACGTCGGAGCGTCGCGCAACCTCTTCCCTGTGCTGCGAAGTCACACAATCGTCCCAACCCGTGTAAACAGCGGGTCGCTACAGGAAAAACAGCAGGCTGTCGATAATGAACACCGGGATGAGGATGCACACTGCCCAACCGATGTACCCGAAGAAGCTGGGCATCTTCACCCCTTTCGATTCGGCGATGTTCTTCACCATGAAGTTGGGGGCGTTGCCGATGTAGGTGTTTGCGCCCATGAACACGGCGCCCGCCGACACCGCCAACAGGTTCGCCACGCCGACGGTGCCCACGGTGGTGACCAGGCCCTCGGTCGCCCCGAGTGATCCGGCAGCCGTCATGAACACCACGTAGGTGGGCGAGTTGTCCAGGAAACTGGACAGCGCGCCGGTTGCCCAGAAGAACTCCAGCGGCGTGTCGATGCCGATGTCGCCGCCATGGGCGCGCAGGATGGCCAGTGCCGGGATCATCGTGATGAAGATGCCGATGAACAGGCGTGCCACCTCGGCGATGGCATCGTAATTGAAGTCATTGAGGTGTCGGACGGACTGCTTGGTGGTTGCGGAAGAGCAGAACGCCGCCACCAGGATGAGCGCGATCTGGATGAAGTACTGCGCGCCCAGGAACACGTCGCTTCCAGGGACGGTGACGCCCAGTACCTGGCCCGAAGCGTCCTGAAAGAAGGGCATGTTGGGAATGGAGCCGTTTAGGATGACCGCCAGGATGATGAGTGCCAGGAAGATGAAGTTGTGGGCGCCCTCGATGCGGATGGGGCTTTTGCCTCCTTCCTCCATCAGGTCGGAGGGGCTGCGGCCGGCGGCAGTTTCGCGCTTGTACATGATGGTATCCATGATGAAGAACACTGCCAGCAGGATGACTGCGTTCAGGATGAGGATGGGCAGGATGTGCTCGATGGTCCAAAAGAACGGCACGCCGCGCAGGTATCCCAGGAATAGCGGCGGGTCGCCCAGCGGCGTGAGGCAGCCGCCCATGTTGGCCACCAAGAAGATGAAGAACACCACCACGTGCGCCTTCTTCTGGCGCCAGGCGTTCGCGCGCAGCACGGGGCGGATAAGCAGCATGGCGGCGCCGGTAGTGCCGATCCAGCTGGAAAGGACGGTGCCGATGAGCAGAAGCAGCGCGTTCACCTTCGGCGTGCCGGCGATGGTGCCCTTGATGGCGATGCCGCCGGCGACCACGAACAGGCCGAACAGCAGCACGATGAAGGGGATGTAGTCCACCACGATGGATTCGAGTAGCTGTTCGTAGGTGACGCCGAACCCGTATGCGATGGTGAAGGGGACCAGGAACAGCAGCGACCAGAATGCCGCCACATGCAGCTGATGGCGCTCCCACCATGCGGGTTTGAACAGCGGGAAGAGGGCGATGGATAGCAGCATGCCCGCGAAGGGGATGATGCTCCAAACCGGCAGGGTGTCTCCAAGTTCCATGATGTTCCTTTCGAAAGCGCTGCTCGGCAGCGCGAATTGGCATACCGATAAAGATATGGCAATTCGCTGCGCAAGTACAGGCCGCATTCGCCCGGCGAGGCCAACCGGGCGGGCGCTGGCGGCGAGCATCGGGAGGTCGTTCCACTATGCGGATCCCGCCTGGTCGCGGACGCCGAAAACCCAGCTCCTTTTTGCCGCGCTCTTCGATAAATGCGGTCTTCACGCTGCCGTCGGGGCCGTTCGACACGTATAATGGGACGTTGCGAAAACATGCGCGCCGCGTCGGCTCTCCGAGGACGAGGCCGGCGCGGCGCGTCGAGCAGGAACGAGACCCGCGAAGAAAGCTGCGACCATGAAACAGTACAACCCCCATGAGCTGGAACCCCGCTGGCAGAAGGTGTGGGAGGAAACCGGCCAGAATAAGGTGGAAGAGGACTCCTCCAAGCCCAAGAAGTACGTGTTGGAGATGTTCCCATACCCTTCGGGTGACATTCACATGGGGCATGTGAGCAACTACACTTACGGCGACGTGATCGCGCGCTATTCCCGCATGCGCGGCTTCAACGTGCTGCATCCTATGGGCTGGGACGCCTTCGGCCTGCCCGCGGAGAACGCCGCCATCAAGCACCACAGCCATCCGGCGAAATGGACCTACGCCAACATCGAGACGCAGAAAGCCAGCTTCAAGCGCATGGGCTTCTCCTACGATTGGGACCGCACCGTGGTGGCGTGCGATCCCGAGTACTATCGCTGGGGCCAGTGGATTTTCCTGCAGTTCTGGAAGCGCGGCCTGGTGGAGCGCCGCAACAGCCCGGTGAACTGGTGTCCTAGCTGCAAGACGGTGCTGGCAAACGAGCAGGTGACCGAGGGCCGCTGCTGGCGCTGCGACTCCGAGGTTGAGAAGCGCGACCTCACCCAGTGGTACTTCAAGATCACCGACTATGCCCAGGAGCTGCTGGACGACCTTGACCAGCTTGAGGGCTGGCCCGAGCGCGTGAAGCAACAGCAGGCCAACTGGATCGGCCGCTCCGAGGGCGCCGAGGTGGACTTCACGCTGGCCCCTGTGGAGGGCAAGGAGGACGCCGAGAAGAAGATCACCGTGTTCACCACGCGCGCCGACACGCTGTTCGGCTGCAGCTTCTTCGTGTTGGCACCTGAATACGCCGGCCTGCACGACCTGGTGTCCGGCACACCCTACGAGCAGGAGGTCATGGACTTCGCCGAGGCAGCCAAGAAGGTGAGCGCCGTCGAGCGCGCCCAGGGCGACCGCGAGAAGCACGGCGTGTTCACGGGCCGCCATATGATCAACCCCATCAACGGCGAGCGGGTGCCCGTGTGGGTGGCCGACTACGTGGTGGCCGACTACGGCACCGGCGCCGTCATGGCGGTGCCCTGCGGCGACCAGCGCGATTTCGAGTTCGCCCGCAAGTACGACCTGCCCATCATTCCCATCATCTTGGGCGAGGACGATCCGCTGTACCCCCAGCTCAAGGATGAGCAGGGGCGCGTGGTCACTTCCGTCGACTGGGATGCGGCCTATGCGGCCGAGGGCATCCTGGTGCAGTCCGGCAAGTACACCGGCATGGTGGGCGGCAAGCACTCCGCCGGCGAGGCGGCCATCGTCGCCGACCTCGAGGCTGCGGGGACCGGCCGCCGCAAGGTGGAGTACCGCCTGCGCGACTGGCTCATCAGCCGCCAGCGCTACTGGGGCAACCCCATCCCCGCCATCCACTGCGAGCACTGCGGCGTGGTGCCGGTGCCCGAAGAGGACCTTCCCGTGATGCTGCCCGAGGACATCGACCTCGCTGCCGGCGAGACACTGGCCACGCATGAGGAGTTCGCCAAGTGCACCTGCCCCGTGTGCGGCGCTCCCGCCCGCCGCGAGACCGACACCATGGACACGTTCACGTGCTCCAGCTGGTATTACATGCGTTACACCGACCCGCACAACTCCGAGGCGCCGTTCGACCCTAAGAAGGCCAACCACTGGCTGCCGGTCGACCAGTATATCGGCGGCATCGAGCATGCCATCCTGCATCTGCTGTACAGCCGCTTCTTCACCAAGGTGCTGCGCGACGAGGGGCTGCTCGACTTCGACGAGCCGTTCAAGAACCTGCTGTGCCAGGGCATGGTGCTGGACTCCCATGGCGATGTGATGAGCAAATCCAAGGGCAACGTGGTGTCGCCCGAGGACATGATCGCCAACTACGGCGCCGATGCCGTGCGCGCCACCATGCTGTTCATGGGCCCTCCGGACAAGGAGAAGCTGTGGAACGAGGACGGCCTGGCCGGCATCTACAAGTTCCTCAACCGTGTGTGGCGCCAGGTGAACGACCTGTGCGGCACCGCCGATGACGAGACGTTGTTCGCCGGCGAGGAGCATTCCTCCGATGAGGTGCACGAGGTGGCCAAGAAGGTGCTGCGCGAGCGCCATCGCGTGGTGGGCAAGGTTGCCGAGGACTTCGACCGCAATAACTTCAACACCGCCATCGCCGCCATCATGGAGCTGTCCAACGCGGTGGGCGACTACCTGCGCAAGACATCGCTTGAGCAGCGCCGCTCGTGCGACCATGCCAAGGCCTTCGATGCCGATCTGGCTGACACCATCGTGAAGCTGCTGGCGCCCATTGCCCCGCACTGGGCAGAGGAGTTGTGGCACACCGCGCTGGGTCGCGAGGGCTCGGTGCACTCCGAATCCTGGCCCGAATACGACCCCGAGATGGCGAAAGCCGACGAGGTGGAGATCGCCGTGCAGGTGAACGGCAAGGTGAAGGCCCGCATCACGGTTGCCGCCGATGCCGCCGATGACGATGTGCGCAGCGCCGCTCTGGCCGCGGTCGAGCAGGCCATCGCGGGCAAAGAAGTGAAGAAGGCCATCGTGGTGCCCGGGCGCCTGGTCAACGTGGTGGCTAAGTAGGCTCCATGCCGGAAGAGCCGACCCATACCCTGGCGCTCACGCTCTCCTACGACGGCGCGCCCTTCTGCGGTTTCGCCCGCCAGCCGGGCAAGCTGACCGTGCAGGGCTCGCTCGAGCAGGCGTTGCGCACGCTGTACAAGCGCGAGGTCCCCACCGTGTGTGCCGGCCGCACCGACGCCGGCGTCCATGCGCGCGGGCAAGTGGTCAGCTTCGATGTGACGGAAGGCGAGTTCGCGAGCAAAACCGCCCACAGCCTCATGCGCTCGCTCAACGCGCTGGTGCACGACAGCATGGCGGTCCGTGCCGCCCAGGAGGCGCCGTTCGGCTTCTCCGCGCGCTTCGACGCCGTCGAGCGGGAGTACCGCTACTACTTATACACGCCGCAAGCCCGCCCGGTCCTCATAGGCGGGCATGTGTGGCATTATCCCAAGCCGCTCGACTTGGAGGCGATGAGGGCGGGGGCAGCCCATCTTATCGGCGAGCATGATTTCAAGAGCTTCTGCATGGCTGTGTCGGCAGAGGGGCGGCCGACGTGCCGCAACGTATCGCGCATCGACGTGGAGCGGATGAGCGCGTTCGCGGAAAACGACATGGTGCGCATCCGCGTGGTGGGCAATGCCTTCTTGCATTCGATGGTACGAACCATCGTGGGCACGCTGGTCGCGGTGGGTTGCGGACGGCGCACCCCCGAATGGGTGGCCGAGGCGCTCGCCGCGCGCGATCGCCGGGCAGCGGGCGAGACGGCTCCCGCCAAGGGTCTAGTGTTTTGGAAGGTGTCCTACGCGGGGTCGGACGGAAGCATTCCGCTTGTGGGGGTCCAGCGATGAGCATCGCGGATCGGCTGTCCCAACGTAGGCGGGTACGTGCGAAACGACGTGCCGAAGTCGAGGCTCGGGCACGCGCGGTGCGCTCCGACATGGGGCGGCAGGCGGGAGCGGTGGCGTCGGCTCCCAGCAAGGCGACTCCGGCCAAGCTTCACCATATCTATTCGAGCCGCGACGACGCGCTCAGCGTGTTCGAGGATGCGGCGGGGCATGTGGTCGCCGTCCGCTCCCGGCACCTAGTGTAGCTTTCGCGCTGGCGGGCGGCCGGGCTTCCTAGCTGAATTCCACCACTCCGTAGGTGGCGCCTTCCCCGTCGCGCAGCGCCACGACGGCGCGATCGGGCTCCAAGGCGACGTGCGGGACGATGACGTCGTCCAGTGTCGCCGATCGGCGGTAGTCCACGCGCAGGCGCTTCGCTTGAACCTCGCCGGGAAGAGCTCCGAGGGCGATGCGCACGTACTGGCTGTTGTTCACACGCTCGTTGGTGTCGATGAGATCGCGGCGCACGGTGAGCGGCTCGCCCGGTTCCAGCGACTCGGGCATCGCTATGCGGCGGTCTTCCGACGGCATGTCCAGCGGGGTGCCCATGCGGTAGGCGTCGATGTGATCGGCCGAGGGGCGCACCGGCTTTCCCGCCGCGAGGTCGATGAAGCCCCAGGAGGAGTTGGCCCGTGCGATGAGGAAACCGTCCGCGTCGCGCAGGTAGAAATTCCTGCCCGCCGAAACAGTTTTGAACCGGTTGGCGTACGTCCCCACCGTCACCAGCTCGTTCAATCGAGGGTATCTATCCACCACCACGTGCCAATGCGTGAGCACCCAGGCTTTATGCGCAGCTTTCAGCCGTTCGGGCCCGTAGCCGATCTTCTCGGAATGGAAGATGCTGCAATCTTGGAAGATCTCGATGAGGGCGGGCAGCGACATCACGCCCTCGTGCGTGGTTTCGCTGTAGCGGATATGCGCGGCGAATTCGAACGCCGCCGGATCAAGCGGTTCCATGGATGCTCCTTGTGATTGTATGTGCCCCGTCAGGATAGCACGGCATGCTTGCTGGGATGCGGCCAGCGTCGGGAATGAAACCCGTCCGTCACCGAGCCGCCGCCTGCGCGGAAGCGGACGGCTAGCGGGTGCGTTGCGAACCGAACCAGCTGGCTAGGGAGCCTACGACCACCAGCGCTGCGCCCGCCCAGAACGTCGGCCCGGGCGCGGCGGAGAGGATGGCGGCGGTGGCGACAGTGGACAGCACGGGGGTGGCATAGGATGCGATGGACAGCATGCGCCCGTCGCCGCGGACAATGGCATGCCCCCACAGCGCATAGCCGGCGGCGACGGCAGCGGCGGTCGCCGCGAGCGGTGCGAAATCGGCTATGCCCAGGTCGGCGGGGATGGGCGCGCCTTGCATGAGGAACATCGCCCACATCGCGGCGGCCACTGCGATGAAGAAGTACGCGATGCCGTTTTCCCCGTCGGACACCTTCGGGGTGACGGTGTTGTACAAGCCCCAGAGGAGCGCCGCGACACCTGCCAACGCATACGGGGCAGGGTTCGTGAAGAGCTCCCCGAACGCCGAACCGCGCTCGAGCAGGTCCTGGCCGCCCACCGCCAGTGCCACGCCCGCCGTGGCGACGACCGCCCCTGGCAGCACCGAAAGAAATTCCCGTCCGCGCGGCTCGCCATTGAGCAGCGCCCACAGAAGCACGGTGAACGTCGGCCACAGGTAGTTGAGCATGCTCACCTCGAGGGTTTGCGCCGGTGTGGCGGCAAGCCCCACCGCGATGGCAAGCAGCGCCTCGTATAGCACGAAGAACGCCCCGCTGCCGAGCAGAAACCGCTTGGACAGGCTGCGCAATGGGGTGGGGCGGTGGACGATGGACAGCAGGACGGCCCCGAACGTGTACACCAAAGCGCCTCCGAGCTGCGACCCGAAGGCGTTCATGGTGGCGCGTAGCAGCCCGATCATCAGGCTCCAGCACAGGATGGCGGCGAGCCCCATTAGCGTGGCGCTGCGCTTGGACGCTGGGAAGCCGGAGCGGTTGCGGGCGTTCGTCGTCATGGGGATGGCGGGGCGGTTCGAGGGACGCCGGGCTGCCCTAGGCTTTCGCCAGGCACGAATCCAGCGCCGCTTCCACGGCGGCGCGGTCCATATGGCGCCCGATGATGCACAGGCGCGTGCCGCGATCGCCCAGCTGGGGGTCCCAGTAGGCTTTCAGCGTCGGGTCGGCCTCGAACTCGGCAGCCTGCTGGTTCTCTGGCATGGCGACGACGAACGGGCCGGTGCCCATCGCCGAGATCTCATGCCCTGCCTGTTCGAACATGTAGCGCTCGTCGGGGTCCTGCGCCGCCCAGATGATGCCCTTGGCGCGCACCACGCCGTCGGGCCAGTCGTTGGCGAGCTGTCCCAGTGCCTCCAGATCGAACGGCTGGCGGCGATCGTACACGAACGTCGAGAAACCGTACTCCAGCACCTCGGGGTTCTCGTGCTCCTCGGGATGGTCCATAGCGTCGGCCCACACTGCCGAGTTGTACGCCTCCATGAAATCGAACCTGTCTGTGTCGAGGATCTCCTCCAAGGGCACCTCGCTGCGCTGCGCCTCCACGATCACCGCGTTCTTCTGCAGGCTGCGCACGATGGCGCGCAGCTCGGCGATCTGCTGGGCGCTCACCTTGTCCGTCTTGTTCAAGACGAGCGTGGTGCAGAACTCGATCTGCTGGATGAGCAGGCTTTCCACATCGTCTTCCTCGACGTCGCCGTCCACCAGGTCGTGGCCGCCGTTGAATTCGTCGTACATGCGGGCGCAGTCGACCACGCACACGATGTTATCGAGTGCAAGCGGCGCCGTGCTCTGCTGGCTGTCGTCGCAGAAGCCGCTGATGGTGTAGGCGATGGGGATGGGCTCGCAGATGCCCGACGCTTCGATGATGATGTAGTCGAAATCGTCGGAACCTGCGATGCGCGAAAGCTGCTCGGCAAGATCGTCCGAAAGCGTGCAGCAGATGCAACCGTTGGTGAGCGGGATGACATCCTGGGTGAGCCCGCCGTCGCGCACCAGGTTGGCGTCGACGTTGACCTCGCCGATGTCATTGACAATCACCGCGGCGCGGATGCCTTGGCGGTTCGCCAAGATGTGGTTTAGAAGCGTGGTTTTGCCGGCTCCCAGGTAGCCGGTGAGCAAGACGATCTTGGTGGGGGAGCTCGATGCCCTTTGCGCGGGTTCGCATTCTGCCATGATGGGTTCCTATCGATCGGAGGTGTCGTTCGTTCGCCCCTCATGATAGCGCTTCACCGCGCATCTGCTCTTACCGGCTTTTTTCGCGGCGTACAACTCTTCGTCAGCTTGCTTAAGCAGCTTCGAGAAATCCACATCTTGATCGTCGCTGAGCACGGTTCCCATGCTGATCGTGATGGGGGTTCCAATTATGGTGATGCTTTCTTCGGCAAGGCGAGTCGCCAGTTTTTCATAACGGCGTCGGATGATGTTGTCGTCGACCATGCGATCGGCTAGGACCATGAACTCATCACCGCCGAACCGGGCGATGAGGTCGGTGGGGCGATATAGCTCTATCAGGATGTCGCCCATGCGCGAAAGAACCCTGTCGCCGGCGTCGTGACCGAACGTGTCGTTTACCCCCTTGAAGTTATCGATGTCGATGATGGATAGCGAGCAGGAAGAGCTCGGGTTGCGCTTTTCGAGGTACGTGCGTGCGGCGTCGAAGAAGGCTCGTTTATTGTACAGGCTGGAGAGCGTGTCTTGCTTGCTCATCGCTTCGTAGCGCAGCTTCAAATCGTGTGCATTCAGGCGCGATGCCATCATCAGCTGCGATACGCACAAAGAGAAGAAAACCCCAGCGAGGACGCCGTAAATATCGTATTGGGCGATATAGGGGTTTTTGAAAACGAGCACCATGCAGGCGTAGAGCAGCTCTGCAGCTCCTAAAAGCCCGTAAGCTATTCGTGCGGGCATTACAAACAACGGGGGGAGCGCAATGCAGACAAGCTGCACGAAACTGCTGGGGGCATTGGGTCCGCCAAGCGTGTCGATGAGGATGACGCATGCGTATAGCATCGTCTGGAAGAGGGTGCAGAGCACGATAGACATGCGGTAGTTCGCGGTGTCTTTGGTCAGCCATGCGATCACGCAAACCAAGAGCGAAGCGGGCAGCATAAGGAGATGGAATACGCTTGGCGTCCAGTTGCCGATAAGCAAGAATGCCAATGCGATCAAGGCGATCAGCAAGATCACGGTGAGCGTCGAGGCGTAGCGGAGGGTGGATATGTTGTTCGCGGCGATCTCAGCATGCTCGTCCTTTAAATAGCGATACCGGCGCTCGTATTGCGACTTGAGGAAAGACATTATTGAACCCATGCCGCTAACCCTTCTGTTGCCGAGGCGTTCCAGTCATGTGAGGGTCATTCTATGCTAAACCGGCGGTTAGCGACAATTGCCGGAAGCCGATCGTGATATATGGTGTATGGACATGCGCATGCTCGATGGGCGTAATGGATGCCGTAGTGGACGGCGTCCACTGATCGCAACGCTTCTCGCATTTCGATTGGCGAACCTTTGCGCAGGCATGGTATCGTAAAGCTGTATCTCCATGATCGCGGTCACGCGTTATGAAAATCCAAGGGAAGGAGGGATGCTCGTGCTGGTCACCATGCTGTCGCCGACTGCACTCCCTTCGCTCGATGAAATTAAGCGAAATGCCGGGGAATTGACGTCGTCGGATGTCTCTCCGATATTCTGGCGCACGTTTGCGGCGTTGGCACTGGTGCTCGCCACCTCGTCCGTCATGAACATCGCGGTGTTTCCCGCTTTCGATGCCGTGTTCACCTATGCGCGCGATATCTCGGTGCTGGCGGGGTCGCTGTCGGTGGCGGTCATCGGTGTTGTGGCGATGTTCCGTCCCGCGACGTTCGGCGCGCGTGCGATGGTGGTTGCGAGCGTGAGCCTGCTGCTGGTCGGCGCCGCGCTGCTGCTTGCCGGATTCATCCTGGCATCCCCTACCTTGCTGTGCGTGGGTGCCAGTTTGGCTGCCATCGGTCGCGGCATCACCGCCATCGCAGTGGGACTTTCGCTTTCGCGCATGAATTTGACGCAGGCCAGCTTGTGCATCGCCTTGGCGTTCGTGGCGGAATACGTGCTGAACGTCGTGACGTGGCTTATGCCTTCATCCGCCTGCGTGGCCTGTTTCCTGGCGTTTCCCCTCATCGCCATCGCCTGCGTGTGGCGTTGGGCGGCGCAAGTGCTCGACTTGGCATCGGAGGGCGTTGCCCCGGCGGAAAGCGCCGTCACCCAGCCGCGCACCCTGCTGCCGCTGGGCAGTCAGCTGTTCGTGTGCTTGTTCCTGTTCCATTTGGCATTCGGGTTTTCGCTGCGCTTCGGAGGACTGGAATCCTCGACCCTCGCCGACTTCGCCGGCATCGTCCCGGTGGCGGCGGTGGCGCTATATGTGCTCACCATGCACCGCCAATTCTCGACCGACATCGTCGCACGGCTTTCGGTGCTGCTCGTGGTCGCCGGGTTCCTGTTAGCGTCGGTGGGCACGCCCGTCACCGATGCGAGCTGTGCCGTCATGCTGGTGGCGGGCAGCACCTCGTTCGACATGGTCGCCTGGCTGGTGCTAGTGGCGGTGGCCATGCGCAACCGCCATGCATCGGTGACCATGTTCGCGTGGGGCCACGGCGTCGGCGGCGTCGGGTCGGTCGTGGGCGCCTCGTTCGGCGTATGGGCGACGGATGCATGGAGCGGCGACGGCGCTGCGCTATCGGTTGCCGCCGGCATCGCCATCCTGGTCATTGTCGGCTATGCGCTCATCGGGCTGCGCACGTTCAGCTTCGCCCAGGCGGTGCGCAGCGTTGTGGCGCCGTCGGCAGCGGGCGACGGCGCCGTGCTCGAGGTCCCCGAAGGAGGGAAGGGCTCCTCGAAAGAGGCGGAGGCGCCTTCCGCCGAGGAGCTGTTTGAGCGCTGTTGCATCGCGATCGGCGACCGCTATGGGCTGAGCCCGCGCGAGCGCGAGGTGTTCGCCATGCTGGCGCGCGGACGCGACCGTGCTTATATCGAAAAGCAGCTCACCGTGTCGCGCAACACGGTGAAGTCGCATGTCAAGCACATCTACGCGAAGCTCGACATCCACTCCCATCAGGATCTCATCGATCTGGTGGAAGCCGAGCAGGATAGCATCTAGATCGCGGGACGCGCCGTTTCCAGCAAAATCCGCTTCCTTGCCCTCGAATCATCTCTCGTAGTCTTTGGAAAAGAATAAGGCCCGCGGGGGGATTGCGGGCCTTATCTCGTCGAAGCGGAGGGGCCTTGCGGCTTCTTCCGCCAGGAACGCGTATTCGGTGCGAATCGCTCGCCGATCAGGTACTATGCCTGGTAGGGCTCGCTCTTCGCTGCGTTTTCGCCAGCCTTCTTGCCGAACAGCATGGTGCGTCCGCAGGCAAGGCCGGTGAACAGGTTGGGGTAGCTCACGCTGAAAAAGCCGCCCGAGCAGTCGCCGGTGGCGTACAGGCCCTCGATGGGCGTGTTATCCTCGCGGATGGGCTGCATGTCGGTGTTGATCATGATGCCGTCCAGCGTTGCCAGGAACCATGCGCCGGTGCGCACGCCGTAATACGGCGGCGTGTCCAGCTTGATGATGCGGTAGGGTTCCTTGTAGTAATCGTCATCGTGGCCCTGCTCCGCGAACTGGTTGTAGCGGTTGAAGGTTTCCACGAAGTTTTCCACGGGGAGGTTCAGCTTCTCTGCCAGCTCCTCGGGGGTGTCGGCAACCTGAATGTAGCCGTCTTCGATGAGCGCCTGGTTGCGCGACTCCACGAAGTCTGTGTCCATGTTGGACGGTGCACCATTGTCGAAGGGGTACAAGCGGCAGCAGCCGACCTCATTGTACTGGCGCACATGCTCTTTCCAGTTGGCGTCCCAAATGTCCACGTAGGTCTGGTGGGGCTGCATGTAGGCGGAGTGCAACATGTAGTCGTACGGGCCGCTCTCGTTGCAGAAGCGCTTGCCATCCAGGTTCACCTTCATGTTGGGCTGCTCACCGAACCAGAACCATTTGCCGGTGATGTCCATGTCGACGGTCTCGTCGGGCTTGCAGCAGGCGCGGTTGAACGTCACCGCGGCGCCGACCGGGTCCATCTTGGCGCCCAGCCACAGCATGGCCTTGATGCCGTCGCCGGTGGGGTTGCCGCCCGAGCCGGAGCAGGGGATGCGCAGTTTCTGGTTCCAGGGCTGGCGCGCCTGCATCATCTCGAGGTTGTTGCCATAGCCGCCGGTCGCCATGATGACGCCTTTGCTAGCGTTGATGCGGATGTAGTGGCGGTCCTGCACATCGCGTGCGATGACGCCGGTAACACGGCCGCCTTCGTTTTGCTCAAGCTTCACGAACTCGGTGTTGAAGCGGAACTGAGCGCCCTTCTCCTCGGCGTACTCCTGCAAGTCGGTGCCGAAGCTGAGGTTCTCGTCGTCCACCAGCTTCTCGGGACTGTGACCGGTCGCCCATGCCTTATCGCGCGCGCCCTGGCCCTCGGTGCCCACCGAGCCCTCGAAGTTCATCTTGAAGCGGCCGTCGCGCTCGACGATGTCGGTCATCCAGTCCAGCATGGCGCCGGATTCCTCGACCCAGATCTTGATGAGGTCGTAGCGGACGAAGCCGTTGGCATAGCGTACGATGTCCTCGAGCGCTTCCTTCTTGTCGATCTCGAACTGGGGATACTCGGCGAATGACGCCTGCTGCAGGCGGGAGTTGATGGCGCCGATGTCCTCGCGCGGGTCCAGGATGGTGGCCGTGCGCTCGATACCCAGCGTCTTCGCGCCGTTCTCGGCAGCGGAGATCACCGCCGGCAGTCCGCCGGTGCGGCAGCCTACCACCAGCACCTCGGTGTCGATGGTCTCGGTGATGTCGGACTCGGCCACCTCGGGCGGGGTGCCCAGCCAGCTGGGGGTGCCCGTTTCGCCCGCGCTGGTATCGACCGGCGTAGGGGCGGTGTAGCCTTGGCCGCAGCCGGCGAGCCCGCCAAGGGCGGCGGCGCTCAGCGCTGCGATGCCGGCGCCCTTGAAGAACGTGCGGCGGGAAAGATCGTTACTCACCGGGCACCTCCCATCCCTCGGGAACGTTCATCTCATGGCACTCGGCGCACACCAGAACGCTCTTCTCGTGCACTTTGTGGCAGTCGCCGCACTCGAGCGCCAGGTCCTGATGGCTGGAATGCGGGTTCATGTCCGCATCGTTGCCCTCGAAGCCCCACGTGTTCGCAACCACCTCATCGTAGTCGTGGCAGCCGCTGCGCAGGCAGAACTCCTCGTCGGCGAATTCCTTGCCGGTCGCCAGCATCGTGCCGTCCTCGGTCATGGGGTAGTTGTCCGACACCCATGCCATGACTTCCGACACCTGCGTGGTGATCTCTGCCTCATGGCAGCTCAGGCACGTGTCGCCTGCTTCCGCATGCGCGGTGACCAGCATGCCCGGGTCGCCTTCGTAGTAGGTCTCCACATAGTGATCCATGGGGCTGTGGCATACGGCGTTGCAGAAGCTGGGCTGCTCGTGCCAGATCCAGAAGGCGGCGAACGCCACCACGATCACGGCAACGATCACGCCTGCGGTGATGAGTCCGCGCTTGTTCTGAAGCATCTTGGAAGTTGCAGCCTGCTCCCCGGCTGTGGATGCTTCGACGGCGCCTTCAAGGTTCTCGGACGTTTCCTCGCCTTGGGCCTCCGCCGGGCGCGCCTCGTCATTTGCAGTCATATCCTCCTCCTCTCGTTTCTCGATGGATAAACCTGCCCGACGATCTTCCCACGCCCGCGCGGGCACGCCTATTACCCCGCGCGGGGCATTCTTAAGCGGATTTCGGTCCGGAATGCGGTGGATATCACCCTCTGGGGGGTATTCATCTTTTGCCTGGTAGCGACAATAATGAGTGCCTGCTGTCCGGTGGCGGGCGCTCTTCTGGCCCGGCCGCATCAACCGATCCCTCCAGGAGAAGCTCTTATGAACACTAAGACCAGACGACGCCTCGTTATCGTCACGGGGCTCATCGTGATCGTGGCCGTCGCCGTGCTGGCCGTCGTGGGCGGCACCACTGCCGCGCAGGGCATTACCGTGGCCCAGGCGCTCGACGGAACCCATGTGGGACAGCGCGTGCAGGTGACCGGTGCCGTTGCGGACGATTCGTACGAGTTCTCCGACGATGGCGTGACGTTCGCCATCGCAGATGCCGAAGGGCCCTCCGACGCCTCCTTGCAGGTGAGCTATTCGGGCGCGGCGTCCTCCACCTTCGGCAACGGCGTGACCGCCATCTGCACGGGGACGCTGTCCTCGGAAGGCGGCACGCCGACTCTTCAAGCTACCGAAATGGTCACCCAATGCCCCTCCAAATACGAATCGGCGACCGATGCGCTAGGAGTCGCCGCCCTGCAGGGCTACGGCCAGGACATCGTCGGCACCACTGTTCGCGTGGCGGGCACGGTGAAGGAAGGCTCGCTTTCCGCCGCCGGTGCCGCCGACTCGCGCTTCGTGCTCGCCGACGCGTCCGACGCTGCGACGACGCTGCCCATCGTCTTCGATGGCGCGCTTTCCGAGGATGTGCAGGCAGGCGCCGCCGTGGTGGTCACCGGCGCGCTTTCCGCTGACGGTTCGTTCGCCGCGACCGACGTCGCGCTGGAAGGGTAGGTGCCATGTCCACGTTCGGTCTGTTCGGGTTGGTGGTGGCGTTCGCCGCCGTGGGCGTCGCCGCCGTTCTCCTTCTCGTTTCCGTCATCCTCTCCAAGACGGGCCGCACGGCGCCCGCCCAGCAGCTCGCCTGGGGCGGCGCGGTGGGCGCGCTGCTGACGTTCGCGTGCCTCACGTTCTGCTGCTCCATTCTGGTGTATTGCTTCCTAACGGGAGATCTGTCCATCGAATACGTGTTGATGCAGCATTCCGACGCCGAGGGCCCGATGGGCGTGCTCTACCGCATCAGCGGGCTGTGGGCCGGCCAGGAGGGCTCGCTGCTGTTCTGGGCGTGGCTCGTCTCCGCGTTCAACGCCACGGTGGCCGTGCGCGTTATGAAGCGCTCCGATGCCATGGACGCTGCGGCGTTGCTGGTTGCCGACATCGTGGCGGCGGCGTTCGTGGGTCTGCTGCTGTTCTCCGAGGACAACATGCCTTTCATCGCCACCGCCGCCCCTTATGTCGACGAAAACGGTCATCTGGGCGCCATGGCGCAGGCGCTGGGCATGAATCCGCTTCTGGAGCATTGGGCGCAGGCGGTGCATCCGCCTACGCTGTTCATCGGCTATGCCGGTCTCACCATCCCGTTCGCCTATGCCATCGCCGCGCTTATCGTAAACGATGCCAGCAGCGCATGGGTGAATCGCTGCAGCCGCTATGCCGTGTTCAGCTGGCTGCTTCTGGGCATCGGCATCGGGCTGGGCTCGGTGTGGGCCTATGTGGTGCTGGGTTGGGGCGGCTATTGGGGCTGGGACCCGGTGGAGAACGCCAGCCTGCTCTCGTGGGTGGTTGCCTTGGCGCTGGTGCACAGCTTCACGGTGTACCGTCAGCGCGGCGCGTTCCGCCGCTGGAGCATCATGTGCGCGTGCCTGGCATTCGCGTTCGTGATCACCGGCACGTTCATCACGCGCTCGGGCATCGTCGATTCGGTGCATGCATTCGCCGGTGATGAGGTCTCGCTTTACCTGTTCCTGGGGCTTATCATCGCGTCGTTGGCTGCCGGCATCGTCGGCTGTGCGGTCCGTTGGAAATCGTTCGGTGCGGGCGAGGCCATTGCATCGTTGGCCTCCAAAGACGCCGCGTACTATTTCAACAACGTGATCATGGTGGTGTTCGCGTTCCTGCTGTGCTACCTCACGGTGTGCAGCGCCCTGCCCTCGTTCCTGCCGTTCGGCGGGCAGAACCTCTCCACGGGCACCTATGATGCCATCGCGCGTCCGCTGGGGGTGTTCTACTGCCTCATCGTGGCGGTGTGCCCGCTGCTGGGCTGGGGCAAGACCGACCGCGCCAGCCTCCTGCGTGCGCTGAAGGTGCCTGCCATCTGCGCCCTGGTGACGTTCGCGCTGCTGATGGTCTACTTCTTCACCACGCTGCTTCCCGCCTACGACGCCGCCGTTTCCGCTGGCGACGCCAACGCCGAGGGCCTGAGCGGCGAAGGCCCCGCGTGGTACTACAACGGTTTGGCGGTCGTGGCGTTCGCCGTTGCCAGCCTGCTGCTGTTTACCACGCTATGCCTGATCGCACGTACGGTTTCCCAACGTTCCAAGACGACGGGCGCCAATCCGCTGAAGGCGCTGTTCGGGCTGTTCGCCGCCAATTCCGCGCGCTTTGGCGGCTATGTGGCGCACCTGGGCATGGCGGTCATCCTGGTGGGCCTGGTGGGTTCGTCGATGTACGTGACCGAGCGCACGGGATACCTGCCCTACCAGGAGGGCGCCGAGCAGCAGGCCGAGCCGTTCATCGTGGACGACTACGAATTGCGACTGGATTCCTCCGACATCAGCGAGTCCGACGACGGCTCCACCATCACCTACCAGATCTGGTTCGATGTCTACGATGCCGCATCCGGTTCGTTCAAGGGCCAGGTGTCGCCTTCGGTGCAGCTCGACGTGATGTCGCAGCAGACCAAGCTCAACGCCAGCGTGCTGGGGTCGCCCACCGAGGATCTGTTCGTGGTGTACCGCGGGGTCAACGACGAGGGCGAGCTTTCGCTTGACGTGCGGGTGAACCTGCTGATCGGCTTCGTTTGGACGGGCTTCGGCCTGCTGGTGGTCGGCACGGCGGTCGCCGCGCTGGGACGCCGGCCGAAAGCGTAGGGTGCTGTGGCATCCCCGAGAAACAATCCTGCAGCAGCCGGTCACCCCGATGGTGTCGCGCGCAAGCTAGGCACGGAGGCGTCCCGCACGCTCGAAGATGGCGCATCCTGCCCGGCGATCGAGGGCAAGGGTATCGTGAAGGCGTTCGGCGAGCGCAAGGCGCTCGATGGCGTGTCATTCCAGCTGCCGCAGGGGGCGTTCCTATCCATCTTCGGCCCGAACGGCGCGGGCAAGTCGACGCTGCTGCGGGTGCTTTCCACCCTGACGCGCCCGACGGCAGGCGGCATATCGGTGATGGGCGTCGATGCGCTCGAGGAGCCCGACCGGGTGCGTGCGCTCATCGGCATGGTGTCGCACCAGCCCATGCTCTACCCTGATCTCACCGCGCTGGAGAACCTCGAGTTTTTCGCCCGCATGTACGGGGTGGACGATCCTGCCGGCCGTGCGCGCGAGCTTCTGCAGCGCGTGGGGCTGGACCATCGGCGCTTCGATGCCGTGAGATCGTTCTCGCGCGGCATGACGCAGCGCGTGGCCATTGCCCGCGCGCTCGTGCACGATCCCCGCATCCTGTTTCTGGACGAACCCTATGCGGGGCTCGATCCCCATGCGGTGGAGGTCTTCGACGGGCTTTTGGACGAGCTACGCTGTGGGCGCACGTTCGTGATGGTGAGCCATGATTTTCAGAAGGGCTTCGACGCCTGCACGCATGCGCTGGTGCTTGCGCGCGGCAAAGCGGTGGTGTTCCAACCCAAGGACCGACTGGATTTCGGCGAGTTCTCCCAGCTGTACCGGGAGACCGTGGGAATGGGGGTGGCGTAGGGTCATGAAGAAGCCTTCCGGGTTCTCCCACTACCTCGTTCTGGTGCGCAAGGACGTGCTGCTGGAGCTCCACACCTTCGATTTGGTGACCTCCATGGGCCTGTATGCGGTGCTGGCGGTGGTGGTGTACGGTGCTGCGTGCGCGCAGGCCGGCAGCCAGCTGGACATTCTACGCATGGCCGGCGGTCTGCTGTGGGCGGCGCTGCTGTTCACCAGCCTGCTGGGGCTTTCGCGTTCGTTCGCGCGCGAAGGGGAGGGCGGCTGCCTCGAGGGGCTGCTGCTCGTGCCCATGGACCGCTCGGTGATCTTTCTGGCCAAGGCCACGGCCAATCTGGTGTTCCTCTTGGTGGTTGAGGCCGTGACGGTGCCGCTGTTCGCGTTCTTTCTGCTGTCGGATGCGGGCGTTGCCCCGTCGTGGCCCTACATCGTCCCGGTCCTAGTACTGGGCGCGGTGGGCATCGCAGGGGTGGGTACCATGCTATCCACCATCACGGCGAACACGCGCGGCAAGGATGTGATGCTGGCGGTGCTGTTCATCCCGCTGATGTTTCCGCTTTTGTGGGCGTGCGTGTCCGCCACGGGGGCGGCGCTGTGCGGCGCAGTCGATTTCGCAGCGGCATATTTCATGCCGCTGGCGCTGGCGGGAGGCTATGACGTGATCATGCTTGCGGTGTGCTGGCTTCTCTACGATTTCGTGGTGGCGGCCTAGGCGCGCCGGGCTTTGATGCGATGGGTCTGCGGCGTGGGCGATGCGCGCGCCGCGGTCGATGCGAGGTGCGGCCACGTAGGCCTCGCCCTTCGCGGAAAGGATGGATATGGACGAGCATTCTAAGCAGGAAAGGCGAACGGGCGGCTTGCCTCAGGGGGGTTCGACGCTGGACGCGATCGCCCCGGCGGCGCTTGTGCTGGGCGCGCTGCTGGCTGCCGCTGGGTTCGTGGGGGCGTTCACCGTCGCCGGTCTGGTCAACGGGGCCCAGGTGAGCGACCCGGTCGTCGTCGGTGGCGTGCTGGTGGACCATAAGCTGCTGCTGTCGCAGAAGATCTTCTATTGGCATGTGCCGGTGGCAGCCGCCAGCTTCGGAGCGCTTGTGTTCGCCGCGTTCTTCGCCGTGCGCTTCCTCATGACGCGCCGCGCCGAATTCGATCTGCGTGCGAAGGTGGCAACCGAGGTGGCGCTGGTGTTCGTCATCTGCACCATGATCTCCGGCGAGATGTGGACGCGTTTCGAGTGGGGCGTGTGGTGGACATGGGAGCCGCGCCTGACCACCTACCTGGTGCTGATGTTATTGACCATCGGCTACTTCGTGCTGCGCAACGCCGTGGTCGACCCCGAGCGCCGCGCGGTGTATGCCAGCGCCATGAGCGTGCTCATCTTCGTCGACGTGCCCATCTGCTTCATGGTGACGCGGCTGATCCCCTCGAGCATCCATCCGGTGGTGTTCCGCACCGATTCCGGCCTCTCGCCCGACATGCTGGTGCCGTTCCTGCTGTCGCTGTTCGGCATGGCGCTGGTGGCGTTCGGTCTGTTCCGCTTGCGTTTGCGCACGCAGCGCCTGGCGCGTCGCGTGCAGCTTATCCAGGAAAGATTGGAGGACTAAGCAATGGATCCCATCCTCGCTGAAATCTATTCGACGGTGCTTTCTGCTGCCCCGTTCGTCATCGCCGCTTACGCGCTCATTTTCGTGGTGCTGTTGGTGTACGTGGCCATCGTGATGGCGGGCCTGCGCAAGACCGAGAAGCGCCTCGACGCGCTGGAGGACCATCTGCGCCAAGGCGAGTAGCCCGCTGCGCCGACCCCGCGTGCTACAATGCGGGACGCGGCGCGTTCGCCGCTGCGCCCGCCCCATGCAAGGGCGGCGCTCGTGTTCCGACACAGGAAGGTCATTGTTCATGAAGGCACTCATTCCCGCCGCGGGCCTGGGCACGCGGTTTCTCCCGGCCACCAAAGCGCAGCCCAAAGAGATGCTGCTGGTAGTGGACCGCCCCGTCATTCAGTACATCGTGGAGGAAGGCCTTGCCTCCGCCGCCGACGAGGTCGTGATCATCAACAGCCGCGAGAAGAAGTCCATCGAAGAGCACTTCAGCCCCAACCCCGAGTTGGTGGCAACGCTGCGCGCCCGCGGAAAGGACAAGTACGCCGACCTGGTGGAGCAGGTGGGTGACTACAACGTGAGCTACGTGTACCAGGACGAGCCGCTGGGCCTGGGGCATGCCATCTGGTGCGCCCACGAGAAGACCGCCGGCGAGCCGTTCTACGTGCTTTTGGGCGATGTTCTGGTTCCCGACAACAAGATGCTGCCGCGCATGCAGGAGGTTTCCAACGCGCACGGTGGCGCCAGCGTCATCGCGGTCATGCCCGTTGCCGACGACCAGGTGAGCCGCTTTGGCATCATCGCCGGCCAGCAGGTCTCCGACGACGTGTGGAAGGTCGACTCGCTGGTTGAGAAGCCCGCGCTCGAGGATGCGCCCAGCAACTTGGCGGTGTTCGGTCGCTATCTGCTGTCGCCGCGCGTGATGGAGCTTCTGGCGGACGTGAAGCCCGGCGTGGGCGGCGAGATCCAGCTGACCGATGCGCTGGACGCCGTGCTGCAGGAAGAGGAGATGTACGCCCTGGTCATCGATCCGGCCGACGGCTTCGACACAGGCACCGTGGAAAGCTGGCTGGAAACGAACAACGTCCTGTTCCAGCGCCGCAACGGCTAGGCGGCGTCGCATACGGTTTTGCCGATGGGGCCCTGCGCGATCGCGATCGCGCAGGGCCCCGTGCTATTCCACCACGTTGCGCGGCGCGCCGGCGAGAAACGCCCGGATGTTTTCCGCCACTTCGTCGATCAGCCGCGAACGCGCCTCGCGGGTTCCCCAGGCGATGTGGGGCGTCAGCGCAATGTTCAAGCCTTTGGCGCAAAACAGGGGGTTGTCGGGCGCCATGGGCTCTTTCGCCACCACGTCGGCGCCGAACCCGGCCAGCTTGCCCGCGCGCAGCGCATCGACCACGGCTTGCTCGTCCACTAAGGTGCCGCGCGCCGTGTTCACCAAAAGCGCCCCGTCCTTCATGGACGCCATGCGGCCGGCGTCGATCATCCGGTTGGTCTCGGGGGTGGCGGGCACGTGCAGGGAAACGATGTCTGCCGCTTTCAGCAGCTCGTCGAGCGTCGTCTGGCGCACGCCCGGCCCTTCTAGCTGCGGCTTGGGCGTACGCCCGCAGAACAGCACGTTCATGTCGAACGCGCGCGCGATGCGCGCGACCGCCTGCCCGATGCTGCCCATTCCCACGATGCCGATCGTCTTTCCGGCCAGCTCTATAAGCGGGCTGCTGTAAAAGCAGAAGTCCCGTGCGCGCACCCATTCCCCATCGAGCACCCGACGGGTGTGGTCGCCCACGTTCAGCGCTAGTTCCAGGATGAGGGCGAAGGTCATCTGCGCCACATCGGGCGTGGAGTAGGCGGGCACGTTGCGCACGGCGACGCCGCGCCGGCGCACCTCGGCCATGTCCACCACGTTGTAGCCGGTGGAGGCGAGCGCGATGAGCTTGAGGTCGGGGGACCAATCGAGCGCCTGCTTGTCCCAGATCACTTTGGTTGCGACCGCGATGTCCACGCCCGCCATGCGGTCGCGCAACGCCTCGCGCGGAGTGCGCTCGTACACAGTCACGCTGCCCAGCTCATCGAACGCCTCCCAGCTCAAATCGCCGGGATTGCACACGTATCCCTCCAAAATCGCGATGTTCACGCTGGCTCCTTTCAGTCCCATCTGCTGCACGATGCGAGTGTTCCACCACCGAGCCGATCATGCAATCCTGCCTGAAGGAGGGTCGCGTTGCTGCGGCGGGCGACTATGCCTCCGAAAATGGAGCGACCCGGCGAGGAGGGGAACCTCGCCGGGTCTAAGGAGGGGATATCTGCGATGCTTTCGCATCGCTACTGCTTTAAGGGATAAGCAGAAGCAAGGGGAGGAGGGGAACCTCTCGCTCGCTTGCCTGCAAGTATAGCGAACACCATTGAAGAACCTATGTGTGGTCCGTGGCCGTTTTGTGAATTGGGAGCCTCTTAAGTAACAGATAGGTAAACAGTGGGCAAAATCCGCGTTCGACCAGGGGGATTCGCAAGGGTTCGAAAGAAGAAGGCCCCGCGGGAGAGGGGAGCTCCCACGGGGCAACAAGGAGGGGTATGCGATGCCGAACGCATCGCAGCTGCTTCATAAAGCAGAACGGTTGAAAGGAGGGGAGCCTTTCGTCCGTTGGCCCGATTATAAGGGGCAGCCTCCTTACGGCACCTTTCACGCCGTGTTCGGTACAAGATGCTCGGCGAAATGCATCCGGTCCATCGCGCGTCGCCGTTCGCCCTCGGTTTGCTTCCGTCCGCCCCCCGGCGGTAGGTTGCGGAGACGCCGGTCGTTCGCCCGGGTTCGGGTGGCGGCGGCGCTTCGCTTCTCGTATGATGGACGGTATCCGAACGCCGATGCCGGCTTCGCTGCCGCTGGAAAGGGATGCCTCATGCCCGATATTCAAATGCGATTCAACAAAGACATGCTGGTGCTGTCTGCGCCGCTGCGCTCGGTGCTGGCGCGCCAGGGGGTCGACGTCGATCAGGATATGGAGTACCTCACGCTCATCGAGCCCGACGCTCTGCGCGACACCGTGCGCATGGAGAAGATCGCCGGCGCCCAGTGCCTGGTGGCGCCCACCGAGGGCATCACCCCCGCGCGCCTCGCCCACAAGGACATGGCGGGGCGCGAGATCGAGCTCGCCCTCGCGGCGCTCTCGCTGTTGCGCCCGCTCAAACCTCAGCACCTCATCGCCGAGATCGGCCCGTGCGGGCTGCCTCTCGACGGGTCCAGCGCCGATTCCCTTAACGAGAACCGTGCGCAGTACGCCGCCGCCGCCCGCGCCTTCGCCGGGCAGGCGCTCGACGCGTTGCTTCTTTCCGGGTTTGCGCGCCCCGACGACCTGAAGTGCGCCCTGATGGGCGTGCGCCAGGCGACCGATATCCCCGTGTTCGCCTCGGTGAAGCTCGACGGCGACGGGACGATGCCCGATGGGCGCACCCGGGTGGAGGACGCCGTCGCCCTCATGGAGGAATACGGCGCGCAGGTGGCGGGCTTCGAATGCGGGGCGTCGCTCGCTCAGCTGGTCGCTATCGCCCAGCGTGCCGCCCGCGCTTGCAGCCTGCCGCTGATCGTGCAGATCGCCGTGGCGCACCACGATCGCAAGCAGGGCGAGCCCACGGCGGAGAACCCCTACTACTGCCCCGACGCGGTGGTTGATGCCGCCTTAGCGTTGCGGGCGTCGGGCGTGCAGTTCCTGCGCGCGGTGGGCGACGTATCGCCCGCCTATACCGGCGCCCTCGCCATGGCGGTGATGGGACTCGACGTGGTCATCCCCGGCATGGCCGACGCCGCGCAGGACGGCGCGGGCGGCGGAGAGCTTTAGGAGGGCGCGCGTGGCTAGGCATTCCAGCAACACCACGCGCAGCGAGCACTACGGCGCGCTGCAGAAGGTGGTTGAGTCGCTGTTCGCCGACGCGATGTCGCCGCGCTATGCCGTCAGACGCCTCGATGCGATTATCGTGGCGGAGGCGGCTGATCTGCCCGACGATCTGATGGAGGTGGTGCGCCTGCTGCCTCCGGGGTCCTACACCCGCCAGCGCCTGTGCGACCAGCTGAACTCATCCATTGGCGGGCATGCGTGGGGCCAAGTGTACGGAACGGTGGAATAGCGTGCTTCGTGTGGAAAAGGGGAGATCATGAGCGCTGAATCAGGGGCAACGGGGGCTGCGACCCAGCAGGCATCCGACGCGACGATCCTCGAGGAGCCGGCCGACGGCCTGTTGTCGGTCGTGAAGGGGTTCGTGCCGGTCGATTGGCTTAGCAAGCTCATCGTGGTGGTGATCGCCGTTGCGGTCACGGCGGTGGTAGCCCGCTTGGCGGTGAAACTCGTGCGCCGCGTTCTCAGCCACGACTCCGTGCCGCTGCCCTCCTCGTCCATCTTCGCGAACATCGTGCGTGTGACGGTGTGGGCCATCGGCGTGAGCGTGATCCTGTCGAGCTGCTTCGGGGTGGATGTCACCGCCGCGGTTGCCGCGCTGGGCATTGGCGGCATCGCCATCTCGCTCGGCTTTCAAGACACGCTGTCGAACCTGATCAGCGGCCTGCAGCTCACCATCATGGGCATCATCGAGCCGGGCGACAACGTCGACATCGGCGGTGCGCGCGGCATCGTCCGCGACGTCACCTGGCGCCATACGACCATCGTCGCGCCCACCGGCGAGCGCATCGTGGTGCCCAACTCGGTGCTGAACACCTCCTCGCTCATCCAGCTGCCGCCTCCGCGCAAGGTGGTGGTGCCCATATCCGTGGTGGCAACCGACGAGGAACTCTCGGGCGTGTCCGAGGCCATCGCGCAGGCGGCGCGTGCGGCGGCGCAGTCGGTCGGCGAAGTGGAGAAGGAGCCTTCGGTTCAGTTCACCGACGTCACCGCGTTCGGCTTCACCGGCAGCGTGGTGGTGTGGATGGCCGAAGGCGCCGACCCGTCCCAGGCTAAAGACGCCATCGTCCGCGCCATCGCGCCCCTCACCCGCGCTTCGTGAGCGCCCTCGAATTTACCTGCTTTTGACGCGGGGCTTTTCCTGCATGAAGTAGAATGGCAGCATGATTTACTACGTTGAAGACGATACCAACATTCGCGAGCTGACCATATACGCCCTGCGCCAGGCCGGCTTCGAATCCGAAGGCTTCGCTGCCGCGCCTGAGTTCTTCGAGGCCTGCAAGCGGCAGCTCCCCGAGCTCATCCTGCTTGACATCATGCTCCCCGAGATCGATGGGCTGGAGATCCTTCACCAACTGCGCGAGGATCCGACGACCAAAAACCTGCCCGTGATGATGCTCACCGCGAAGGGCACCGAGTTCGACACGGTGAGCGGCCTCGACGCCGGCGCCGACGACTACCTCGCCAAGCCGTTCGGCATGATGGAGCTGGTCTCCCGCGTGAACGCGCTGCTGCGCCGCGCCGCGACGCCCGCCGTCGTGTCCGACGACGAGCTGGCGTGCGGGCCCATCGTCCTGCGCACGTCCGAGCACACGGTGGAGGCGGGCGGCAACCCCGTTGTCCTTACGCTCAAGGAATTCGACCTCCTGCGCACGCTTATGCTGAACAACGGACGCGTGCTCACCCGCAGCCAGCTGCTCGAGGACGTGTGGGGCATCACCTACGTGGGCGAGACGCGCACGGTCGACGTCCATATCCAAACCCTGCGGCAGAAGCTTGCGGCGGCGTGCGAGGGCGCGGATTCCTGCATCGGCACTGTCCGCGGAGTCGGCTACTGCCTGAAGCGCCCCTAGCGGCGGGGCCGGCGCATGATCGCGAAGTTCTCCGGTTCCCCGTTGAAGGTGAAAAGCCTCGCGGGACGTATCTTCCTCAGCTTCCTGGCATTCGTCATCGTGGCGATCGTGGTGGTGGCCGTCGTGCTCACGGCGGTGTTCTACCTGTTCAACGCCGGCGAGATGGAAGATGAGATGCTGCGCCAGACCCAGGATGCCGCAGCCATGCTCAACCAGGCGCCCGACGACGAAACCGAGGTGCAAGACCTCAGGGCCCAGTTCGACGGCGAGATGCGCTACACCCTCATCAACTCCGACGGCGAAGTGCTCTACGACAGCGATGCCGACGAAAGCACCATGGAAAACCATTCGGACCGCCCCGAGTTCGCCGGCGCCGTGCAGGATGGCGAGGCGGTGACGGTCCGCTACTCCGACACGCTCCAGACCGACACCGTGTACGCCGCCGTGCTGCTGGATGACGGCGACGTGGTGCGGCTTTCCCAGTCGCGTGCCTCGCTGGTGGCGTTTCTAGGCAACATGGTGGTCCCCGCGGTGGTGGTCACGCTCGTTGCCGCTGTGCTGGTGTTCGTGGTGTCGCGGCTGCTCACCAAAATCATCATGAAGCCTATCGACGCTCTGGACTTCTCCAGCCCGTTGGAAAATGAGATCTATGCCGAGATGGACCCGCTGCTGTTCCGCATCGACGAGCAGCAGCGCCAGCTCAAGCAGCAGAACATCGAGCTCGCGCAGGCCGAGAGCATGCGCCGCGACTTTTCCAGCAACGTGAGCCATGAGATGAAGACGCCACTGCAGGTGATCTCGGGCTACGCCGAGCTCATGAAAAACGACATGGTCGATCCGGAGGATCGCCGCAAGTTCGCCGGCCTCATCTACGAGGAGGCGCAGGCCATGCGCTCGCTCATCAACGACGTGCTCACGCTGTCGCGTCTCGACGAGACCACTCTGCAGCAAACCGATGCCAAGGCGATCGACCTTTCCGCTCTGGCCCGCCGCGTGCGCATGCGCCTAGAGAGCTTCGCCGCCGAGCAGGTGGTGCGCGTGAAGGTGACCGGCGATCCGGCCTACATCATGGGCAACGAGACCATGGCCGAGGAGATGCTGTACAATCTGATGGAGAACGGCATCCGCTACAACCACGCGGGCGGCGAGGTGCATATGGCCATCACGCACGAGCGCCCCGAACGCGGCGGCATCTTCGCCGAGGGGGGGCGCATGGAGGCGCCCAATGGCATCGTCGTAGTACGCGTGACCGACACTGGCGACGGCATCCCCGAGGAATACCGCGAGAAGATCTTCGAGCGCTTCTTCCGCGTGGACAAAAGCCGTTCGAAGGACACCGGCGGCACCGGCCTGGGCCTCGCCATCGTCAAGCACACCACGCTGTACCACCACGGCACCATCGCCGTGGACAGCGAGGAGGGCAAAGGCACCACGTTCACGCTGCGCTTTCCCGCCGTCGAGTCTCTCGACGAAGGCGAGTAGGCGGCGCCTCGCCGCCGCACGCGGCGGCCCGCGATCCGCGTTTTCGGCGGAATCGTTGCATTCGCCGTGTGACGAGGGCTTCGTCTTCCCAAGCTTCGCATTCGCGGCAGTGCCTTCGTTGTCAAGTCTTTTCTTTGCGGGCAACTGACGTATACTCGGGGTAGGTCCTACCCTCGGATCCATACTTACTGCGATGGACCGATGTATATTGCCTAGGGAGCTCTAGATTGCCCGTGAAACGGAGATTCGCATCCGTTGATGCGAAAGCCGGGAAGCAGGCTGCGAGCACCCACCTGTTGAGGTGGGTTCATCCTTCTGGCCGGGGGTGGGGCTTTTCTGTTCCGCGTGCCCCCGGCACGCGGAACCGCTTTCTGCTGCTTATGCTTCACCTGCGCGACAAAAGGATGCGCGGCGTGCGCGGGGCGGGGTGCCTCGCGCACGGTTTCCGCAGCGCCTTCAACGCGTTCCAAATAAAGCAAGGACCTGTCTGGGCACGTGGCGCCCCGACCCCGCAGGGAATATTTGCAAGCGGTTTTGCCTAACCGTCGCGGATCGCATGCTTGCGGGGCGGCTGTGATAGGATGCGGGGCATGGAAAATCTGTTTTCGGAAATCGAGACCCAGGCGCGCTCTTCGGTGGCGCCCCTTGCGGTGCGCATGCGTCCGCGCACGCTCGATGAGCTGGTGGGTCAGGACGACGCCGTCGGCCCTGGCAGCTGGCTGCGCTCGGCGATCGAGCACGACCAGCTGAGCTCCATCATCCTGTACGGCCCGGCGGGCACGGGCAAGACCTCGCTTGCGCATGTGATCGCCTTGACTACTCATGCCGCCTTCGTGGAAGTGTCTGCCATCGGCGGCACGGTTTCCGACCTTCGTCGCGAGATCGATGCCGCGGAGAAGCGCCTGACCATGAGCGGACTGCGCACCATCCTGTTCGTCGATGAGATCCACCGCTTCAACCGCAGCCAGCAGGATTCGCTGCTGCATGCGGTGGAGGACCGCGTCATCGTGCTGGTGGGAGCCACTACGGAGAACCCGTTTTTCGAGGTGAATTCGGCGCTCATCTCGCGATCGCGCGTAGTCGAGCTGCACAGTCTGGCGGATGCGGATATCGAGCGCCTGTTGGACAACGCGCTCGCCGACGAGCGCGGGTTGGGCGGCTGCTATGCGCTCGACGACGACGCGGAGGCCGCCATCGTGCTCCTGGCTGGCGGCGATGGCCGCGCGGCGCTCACCACGTTGGAGCTCGCTGCCGGCATGGTGGAGGCGGGCACGCCGGAAAATCCCGCGTGCATCCCCGAGGAGACCGTCCGCGCCGCGACGCCGCATCGCAGCCTGCCCTACGACAAGAACAAGGACATTCACTACGACGTCATCTCGGCGTTCATCAAGTCGATGCGCGGGTCCGATCCCGATGCTGCCCTGTATTGGCTCGCTCGCATGATCGATGGCGGGGAAGACCCCAAATTCATCGCCCGGCGCATGTTCATTGCAGCGTCCGAGGACATCGGCAACGCCGATCCGCAGGCGCTTCTGGTCGCCGAGGCAGCGTTCCGCTCGGCGGAGGTGATCGGCTACCCCGAATGCCGCATCAATCTTGCGCAGGCGGCCATCTACCTGGCCCTGGCCCCTAAGAGCAATGCCGCCGAGGCGGGCATCGACGCCGCGCTGCACGAGGTGCGCAACGGCCCGGCGCGCAAGGTGCCCGACCATCTGCGCGATCGCCATCGCCCCGGCTCCGAAGACTACGGCGCCTACCTGTACCCGCACGACTTCCCCGGCGGCTGGGTGGATCAGCGCTACCTGCCCGAGGGCCTCGAGCGCGGATGCTTCTACCACCCTTCCGATCGCGGATGGGAGGCCTACCGCACCGATGCCGCCGCCCGCGACAGGGTGCCGATCCGGCGTAGGAACGGCGGCGGCGAACCGTCCGCATAGGCCGGGCTTCCCCCTATCGTCAACAGGTGCGCATCATTCCGCTTTCCGCAGGCAATCGGGACGTTTCTTACTGCTCGAACGTGCTATAGTGAATTATTCGAGCGGACCAGGAGGCCATCGTGGATTTCAATCAATTCATCAGCATCATCTATGTTGTTCTGGGCATCGTTCTCGTGTGGCTCGTCATCGAGGTCGTCGTCACCGTGCGTCGCACGCGCAAGACCGTCGACGAGCTGAAGCAGCAGGTGGAGCCCACATTGCAACATGTGGAGAGCATCACCGCTTCGTTTGAGCCGGTGGCGAAGAAAATCGATCCGCTGGTCGACCGTGTGTCGCTGACCGTCGACGCCGCCAATTTGGAGATCATGCGTCTCGATCAGATCCTCGAGGACGTGGGCGAGGTGACCGATTCCGTGTCGTCGACCGTCTCCACCGTCGATGCCATCGCCAGCGCGCCCATGGATCTGGTCAACAACGTCACCTCGAAGGTGAGGGGGGCGTTTCGCGCCCGCGGCGCCAGCGAGGAATCCGTCGCGTTGGGCGATCGGAAAGCCGAGAACGCGCGCAAGGAGCGCGAGGAACAGGAAGACGTCGATCGCGAATCGAAGCGATTCCGCGCCGCCGAGCGCATCAAGAAGATGCGCGAGGGCGGGAAGGACGATTCCTCGGAGGATGCCCCCGCCGCATCCGACGTCTCGCAAGAAGAGGGCTATTTCACCTACGGTGCCCAGCAAGCTGCACCCAAGGAGGCATCGGCCGTTCCCGCACCGACGGACGAGCCGGCTCCGTTCGAGCCGGGCTTCGAGCCCGCCGCCCCCGAGACCGAAGAACAGCAGGCGTAGCCGCCCATGTCCATTTCGAACGGGTTTGATTATTCCACCTTTGATCCCGAAACGCGTCGCCGCGCGGTGAACGCGCGCCGTCGGTTCCTGGGCGTGTGGACCGCCGTCGGCGCCATTTTGCTGCTGGCGGTGGTAGTGTACCTGCTCAACGTGCTCTCCACGCCCGTCGGCGTGGTCATCTGGGCCACCATCATCGTGTTCTGCCTGCGCGGCATCGTCAACGGCCTCGAGAAGCACGGCGTCAACCGCGGCCTGGGCACGGCAATCGCCTACGTGGTGATGATCGTGGTGCTTGGCGTGGTGTTCTTCCTCATGTTCTCCCCTATCTTCGGCTTCGGCGACCAGTTCGCCAACTTGGTGGAAAGCATCCCTGGCTATGTGCAGAGCACCATCGACTGGGGCAATTCCCTTTACGAACGCTATGCGAGCGTGCTCGAGAACGAAAGCGTGCGCCAGGGCATCAACGATGTGCTGTCGTCGTTGGGCGCATGGGCGACCAACTTCGCCAGCGAAAGCGCCACGAGCGCCATCGGCATCGGCGCCGGCATCGCGAACAGCCTTGTGGCGGTCGGCTTCGGCTTGGTCGTGGCGTTCTGGGTGCTCATGGAGCTGCCGGCGCTAGGCAGGGAATGCAAGCGCCTGGTGGGCCCGAAGCGCCAGGAGGACCTCGAGATGCTGCACGTCACCTTCACGCGCGTGATGGGCGGCTACATCAAGGCAACGCTTGTGCAGTGCGCCATCATCGGCGTGGGCTGCGGGATGTGTTTCGCCATCGTGGGCATCCCCAACTATGCCGCGTTGGGCGTCATCGCCGGCATCCTGAACATTGTCCCGGTGGTCGGCCCGTGGCTGGGCGGCGCACTCGCCGCCGTGGTGGGCGTGTTCGTGAGCCCGCTGGCTGCCGTTGTGGCCTTGCTGGGCACCATCGCCATACAGCAGATCGTCTACACGTTCGTCTCCCCGAAGATCATGTCGAACTCAGTGGACGTCCACCCGGCGCTCACCTTGGTTGCGTTGCTTGCCGGCTCCGCCATAGGCGGTGCGATGAGCGGGCTGATCGGTTCCGTTTTCGGCATGTTGGTGGCGATTCCGGCCGTGGCCGTTGCGAAGGCGGTTTTCGTGTATTATTTCGAGAAGCGCACCGGCAGGCGATTGGTGGCAGCGGACGGCGTGTTCTTTAAAGGGGCCCCGTCGGAGGGCGACGCGGTGGATCCGCTGGCGGACGTCGCTGCCCCGCATCCCGACTCCACCGGCTCGATGGAGCGCATCCAGGCACGCAAGGAACGCGCCCAGCGTCTTGCCAGGCATCGGCGCAAACGCTAGGCTCGTGCCCACTGGAAGCTGCATCCGCCCGGTTTCGCTAGCCGGGCGGTTTTATTGCGGCGTGGGCGATCGCGCTGCTGCGCACGGCGGGCGTTGCGAAGCGTCCGGTAAGGAAAAGGGGCGCCCGGCGCCCGGTAAGGCTAGAAGGCAGTTGCAAGAATGAAGTACATGACCACAGCGGAGATCCGCGAAAAATACCTCCGGTTCTTCGAGGAGAAGGGCTGCAAGCGCATGCCTTCGTCCTCGCTTATCCCCGACGATCCCAGCCTGCTGCTCACCAGCGCGGGCATGGTGCAGTTCAAGCCGTATTTCCTCCATGTGAAAGAGCTTGACCCCGCCTACATCGGCACCACAACGGTGCAGAAGTGCGTGCGCACCAACGACATCGACATCATCGGCACCACCGGCCGCCACCTCAGCTTCTTCGAGATGCTGGGCAACTTCAGCTTCGGCAAGTACTTCAAGAAGGAGATGTGCGCGTGGGCCTACGAGTTCTCCACCGAGGTGCTGGAGCTCCCCAAGGAGCGCCTGTACTTCACGGTGTTCGAGGACGATGACGAGACCATCGAGATCTGGAAGGAGCTAGGCGTCCCGGCAGACCATATCTCCAAGCTGGGCGAAGAGGACAACTTCTGGCGCGCTGGCCCCACCGGCCCGTGCGGCCCCTGCTCCGAGATCTACTTCGACCAGGGCCCCGAGTTCGGCTGCGGTAGTCCTGACTGCGCGCCGGGCTGCGACTGCGATCGTTTCCTGGAGTACTGGAACTGCGTGTTCACCCAGTACGACGGCCAGGAGGACGGCACGCTGGCGCCGCTTCCCACCAAGAACATCGACACCGGCATGGGCCTCGAGCGCATCGCTGCCATCATGCAGGGCGTGCAGTCCAACTACGAGACCGACGGCCTGCGCAGCCTCATCGCCGTGGGCGAGCGCCTGTCGGGCAAAACGTATAAGGAAGACGCCGCCACCGATCTTTCGCTGCGCATCGTGGCCGATCATAGCCGCAGTGTCACGTTCATGATCGCCGACGGCATCCTGCCTTCCAACGAGGGCCGCGGCTACGTGCTGCGTCGCCTGCTGCGCCGCGCGGTGATGCACGGCCACAAACTGGGCATCGAGGGTCCGTTCCTGAAGAACTACATCGATGCCATCATCGGTCAGATGGGAAGCGTCTATCCCGAGATCGTCGACAACCGCGAGCTGGTGGAGTGCGTGGTGCTCTCCGAGGAGGAGCGCTTCGGCGCCACGCTGCGCCAGGGCCAGGCCTACTTGGCCGACGAACTGGCGAAGCTTAGCGGCACGGTGCTGGCCGGCGAAACCGCCTTCACCCTGCACGACACCTATGGCTTCCCGGTGGAGATCACCGAGGAGATCTGCGCCGAGCAGGGCATCACGGTGGACGCCGAGGGCTTCGAGGCGTGCATGGAGCAGCAGCGCGAGCGCGCCCGCGCCGCCAACGTGAAGGACGCCGAGGCCGCCTGGAGCACCTACGGCGGCATCCATGCCGACGTCCTGAAGCAGGTGGGCCCCTCCGAATTCGTGGGCTACGGCGAGCTGAAGTGCCAGTCCAACGTCGTCTCGATCATCAAGGACGGCCAGCAGTCCGACCAGCTGGCCGAAGGCGAGGAAGGCGAGATCGTCCTGTCCTCCACGCCGTTCTACGCCGAGATGGGCGGTGAGGTGGGCGACACCGGCACCATCTGCACGGCGTCCGGCGCGATGGCCCAGGTGGTCGACACCAAGGCGCCCGAGAAGGGCCTGGTGTGCCATGTGGTGAAAGTGGAGCATGGCACCCTGCGCGTGGGCGATTGCGCCAACCCGCAGGTGGATGAGCGTCGCCGCGCTCGCATCGCGCGCAACCACACCGCCACGCATATCCTGCACGCAGCACTGCGCCAGGTGCTGGGCGATCATGTGAAGCAGGCAGGCTCCTACGTGGGCCCCGACCGCCTGCGCTTCGATTTCACTCATTTCGAGGCCACCACGCCTGAGCAGCTCGCCGAGGTGGAGCGCGTGGCCAACGAGGAGGTCATGAGCGCCATTCCCATGCGCATCTACGAGACTTCGCTCGACGAGGCCCGCGCCTCCGGCGTTACCGCGCTGTTCGGCGAGAAATACGGTGACACCGTGCGTGTGGTGGAAGCGGGCGACTTCTCCCGTGAGCTGTGCGGCGGCTGCCATGTGGGCAACACCGCCGAGATCGGCCTGATCAAGATCGTCTCCGAGTCCAGCGTGGGTGCGAACCTGCGCCGCATCGAAGCGGTGACCAGCTACGATGCGCTGGCCTACCTCAACGGCATGGAAGCCGAGCTGAAGCGCACTGCTGCCGAGCTGAAGGTGAAGCCGACCGAGGTCGCCGAGCGCGTCAAGGCCAACCTCGCCGCCCTCAAGGAGTTCGAGGCGCTGCAGAAGCAGAGCCGCCAGCGCGCGGCGGAGGGCAACGTCGCCGAGCATATGGATGACCTCATCGATGCCGGCTATCCCGTGGTGGTCACCCGCATCGACGGGTTGGACACCGGCGGGCTGCGCAACGCATGGGATATCCTGCGCTCGCGCATGGAGGCGCCCGGCGCCTGCGTCATTGGCACGGTCAACGACGGCAAGCCCGTCGTCATGGCGGCAGCGACCGATGAGGCGGTGGCTGCCGGGTTCAACGCGGGCGCCGTCATCAAGGCCATCGCCGGCAACATCAAAGGCGGTGGCGGTGGCAAGCCCACCATGGCCCAGGCAGGCGGCAAGGACGCTTCCGGCATCGATGCCGCGCTGGAGGCCGCCCGCGAGATGCTGCGCTAGGCCGTGCGCGTCCTAGCACTCGATATCGGCGAGGTTCGCGTGGGGGTTGCGGTGAGCGACCCCGGAGAACGCGTGGCCTCGCCGATCTGCGTTCTGCCGGCGCAAGAGGTCGTCTCCTGCGCGAAGACGTTTCGCCGCGTGCTGGAGGACTGGGAGCCCGAGCTGCTGCTATGCGGGCTGCCCTACACGCTGGCGGGGGAGGAGGGTCCGCAGGCCGCGCGCATCCGCAAGGCGGCCGATGCCATTTCCGCCGCATGCGGCATTCCCCATGAGTTCGCCGACGAGCGTTTAAGCTCGGCCGAAGCTAAACGGAGTTTGCGTGAAAAGGGGTTGAGCGAAAAGCAGATGCGCGGAAAAGTAGATATGATAGCGGCAAGTGTGTTCTTGCAGGCGTGGCTCGATGCCCGCCGCGCATAACCCTTCGAAGTACCTAGCAGCACCGAAGAACTAAGGAGCCTCTATGTCACTGCGCAAAAGGCAAATCACCTATTCGCAGCGTCCCAATCACGCGGCACGTTCGGCGCATGCCCGCGGTGACAAGATGTTCCGCACCTACGACACCAGCTACATCCGCCCGAAGCGCAGCAAGGCTCCTACCATCATCGCATTGGTGGCGGCCCTCGTGGTCATCATCGCGGTGGTGTGCGGCATCGTGTTCGCGCTGAGGGGCTGCTCCGCCGAACCGACGTTGGCTGAAGGGCAGACCGCCCAAGTGGAGGTTGCCGAAGGAGCCGCCGCGACGAACATCGGCGACCAGCTGGTGCAGGCCGGCGTGGTCGGAAGCTCCTCCGATTTCGTGAGACGCGTGGGCGAGATGAACGCCACCGACCAGCTGAAGCCGGGATCCTACGAGTTCACGGGCGGCATGTCCCTTGACGATGTGGTCAATCTGCTGGTGGCGGGCCCGAACGCTCAGACGGGGCTCACCATCCCCGAAGGCTACACGCTGTCGCAGATCGCCTCCGCGGTGGAGCAGTTCACTGGCGGCGCGATTACCGCCGATGATTTCTCCAACGCCGCATCCGATGCCAGCGTTTACGCGGCCGACTACGATTTCCTGGAAGATGCGGGCACGGCCAGCCTGGAGGGCTTCTTGTTCCCGAAGACGTATGAGATTCCCGACGGCGCCACCGCCGACTCCGTCATCCGCATGATGCTGGACCAGTATCGCGCCGAGATTGCATCGCTGAATATGTCCTACCCTGAAAACATGGGCTTGAGCGGCTATGAAACGCTCATCCTTGCCTCCATTGTCGAGAAGGAGTCATCAGGTGATGACGACGTGCGCGCTCAGGTGGCGTCGGTGTTCTACAACCGCCTGACCACCAGCGGCGAGCCCACCTACGGCATGCTGCAAAGCGATGCCACCACCGCTTACGAGGTGGGCCACGACCCCACGGCCGAGGACGTGGCGACCGACGGGCCTTACAACACCTACACCAACAGGGGGTTGCCACCTACGCCCATCTGCTCGCCGAGCGCCGCCAGCCTGCAGGCCGTGTGCTCGCCTGCCGACACCGACTACTACTTCTTCTACTTTGCCGAAGACGACAACGGCCAGATGCAGTACCACTTCACGACGACCTACGAAGAGCACATGCAGACCTTCTCGTAGGCCTGCCCTGATACGGCTCAGCAAGGCGTGCTCATGGCGTTCCTCAAACCCGACAGGTACTTCTCCCGCATATCGCGCATCGACATCGAGCGTGACCTAGTGGGCTGCGGATTCCAATCGGTGTTGATGGATGTGGACAACACCATACTCACGCGCGACACCCACGAGGTGCCCTGCGATGTGGGGGCGTGGCTCGCGCGCGCACGCGATGCGGGTTTGCGGTTTTGCCTGGTGTCCAACAACTGGCATGAGGGGGTCTACCGGCTTGCCGAGCGGCTGGAGCTGCCCATCGTGGCGAAAGCCGTGAAGCCGCTGCCCCCGGCGTTCCTCATGGCGCTGCGCAAGATCGGCGCGAAGCGCGCCACGACGGTGGTTATCGGCGATCAGTTGGTCACTGATGTCATGGGGGCTCATTTCCTGGGTATGAAGGCGTATATGCTGCAGCCTTTGGTGGAGCAGGACCTTCCGCACACGCTCATGCTGCGGCATTTCGAACGCTTGGTGATGGGGGACCGGCAGCCGGAGGGTATCGGCGCCGGCGTTCCCACGGCATGCAGCGACGTAGAAGGCGGATCGCGATGACGCGGAAAATGTACCTTATCGGGCACCCGGTGGGGCACTCGAAATCGGCGGTGATGTACAACGCCGTGTACGGGCATGCCGGGCTGCCATGGCGCTACGAGCTGCTGGATTGCCCGACCGTGGAAGAGGCCCGGGCGGTGCTGGAGGCGCGCGATTTCCTGCAGGTGAACATCACCACGCCCTATAAGCCGCTGGCATACGAGGCCGCCGACGAGCGGACGAAGGCAGTGATGCTGGTGGGAGGCGCGAACGTCCTGGTGAACCGGTGCTGGCGCCTGACCGCGCACAACACCGACGGCGTGGGCTGCACCGGATTCCTGGCGCGCGAGGGCTTCCCGGTGGAAGGCTCGCGCATCGTCATCTGCGGAACCGGCCCCACTGCGCTGGCGATATTGACCGCCTGCGCTTGGTCGGGGGCGCGCCAGGTTCTGCTGCTCGGTCGTGATGGCGACCATGCGCGCGAGGTGCTTGATGGGTGGAGCCTGCGTTCGGCGTGCTTCGATTCCGGCAGCCGCGCCCCGGAAAGCGAGGGAGAGGTGCGTCGGGAGCTGTTCTGCGAGATGATGCATCGCGCAGAGCTGCGCGCGTTCTCCTATGGCGAGGCGGAGCAGGCGATCCCTCAAGCCGATCTGGTCATCAACGCCACGCCTTTGGGGATGAGGGAGGGCGATCCCGCTCCCTTTCCCGGCGAGCTGCTCCGGTCGGGCCAATGGGCGTTCGATTGCGTGTACGGCCATGGCGAGACGGCGTTTCTCGCCGCCGCCCGCAAGGCGGGGTGCCGCGCCTACGACGGCGCCGGCATGCTGGTGGGCCAGGCGGTGGAGACCGTGCGCATCGTGACGCAGGCCATGCGCATGCCGCTGCCCCTCAGCGACGACGCGATGTTCGATATCATGGCGGACGCGGCGGGTTTCCGGCTTTCCCAACGATGATCGGCGCCGCCGGGCCTCTCCCGGCGCCGCGCCACGCGAACCGAAGTGCAGGAGGTGCCTGAATGTACGGGCTCAAGACCGAGGCGGCGTTCGATTCCGCCCATTTTCTCAGCGATTATTACGGCAAATGCGAGAACCTCCACGGGCATCGCTGGCGCGTGGTCGTGTACTTGTCTCAAGCCGAACTGCAGACCGAAGGCACGATGCGCGACATGGTGCTGGACTTCGGGGTGTTCAAGCGCGCCGTGCGCGAGCTTGCCGAATCGCTCGACCACACGTTCCTGGTGGAAGAGGGCACGCTGAAGCCCTCAACCATCGAAGCGCTCGAGGGGGAGGGCTTCTCGTTGACCATCCTTCCCTTCCGCACCACGGCCGAGAACCTCGCGCGATATTTCGCTGCCGTCCTCATCGGGCAGGGCCTTCCCGTCGGCCGTGTGGACATGTACGAGACTCCCAACAACTGCGCCATCTACGTTCCGTCGAAGTAGGTGCCCGGCTGCCGTCTTGCGGGCAATGTCCGGGGCGGACGGGGCAAGCGCGGGACGCGTGCAGGCAACATGCGAGAAACATCGGGATGCGGAGCGCTGGGGTACAATAGCGGCGTATGTCGATTACGAGGGAAAGTTGCCGCATGCGTTACTTCACAGCAGGCGAAAGCCATGGCCAGGAGCTCACTGCCATCGTTGAGGGGGTTCCCGCGGGGCTTCGCATCTCCGAAGAGCAGATCAACACCGATTTGGCGCGCCGCCAGTCCGGCTACGGCCGCGGTGGGCGTCAGAAGATCGAGCACGACACTGTGCGCGTGACCTCGGGCATCCGCTTCGGGCGCACGATCGGATCGCCCGTGTCGATGGTGGTGCGCAACCGCGATTGGCAGAACTGGGAGGCGCGCATGGCGCCGTTCAGCGAAGCGCCCTCTGACCTGGTGCGCGAGGTGACGCCGCGTCCCGGCCATGCCGATTTGCTGGGCGTGCTCAAAACCGACACCGACGACTGCCGCAACATTCTCGAGCGTGCATCGGCGCGCGAGACGGCGGCGCGCGTGGCTGCATCGGGCATCCCGCGCGAGTTTCTCGCTGATTTGGGTGTGGAGATCATCTCGTACGTGACTTCCATCGGCGATGCCGCGATGAAGGAGGACGACCCCATCGCCGCAGCGGCGGAATACAAGCCGCTCGACATCGAGTTGTCCGAGGTGCGCTGCCCTGATTCCGGCGCCACGCGCGCGATGAAGCGCGTCATCGACAAAGCCATCGAGGAGCGCGACAGCCTGGGCGGAACATTCCGCGTGGTGGTCCGCGGGCTGGTGCCCGGCGTGGGCGGTTATGCCACGGGGCGCGACCGCCTCACCTCGCAGTTGGGCGCGGCGGTGCTCTCCATTCCCGCTATCAAGGGCGTGGAGTTCGGCTTGGGGTTCAAGGCCACGCAGCTGCCCGGTTCCAAGGTGCATGACGAGATCCTGCTGGACCCGCAGGCCGGGTTCACGCGCGGCGGCAACAACGCCGGCGGCTTGGAAGGCGGCATGACCACGGGTCTTCCGCTTATCATCACGGCGGCGATGAAGCCCATCGCCACGCTTATGCAGCCGTTGCGCACGGTGAACCTCGACACACTCGAGGTCGCCGAGGCCTCCAAGGAGCGTAGCGACGTGTGCGCCGTGCCCGCGGCGGCGGTCGTCGCCGAGGCCGAGGTGGCGTTCGTCCTGGCGGATGCCTACCTGCGCAAGTTCGGCTGCGACAACATGACCGACATCAAGGCGGCGCTGCGCTCTTACAGGCAGCGTCTGCGGACGGCGTCGAGGTAGCGCATGGCCGGCTCCGACAACGCATTGCGCCGCAACGGCGGCGCGTCCCACGGGAAAGGTTCCGCGCGGGGAGTGCGGGGCTCATCTGCCCGCAACGGCGGCGGGCAGCGCAGCGGCGCCGTCCAACGCGGCAAGAGCACCGACAAGGGCGGCGGTCAGCACGGCGGCAAGCGCAAGCCGCCCGTGCCGTGCGAGCTGGTGCGGCCGGTGTTCTTCGTGGGATTCATGGGCGCGGGCAAAACCTCGGTTTCGCGCCGTCTGGCACGGCTGTGCGGCATCTCTTCCATCGACATGGATTCCTACATCGAGCGGCGTGAGGGGCGTCGCATTCGCGACATCTTCGCCGAGGACGGTGAAGGGTTTTTCCGCGATCTGGAAACCCAGGTCCTGCGCGAGATGACGCAGGGCGACCCTGCCCTCGTTTCGTGCGGCGGCGGTGTGGTGCTACGGCCTGAGAACCGCGCCATCCTGCGCGAAAGCGGCTTCGTCGTGTTCCTGAAGGTGGGCGCCGACGAGGCGAAATCGCGCATCAGCGACCCTTCCACCCGCCCGCTTCTCGGCGATGCCGAGGCGGCGCGCAAGACCAACGCGGAACGCCTGCCCTTGTACGAGGAAGCGGCCGACGCCACAGTGGACACGTCCGGCAAGGGCGTGACGGCGCTCGCGTATCAAGTGCGTTCCATCCTGAAGAAAGAGGGCATCCTGTGGCAACGAAAGTAGTGGTGAACATCCCCGGCGAGAAGCCCTACGACGTGCGCATCGGCTCTGGCGTTCTGGCGGGGCTGGGCCAGCATGTGAAGAAGGCGTGCGGCATCGAGGGCGTCGGCCGCGCGCTCATCATCACCGACTCGAACGTGGCGCCGCTCTACCGCGATGCCGCCTGCGATTCCCTGACGCAGGCGGGTCTGAAGGTGCGCGACATCGTCGTCCCCGCAGGCGAGGAGTCGAAATCCATCGCCGTTCTGGGCGAGATCTGGGAGGCCATGGCGCAGCTCGCCTTCGAGCGCGACTGCGTGGTGGTGGCTCTCGGCGGCGGCGTGGTGGGCGACCTTGCCGGGTTCGTGGCCGCCACGTACATGCGCGGTGTAGCGGCAGTGCAGGTCCCCACCACGCTTCTTGCCATGGTGGACTCGTCGGTGGGAGGCAAGACCGCCATCAACTTGGAAGCGGGGAAGAACCTGGTGGGCGCGTTCAAGCAGCCGCTGTACGTGGCGGCCGACACGGGGACGCTCGCCACGCTGCCCGATCGCGAATGGCGCTGCGGCTGCGCCGAGGTGGCGAAGTCATCGGTCATCGATTCCGACGAGTTCTTCTTCTGGATGCTCGATCATGCGCAGGCCATCGCCGAGCGCGATCCCGAGGCATCTTCGGAAGCTATCGCGCGCTGCGTGGTGTTCAAAGCCGACGTGGTCGCCGATGACAAGACGGAAAGCCGCGGTGTACGCGAATGCCTGAACTACGGCCACACGCTGGGGCATGCGGTGGAGAAACTGGCGGGCTACGGCACGTTCACCCATGGCGAAGGCGTCGCGGAGGGCATGCGCTTCGCTGCCCGTATGGCGCAGGACCTGGTGGGTGCCTCGCCGGAGTTCGTGGAGGTGCAAGGGCAGCTGCTTGATGCGCTCGGGCTGCCGCCGTTGACATGGAGCGCCGACCCACGGCAGATCCTTGACGCCATGAAACGCGACAAGAAGGCCCGCGCGGGACGGGTGCGATTCGTGCTGCCCTGCGATGTGGGTGATTGGCGGCTTTTGGAAGTGGACGATGCCGTCATCTTGCAGCACCTTGAGCGCTGGGCGGCTTCCAAGGATCGCTAGGCGGCGGTCAACGCGGTCCGCGCGATGACGTCGCGCTGTCCGGTGGCGTCCGCTACAGCCGTGGCGGCGCACGCCCATGGCCTGATGGCGTGCGGCCTGGCGGCGCTCGTGCGCCGCGATAATTGCAGAGACGAAGATAAGAAGGCGAAACCCCATGAAGAAATTCCTTCTCCTCAACGGTCCGAACCTGAACATGCTGGGCGTGCGCGAGCCGGAAATCTACGGCCACGACACCCTGGATTCCATCGAGGCCGAGGTAGTGGCCTACGGCGTCGAGCGCGGCGTGCAGGTGGACTGCTTCCAGTCCAATCATGAAGGCGTGCTCATCGACAAGATCCACGAGGCGCATTGGCGCTATGACGGCATCGTGTACAACCCGGGCGCGCACACGCACTATTCCTATGCGCTGCGCGACGCGGTGGGCTCCATCGACACGCCGGTGGTGGAGGTGCATCTGTCCGACATCAACGCGCGCGAGCCGTTCCGCGCCGTCTCGGTCATCGAGCCGGTGTGCATCGCGCAGATCAAGGGCAAGGGCAAGGAGGGCTACAAGGAGGCGATCGATGTCTTGCTCGAGCGAGCGGATAGCTAGGCTGCGCGCCGCCTGCGCCGCTGAGGGCCTCGACGCCTTCCTGGTGCGCGATACCTCCAGCATCAGGTGGCTGACGGCGTTCGATGACGTCTTCGATGAAGAGCGCGCGCACGCCCTGTTGGTGGACGCGGATGCAGCGTTGCTCCATACCGATTCCCGCTATTCCGAGGCTGCCCGTGCGGCGGCGCGGGAGATGGGAGGAGCGGTCGCCGTCGATGACGCGCATATGACGCACGCCGCGTTCGTTGCGAAGGCTTTGCGGGGTGCTGCCGCTTCCGAAGAGGCAGCCGGCGGAGCTGCGCCATCCCAGGTGGCAGGGGATGCTGGATCTCGTCAGACGGTGCTGGGCATCGAGGATGCCGTCCTCCTTTCCGAATACCGTGCGCTGCAGCGCACGCTCGACGGCGGCGACGGTGAGGACGAGGCTGCGCCGCCTGTCCGGCTGAGCGAGACCAGCGGGTTCGTGCAGCGCCTGCGCGCGGTGAAGGACGCCGACGAGGTCGCGCGCATGCGCGCGGCGCAGGCCATCACCGATGCGGCGTTCGACCACATCGTGGGGTTCATGAAACCCAGCATGACCGAGCGCGAGGTGCAGATCGAGCTCGACGATTTCATGCGCCGCCATGGGGCGGAAAGCCTAGCGTTTCCCTCCATCGTGGCGACGGGGGTGCATGCTGCGAGCCCTCATGCCGTTCCCGGCGGGACGCGCCTCGAGGCAGGGCAGTGCGTGGTGATGGATTTTGGGGCGCGTGCGCGCGGTTATTGCTCCGACATGACGCGCACGGTGTTCCTGGGCAAGCCTTCGGCGTGCATGCGCGAGGCGTACGCCGCCATCCGGGAGGCGAACGAGCGGGTGGAGGCCTTGCTCGCGCCGGGCGTCACCGGCAAGCAGGCGCATGAGCTTGCGGAGCGCATCCTTGCGGAGCATGATTTTGCGGGGAAGATGGGACATGCCCTCGGGCACAGCGTGGGCATCGACATCCATGAGGATCCATGCTTGGCTCCGCGCAATGCCGAGCCGCTTACGGTAGGCAATGTGGTGACGGTCGAGCCCGGGGTGTACCTGACCGGCGAGTTCGGCATGCGCTTGGAGGATTTCGGCGTGATCGTCGACGGTGGGTTTGATGTCTTCACGAAATCCACGCATGAGATGGTTATACTATAACGGTTTGGCACTCAGCCAGGCACGAGGGGTGTGCCTGGTCGTTTGAAAGGATTATAAAGCATGGCAATCTCCACCGCCGACTTCAAGAACGGCATGTGCATCGACTACAACAACAAGCTGTGGACCATCGTCGAGTTCCAGCATGTGAAACCCGGCAAGGGCGGTGCGTTCGTGCGCACCAAGCTCAAGGACATCCGCTCCGGTCGCGTGGTGGACTACACCTTCAACTCCGGCACCAAGTTCGACTCCGTGCGCCTGGAGACCAAGAAGCTGCAGTACCTGTACAACGACGGCGCCGACTACTGGTTGATGGACAACGACACCTTCGAGCAGATGTCGGTACCCGTCGAGACCGTCGGCGAGGCGGCCAGGTGGCTGAAGGAGAACGACGAGGCGACGCTGCTGTATGCCGGCGACGAGCTGATCAGCATCGAGCCGCAGATGTTCGTCGAGCTCGAGGTCACCGACACCGAGCCTGGATTCAAGGGCGACACCGCCACCAACACCACCAAGCCGGCGACGCTCGAGACCGGCACCACCATCCAGGTGCCCACCTACGTTGCCATCGGCGACGTCTTGCAGATCGACACCCGCGACGGCCACTTCGTCAAGCGCGTCTAGCGTTTCGCGCATTGGCGGGCGCGCGCTTCCGCCTGATGGGCGGGATGCGCGCGCCGCGTTTCACGGCTTCGACGCTTCGCCCGGCACGGCTGGGCGCGGTTGCCAGGGTCGCGAGGGTGTGCGAAAATGATCATCCCGTTCCGGCACGCAACGCGCTGGGGCGGCGCACGATCGGGCGATTGGCGCAGCGGGAGCGCAGGACCCTTACAAGGTCAAGGTCGGGGGTTCAAATCCCTCATCGCCCACCATGCTTACTAGGCCGGGAGCTTGCCGCTCCCGGCCTTTTTGTTTTGCTCAAGCTTTCCGTTCCGGCTGTACTTTCCGCCCTGCGAGCCGTGCGCTCGCAACGGAAGGTTTTTCGCGGCAACGTCGTGCCCATGTCCAACGGCGAGTCTCTCATCTTGCTGGTTCGGCGATTGAGTGTACGTGTATTAACGACCTATAAAAGGGGGTATGCAAGATCACCGGTTGGATTCGTTAAGTAAATGTTGCGCAACGAATCTAGCTGATTCGATGGGAGAATCAAGATATGTAACGTTTCAGGGAAAGGGGGACCCTTTGAAAAACTATGCACCGATAAAATGCCCTATGTGCGGAGACCTCTACCAGTGGAAATACGTGGGAACCGAGCGCAAAGGGCTTTCTGCCGGAAAAGCCGTACTGGGTGGTATTGCTTTTGGCCCCATTGGACTTGCGGCAGGAGCAATCGGTAAAAAAAAGGCAACGTATATCTGCGGTAAGTGCGGATTTTCTCATGACTATGATGTGAAGTGAGGTCGAAATGGAATCGTTTTTTGGAGACTCAAAGACCGTTGAGTGCATAAAAGTCGGATTGTCGCTTAACTCTATAAAAGAGATTCTTGAGTCCTGTGCTAGAAATTACATTAATGCAAAAATACACGTTAGCGAGGATGCTAAAGACGGAACTGCGAGTATTGTCGTTGATTCGCCTTTCACGCCAAAGCTTTTAGATGATTATCTGGTTGAAAAGATCGTCCGAGCTACTCCTCTGTATGCCGAAACTGTAATGAAATGCGTTCTCACCGACAGGGAGATAGCGGAACGAGGGGGCCTTGGTCTTTCTGGTGGCGGCATGGTTTATATCCCGGAATATACCGACTCCTATACCGTCATTGAATTTGATCTCGATTGTCTTGACAGAAAACCCAGTTTTTTCGGAGGAGAGAGGGCAATAGGCTTCCAGACTTTGAAGCTTTGTGCCGCTGCCGCAGGGTTCGAATTAGAGTATGAACCTGAGCCGGGAATGACTTTGCGCGATGCGCTTAATGCCATTAAAGAAGCTACAGATAGTTGGGAAAAGGTGAAACGCGCGGAGTGGGAACATCGCGCCGAATTACGTATGCAGGCAGCAAGGAAGAAAGAGCAAGAAGAAAAGGAGAAACGGCGGAAACTTATTAAAGAGGCAAAAACCATAGTCATTAAAGGTGTTGAGCAAGGTAAATATGAATCTTGCAACGAAGCAATAGCGGATCTCGATATTGAGTCGAGTATTGTAGGCGCAGCATGGAGGGGCACAAAAAAGGAGCGTGCTGAAGCATACTGGAACAGCCACCCAGAAAGGCGCCTCCAAATTGAAGCAAGTCTTTCCCAAGCAAAATCTGACCTATCTGTTTCTAGACATTGCGAGTCCGACCTTAGAAAAGAACTCGAATCGCTGACCGGTTGGTTTAAAGGTAAGAAGCGACGGGAAATTGTCGCCAAAATCGAAGCGGAGGCTGCCAAGCAGGAGCAGCTTCAAAAGAAGGTCGATAAGCTATCTTCTCAGTTCGAAAGTATGCCGGAGTAACGATGATGAATCTTTATGAGTCTGGGATGCAGGCGAATGCTGCGCACTAACTTGCTCATTTCTGATGGGATAATCCAAGTAATGGAGGCTCTTCGAAGCAGGCTGGAGATGAAGTTGGGAATTCGCTGATTCAGCCGTTGTGGTATTTGCGGAGCGCGTGACGAGTTTGACGCCGGCAGCGCTCTATAGGGTCGCCTGCCGCGAAAAGGGAAAAGGTCTTGTGCCCATGGCGCCGTTTTTCTGCCTGTGGCTCTGGATGGGCCCGATCGGGCGCTTGCTGTGAGCGGGCCGAGCCCGCCCACAGCTTCTCGCTAGCCCAGGATGCTCTCGAACGCCTTCTCGGCGTCCTTCTGGAGCTGCGCATCGATGGAGATGTAGGCGTCCAGCAGCGCGTCGCCTTCCTCGGTGAGGGTGCTGCCGTGGGCCCCGTCGCGATTGAGCAGCTGGATGCCCAATGCGGCCTCGGTTTCCTTGATGATGCGCCATGCCTTGCTGTAGGCCATGCCCATCCGCTTCGCCGCTGCGTTCAACGACCCCGCTTCGCGCACGCCCAAGCACAGGTTGGCGATGCCGCGTCCGAACACCGATCCGCTTTCCGAGGCGGGGTTGGTGATGGACAGTCTGATGGTCGGTTTCAGCGATCCGAGTTCTTTCATGATGCTTCCTTTCTCAGCGAACGCTGTATTGGTCGTGCGGGGACGAAGCGCGCTATGCGCGGCGGGCGCGCTGGTCGGCGGCGAAGCCCAGCGCTGCGTGCTTGATGGCGTCGATGGTGCTGTCGATCACCTCGGTGAAGCGCACCGGCATGTCGTCGAGCGAGGCGAGCCCCTGGGGGATGCCCGATCCCGTCTGCTCGGACACCAGCTGGTTCAGCTGGCAGCCCGAGAGGCCGGCGACCTCGTCGGGCAGCGGCTCGCCGGTGGGGATGCCGTGCAGGGCGCGGTACACATCGCCACCGAACTTCGCCCAATGGGCGGTGCTTACGACAAGCAGCGGGTTCTGGCCGCGCAGGTTCTGTCCAGCGGTCCAGGCGACCGACGTGTGCGGGTCCATCAGATAGCCGTGTTTGTCGTATACCTCCTTGATGGAGGCCAGACAGGTGGCATTGTCCACCGAGTCGCCGCGGTAGGCATCGCGCACCCGGGCGAACGTGTGCGCGTCCACGCGGAATCGGCGCTTGTCGGACAGGTCGGCCATCCACGTTTGGATGGCGGCGGGATCGCGGTCGGTCAGCTCGAACAGCTGGCGTTCGAGGTTAGACGACACGAGGATGTCCATGGACGGCGAAGGAGTCAGCACGAACTCGCGATCCGAGATGTCGTAGGTGCCGGTGTTGATGAAGTCGGTGAGCACGCGGTTCTCGTTGCTGGCGCAGTACAGCATCTCGATGGGGCAACCCATGCGTTTGGCGTAGTACGCGGCCAGGATGTTGCCGAAGTTGCCGGTGGGCACGCACACATCGATGGGGTCGCCCGCCGCCACCTTCCCCTGTGCGACCAGCGTGGAGTAGGCGGACAGGTAGTACACGATCTGGGGCATGAGGCGCCCCCAGTTGATGGAGTTGGCGCTGGAGAGGGCGACGTTGCTGGCGTCGATCAGCTCGTCGGCGAACGTGGCATCGCCGAACACCTTCTTCACGCCCGTCTGACAGTCGTCGAAGTTGCCGCGCACGCCCCACACGTGCACGTTCGAGCCGGTAGTGGTGACCATCTGCTTGCGTTGGATGTCGCTCACGCCGCCATCGGGGAACAGCACTCCCACACTCACGTGGTCGACGTCCTTGAAGCCTTCGAGCGCGGCCTTGCCGGTGTCGCCCGAGGTGGCAACCAAAATGAGGAAGTCGTGGTCGAGCACCCCTTCCTCATGCTGCTTGGCAACGCTGGCCGAGAAGAAGCGGGGCAGGCACTGTAGCGCCATGTCCTTGAACGCGCTGGTGGGGCCATGCCACAGCTCGAGCACGTGGGTGTTCGCATCCAGTGTGGAGATGGGGCAGATCTCAGGCGTGTCGAAGTTGACGCCGTACACGCGGTCCATGAGCTCTTCCACCTGGTCGTCGGGTAGATCGACTTCGAACGCCCGGTACACCGCGGCGGCGCGGCGCGCGTAGGGCAAAGTTGCGAGCGACAGGATGTCGTCCATGCTCAGCTGGGGTATGCGCAGGGGAACGTAGAGCCCTCCTCCCGGTGCCATGCCGTCGATCACCGCTTGGGTGAACGAAACGGCGCGTGGTGCCTTCCCGCGCGTATCGATGTAGAGGTTCGGTTCCATGTTCCGCTCCCATCCCGAGGTCCGGATTGTCTGCCTCCAGTATACCGGGGGAGCTATATATGGATGCCGAGAATATTCTCGGCAACAAGCTATTTACGGACGCGGCGCGCCTAGACCAGCTTGCCCTCGCAATGGTCCATGGCGTGCTGGACGGCCTGCGCCGCCCAACCGGTGAACTTGCGGGTGCGCTTCTCGAGCTTGCCGCCCGAGAGGATTTCGTAGGAGACGCGGATCATCTTGAAACGCTCCACCGTGCTGGGCTCGTCCAAACTCAGGCATTCCTCCACCGTGGTGAAGCGCTGCAGACCCGAGACCAGCTTGGGGTTGTACATCACGAATGTGCGCCCGTTGTCGTTGTAGGCGATGACCGCCTTGTTAACGCCGATCTGGTTCGCCGCCAGGCAGGCGGCGTCGGCGGTGCGCATGGTGTCCACCAGGTCCTCGCCGATCTGCCCGTCCTCGGCGGTTGCCGGCTCTGCGGGCTTGCTTAGAAATTCCCGGTCTTTCACGATCTCCTTGATCATGGTCTGCTCGATTCTCGCTTTGCCGCGGCCCGCGCGGCGGTTGTGTCATGCTCGTGGGCGTTCTGCCCGCTTGGCGGAAATGATAGCAGACCGCCGCAGCGCGGCGCGTTTCGTGTTTCTCAAAAAAAGTTAACTAAGGCTTCCCATATAAGTTAGCCTAAGCTATCATGTATATGTTTCACAAGGCTAACCCTAGGAGGCATCGGCATGGGGAACGTGGAAGCGCTGAGGCCGAAAGGTCGGGCGATGGATATGGTCTCGCAGGCGCAAGGGGCGTCGTGCCAGCAGGTTCCGCTGTCGTTTCTGCGCAGCGGCGAGCAGGCCTATGTGGTGAAGGTGCGCGGCGGTGAGGAGCTGCAGCGCCATCTGGAGAGCATGGGATTTGTCGCCGGTGCGCAGGTGAAGGCGGTGTCGCAAGCTGCGGGCAACATGATCGTCGAGGTCAAGGGCACCCAGGTGGCGCTCAGCCAGCAGGTTGCGCTGAAGATCGTCACCTCGGCATCCGTCTAGGCAACGGCGGCCTTCGGCGCGAGCAGGAATTCGAACGGACGAAAGGAAAAGGGAATGGCAGAAGCTTCCGGCAAGACGCTGCGCGACGTGCCCGTGGGGCAGGGCGCGACCGTGCGCCGCCTGATGGGCGAGGGGGCGCTCAAGCGCCACATCATGGACATGGGCCTTACCAAAGGCGTGCAGGTCTACGTGTGCAAGGTGGCGCCGCTCGGCGACCCCATCGAGGTAACGGTGCGCGGCTATGAGCTGTCGCTGCGCAAAAGCGAGGCGAATTGCATCCTGGTGGATTAGCCCCGGACGACGAAAGCGCGCGACGCTATTTATTTTGCCACGTAGTTAGATATAGATAACTTTTGAAAGGAGATGGAATGGGCCTGCGAATTGCTCTTGCCGGCAACCCCAACTGCGGCAAGACGACCATGTTCAACAGCATGACCGGAGCCAACCAATATGTTGGCAACTGGCCGGGCGTCACCGTCGAGAAGAAGGAGGGCCGCTACACGCGCGACAAGAGCGTGACGATCACCGACCTGCCCGGCGTGTACTCGCTTTCCCCGTATTCGCCGGAAGAGGTCGTCACGCGCGACGTGCTCTTGGGCGGCGAGATCGACGCCGTGGTCAATCTGGTGGACGCCACCAACCTCGAACGCAACCTGTACCTGACCACGCAGATCATCGATCTGGGTGTTCCGGTGGTGGTTGCGCTCAACATGATGGACCTCGTCGAGAAGAACGGCGACAAAGTCGACGTCGATGCGCTTTCGAAGCAGCTGGGCTGCCCGGTCGTGCCCACGTCGGCTCTGAAAGGGCGCGGCCTGGACGACCTGGTGAAGAAAGCGTCCGAGGTGGCCGCCGCCGGCACGCTCCCGGCTCCGTTGATGCGATTCGACGCCGCGGTCGAGGAGGCCATCGGCAAGGTGGTCGACATTGTGGGCGATGCCGTCCCGGCCGATGGCCGCCGCTGGCATGCCATCAAGCTGCTGGAGGACGAGCAGAAGACCATCGACGCCGTGAAGCTTTCCGCTTCCGACTTCGACGTCATCGCCTCCGTGCGCCACAGCATGGAGGAGGCCCTCGACGACGATATCGAGAGCATCCTGACCGCCGAGCGCTACGGCGTCATCGCCCACGTGGCGGACGCCTGCGTGAGGAAATCCGGCAAGGGCATGACCACCACGCAGAAGATCGACCGCGTGGTGACCAACCGCTGGCTGGGTATCCCCATCTTCGTCGTGGTCATGGCATTCGTGTACTGGCTGGCCATCACCATCGGTACCGGCCCGGTGACCGACTGGGCCAACGATGGCATTTCCGGCGACGGCTGGCTCTACACCGGAGGCGCTGCCTACGAGGAAGCCGTGGGCGAGTGGGAAGCCGGCGCACTGGCAGAAGAGCCCGATCCATCCGATTACGGCCTGTTCATCCCCGGTTTGACGCCGGTCGTCTCCAATGCGCTGACCGCCGTGAACTGCGCGCCATGGCTGCAAAGCCTCATTGTCGACGGCGTCATCGCCGGCGTGGGTGCGGTCATCGGCTTCATTCCTCAGATGATTATTCTGTTCCTGCTCCTGTCCTTCCTGGAAAGCTGTGGGTACCTGGCGCGCGTCGCGTTCATCATGGACCGCATCTTCAGGCGCTTCGGCCTGTCGGGCAAAAGCTTCATCCCCATGCTCATCGCATCGGGTTGCGGCGTGCCGGCGGTCATGGCCACCAAGACCATCGAGAACGAGAAAGACCGCCGCATGACCATCATGACCACCACGATGATCCCCTGCGGCGCGAAGATGCCCATCATCGCGTTGGTGTTCGGTGCCATTGCCGGCGCCGATTCCGAGGGCACCTGGTGGGTCACCCCGCTGTTCTACTTTCTGGGCGTCGCCGCCATCGTCATCTCGGGCATCATGCTCAAGAAGACCCGCATGTTCGCCGGCGAGGCGTCGCCGTTTGTCATGGAGCTTCCCGCATACCACCTGCCCACGGCACGCACGGTGCTCATGTCCACATGGGAGCGCATCAAGAGCTATGTGATCAAGGCGGGAACCATCATCTTCCTGTCCACCGTCGTCATCTGGTTCCTCATGAACTTCGGTGTGTACGAGGGGCAGTTCGGTCTGCTTGACACCGAGCTTCCCGATTACATCCAGTGCAGCCTGATGGCGGGCTTGGGCAATGCGATCGGCTGGATCTTCGCGCCGCTCGGCTTCGGCGATTGGCAGGCGACCGTCACCTCCATCACCGGCCTGGTCGCCAAGGAGAACGTGGTTGCCACGGTGGGTATCCTCGCCAGCCTGGACGCCAGCGAGACAGACCCGACCACCTGGGCGGTGTTCGCCAGCATGATGGGCGGCATGACCCCCGCCATCACGGCCTTCTGCGCTTTCAACCTGCTGTGCGCTCCGTGCTTCGCCGCCATCGGCACCATACGCCGTCAGATGGAATCGGCCAAGTGGACCTGGTTCGCCATCGGCTACATGACTGTGTTCGCGTGGTGCGTGGGCTTGATGTTCTTCCAGCTCGGCGGCCTGATCACCGGCGACGTGTCGTTCAACCTGTGGACGGTCGTGGCCATCGTGATTGCTGCGGCCATGCTGTTCCAGTTGCTCCGTCCCATGCCGAAATACGACGATTCCGCGAAGTCGAGGAAGCTTGCCGCGGAAACGGGCGCCGCATAGGTACCATCTATTCGGCGATGAACGAAAGGTGATTCGATGGCTCCACTCGATTTGAATGTCTCGACGATAACGGTCCTGCTCATCTTGGGCGTGCTGGCGTTCCTCGCCGTGCGCCGCATCGTGAGGCGCGGGCTGTGCGACTCCGGCGGGTCGTGCGATTCATGCGGTAATGCCGGCGGATGCTCGTCGTGCTCTGCGGCGGATAAGATGCTCGCCGACATGGAGCGCGCCGCCAAGAAGGGCGCGCTGCGGCGAAAGCGCTAGGCGCGCCTGCCGGCGCGTCGGGGCCTTTATGCAGCCGCCTCGGGCTCGGAAACGGGCCCGGGGCGGCTTTTTCGTTAGGGAAGGGACAGTGTCCCGCGGCCTCCTGGCGCGCGGCCGCAAGCCGTCGTGAGCAGCGGCGGTCCTGATTGTGGAGAAAGCGTAAACCATAGCAAACTTATTGACGGGCACACGAAGTTAACCTAATATAACAACTGTCAATAGGAGATCGCCTCCTCGATCCTCCTCCCAACGTTGATAACACGGCGGTGAAGGCTCCTCTCTCGTCTGGCCTCGTCACCGCAAATCCTTAGCCGGCGAAGGTCTTCTCCCCTCACCTTCGCCGGCCTTTTCTCTTCTCCCTGCAACTTGGCGGGCAGTTCATCCCCTGCGCGGTTTGCCGCGTTCATCTCGGGATTTCCTGCCAGACGTGCGCGCTGTGGTAGGATGGGGACGGCGTAGGGCGCATGTTCGGAACGGAAGAGGTGAGATCCTTGGATAAGATGTCTAAATCCCATGAGGACTACCTGGAGGCGATCGTCATGCTCGGCGGCACCACCGAGCAGCCCGTTCGCTCGGTCGACATCGCGATGAAGATGGGCGTCTCCAAAGCTTCCGTCAACAAAGCGGTCAATATCCTGAAGGAAAAGGGCTTGGTCGACCAACCTTATTACGGCGACATCACGCTCACCGAATCTGGGTTCGAATACGGCCAATCGGTGCTCGACCGCCATCATCTGCTGTTCACGTTCCTGCACAAGGTCCTCGGCATCTCCGAGGAGGTCGCCGATGCTGAAGCGTGCCTGATGGAGCATGCCATCAGCGACGACTCCTTCGATAAGTGGGTCGGCTATATCAAATCGTTGAATCTTGAGTGATCGACGCCGCCGGTGCGCTTCCGGCACACTCCGTGTGCTATGCTAGTGCAGTTGGAAAACATGACGATCCCGGCATTCAACGAACCAGAACCGAACCACGATGCAGATAGGGGCGTTCTCCTTTGTCGCGTTCAGCAACTATCGTTTCTTTTGACGACGCCAAACGTTCGAGCCGCGCTGCGGGCCGGCGCTCGCGCCGTAGGCAGGAGGTGCCGGTAGACGAGCGGCCTTTCGTGTTCGTCGACCCGGGCTCCGACGCCCGCTTGTCCAACCCTTCGCGCCGCAGCAGGACGTCTTCGACCCCGTTCACCCAGCGTTCATCGCGTCCTTCCCAAGCCCGTGCCCGCTCCGGAGCCTTCGCTGCCCGCACGTCCGCTCCGCGCAGGCAATCCCCGTCGTGGTACGACGGTCCCGACGAGCGTGCGCTCAGGGAAGAGCAGGCGAAACGTACGCGCCCGCGCACCGAGGCGCGCGAGATGGAAGAGGAACGGCCCGCCGGGAAAGTCTCGCTTGCCCAGAGGGTGCGCAAGCTTGTCGCCAAACGCAAGGCCGACAAGATGTTCGGCGCCGCCGATGCCCCCGCTTCCGGCGAAAGCGGCCCTCGCGCCGCCGTGTACAAAGGCGAGATGGGCGCATCTCAGCGCCGCGCCTCGCGCATGCAGGGGGCGGCTGCCGACGAGGATCAGGGCAAGCGCCGTCGCCGGAGCCTGCGGTTCGGGTTCGGCCCGAAGCTGCGCATCGCAGCGGCCATGGTGGGCTGCCTCGCCCTGATGTGTGTGTTCCTGTACCAGCCGGCGCAGCAGTACTACTCGGCAATGCGCCACAACGCTGCCCTCGAGGCGGAATACACCGCATTGCAGCAGCGCGACGAGGCGCTGCAGGACAGCGTAGACTCTCTGTCCACCGAGGCGGGCATGGAGGATCTCGCTCGCGAGCAGCTCGACTGGGTGAAGTCCGGCGAGGTTGCGGTGAGTGCGTCAGGCTTGGAGGCAGATTCCGATTCGACGTCGTCTTCCATTCCCCCCAATGTCGCGACGGGCAGCATCGAGCCGCCCGATACCTGGTATTCGGGCATCCTCGACCCTCTGTTCGGAGTGAACTGATGGAGACAGGTGCGACGGTTCGTCCCGGTCGTTATGCGATCGTCGATGTGGGGACGGTGACGTGCCGTATGCTCGTGGCCGACATCGATGCCTCCGGCGCACTGCATGAGCTGCGCCGCGAGTACTCCATCGTCAACCTGGGTGAAGGCGTCGATGCTTCGCGAACGCTCCAAACCGCTGCCATCGAGCGCGCTGCGGCTGTCATCGGCGGCTATCGCGCCGTCGTCGATGCGCTCGACGCCGCCGACGGCACCGAAACTGAGATGAGGGCGCTTGCGACGTCCGCCGCGCGCGACGCCGCGAACCGCGACGAGCTGGTGGAGCGCGTCGGGCGCGTGGGCGTGGGTCTAAGCGTCATCCCCGGCCAGACCGAAGCGCGTCTCTCCTTCGCCGGCGCCTCGATGGATTTCCCGGGAGAGCATCTTCTGGTGGTGGATGTGGGCGGGGGTTCCACGGAGATCGTCGCCGGCTGCGGCGGGCAGGCGCCGCAGCGCTCGCATTCGTTCGACGTGGGCTGCCGGCGCATGACCGAGCGCTACCTGCGCAACGACCCGCCTTCGTGCGACGAGATCGCGCGGGCGGAGGCGTGGGCGCTCGCCCAGATGGAGCCGTTCTTCCGCCAGCTGCGCGAAGACGGTATCGAATGGGGCAGGCTGATCGCCGTCGCGGGCACCGCCACCTCCGCCGTGTCCATCAAGGAGCGCATGGACACTTACGATTCGTCGCGGGTCCACGGCTACGCGATGGGCGCCGATGCCCTCCGCGAGGAAGCCGTCCGTTTGGCGTCGATGCCGCTGGATGCGCGGCGCACCGTGACGGGGCTCGACCCCGACCGCGCGCCGGTGATCGTGGCGGGTCTCTCCATTCTCTCCACGGTGATCGCGCTTGCGGGCGTGGACTCCTACACGGCAAGCGAAACCGACATCCTGCAGGGCGCCGCGCTCGCCGTGGCGCGCGGCGAGCGGCTGTGATGCGGATCTTTCTGCATCTGCCGTGGAAAAGCTCCCGTTGCTGCGGCCGAGGGCGCGGTTGCGCCGCCGTTTTGCTACTATATGCAGTTGCCTTGCAACAGAGGGGAGCGTGGCGGAATTGGCAGACGCAGGGGACTTAAAATCCTCCGCCTTCGGGTTTGTGGGTTCGAGTCCCACCGCTCCTACCACCTCTCAGGCTCCGGCTTGCCGGGCCGCGAGGTGCCGCCAAGGCGCAAACCAGCATCATCCGACCGACTGAAGCCGCGTGCTTAGGGAGACGAAGCGTGAACATCAACGAGATCATCGCTGCGGTTGAAAATCCGCCCACATCGTTCGAGGAATACCTCAATTTCTACGCCGAGCGCGTGGGCGAGCTTGTGAACACGTACCTCCCCTCTGGGTCGCATCCCGATATGGACCGCTACCTGTACGATCCACTGAAGGCGTACAGCAAAAACGGGGGGAAGCGCCACCGCCCGCTCATCTGCTTCGCCGCTTGCCTGGCGGTGGGGGGCGACATGGCCCGCGCCACCAGCGCGGCGGCGGCCATCGAGCACTTCCACACGGCGGCGCTCATCCACGACGATATCGCCGACGAGGCGGAGCTGCGCCGCGGCGAGCCCTGCCTGCACCTCACTGAGGGCATCGGGCTGGCCATCAACATGGGCGATCTCGCGCTGTCCCTGGTCAACGGCACGGTCGTGCACGACGAGAACCTCGATGCGGAAACCAAGGTGCGCGTGCTCACCGAGCTCACCGAGATGACCCGCCGCACCATCGAGGGGCAGGCGCTCGACATCGGCTGGGCCCGCGACGGGCGCTACGACATCACCCCCGAGGACTACCTGGTGATGGCCACGCACAAGACCGCGCATTATTCCGGCGCGGTGCCCCTGGCGGTGGGCGCCATCATCGGCGGCGGCACCGAGACCGAGATCGAGGCGCTGCGCAACTACGGCCTGGACACCGGCCTTGCGTTCCAGATCCAAGACGACCTGCTGAACCTGGTTGGCAGCGAGGAAAGCACCAAGAAGGACTTCCGCAACGACATCACGGAGGGCAAGCGCACGCTGATGGTGGTGCATGCCCTGCAGAACAGCCCGAAGCGCGAGCACCTCATCGAGATCCTCTCGTCGAAGGAGAAGGATCCCGCCGTGCTCGCCGAGGCGGTGGGCATCATGGAGGAGTCGGGCAGCATCGAATACGCCCGCAACTACGCTGAGAACCTCACGAGCATCGCGAAGAATCGCTTGGTCGACATGATCGAGCCTTCGCAGGCGCGAGATCTGTTGATTTCGATGGCTGACTGGTTCGTGAAGCGCTTGCGTTAGAATCACCGGTATGGAAACCATCAAGCGACAAGACACGGGAGTGACCGTCGAGGACGTGCAGCAGCGCCTTGTGACGGTGGGGCTCCTGGACGAATCCCAGGTCACGGGAGTGTTCGACGATGCGACGGCGACTGCTGTCCGCGCGTTTCGCCGACAGGAGGGTTTGGCCGACGCGGAAGAGATCGACGAGAAGGCGTGGTCTGCCCTGGTTGATGCGTCGTACCGCCTGGGCGACCGCACCCTATACTTGCGCATGCCCTACTTCCACGGAAACGACGTCGCCGAGCTGCAGAGGGCGCTGGGCGCCTTGGGCTTCGCCTGCGGTGGGGCGGACGGTATTTTCGGTGCCTACACCGAAGATGCGCTGCGCACGTTCCAAATGAACATGGGGCTTCCTTCCGATGGCATCGCCGGCGCCTACACCTACGCCGCCATCCGCAACCTGCACCATTCCTGGGAGGGCAAGGAGCCCATGCGCGAAGGCGTCCATCTGGGGTTCGCCCGCGTCGCCGCCGTGCTGGAGGACAACGCGCTGTGCTTGTTCGGCACCGATCAGTTCACGCGCAGCGTTGCCTCGCGCATTTCCAATCTGGCGCTTGCCACCAGCCCCATGTCGAAGATCCTGTCCGCCGACAGCTTGCTGGTCGCCCCCGACGAGGGCATGCTGATGGTGCATATCGTGCTGCCCGACGAGCAAACGGCCGAAGGCGCTCCACGCGTCGCCTACATCGAGGACGATTCGCTGCCCCTGCGCCTGAAATCGGCGATTGCGGCTGCACATGCCGAGAAGCCTGCCCGTTTGGCGGTGGAACTGCCGGGCACTATGTGGCGGGACGCCGGCGAAGGGCGCTCGGCGCAGCATTTCGCCATCACCTTGCTCGATGCGCTTTGCTCCGCGCTGTCCTAGCCAATCTTTCAGCTCGTTTACGGATGCCGAGGCGCCCTCGCGTGCGCTTTATACTGCAATGAGGAAATCACGTGAGACAGGAGAGTCCCATGGCAGACGAGCAGAACCCGACACCGGAAAACCAGGCTCAACCCCAGTCTGAGGCGCAGCCCCAATCGGGGGCGCAGCCCCAACCTCAGTCTCAATCTGGGGCGCAGCCCCAGCCGCAACCAGGCCAGGGGTACGGGCAGCCGTATTCCCAGTCGGCGGGCCAGCAGGGCAGCTGTCCTCCCATGTCCCCGTACGGGGCTCCCGTGCAGAACCCAGGGTACCAGGCGCAGCAGCAGACGTACTGCCAGCAGCAACCCCATCAGCAGCCTCTGCCGCTTCAGCAGCTGAGCGGCGGCATGAAGTTCGCCTGGTTCGCGGTGGGTTTTCTCATCGGCATCGCCGGCCCCCTCGTTGCTTGGCTGACCAACCTCGACAAGGCTCCGCGGGTGAAAAGCGACGCGCTGAAGTTGAGTATCATCGGCGCGGTGGTGGGCATCGCGCTCAACATGATCTCGGTCACGTTCCTGCTTGGGAGCGTGGCGGCCCTTTCGAGCCTCGGGACGACGGTGGGGTCAAGCTTCTTCTGGTAAAACGCGGCGAGCCGATTCGAATATCCTTGGAAAAGCCCTGAGGGGCTTTTCCTATTTTGGAAACAATCCGATGCTAGAATAAATCGGCTTAATTCGAGGTAAGGATAGGAGTGGGGAATGACTCGTCCCATGACCATGGCGGAGAAGATCCTCGCCGCGCATGCTGGGCTCGATGAGGTGGAGCCCGGGCAGCTTATCGAATGCGACCTGGATCTTGTCCTTGCAAACGACGTGACGGCGCCGCTTGCCATCAACACGGTGCACGAGATCACCGATTCGGTCTTCGATGCCGACAAGGTGGTGCTCGTGCCCGATCATTACGTTCCGAACAAGGACATCAAAAGCGCCGAGCAGGCCAAGATCGTGCGTGATTTCGCCCGGGCGCAGGGCGTGACCCACTATTATGAGGTGGGCTGCATGGGCATCGAGCATGCGCTGCTGCCCGAACAGGGCGTCGTGGTGCCGGGCGATCTGGTGATCGGCGCCGATAGCCATACCTGCACCTACGGCGCGCTCGGCGCGTTCTCCACGGGTGTGGGGTCCACTGACGCCGGCGTGGGCATGGCGGTGGGCAAAGCTTGGTTCAAGGTGCCTGAGACCATCTTGTTCGAGATCGAAGGCGAACTCGCTCCCGGGGTGACCGGCAAAGACGTCATTTTGCATATTATCGGCAAAATCGGCGTGGACGGTGCGCTGTACAAGGCAATGGAATTCACCGGATCGGCCATCGCGTCGCTTCCTATGGATGAGCGCATGACCATTTCCAACATGGCCATCGAGGCGGGCGGCAAAGCCGGCTTGATGGCGGTCGACGACGTGACGCGCGCCTATCTGAAGGACCGCGCCGAGCGGCCCTACGTCGAGTACGCCTCCGACCCCGATGCCAAGTATTGCCAGGTGGTCGAAATCGACGCGGCCGACATTGTGCCCACCGTGGCGTTCCCGCATCTGCCCTCCAACACGCGTCCGGTATCGCAAGCGCGCGACGTGCGCATCGACCAGGTGGTCATCGGTAGCTGCACCAACGGGCGCCTGACCGACATGCGCCAGGCGGCAGCGGTGCTGAAGGGCCGCAAAGTGGCGCCCGGCGTGCGTTGCATCGTCATCCCCGCCACGCAGAAGGTGTACAAGCAGTGCATCGACGAGGGCTTGACGGACATCTTCATCGACGCCGGCTGCGCGGTGTCCACGCCCACGTGCGGCCCGTGCCTGGGCGGCTACATGGGCATCTTGGCCGCGGGCGAACGCGCTATCGCCACCACGAACCGCAACTTCGTGGGGCGCATGGGCCATCCCGACAGCGAGGTGTACCTAGCCTCTCCGGCGGTGGCTGCCGCAAGCGCCGTTTTAGGCCATATCGGACTGCCGGACGATCTCGAGCCGCTTGATGCGGCCTGTGGGGAATAGGGGGCTGCGATGAACTACCAAGGAACCGTGCATCGTTATGGACGCGACGTCGATACCGACGTGATCATCCCCGCCCGCTATCTGAACACCTCCGATCCAGCGGAGCTGGCGAAGCATTGCTTGGAAGACCTCGACAAGACGTTCGTCGGCCGCGTGAAACCGGGCGACATCATCGTGGCGGAGGAGAATTTCGGTTGCGGGTCCTCACGCGAGCACGCTCCCATCGCCATCAAGGCGGCGGGCATCGACGTGGTCATCGCTAAGAGCTTCGCGCGCATCTTCTATCGCAACTCCATCAACACCGGGCTCGCCATCATGGAATGCCCTGAAGCGGTGGATGCCATCAAACAGGGCGATACGGTGAGCGTCGACACATCCACTGGCACCATCGTCGACGAGACCACCGGCGCTTCGTTCCAGGCTCAGCCCTTCCCGCCCTTCATCACCGAGATCATCGAGGCGGGTGGCTTGGTGAACCGTTGGAAGAAGCGCTTGGCCCAGCAACGGGGCTAAGCGATACCGTATTTCTGCAATTGAAAGGGAAAACGCCCCGGTGATGGGGCGTTTTCCCTGTTCAGGATCGGGTGGGCGCTGCGGGTCATTCCACCGCGGTGATCTCGTACAGGCGCATGTCTCCTTCGCTTAAGAGCAGCTTGAAGCCGGGGGTGCTCTCGTCGATGGACTCGATGCCGGCCCATTTCTCCTCTTTGTAGCGCAAAGTCTCAAGCGTCGGGTTGTCGCTCGATTTGTCGTCGAGCAAGATCACGTATTTCGCATTCACGTTCCTCACTGCCTGCTGGACGTCGGGGTTGGCGGCGATTTCGTCGAGGTGCTCGCGGATCAGCTTGTTGGTCGCTGACGGGAACGTGTTGGAGCCGTTGTCGCCGGTGCGGCGGAACAGGGTGTGGAAGCCGTCGGTCCCGTAGGCCCAGGCGGTGCCATCGTTGGGGACGTTGACCACTAGGCGATCCTGGTCCAGCATGGTGTTCGCCTTCTGCAGGAAAGCACGCTCCTCTCCCGTGAAGGACGTGTTCCATGTGTAGAGGTTGCGAATCTGCGTATGTTGCGTGACCAGGCCGTTTTCGATATCGAATTTCTGAACGGCGAAGGAGAACGGTATCGTGTTGCATACGATGAACACGATGGCGAACATGCCGATGGCGACGCCGTTGCGGGCGGCAACGTTGCTCTTGAACATGGAGATGCGCGAGAGGGCGGAACCGATCAGCTTGATGAGCCATGCCAATCCGAGGGCGGCGAGGGGAACGGCGAACAGCGCGTTCATCGCGCCCGTGCGATAGTAGTCCGCGTACCAGAACCCGGCGAGGAATTGGCGCGGGACGCCTTCGAGAGTCATGTTGGCCATGTAGATGATGAATGTGACGAGATAGCCCACCACGAACCAAATGTAGCGTCGATCGCGGAACGCCGCGATGGCGCCCAGCAGGACGATGACGGAATGGAGAGGTTGGACGCCGCCCCATTCGACGTACATGAACGACAGGCCGGCCGCCAGCGCCTGGGGTAGCGAGAGCAGCGTGTCCCATTGGCCGTAGGTGACGACGCCTTGCAGCGGCGGCGCGAAGAACAGCACCACCCACAAGGCGCAGGCGACGACGATCATGCCGATCGCGAGGGCGACCCGCTTCGCCGTGAAGGTTGCGCGCTCATCGCCAGGGCCACGGAAGATACGACACACGGCGTAGGAAGCGATGCCGATGACGCAGGTGAAAGCGCCATTGGGCTGGCAAAGCGCGATGGAAACCAATCCCACGGCCGTAAGCGCGCCCAGTTTGATCCGCGCGCTTGTCCCAGGGGTCTCGATCATCGCGATGAACAGCGCGATGACGGCGGGCACTAAAGAGATCGCCGCCATGTTGGAAAGAAGCTGTCCTTTGGTGAGGTATCCCCAGGGCAGAAGCTGGAAGGTGACCGTGAAAACCGCTCCCGCCAGGATGATGTTCCTTTTTCCGGGAAGTGCGTTGCTGAGCAGCAGGAAGATGCTCAAGGGCAGGACCACCGCCGTGAATGCGAACGTGGAGGCGTTGGTTGCGATGGTGACGCTGTTGCCTATGCATGATGCGGCGATGGTGACGATGATGTGCCATCCTGCCGGGTAATATCCGGACGCGGCGACCCCGAGCTCGGGGATGCACCAAGTGTTCAGCGTCGAATACGTGCCGGTGTCGAGGAAGGCCCGCACGATGTTCAGATGCGTGGTGGTGTCGTCCTTGCGTGCGAAGGAGTCGACGCCGTCGATGCCGGAGAGGAAGACTGCGGCGCTCACCACGACGCCGATGCCGATGTACAGCGCTATGGCTTTCCAAAGGAACCGGGAGGAGTCGAAGCGGGAAAGCTCGGTATGTTGCGTCAAACCGGACGCCTTGGCTCGGCGCACGATCCGCGCAACGACGATGCACAGAAGTGCCACCACCAAAGCGATGGCGGGAAGCGTCAGCGCAGGGCAGCTGATTCCGACTTCGAACAGGGCGACGCCTGCGGCGACGTAGATGGCGATATCGATGGCCGGCGCGAAGGCGAGCGCGGCGGTGCGCGAGAGCGAGAGCGAGCGGCCTATCAAATAGCCGGGCGCGTAGAGGGAAACGAGCACGACGATGAAAGCGAGCAGGAACGAAAGCATTTCGGTATCTCCAGGTAGCGGCTATCGGGGACGGGTCGGGCGCCCGCCGGTGTCAACCGGTAAAGTATACGCTATTCCCCCTTTGCCACCGTTTGCGCGACGAACGGAAGCCTCGCCATCTACGCGCCACTGCATGAACATTGGATTGCGGCAAACAACGGGGCGAGCGCGCCTCGTCGGCAGTGCTAGTATCTTCGATAGCGAAGAATGACTTCCTAGGAAGGGGAGAGGCTCATAATGGCCGAAAACTACACTATCTGTCTTTTACCGGGCGACGGGATCGGTCCGGAGATCATCGCGGAGGGCGTGAAGGTGCTCGATGCGGTGGGCTGCAAGTACGGCGTTTCGTTCACGTACGAGAAGGCGCTTATCGGCGGGGCGGCAATCGATGCGTGTGCGACGGCTCTGCCCGAAGAGACCCTGGCAGCGGCGCGCAAAAGCGACGCGGTGCTGCTCGCCGCGGTGGGCGGGCCGAAGTGGGATACCACCGATCCGGGAAAACCCCGGCCGGAACAGGGGCTTTTGGGCATCCGCAAGGAGCTCGGCCTGTACACGAACCTGCGCCCTGTGCAGATCTTCCCCGCTCTGGCAGGCGCTTCAACGCTTAAGCCGGAGGTGGTGGACGGCGTGGATATGATGATCGTCCGCGAGCTCACCGGCGGGTTGTACTTCGGCAAGCGCGAGCGCTTCTACGACGAGGTGGGCGCCGGGACGAACGGCGTTGCGGGCCAGCGCGCCTACGACACGCTGGAATACCGCGAATACGAGATCGAGCGCATCGCACGCCAGGCGTTCGAGGCTGCGCGCCGTCGCCGCGGCAAGGTGACCAGCGTCGACAAGGCAAACGTCTTGGAAACCAGCCGCATGTGGCGCGAGATCGTGCACCGCGTGCACGAGCAGGACTACCCTGGCATCCAATTGGAGGACCTGCTGGTGGACAACGCCGCTATGCAGCTGATCAACCGCCCCGCCGATTTCGATGTGGTGGTGACCGAGAATATGTTCGGCGACATCCTCTCCGACGAGGCGGCGCAGATCACCGGTTCGCTGGGCATGCTCGCCAGCGCGAGTTTGGGTGACGGCACGGCGCTGTACGAGCCCAGCCATGGCAGCGCCCCTGATATCGCCGGTCAGGGCATCGCCAACCCGCTCGCCCAGATCCTGTCGGTCGAGATGATGCTGCGCTTCAGCTTCGACATGGCGCAAGCCGCCGACGACATCCGCCGCGCGGTCGCTGCGGTGCTCGATGAGGGATGGCGCACGGGTGACATCGCCGACGCCTCGACGTCTCCCCAGCAGGTGGTGGGCACCGTCAGGATGGGCGATCTGGTCGTGGAGCGCCTGTAGCCCTGCCGCGTTGGGACTACTGCCATATAATGGATGGAGAATCGGGTTCTGAAGCGGAAGGGGGCGCGGGGATGAGCGGTCGTTCGGACGGCAAAGACGAAGCATCTTCGTCTGAGCGCGGCCCGCAGGCTCCCTGCCCGGGTCGGCCCCAACGGCGCCCGTGCTGCCGTCGTCGCGGCGGCGGGGGCGGCGCCTTGGTGGAGCCCGCCGCGCTCGCGGCGCTTCTTTCCGCCGATGGATACGGTTACGACATGCGTCGCACCATCTTAGAGATGTCCGGTGGCGAAGTGGATGTGGATTCCGGCGGGTTGTACCGCAGCTTGCGCCGGCTTGAAGACGAGGGCGCGGTCGTGTCCCGCTGGGTCGAGGATTGCGCCGGGCCGCGCCGCCGCGAATATGAGCTCACCGAGGAAGGGGTCGGACTGGCGGAGCAATGGCTTGCCGCGCTGCGTGCGCGCCGTCGGTTGGATGGGCTGCTGGTCGACCTGTTGGAGCAGGGGCTGAATGCCGCCTCGGCGGGCGATGAAGCCGCGGCGTGGGCGGATGAAGGGGGAGCGGATGCAAGCGCCCCTTCCGACGATGGGGGGCAGCAGGATCCGCCGTCGGGAAAATGATGCGAGAGGCGGGAGGTGCGCAGTGGGCGATATCGATGGAGACAACGGCATCTACCGCGTCCCTGCCATGAAGGGACTTTTCGGCGGCATGACCCGCGAACTCGTCGACGCGGTGCCGCCGCTTGCCCCCAGCGCCCCGCCCCTTTCCTGGGCGGCGGGCGATCCGGATGAAGTCGACGCATCGGAGTCCGGCCGGGATCTTCCCCCGCAACTTTCCGCGCTGCTCGCTTTGACGGGCTACGATGACTTTTCCAAAGGAAGGGTCGGTGCGGCGCCGTCCGACAAGCGGTCGGCGGATGCCGGTTTGTCTCCGGAAGCGGCGCCCCGGCGCTACGGGTGGATCGCCGGCGGGCTTCCCACCCCCGATTCCGAGGGACGCTACATCGTCGAATTCGTCGAGAAGCGCGCGGTGCGCGTGCTTGCCTACCTCGATCGCTATGGCCGTGTGTTCACAGCCGACGCCCCGCTCGATTCCCACCCCGCGCGCGAACCCGACCTGAAGTTCTCGCGCTACGCCCGCCAGGACGACCCGAAGATGCTCCGCGGGTGCGTTGAGGTCCGAGCGGAGGGCGGCGGCTGGCGCGAAGTGGCGCGCTTCATACGGTTGGATGAGCGCTACACCTTGTACGATTCCTGGTTCGATTTCGGAGACCATGCGCGCGATCTGCTGTACCCCGATGCCCTTACGCGCTGCTATCTGGCGTTCGTCTACCGTCCTTCGCTGGGTGCCCCGAACGTGGGTTCGTGCGGGCTCGAGGACGTCGAGGGGCCGCTCGACCGCATGCCGGCGTTGCCCGCGCTGCGCAAGATCGAAAACGATATCGTCCACGCGCAGTGGGATCCGGCGCTCAAGCCCCCGGCGCTGGCGCGCCTGCTCGCGCGGTGGCTTGACCAGGCGGGGCTCGATCGGCTGGCGCTCGCTCCTTCCGGCGCGCTGCGCCTTGTGAAGACGGTGAGCTACGCCGACATCTTCTACATCGCCGCCACGGAAGAAGGGAGGGGGCTGCCTCCGCGCGTGATTTGGGGGCTGCAGAACGTCCTGAATCGGTACCTGCTGGTGAAGCGCTCGTTCGGCGAGAAAGCCTCGCTTGCGGGCATGTCGGACATCCTACAGCGCGAGCAGCTTCTGGTGGAATCGGCGGCAGGCGAGCCTGCGCAACGCGTCTTGGGGGAGCTTCCCGCTGCAGAGGGCGAATGGGCGCTGCGCCGCCGCATCGCGCTCGCCATCGAGTTGCTGCCAGCGCCGTTGCGGTTCGAGGTGGAGTTCCGCGCCGATTTGCGTGCGGGCATCGTCGCCTTCAAGACGCTCATGCCCGATGCCGACATGATGCCGCTGCAGCGTTGGGACGCGTTCGCCCACGCGGTCGTCGATGCCGAAGCCATCGAGCGCGCCGACCAGGCGCAACGCTACGCCCAGCACATCGCATTGTTCTTGGCGGCGTCCGCCTTCTTCGGCAGCGAGAAGATCCGGCGCGTGGAGGTTTCCGCCCATATCCCTTGGGAAGACCAGGAGCTTACGCTCGGCGATATCCTTGCTGCCGAGGGCGAGCGCGGTCTGGACGATGCGGACGACGGCGTTCCGACGCTTCCCGTTCCCGGCCCCGACATGTTCGTCGCTTTCGAGCGCGAAGCGTTTCTGGCCGATTATCCGTCGGCGGCCAAGCTCGACCCCACCCGGTTCTTCGAGCGTTGGGGCGTGCGTCTCGCCGCGCATGCGTTCGAACGGAAAGGCGGCCCCGGCGATATGCAGCGCACGGCGGGGTCGGCGCGCGCCATCGACGACGACCCTTTCCGCACGATTTCCCTGCTGCCGTCCGCGGCCACGCGCCGCGACATGCCCGAGTGCGCCGATGCGGAGCTTCCCGAGGGATCGCGCGCTGCGTTGGGGGCCCGTTGGGTCCACGACCTGCGCATCGACGCCGATGCCCTGCATCGCCGCCAAGCCGAGCGCCTGGCCCGCCGTCTGGCGCCGGCTCAGAGCGCAACTGAGGCCATCCGTTTGGTGCGCAGCCGCCAGCAAAGTGCCGAAGACCCCTTCGTCGACCAGGCGTGCACGCGGGTGATGGCGGCGCATGCGCGGGGAAGCGCCGATCCCGACGACCAGAACACCATCATCCGCAACTTCCTGGGCGAGGATGCCTGCCGGACCGCGATGGCGCAGGCGCGCTCCCTCGTACAGTCGGGCGAGGTCGAGCCGGCGGGGGCGGCTTTGTCCAAGGCGGCATGGGATGCCGAGGAGCGGGGCCGCTTCATCGACGATGCCGAAGTGGTTCATCGCAACTTCGACAACTATTCCGCCCGCGTGCTGTACAACCTGGCGCGCAAGGACGGCGTCTCCGCTGTGGTTGCCGATCCGCGGGAGTTCGGCGCGGGCGATTTCGGCGCCGCGGACCACGAGCGCAAAGTCGTCCTCGTGCCGGACTCGCTGCTGCATTGCCATATGGAGGCGTCCAAGCTGCTGGAGCATTCCTTCGCCGGCATCGACGGGGCGCTCGCGCATGCCAAACGCGCTGTGGAGCTGGCCCCCACGGCCGCCGCGCCGCGCTGCCTGCTCGCGCGCATGTACATGCTTATGGGCGATATGGCGAGCTCCACCAAGACGCTCAACGCCGCTTTGGCTCTGGCGACGCAGCCCAATGAGATCGCCGTTGCCTACTACCAGCTCGCCTACACGCGTTGGAAGTCGGGCGACGCGCGCACGGGGGCGGCATGCTACGTGAAGTCCATCTCCACCTCGCCCATCATGGTCACCCAAGCTGCCATCGAGCTGCAGGACCTGCTGGGGCAGGAGGGGGTGAATCTGCCGGCACGCGACGAGCTCGACGACGTGCTGCGCGCGGCGGGCGTGCCCCTGGCGCCGGACGGGAAGGTTCTGGACATTCTCGAGCTCGCGGCGCGGAAGGCGGTGGATGCAGGCGTGTTCCCGGTTGGGCGCTCGCTTCTGGCCACGCGGCTGAACTACAAGCCCGACGATGCGCTGATGGGCGTGTATCGATCGCTGATGGATGTGCAGCTCTGATGCGCAACCCGTGCGGGTGACCTGCACCGGCGCGATACTGCGCTACAATATGACGGTTGCAAACGCGCCCGTGCCCCCTTCCGCGCGCTTTTCGCGCCGGCGGGGCGACGGGCTTCTGAAAGGATCATCACCATGGCATTGCGCGCTCCCGAAGGCACACGGGACCTCCTTCCCGACGAACAGCGTTTCTGGACGCATTTCAAGCGCACGGCGGCGGAGGTGTTCGGCCGCTACGGCTACCAGCCCATCGAAACGCCGCTGTTCGAGCAGACCGACCTGTTCGTGCGCGGCATCGGCGAGGCGACCGACGTTGTGTCGAAGGAGATGTTCTCCGCCATTTCGGGAGAGAACCTCAAGCGCCTGCTGGCGGGCGAGTCCCTCAAAGCGAAGAGCCGCTTAAGCCTGCGTCCCGAGGGCACGGCTGGCGTGGTGCGCGCGGTGGTGCAAAACGACATGGTGCCGCAGGGCGCCGCGCCGGCAAAGCTGATGTACGCCGGTCCGATGTTCCGTGCCGAGCGTCCGCAGAAAGGTCGTCAGCGCCAGTTCAACCAGGTGGGTATCGAGTGCCTGGGCGCCGAGGACCCTACGGTGGACGCCGAGGGCATCATCATGCTCATGCGTTTCTACCGCGAGATCGGCATCCCCGTCGAACGCACGCGCCTGCTAGTCAATTCCATGGGGTGCGAGAGCTGCCGTCCCGCCTACCGTGATGCGGTGAAGGCCTATATGGACGCGCACGCCGACGCGTTGTGCGACGATTGCCTGCGCCGTTCCGAGATCAACCCGCTGCGCGCCTTCGACTGCAAGAAGGAGGGCTGCCGGGAGGTCATGGACGGCGCCCCGAAGATCTCCGATTACCTGTGCGACGACTGCCGCGAGCACTATGAGGCGGTGAAGCGCCTGGTGGAGGCGGCGGGCATCGCCTACGAGGAGGATCCCCGCCTGGTGCGCGGGCTCGACTACTACACCCGCACAGTGTTCGAGGTGCAGGTGGTCGAGGGCATGGGCAGCCAGAACGCTATCGGCGGTGGCGGACGCTACGATAAGCTCGCCGAGGAAGTGGGCGGCCGCCCCACGCCGGGGTTCGGGTTCGCCTTGGGCTACGAGCGCTGCCTGCTGGCGCTTCAGGCTGCGGGCATGCAGCTGCCGGGGCGCCCGCCGTTCGACCTGTTCGTCGCCTGCGTGGACGACTCTGTGCGCGATCAGGCGTTCCTCATGGTGCAGCAGGCGCGCGACGCAGGGCTTGCCGCCGAGATGGACCACCAGCACCGCAGCTTGAAGAGCCAGTTCAAGTTGGCCGACAAGCTGGGCGCGGTGAAGGTGGCCGTGCTGGGGCCCGACGAGGTCGCGGCAGGCGAGGCCACCCTGCGCGACATGGCTACCCACGAGGAGCGCAAGGTCGCGCTTTCGGGCGTGGTGGAGGCGCTGGCGGACTAGCCTCCGTTTCAGGCCGCATAGCGACTGCAAGGGGCGTGGTTGGGCTGCCGCGCCCTTTTTCCGTTTCCGTGTCGTTTCGAACGGGTCGCGTGGGGCGGCGGTTCGTGCGTGTATCGTGCTTGTTTGGCGATTCCTCTCGGCCGCTTGAACGCGGTGTAGTACACTAACCCAGTTTGGAACGGATTATATCTGCGAGGGCTATCAACTATGACCGACTACATGAACGAATACTGCATGCACACCGCCACGTGCGGGGAGCTGCGCCGCGACGATATCGACCGCGAGGTCGTCTTGACCGGTTGGGCGTGGCACACACGCGACCACGGCGGGCTCATCTTCATCGACCTGCGCGACCGCGAGGGCTACACCCAGGTGGTCGTCGACCCCGACTGCGTCACGCCCGAGGAGTTCTCCGAGGCTGAGCATCTGGGCCGCGAGTACGTTATCAAGACCACGGGCCGTGTGCGCTATCGCGGCGACGAGGGCGTCAACCCCAACATGGCAACCGGTGAGATCGAGGTGCTGTGCACGGCTCTCGAGATTCTGAACACGTCGGTCACCCCTCCGTTCGCCATCGAAGACGGCATCGGCACCGACGAGACCATGCGCATGAAGTGGCGCTACCTCGACATCCGCCGTCCCGAGATGATGCGCAACCTCATCCTGCGCCACAAGGTGGCTCAGGCCATGCGCGGCGCGCTGAATGAGCGAGGCTTCATCGAGGTGGAAACCCCCATCCTGGCGAACTCCACCCCCGAGGGCGCGCGCGACTACATCGTCCCCAGCCGCACCAATCCCGGCAAGTTCTTCGCCCTGCCGCAAAGCCCCCAGCAGTTCAAGCAGATGCTGATGTGCGGCGGCGTCGAACGCTACTACCAGATTGCCCGCTGCTTCCGCGACGAGGACCTGCGCGCTGACCGCCAACCCGAGTTCACGCAGGTGGACATCGAGATGTCGTTCGTCGAGGGCGAGGACGTCATGGACATGATGGAAGGCGTCATGTCCGAGGTGCTGGCAGCCGTGGGCGTCCAGCATGAGTTCCCGCTGCAGCGCATGCCCTACGCCGAGGCAATGGAGCGCTTCGGCTGCGACCGCCCCGACACGCGCTTCGGCATGGAGCTGATCAACCTCACCGACATTGTGCGCGGCTGCGGTTTCGGCGTGTTCGCGAAGGCCGTCGATGCCGGCGGCGTGGTCAAGGCCATCAACGTGAAGGGTGCTGGCGATTGGAGCCGCGGCGAGATCGACAAGCTGGGCAACATCGCGGCGGCCAACGGTGCGAAGGGCATGGCTTGGATCGCCTATACCACCGACGGCAAGGAGAAGAGCCCCATCATCAAGTTCTTCGACGAGGGCACCTATGCGGCCATGAAGGAGAAGCTGGGCGTGGAACCCGGCGACCTGGTGCTGTTCGCCGCCGACTCCGCCAAAGTGGCCAACACCGTGCTTTCCGCTCTGCGCCTGCACATGGCCGATGCCATGGATATCCCGCGCGAGGGGCACAATCTGCTGTGGGTCGTGGACTTCCCGATGTTCCATTACGACGAGGACGAGAAGAAGCTCTCCGCCGAGCATCATCCCTTCACCATGCCGGCGAAGGAGGACCTCGACAAGCTGGAAAGCGACCCGCTTTCCGTGGGCAGCTACAGCTATGACCTGGTGATGGACGGCTTCGAGGTGGGCGGCGGCACCATCCGTATCCATAACGTCGATCTACAGCGCCGCGTGCTGCGTTGCTGCGGGCTCACCGATGAGCAGATCGACGAGAAGTTCGGCCACCTCATCCATGCGCTCGAGCTTGGCGCGCCCCCGCACGGCGGCATCGCGCTGGGCCTCGACCGTCTGGTGATGCTGCTCGCGCATACGGGCTCTATCCGCGATGTCATCGCGTTCCCCAAGACTAGCTCGGCGAGCGACCCCATGACCGGTGCGCCGTCCGAGGTCAGCGGTCGCCAGCTGAAGGAAGTCTCGCTGCGCCTGCTGTAACGGCCGTCGCGCTGCGAGCAACGTTGCCTGCAGCCGGCGTTTTCCACCGGCTGATCCGGTGCGTTTTCCACGCCCCGCCCACCTCCCCCTCGCAGAAAGGTGGGCGGGGCTTTTCTGTGCGGAGGGCTGCGGCGGGAGGGGTGCGCCGGCGTGGCGTTGGGTTCGCATCGGTTCCGCGTTGGATGCGCGTTGGGTCGATGCTGGGTGCAAGAAGGATCCACGTAAGGAAACGACGTGGGCCACGGCGGCTCTTTCGTGACGGGCGCGTAAGATGGCGACGCTACGATGTCGGTTGTATGTCTCGCTGTCGCACAGCTCCGCTGCACGTTTCTGGCTCGCCTTCTGCGCGCCTGACATTCCCCGTCCGGTGAAAACCTTTGCGGCATCTGCCTTTTCCGCATCACATCCCATTCCGAGGGATGTTCTCGACGCCATCCGTTCATGCCGTTGCAGCGGCGCATTCGCTCGGGTTCCTGAAAGATCCCCTGCATTACTTGCCGATGGACCGGGGCAAGCGCGGTAGGCGACTCGGCGTGGCGATCTGTGCTCGCAAATCCGACGTTCCTGCAGGATCGGCCCTCAAGCTGGAAAACGGCTTGCCGATCTGTTTTTCTGAATCCACCTTCGTCCAGATGGGCAACATGCCCGATGTCTTTTCTCTTCCTGTCAGCGGCGGCCTTGGGCGTGAAGCTTTGCCATTCGGTGTCGGCCATGCCTTGCGAAGGGCTTTGTCGCTTCTCGTGCTGCGGGTCATCGGGGTTCGTCCACAGGCGTTCTGCGACAGGTGCCCATCCTTCGATGCCCGCCGTGCATTTGGCGCAGAGGTCGCGCGCATTCTCCTTCGCCTGAAGGTCGGTGGAATGGGATTCGGAACGCTCCACCATGTCGGCGAGCACGTCCCGATTCTCCAAGATGGGGCAGGGACGCAACAGGTTGTCGTTGAACGGCTGGCCCTGGTAGCATTCCATGAAGATGGGGGATCGCAAAGCATCGAGCAGCGATACATCGTGGATGTCGGCATTCGCATAGTGCGCGAAAACGCATGGCTCCACATCGCCCGCCGCATTGATATGCAGGTAGCGCCGTCCGCCCGCGATGCAGCCGCCTACGAATTCGCCGTCGTTTTGGAGGTCAAGCGTGAACAAGGGCTTCTTTCCGCGCATCTCGCGTACAAAATAATAGAGATGCTCGCGCTGCCCGGCCGCGACCATGAGGTCGGTGGGAGCATCGACTCCGACGGGGAAATAGGTGAAGATCCAAGCGAACAGCGCGCCTTGATCGATCATCCAATCGAAGAACTCCTCGGAGGCGATCGAATCGGCGTTGGCCCGCGTGTAGCAGCATGACACGCCGAACGGCAGCCCGTGTTCGCGCAGAAGCTTCATTGCCTCGGTCGCTTTGCCGAATGTGCCGTCGCCGCGGCGCCCGTCTGTAGCTTCCTCGAAGCCTTCGACGCTGATGGCGGGCACGAAGTTTTTCACGCGGGTCATATCTTGGCAGAATCTGTCGTCGATGAGCGTGCCGTTGGTGAACGACAGGAACACGCAGTCCGGGTGTGCTTCGCACAAGCAGATGAGGTCTTTCTTGCGGACGAGCGGCTCACCGCCGGTGTAGATGTAAACACGCGTTCCCAACTCCTTGCCCTGGCGGATGATGGAATCGAGGTCCTCGTAGCTGAGGTTGAGATTGTACCCGTATTCTGCTGCCCAGCAGCCGGTGCAATGCAGGTTGCAAGCGCTGGTGGGATCCATCAGTACCGCCCAGGGGATGTTGCAGCCATGCTTCTTGCGGTTTCTCTCCTGCGCGGGTCATGCCAGGAGATTGGCATCCACGATGAAGGTGCGCAGCAGGTCGTTTCGTACTTGCGGATTGAGGTCGAGGATCTTCATTATTAGCCGGTACCAGTTGTTTTGGCTGTCTATCGCCGTTCGGAAAGCCTTCCTTTGGCTGGGGAAGAGGTCGTCGGGCGCTGCTTAGTCTAGGAGGTCCATGATTTTCCGGACGTGATTTTCAGGGTCTTCCAGAAGGTAATCGACTGCCTTGTTGTAGGCGGCGCGCTTCATGCAATCGGTCGTTTTCATGTTCGCGCTCCTTCATCCGAAAGGAAGCCTCACCGCGCTCGGGACGCCGACGTTCACTTGCGTGCCAGCATCGAGAGATGGCGAGCTACGAGTGAAAATCAACAGATGTTGAAGTTCAACAAATGGGGATTATAATGAGATCGAAGGCAAAGATGACCAATTGCGCAGAATAGGAACAGCATGTTCAACGGGCCGAGAAAAGTTGCTGAATTGCAACGAGGGGACGTGCGATGAGCTCATTGAAGCAGAAACGTTCTTCGGACGGATTCCGTTCCGGGGTGAAGGACAAGCGCGTTGAGCGTACCGAGCAAGCTGTGGAGAAGGCGTACTTTCGCCTTCTGGAGAGTACCGACTACGAGAAGATCACCATTTCCGCGCTTGCGCGTGAAGCGGGCATCGACCGTAAGACGTTCTACTTACATTATGGATCCATTGCCGAATTGACCGATCGCGTGATGTACGACAAGGCACGGCAATTGGTGAAATCGCTGGTGGCGGGCTTGAAAGCGCGCAAGGGAGATCCTGATGGGGTGCCGTTTCACATCGGCGACTTGATGTCGTCGATGTGCGGAGAGCTTACCGATGGCATGTCGAGCCTGCGCAGGTTCATGCGACATGTGCCTATCGAGATGATCCTCGATCGCTTGCCCGAACTGCTAGCGGAGGCGTTCATGGAAGAAGGATATTATTCTTCGAGCATCCCTAAACGGCATAAGAGGCTGTGCACTTCATTTATGGGGGCGGGTTTGGTGTCGCTTTTGCGGCAGTGGATTCTGTTTCCAGAAAGGGACGTGAGTGCCAGCGAGGTGTCGGCATTGGCGGAGACGCTCACATTCGATGGGCTCAATGGCGTGATGAGGACGCTGTCGGACGCATCGCGCTACGAGGACTCGTCGAGGTAGGCGGCTCGCGGCATTGAAGACGCTGGCTGCGATGAGCGTATGTGGTTTTTCATTTGAATCGAAAAGGCTGCCTGTTGCACCGTCTTCGCATGGCTATACTGATTTGAAGTGTTTCCGAGTGCCTCGAGTGGGCTTGGGCGGCGCCAAGTTCCGAACCTGGTCAGGTCCGGGAGGAAGCAGCCATAAGGGACCGCTGACGAGCGCCCACGCCTACTCGAGGCACTTGCATGTCGCCGGCCTTTTCGACCGGCGACATGCGTGTTTGGCGAAAGGCTTCCATGGAGATCGTCGATTTCTTCGTTAACTTGCTGTCAGACCCCCGCGGCGCCATCGCGGGCTGGATCATCACGTTGGGCCCGGTCATGGTGTACACGCCGCTGTGGTTTATCGTGTTCGTGGAAACGGGCCTGGTGTTCTTCCCGTTTCTTCCCGGCGACTCGCTTCTGTTCGCGTCCGGCGTGTTCTCCGCCGACGGCGGCGGGCTCAACGTGTTCGCCACGCTGCTGGTGTTCTACACGGCGGCGATCTTGGGCAACACCTCCAATTATTGGATCGCGCGCCTGTTCGGCAGCCGCATCATCGATTCCGGCAAGGTGAAGGCGCTCACGCCCGAGCGCATGGAAAAGCTCGACCATTTCTTCGCGAAGTACGGCGGACTCACTATCGTCATCACGCGCTTCATGCCGTTTTTCCGCACGTTCGCCCCGTTCATCGCGGGTACGGGACACATGAATTTCGCGAAGTTCACGCTGTTCAACGCCATCGGCGGCATCGCGTGGGTGAGCCTGTTCGTGCTGGTGGGCTACTTCTTCGGCGGCGTGCCGTTCGTCCAGGAGCATTTCGAGGTCATCGTGCTGGGCATCGTGGCGGTTTCGGTGGCGCCTGCGATCGCCGGTGCCATCAAGGCCGCGATGAGCTCTCGCAAGAGCAAGGACGAGCGGGCGGCTCAAGACGCCGAATAGCCGGCACCCCCTTCCGCCGATTGTTCATATTCGGGCTGTCTGCCTGCATATTCGGCACAGCGTGCATTCTGATCGATTTTGTATACTTTCATAGTCGATCGGTTGGAGGTGAGGCACGTGTATGTAGCGGCGATCGTGGACGATTGCGCTGAAGATGCCGAAGTGCTTGCGCGTATGGTGCGCAGCCACGCCGCGATATTGGGTGCGAAGGATGATCCTGCATGCATTGTGTCGGTATTCCCTTCAATCGAATCGTTATCTGCGCGTTTGAATGAAGGCTATGAACCCGATCTCGCGTTCGTCGATATCGTGCTGAACCCTGGGGCTTCCGGTCGTGCTGCCACGGGCATCGATGCCGTCGAAAGACTGTTCGCTGCCGGATCGGCCACGCAGATCGTCTATGTGAGCGGTTTCGACGAATTCCATACGCAGGTGTACCGTACGTGCCATGCAGCGTATCTTGCCAAGCCGTTCGCGGAAAAAGATGTGGCGCTTGCGATGGATATCGCGCTGGCCGCGCGGGAGCGCTTGCGCGAAAAACCGCTCCGCTTGCGCGAGAAGGGGGTTGAGCGCATTGTGCGCCCCTCGGATATCCTTTACCTGGAAAGCAGCCTTCATGCGTTGCGCATCCACACCATGCACGAGGTCGTCGAAACCTACGGCAAGCTTGCCGATATCCTGTCCCAACTGCCGCGCCGGTTCGTGCGCACTCATCAAAGCTTTGCGGTGAACCTCGATGCCGTTCGTTCACTGGAATCTGGCTCCGTCGTGCTTACCACGGGGGAGTCGGTTCCCGTGAGCCGCCGCATGCGTGCATCGGTTCGTGCGGCGTTGTTCGAGCATATCCGCTCGGAGCGCCGTTAGCGGGTGGTCGCTACGTTGGATCAGGCCATCCTGGTTGCCGGTGCGGCAGCGAGCATCGGCATCAACGCCGTGCTGGCCTTGGTTGCCACGTGGTTTTTGCCGGTACGTCGACGCTGCCTGTTCTTCGTCTGCATGATTGCCGCCGCGGTGGTGGCGACGTTCATCGCCAACCCCACGGGCATGGCAGCTACGAACATCGCAGGGTTTCTAATCAACTACATCGTGTTGCCGTGTCTGTTTTGGGAAGGACCGTTGCTTACCCGCCTTATCTGCGGGTTTTTACTGATTGCCGTGCAATTCTCCAGTGAGATTACGTTGGCGGCGGCGCTCTCGCTTGCCGGAATGGCGCTCGATCGGGACGCTGGCAGCGCGCTTCTGCTCATAATGCGTTTGGTGAACGCCGTTTTCGATCTTATCGTCGGGCGGGTTCTCGCTTTTGTCGTCAGACGCACGATTGGATGTTCCGTCGCACATGATGCCCTTGCCGACGAACCCTGGTCGGTCGGCGTTTGGCGCTATGGCGTTTTCTTGTTGCCGCAGTTTGCCTTTCTTGTTGTCGTCTCCATGGCTTTTATGGGCTATCGCGACACCGAACCTCAAACGTACGCCCTCGTTTTCCTGATCAGCATCGTCTGCTTGGCCGTCGACGCGATCGCGCTTCTGGCGTTCCGGCGCGCTTTGGCGGCGAGGCGTGATGCTGCGCGGGCGGAAGCGCTTGAACGAGCGCTTGCCCTTCATGCGGAAAATGCGCGCGCCGCCGACGAAGAGGCGCGGCGCGCCGCGCGGTTCCGCCATGATCAGCGCAATCATTTGCAGTCTGTGCTGGGGCTCATCGAGCGCGGTCAGATGCAACGCGCGGTAGGCTACATCGGCGACCTGCGCAGGGAACTTGCCGATGGGGAGGGCAGGCAATGACCTCGGAGGCTCTCTGCGCGTTGGGTGCGGTTTCGGTGGCGGCGCTTCTTGCCTCCGGCGTCTATCTGTGGCACCAGCTGATCGACGTTTCCGTGCCGCATCGCCTTGCCAACATGATCATGCCCGCAAGCCAGATAGCGCTGGTGGCGTGCGTGTATGCTTTAAAGCCGTATTTCGCGCATTGGGAGATGATCGCCTTGGTGGTTGCGCCGATGGGCATCGTCGGCGCCCTGCTGAACCCGTTGTTCTTCAAAGGGCTGCTGGATGCCGAGCGTGCAGGAGCCGAGGCGGAGCGCGTCGCCTTCTTGGAAGACCAGCTGGCAACGCAGGGGCAGTACGCCGTCCTAGCGCAGCAGAGTTGGGAGGAAAGCGCGAATGTGCGCGCCAAATTGGACAATCAGCTTGCGCTTATCGAGGAAGCCATTGCGGCAGGGGATGTCCAACGGGCTCGGATGCAGATCGCCGATGCCGATCAGGTGATGTGCCCGCCCAAGGATCGCTGCTGCCAGCATCCAGTGGTGGACGCGCTGCTGTGCGCCAAAGCAGCATGGTGCGAGAAGGAGGGCATTTCCATCGACATCGACGCCACGGTGCCGGAAAATCTTTCCACGCCAGATGTGGAGTTGTGCGCGCTGTTCGCCAACGCTCTCGATAATGCCGTCCATGCCTGCTTGGCCGTGCCGGAGGGAGGGCGCTGGGTGCGTGTGGAGGCGTATCCAGCTCATGGGTATTTTCTGCTGGAGGTGGAAAACAGCTGCGCCGTGCTGGACGGGGTGAAAACGGGGAAGAAAGGACCCCGCTTGGCGAAGGGCGGCTTTTCCCGGCATGGCCATGGACTGTCCATTATGCGCGGGATCGTGGAGCGTCACGACGGTGAGCTCGTGTGCAAACGCGAGGGTGCTGCGTTTCTCATGAGCGCCATTTGGAGGCTGTAGGGGCTTGGCGAGTGGGGCGATGCTGCCATCCGCAGATTTTGAAGGGCCCGTCCGGCGAGGAAGGGGTCCGATCGGGGCCGTTCCTTCTCCCGCGCGACCGATGCTGCTGCTTGCGCGCCCTGTTCTGCTCAACCCCTTTCAACCGAAGATTCGCGTGGCGATAATTAAGCAGTCTGTAGAAGAACTGCTCCCTGATCGTGAGGCGCGTTCGGGGATAGGGAGGAGGGACTATGAAGCATAAGGAAGGAGCACGCCGCATCGTTTCCGTGGCGATGGCGGTCGCCCTTGCTGCGATGGGGTTCACGGCAGCTGCCTGGTGGGCGCCGCAGTGGGCATCGGCGAGCGAGACCGATCCCGACGAGATGGGCGAAGTGAATGACGTGTTTGCCGACGGCGAGACAGACACGTTCGAGGCAGCAACGCCCGAAGGGGAAGACGGCACCGATGCGGACATGACCGCCAAGGTCGCGACGCTGCTTGCGGAAGGCGGCGAGATCGTGGCGTCGTCCGACGCGGCTGCGGACGACGCGACTGCTGACGAGGGCTCGATCGATGGGACAGAGCAGCAATACCATATCGCAATCGACTACGGTAACACCTACGGCGGCATTTCTAATGCCGACTTCGAGGCGCAATTGGGTAAGACGTTGAGGCAGAACCTGCAGCAGGCGCAAGCGAAAGTTGAAGCCGAAGGTGGGTATATGCCCCTTCTAGCAGGGGATATCGTTGAATTCGGGGATCAGTACGGGTCCCATCATGTACTCCAGTACTGGGATGCCCCCGTCGATATCGATAAGGTGCTCGAGGCTTCCGATTTCACGCCGACAGCCCAAGAGGGCGCTTCTGCCCAACTCACGATTCGTGCGCATTGGACGCAGGTTCCCGAACCCTGGGATTTCGATGGCACCCTGATGCCCTACACCGTCGAGAATGGGGTTCTGACGTTCGATAACCACCCCGAACTAGGCGAATGGTATCAGCTGACTGTCGATGCGAAAGACGGCATTACCTTCGACAACCCCGGCGGCAGCTCGGAATGGACCATGACCCTCGATGCGTGCGTTCTCGATTCGGACGACCCGCTGTTCGCTTCCCGGCCCAACTCGGGCACGTATTTCGTTCGCGGCGATGCACGCGGTTCGTCGACCGCCCTGTGGATCACCTACGATCTCTCCAAGTCTCTTGCGTATGGGTTTGCCTCAGGTTCGGGAACCATTTCTCGCGTAGGCGGGCCGAACACGCTGTCCATCAACCTGTCTAGCCCGTCGGTCCTTTCGCTGGGCTACGCCTCAGACGATGTCACCGTCATCTCGAACGAGCAGGGCGCGACGCTTTCCCATGTGCCGAACGGCACTGCAGGCGATGCCTGGTTCTGGAGTACGCTCCAACTTGTGACCGATCCGATTTCCGGCGCCGAGGCCGACAAGGCGACGGCTGCCCTGAAGGGTTCGGTCGAGGTCTCCGGCGACGTTATTCTCTACGACATCCATCTGCTGGATTCCACCGGCAGCGTGTTCGCCATTCCCGACGGCGAGCAGGTCACGGTGACTCTGCCCGTTCCGGCGTCGATGTCGCTGGAGGGCTTGCATGTCTTCCACGTGGCAGATGACGGTACCGTGACAGATATGAAAGCCACCGTCGACGCAGGGGCGCGCACCGTGAGCTTCACCACTACGCACTTCTCGACGTTTGCCCTGGCAAACGTTGTCGATAATACCGTCGCCTCTTTGCCGGCCAACGGCGAGCAAGCCGTCGACGGCTTGGCGACGACTGGCGATGCGACCGGCGTTGTTGTTGCGGGCGCCGCCCTGTGCGCGGTTGCCGCGGCGGGTGCGGTAGTTGCGGCGCGCAAGCGCGCCCAGCGCTAACGTGAACAGGCGATAGCGAATTCGCGGAGAGGGCGGGGTTCCGTCCGCGCCGCAGAGCAAGTGGGTTACCATGGAAGGCGTCCTCTGCGGAGGGCGCCTTCCGTCGTTTCGGCATGGTTGCGACGGGGGTCGATCAGGGAAAGGTAGAGCACATGGCCGAGTCGCTGTACAGGAAATACCGTCCGCAGATCTTCGAGGATGTTGTCGGCCAGGAGCACATCGAGCGCACGTTGAAGAACGCCATTGCGCAGGACAAGGTGAGCCACGCCTACCTGTTTTGCGGCCCGCGCGGCACTGGAAAAACCACTACGGCGCGCCTTTTGGCGAAGGCTCTGCTGTGCGAGAAGGGTCCCACGCCCGATCCGGACGGCACGTGCGAGGATTGCCGCATGATCGCCAACGGCGAGCATCCCGACGTCAACGAGCTGGACGCGGCAAGCCGCACTGGCGTGGAGAACGTCCGCGAGGAGATCATCGGGCGCGTGCAGTTCGCCCCCACGCGCGGACGCTACAAGGTCTACATCATCGACGAGGTCCACATGCTGTCCACCGCAGCGTTCAACGCGCTGCTGAAAACGCTCGAGGAGCCTCCCGATCATGTGGTGTTCATCCTGTGCACCACCGATCCTCAGAAGGTCCCCGAAACCATCCATTCCCGTTGTCAACGGTTCGATTTCCGACGCATCTCCAATGAGGCCATGGTGTCGCGTCTGGGTGCGGTGTGCGTGGCGGAAGGCGTGGAGTTCGAAGGCGAGGCGCTCGACCTCATCGCGCACCGCTCCGATGGCGGGATGCGCAACGCGCTTACGTCGCTCGAGCAGGTGATCGCCTTCTCGCAGGGTGCTGTGACGCTGGAGAACGCCGAGCGGTTGCTCGGCGCCATGGATGCGAGCGATCTAGGCGAGATCGTCGCGGCCATCGGGCACCGCGATGCCGCAGCATGTTTCCGCTGGACCGCCGAGTATGTGGAAACGGGTGCCGACCTGGCAGAATTCACTCGCGAACTAGCCCATCACGTGCGCAATCTGTACGTGATGACGCTGGCGGGCGCCGACGTGGCGCTAGATGTGGGGGCAACCGAGCGGCGTGAGATGGAAGAGGAGCTGCCCCTGTTCGCACCCGACCGCCTCGCGCGCCTGCTGGGCGTGCTGGGCGACCTTTCCAGCGAGCTGAAGACGTCCACCAACCCGCGCCTTTCGTTCGAGATCGCGCTCACGCGCATGGTGCGGCCCGATTCCGACCTGACGTTGGAATCGCTCGCCGAGCGCATCGAGGCTCTGGAGTCGGGGTATTCCGCGGTGGCGCATGTGGTTTCCTCTCCTGTCGTACGGCAGGCACAGTCGGTCAGCTCCGTCGCTGCCGCCGGCGCTGCGGAGGCAGCCGCGCAACCGGCGGTGCAGGCGCAACCCTCGTCGGCCGTCCAACAGCCTGTCCGGGAAGAGGTGCAGCCTGCGGTGCGCTCGCAGCAGACGGTTCAGGAGCGCCCCGCCGCGCAGCAGACGATGCAGGAGCACCCCGCTGCCCAGCAGGTGCGCCGGGAGCAGGCGCCTGTGCGGCAGCCGCAGGCCCAGCCCGTCGAGGTCGCTGTCGCTGCTCCTCAGAACACGACGGCGCAGCAGCCGTCATCCGATGGCGCGGACATTTCGGCGCAGCTTTCCGCGAGCCTTTCGAACCCGGCGTCGCTTCAGCGCATCTGGCAGGCGGCGCTTTCCACGTTGAAGAAGGAGAAGGCAGCCTACGGCGTGCTGTTCCTCAACACGAAGGCGATCTTCGATGCGGCGGCAGGGGCGCTGATCGTGGAGTTCCCGGCTGAGAACGTCTTTGCGTTCAAGGCGGCGCAGAAGCCTGATGTGCAGAATGCCGTCGCCAGCGCGCTGGCGCGTTCGTGCGGCGAGACGCTTTCGTTCTCGTACAAGCAGGGCGGCAAGCGCGTAGCCGCCGGGGCTTCTTCCGCGGCTGCGGCGTCCGCTTCCCCGCAGCCGCAAGCCGGCGCTAGGGCCGACGCCTGGCAGGTGTCGCAGCGCGGGGGGTCGCATGGCCAGATGGGGGCAGCGGGCACCGGGGGAGGGAGGCGACCGGTAGCCCAGGCGGCCGATGCCGCCCGGGCGGGCGGTGCGCAGCCGGCATCGGATTGGGGCCGGCAACCTGCGGCGCGCGCGGCCGAAGCGCCGCAAGGCCGTGCTGTCGAGCAGGTTCCCACCGCATCGGCGTCCGCACCCTACGATGACGTGGTTCCCTATGACGATGTGGTGCCCTACGACGATGACACCGCATTCTCCTACGACGTGCCGCCCTGGGAGGATTCGGCGCCCGCCAGCGCGCCGGCTGCCGCGCAGCCGCAGCCGGCGCGGGGCGACGACGCCGCCCCCGCCCCGCAAGCGGCGGCGGACCAGGGGCTGCCGCCCGAGCCGGGGCAGCCGTCCGCCGCGCATGCTGCGCCGGACGATCTGCAGGCCATCCTCGCTGCGGGCTTCGGTGATGGCGTGTCGTTCGAAGAAGTGAGAGAATAGCCAGCGCACTGAACGCAAGGCAAGATGATGCGGGGCGTATTCCCGCAGGCAAGGCGCATCGCGCCCAAGGAAAAGGAGATGAAATATGTCGAGACGAGGCGGATTCCCCGGAGGCATGGGCGGCGGCAACATGAATGCCATGCTCAAGCAGGCGCAGAAGATGCAGGCCGAGCTGGCCAAGGCGCAAGACGAGATCAAGGAGATGTCCTACACCGGCACGTCCGGCGGCGGCATGGTGAAGGTCGTCGCCCTGGGCGACCAGACCATCGAAAGCATCGTGATCGACCCTGCGGCGGTGGATCCCGAGGATGTTGAGATGCTGCAGGACATGGTGTGCGCTGCGGTTAACGAGGCCCTGCGCGGCATCCAGGAGATGAGCAACCAGCGCATGAGCTCGGTGACGGGTGGCTTGAACATCCCGGGCCTGATGTAGCGCATGCACTCCGCCCCTTCCATACAAAAGCTCCTCGACGAGCTGGAGCGTTTGCCGGGCATCGGGCCGAAATCGGCCCAGCGCATTGCGTATTGGCTGCTCAATACCGATAAGGCTACCGCGCTTCGCCTGGCGGACGCTATCGTGGAGGTCAAAGATACGGTACGGTTCTGCTCGCGCTGCTTCAACTACGCGGAAGGTGACCTTTGCGAGATCTGCGCGTCGTCCAAGCGGGACGGGGGGACCCTCTGCGTGGTGAGCGAACCTCGCGACATCCCTCCCATCGAGCGAACGGGTGTGTTCAACGGCATCTACCACGTCCTCGGTGGGGCCCTATCGCCCATGGAGGGCATCGGTCCCGACGACCTGCATATAGCCGACCTGCTGAAGCGCCTCGGGGCGGAGGATGTGCAAGAGGTGGTGCTGGCCACCAACCCTGACATCGAGGGCGAGACCACGGCTGCCTATCTGGCGCGCCTCATCAAGCCGCTTGGCATCAAGGTGACGCGTCTGGCAAGCGGGCTTCCCGTGGGCGGCGACCTCGAGTTTGCCGACGAGGTGACCCTTGGCCGCGCCCTCGAAGCGCGTCAGCCGCTGTAGCGGTCTTCGGCTGCTATGGCTGGTTTCGGCGGGCTGTTTGAATCGGTGGCGTTCTTCAATGGATCTGGCGGCAAATTGCCGCCAGATCCATTGAAGAACGCCAAATCGTAACCAAACTCCAGTTGTGGACGAACGGACGCCCGTTTTGCTGCCAAATCGGCAGACTTTTCGAAACAGCATCGATGGCTTGCAATCAATAAATACGAAATACCAGATAAACATTATTCTAAAATAAGCTATATAAAGTTCCGATAACGCACGTGTCGCGATGGCTCGTCCACAACTGGAGTTTGGAAGCGAAAATCGAGGAATAATTGGATCTAGGCAGCATATCCGCACCATTGTGCGACGATTCTGCTCCCAGCGGTGCGGTTTGGCTGTTGGACGACCCATCTGCTCAATGTGCGCCGTCCCCGAAATGCAGAAGAGGGGCGCCGTCCCCTCCAATAACGGCGTCCCTCTTCTGGTTTTTCGAAGCAGTGAAGCTTCTCGTATATGTCTTATCAAAGTATAGCAGTCATCGACTTTTTCGCAAACGGTTTTTCTTCTCCGCATTCGGTCCGATGCAACAGGCAAGCGCGTCAGGTTCTGGTTTGAAGGCGAATGGATGGAGCGAGTTGCTGTCGATAGGGTTGGTGCGCCTGCGCAGCCTGTGAGGCGCAGGCGCTATGCCATGCTGGGCCAAACGAAGCATTGGTGTACTCGGTGCCGCAATGCTTTATACTTGGGCGTTATGGACAACGAAGGGGGATGCTTCCATGCTTAATGTTCCAAGTCCGGCGGTCGCCATCGTCGGCCGGCACAATTCGGGCAAGACGACCGTCATCGTTAAAGCCATCCGAGAGCTCACGGCACGCGGGTGGGATGTGGGAAGCGTGAAGCACCATAGCCATGTGGGTTTCGAGATCGACTATCCGGGCAAAGACTCCTACCGTCATCGCGAAGCGGGCGCTAGCGAAACGGTCATCGCGTGCCCGGGGCAGATGGCCCGCGTCAAGACCATTGACGGCGAAATTGAGTGCTCCGACATCGTGCGCAGCATGCGCGGCCACGACATCGTCATCGTGGAGGGCTATCGCAAAAGCGGCTTGCCCACCATCGAGGTGATGCGTTCGGGCAACATGGCCGACGAGCGCGTTGCGGGGGTGTTCGCCGAAGGCGCGCGCCGCGGATGGCAGCTCGGCACCGACTTCGTGCAGTTCGGCAAGGGCGACACGCTCCCTGCAAGCGAGGAGGAGGCGCGCGAGCGCAGGGAGCGTGCGGCGGCGGAAGCCGATGCGGCGGCCCAGGCGCCTGATGTGACGGGCAAGCTCCCCACGGCAAGCACCGCCGCCATCATCTCCGACATCCCCGAAGCGGTCGAGGCGGCGCGCGTGTACGGCATCCCCTGCTTCGATCTGGATGACACCACCGGTTTGGTGAATTTCCTGGAAGAACATTACGTGCGCCCGCGCGTGACCGTGGTCATTCAAGCGGGCGGCGAGAGCCGCCGCATGGGACGCTCCAAGGCGACGGTGCCGTTTGCCGGCCGCCCGCTCATCTGCCGTCTGGTGGAGCGCTTGGCGCCTGTTGCGGACGACTTGGTGATCACCACCAACGAACCCGAGAACCTGGCGTTTCTGCACTCGACGTTCCCGCAGTACAACATTCAGCTGGTATGCGACGAGTTCGATTACCGCGGCGCCCTGCCCGGTCTGTACACCGCGCTCCAGGCGGCGCGCAACCCCTACGTCGCGGTGGTGGCATGCGACATGGTGTTCGCATCGTCCTCGCTGGTGGTTGCCGAAGCACTGGCCATGAAAGAGAGCGGCGCCGATGCGGTGGTGCCGGTGAACAAGCACGGCTACGAGCCCTTCCATGCGATGTACCGCCGCATGGCCTGCCTGCCGGCGGTTCGCGCGGCGCTGGGCCGGGGCGAGAAGCGCGCCCAGGCGTTTTTCGGCGACGTGAACGTGCTGGAGTTCCCCCAGTCGAAGGTGCTCGAGGCAGAGCCCATGGGCGGATGCTTCATCAATTGCAATACGCCCGACGAGCTCCATGCGCTCGAAGAATCGTTTTTGGATAACTGATCGAATTGCTTTCCCGTGCGGCTCCGCGTGGGCGTGGGCGGACGGGGAATGGGAAGGAGGATGCGCGCGAGCGCAACCTGGCATGCCGAACCTGCAGGACATAGTGGATGTCGCCCAGGCGCTGCAAAGCACGGCGGTGCGCGTGGTGGAGGATCGCTGCGTGGTGGTGCGCAACCGCAACGCGACTTGCCGCCATTGCGTGGTGACCTGCCCCGTCAACGCCGTGAAGGTGAAGGGCAACTCCGTGACCATTGACGCCGCAGCTTGTGTTTCCTGCGGAGCGTGCACGGTGGTGTGCCCTGTCGAGGCGCTTGTGCCGCTCGAGCCGACCGACCCCGAGCTCGCCGCCGGTGCGGCCGCCTCGGCCAGCCAGCTTGATGGCACGGCGGTGATCGCTTGCGCGCGCATCGCGTCGAAGGACCTCGGCGATCCTTCCAAATACGTGCAGGTGCCCTGCATGGCGCGCGTCGACGAGGTGACATTGGTGGAGCTGGCCTCCGCCGGAGCAAAGCGCATCGTGCTGGTGGACGGTACATGCCGCACCTGCAAGTTTCGCGACACGAGCACCGGGGTCGATCGCACGATCGAGGAGGCCGAGGAGCTCATCGCCGCCATGGGCGGCACCGCCGAGATTCGCCGTGCGAGCGAATTCCCCGAAAAGGCGCTGATCAAGGACAAAGCCAGCCTGTATGGTCAGGAACGCCGCGGCTTTTTCTCGCGCTCTTCGCGTAAGGCGCGCCAGGCGGGTTTGAAAACCGCCGAGGTGGTGATCTCCAAGGAATTCGAGCAGCGCATGCCAACGCTTCGCGAGCGGCTGGGCGTGACGGCATCGGGGGCCATGCCGTGGCTCGAGACGCGTCGCCGCGAGCGCCTGATGGACTCGCTCGACCAGCTGGGCGCCCCCGTGCAGGAGTCCGTCATCTCGCGCCAGTTCGGCAACGTCGAAATCGATCTGGAGAAATGCAATGCCTGCGGCATGTGCGCAGTGTTCTGCCCCACGGGGGCGTTGAAGAAAAGCGACGATAAGCCCGAAGACGGGGTGGGAAGCTACCTGGAATTCCAGGCGTTCGATTGCGCCAACTGCCACCTGTGCGCCGACGCCTGCATGAAGAAGTGTCTGAAAGTGCATGCCGAGGTGCCCATCGCCGAGCTGTTCGACTTCGAACCCCGCATGATCCACCTGCCCGACCCCCCGAAGCGGGCGGGCATGCTCACAGGGTTCCGACAGTCTGCCAACCGTCGAAACGACTAGAACGCTGAGAGGGCCCGAGGCACGCCGTCTTGCTGCTCCAGGATTTGCTCGCGTGCCGAAGTGCGCTTCGCAAACCTTTCACGGCAGCCCGACGCACCCCAGGACCTCTCAGCTATTTATGCTTAACCTGAGGGTTATTCTTCCCTGCTATCCCCAGATCTTTACCTCATCAGCATCTTCACGATTTTGAGCTTCGTGTCGTTGAACGGCGGGTTACGCACGGGCAACTCGAGCCACGATCCCTTTCGCAACGTGGACTTGTAGTGGGTGAACGTGCCGAACCCCACCTTGCCGTGGTAGGCGCCCATGCCGGAGTTGCCTACGCCGCCGAAGCCCATGTGGTTGTTGGCAAGGTGGATGACCACGTCGTTGATGGTGGCGCCGCCGAACTGCAGCGTGGCGATCACGCGCTTCTGCACCGTTTTGCTCTCGCTAAAGATGTAGCAGGCTAGCGGCTTCTCGAAGGTGCGCACGATATCGAACGCCTCGGCGAGCGTGCGGTAGGTGATGACGGGCAACACCGGGCCGAAGATCTCCTCGCCCATCACCGGGTCATCGAGCGTGATGCCGGTGAGGCACGTGGGCTCAATGCGCAGTGTGTCTGGGTCGCCGTGTCCTCCGAATGCCACGCGCGCGTCGGGGTTGCGGTTCTCGATGAGTCCCATCACACGGTCGAAGTGGCGGCGGCTGATCATATGCGGCCAGTCGGGCCCGTGCAGGATGTCGGCGCCGTAGTACTGATGGAAGCACGCGTCCAGCTTGGAGACGAGCTCGTCTGCCACGCTCTCGTGCACCAGGAAGTAGTCGGGTGCCACGCAGGTCTGGCCGCTGTTGATGCCCTTGCCCCAGGCGATGCGCTGCGCCGCGCGCGTGATGTTGGCGGTTTCGTCCACGATGCAGGGGCTTTTGCCGCCCAACTCGAGCACCACTGGCGTGAGGTGCTCGGCGGCTGCCGCCATGATGGCGTGCCCCACGCGGGGGCTGCCGGTGAAGAAGATCTGGTCCCAACGCACCTCCAAAAGCCAGTCGTTCATCTGGTTCGATCCGGGGAACCCGCACACGTATTCGGGCGGGAACACCTCGGCGATCATGTCGATGAGCAGGGCGCTGGTGGCCTTCGACGTGCGCGAAGGCTTCAGCGCCACGCAGTTGCCGGCGGCGATGGCGTCCACCATGGGTACCAGCGCCAGCTGCAACGGGTAGTTCCACGGGGAAAGCACCAGAACCACGCCCAGCGGGCTGGGGTACACCTTCGAGGTGGAGTGGAAGTGCGCCAGCGGCGAGGCGACGCGCTTGGGCCGGCTCCATTTGCCCAGATTCTTCAGCATCAGGGTGATCTCGTCGTAAACGATGCCCAGCTCGGTGGCGTATCCCTCGAAGCGGGATTTGCCAAGGTCGGCGTTGAGCGCCTCAAGCACGCGCTCCTCGTTTGCGCGCAGCCAGCCGCGCAGCTTCTCAAGCGATCGGCGGCGGTAGGCGACGGGCAGCGTCGCCCCGGTGGCGAAGAATTCGCGCATCCTGCGCGCGGCTGCTTCGACGTCGGCTACGCTGTTGTAGACGATAGCTTCGTTCATCAGTACACCGCCTCCAGGATATCGCGAGCGTCCTCGATGGTCACTTCGACGGAATTGTACAGTGCGGCCCCGTCGTAGCGTGCCTGTTTCGCCACGGCATCCAGCATGCTGCGATCGACCCCCAGCTCATGCAGGGTCAGTGCCACGCCGTGCTTCTCGTGAAAATTGCGATTCAGGGCGAACAGCGTCTCGCACACCGCCTCGTCACGCTCGGCAGCGCCGGCATGGGCCAGCTGCGCGTTGCGCGCGGGGTCCAGGTGCCCCAGCAGCTGCCCGTACACGCCGGCATGCACGCCGTGGTTGAGGTTCCAGCGCACGCAGTGGGGGAGCAGCATCATCATTGCCTGCCCGTGCGGGACATGGCACAGCCCGCCCAGCGAGTGCCCGATGGCATGCACCACGCCCACCATGGCGTTGCTGAACGCCGCGCCCGCCATCAGCGAGGCAAGCGCCAGATTCGTGCGCGCCTCCACGTTGCCCCCGTCGTCGCAGGCGGTGGGCAGGTTTGCTGCGATAAGCTCGACGGCTTTCACCGCAAAGGCATCGGACACGGGGTTTTTCTGAATAGAGGTGTAAGCCTCGATAGCGTGGGTGAGCGCGTCCATTCCGGTGGTGGCGGTGAGCTTGGGCGGCAGCGACGCGGTGAGAGCCGGATCGAGGATGGCGGCATGCGGCACCAGCTTGTAGGAGGTGAACGACAGTTTGGCATGCTTCTTCGTATCGGCCACCACGGCAACCAGCGTCACCTCGCTGCCGGTGCCGGCGGTGGTGGGCACGGCGATGAACGGCGGCATGTCGCGGGTGAGGATCTCCGAGCCTTGCAGCGTGGCGAAATCCACGCCCTCGCAGGAAAGCGATGCCGCGGCTCCCTTGGCGGTATCGATGACCGACCCGCCGCCGATTGCCACGAACCCATCGCAGCCGTGCTGTCGGAACAGGTGCGTCACCTCGTTTACCACGTCCATAGAGGAATCAGGCGGCACCTGGTCGAACACACAATAGGAGACGCCGGCGGCGTCCAGCACGTTGGTGAGCTTGGCAGCGACGCCCAGTTTCACCAGCCCGGCGTCGGTCATCACCAGTGGATGGTCCATTCCCTGCGAGATCAGCTCGGCGGGAAGTTTGTCGAGGGCATGCTGCCCGCAGATGATCTTGGTGGGGCAGTGGAATTCGAAATTCATCGTGGTCATGCGACCTCCTTTGCTTGCGCGCGGCGGCGCGGTGCGAGGTTATACGGCGCGGCGCGCCTCGGGTGCGTTGCGGTAGGCGGCTCGCCAGCCAAAGAACATTTTTAGCAGGGCGGTGAACATATAGGTGAGTGCCACACCGGTGTCGTTGGGCCCGCGCGTGGAGAACGCGCGCTGCGCGAGCGCGTCCTTGAGCGTCTGGCCCCCCGAGAAGCAGGCGAAGGCGAAGGGGACCGAGCGGAAGTCGATCACGTAGTCGACGGTCACGGCCTGCGGGTCAGCGGAGGCGAGGCCGCTTCCCGGCTCGACGTCGCGGGCGATGCGGGAAGCCGGCACGTAGCGGAGCGCGCTCGAGGCTTCGCGGCGGTACACGCCGCACAGCGAGGTGCCGGCGACGCTCAGCTGGAAGGTGTAGCCGGGTTGCAGGTAGTCGATCTCGGTCTTGATCTTCGGTGAAATACGGCGGAATATTCCGACGAGCAGCGGCAGCAGGCGCAAGAGCACGCGCACGTACAGCGCCTGCATCCGCCAAGTCGCCCCGTGATACGCGGTGGCTTCGGCCATGGTCCCCCCTTCCCCTCTCCTCCATGCGATGCGCTAATGATACGGCGCGGCGCTCGTTTCCGCCATGTCCGCCATGCCGCTCGGCGAACCCCTTTCCGCTAGCGGCCCGCTGCGCGGCTCGGCGTACACCAGCGGGTGTATCTATGTGTCGCGCACGTGACGAATGTTCCTTGTGCCCCTGCCGTATCGTGCGCGCGTGCTAAGGTTGGTTCCGTAAGAAACGGCGGCGCGGAACCCGCCATAAGGAGAGTGATTTCAATGACCGAGTATGGCACCAATCAGCACAACGGAACGCCTCCCGCCTCGGGCGCTCCCCAGGCACCGACGGCCTATCAGCCCACCCAGGGCCAGCAGGCTCAAACGTACGGCCAGCCGGCGGGTTTCGGCGCGTCGGGGTACGCGGCACCGCAAGGCGCCGCTCCGGCTACCCCGCAAGGCGCGGGCAAGCAGAAGAAGCATGGCGGCGCGAAGACGTTTCTCTGCGGCTTCGCAGGTGCAGCGGTCGCCTGCGCGCTGGCGTTGGGCGGCTTCTCCGTATGGCAGGGCGCGGCAGCGCCCGGCGGCTCCGCCTCGCTGGGCTCCACTACGTCTTCCACTATCAACGTGAACGGGGAGGATACCACTTTGGCAGAAGCGGTGGCGGCGAAGTGCTTGCCGTCGGTGGTGGCCATCGACGTGTACACCGCGCAATCCGGCGCGTCGGGCCTGTTCGGTATGTACGGCTCCAATTCCGGCTCCGGAGAGCTCACCGAGACGTCGTTGGGCAGCGGCGTGGTCATCAGCGAGGACGGCTACATCCTTACCAACAACCACGTGGTCGAGGGTGCCGACGCTCTGCGTGTGACCATCGACGGCCAGGAGTACGAAGCCGACATCGTGGGCACCGACCCCTCTTCTGACCTCGCGGTGGTGAAGGCGAAGGATGCATCGGGTTTGACGGCGGCTGATCTGGGCGATTCCGACAACCTGACCATCGGGGAATGGGTGATGTCCATCGGCAGCCCCTTCGGTCTCGAGCAATCGGTGGCGACGGGCATCGTATCCGCCACGAACCGCTCCCAGGTGATGGACAGTTCCACCAACGCCTACGGTGAAAGTGAGAGCACCATCTACACCAACATGATCCAAACCGATGCAGCCATCAACCCCGGCAACTCGGGTGGCGCGCTGGTTGATTCCGAAGGCAAGCTGATCGGCATCAACACGCTGATCACGTCCTACTCGGGCAACTATTCCGGCGTGGGCTTCGCCATTCCCGTCAACTACGCTATGGGCATCGCGCAGCAGATCATCGACGGCGAGACCCCCTCGCATGCCCAGCTGGGCGTGACCATGTCCACCGTCAATAAGCAGCTCGCCGACCGCTACGGCTTCGCCGTCGACCAGGGCGCCTACGTGTCCGCCGTCATGAACGGCTCGGGCGCTGACAGCGCAGGCATCCAGGCGGGCGACATCATCACCAGTTTCGATGGCCAGGACGTGGCCTCGGCAAGCGACCTCACGGTGGCGGTGCGTTCCAAGAGCGTGGGCGATACCGTGCAGGTGACGGTGAACCGCGACGGCCAGGAGCTCACCATGGATGTGACGCTGGGCTCCGACAGCGACTCGCAGGCTTCCTCCACCCAGCAGGAGAGCAGCTCGGCCCAGAGCTATCTCGGCCAGCTGTTCGGCGGCTCCTCCCAGCAGCAGGACAACGCCGCGTGATCCAGCCCGTCCGGCCGACCGTTTCCCTTTCGCGGTTGCGACGACGGACCCTGGGCGGGCGCCGCATCTAGGCGCCCGCCCGCCTAAATGCCGAGGTTGCAGGGGAAATACCGAAAAAGCCTGTCGATATTGCGTGAAAGCGCATGAAACGGCCGCGCTCCGTGCGCGGCCGTTTCCGTTTTCGGGTATCATTGACGGGATATAGTGCGCACGAAGCGCCATCCGGCAACCGAAGGGAAACGGTTTTCATGGCTGAAGAATATAAGTACAAGCGCGTCCTACTCAAGCTTTCCGGCGAGGCGCTGGCGGGCGAAGTGGGATACGGCATCGATCCGAAGGTCGTCGATGACCTGGCTGACGAGCTCGCCGAGATCGTGAAGGGCGGCGTGCAGCTGGCGGTCGTTGTGGGTGGCGGCAATATCTTCCGCGGTCTGGCAGGCTCCGCCAAGGGCATGGACCGCGCGCAGGCGGACTACATCGGCATGCTGGCAACGGTCATGAACGCGCTTGCCCTGCAGGACGCTTTCGAGCGCCACGGCATGATCTCCCGCGTGCAGAGCGCCATCAGCATGCGCGAGGTGGCGGAGCCTTACATTCGCCGCCGCTGCATCAGCCAGCTGGAGAAGGGCTACGTGGTCATCCTGGCCGCCGGCACCGGCAACCCCTACTTCACCACCGATACCACCGCCGCGCTGCGCGCCTGCGAGCTGGACGTCGACGTGCTGATGAAGGCGACCAAGGTCGACGGCGTCTACGACAGCGACCCCGCCACCAACCCGGCTGCCAAGCGCTTCGACCGCATCTCCTATATGGACGTGCTGGCAAAGGAGCTGCATGTGATGGACTCCACCGCCACTTCGCTGTGCATGGACAACCACATGCCCATGATCGTGTTCGACCTCACTGCCAAGGGCAACATTTCCCGTGCTTTGAAGGGCGAAAACGTCGGAACAACGGTAGAATAAACAGGCTGGACAGGGTGCATGCCGCGCTGGCGGCGCCCCGCCTCGAAGGGGAATTCAGGGGATCCAACGAAAGGAACCGCCATGGTAAACGATATCCTGCAAAGCGCCGAAGAGCGCATGAAAAAGGCCATTTCGGCGCTGGGCGAGAACTTCAGCGCCGTGCGCACCGGCCGCGCTAACGCGATGGTGCTCGACCGCATCAAGGTGGACTACTATGGCGTTCCCACGCCGGTCAACCAGCTTGCCGGCATCAAGACGCCTGATGCCCACTTGCTGGTCATCGAGCCGTGGGATAAGGGCTCGTTGCGCGCCATCGAGCACGCCATTCAGGAAAGCGATCTGGGCGTGACCCCGAACAATGACGGCTCGGTCATCCGCCTGCCGTTTCCCGCGCTCACAGAGGAGCGTCGCCGCGACCTGGTGAAGCAGTGCAAGACCTACGCCGAGGAAGCGCGCGTGGCCGTGCGCAACATCCGCCGTGATGCCAATGCCGCCATCGAGCGCGCAGGCAAGGAAGACGGCCTGCCCGAGGACGACGTCCATCGCGCCGAGGGCGAGGTTCAGAAGCTCACCGACAAATTTATCGCCGAGGTCGATGAACACTTCAAGAAGAAGGAAGCCGAGGTCATGGAGATCTAATCCGTTCCGCCGCCCTCGCTGGCATTTGCTCTACCTGGGAGTGTCCTGTCGGGTTGGGGGCGAAGTTCGGCGGCTGCGAGTTTTCTTGTTGGTAGGCTGACGGTGGTAGGTGATGACGGTGAACAAGCCGCTTGATTACATATTTCCGGCGCCGCCGGCCGATCTCGACCCGACGGCGCTCGACCCTGCCCGCATCCCGCAGCACATCGCGGTGATCATGGACGGTAACGGGCGCTGGGCGAAGAAGCGGGCGCTCAACCGCCTGCGCGGCCATAAGGCGGGCATCGAGGCCGTGCGCGAAACGATCCGTTGCGCGTCGGACGTGGGCGTGCGCTACCTCACCATCTACTCGTTCTCCACTGAGAACTGGAAGCGTCCGCAAGACGAGGTGGTGGGTCTTATGGGTTTGTTCGCCAAGACCATGCTGGCCGAGGTGGACGGGCTCGATGAGGAGAACGTGCGCGTGCGCACCATCGGCGATCTTTCGCCGCTTCCTGCCGAGACGCGGGAGGCATTCGAGGAAGCGTGGGATCAGACCAAGGGCAACACCGGCATGACGTTGGTGGTGGCGGTGAACTACGGCGCTCGTCAGGAGATCCTGCACGCGGTTGAGGCGTGCATGCGCTGCGCTGCCGATCAGGGCGCGGGCGGCGGGCAGCTGCCCTCTGTTACCGAAGAGCTGTTCGAGCAGGAGCTTTACACCGCCGGCATGCCCGACCCCGATCTGGTCATCCGCACTTCCGGCGAGCTGCGCATCTCGAATTTCCTGCTGTGGCAGATTGCTTACTCCGAATTCTACTGCACCGACGTGCTGTGGCCCGATTTCAACCGCTATGATCTTCTGCGCGCGCTGCTGGACTTCCAGTCGCGCGACCGCCGCTTCGGGGCGGTGAAATAGCCGATGTCGGCGAAGCGGGGCGGGGGAAGCCCGACGGTGCGTCGCGCCTGGGGGGAGGACCTTCCCGCGCAGGGCGAGGGGGAGCGCACCCGCAGGCAGAAGCTGAAGGACTTCACGCATGAGAAGACCCCTGAGAAGCTGAAGAACCCTACCGACATCCAGGTGCGCTTCCGCACTGGGCTCGTCTACATCGCCGTGTCGGTCATCTGCATTCTCGCCAGCGAGTGGTCCATGCTGCTGCTGATGGTTCTGACCGCGGGCATCTCCGCTGGCGAATTCTATTACATGCTGCGCTCCGACGCGAAGCTTCCCAACGAGATGCTGGGCATCGTCGGCGCGGTGCTGTATCCCATAAGCGTGTTTTTCCTGGGCGTCGTCGGCGCGGTGTACGTTAGCCTGCTGCTGCTGCTTGCGCTGATCACCTGGTATGTGTTCTGGTCGCGTGCGCGCGTTGCCGATGTGGGCGTGAGCTTTCTGGGCGCCGCCTACACCGGGCTGCTGCTTTCGGGGATGATCGTCATCCGCGGCTCGCTGCCTGCTCCGTGGGGCGGCGTGCTGGTGCTGTGCATCTTCCTGAGCATCTGGGCAAACGACGCGTTCGCCTACCTTGTCGGCCGCAAGTTCGGAAAGCATAAGCTCGCTCCGCGGGTCAGCCCCAAGAAGAGCTGGGAGGGCTTTCTGGCGGGGCTTGTGGCATCGATGCTGTTTTGGGTGTTGATTTCGTTCGTGCCCGGCGTCACTCTGACCATCCCGTTCGCCGTTCTGTTTGGCCTGATCTGCGGCTTGGCGGGCGTGCTGGGCGACTTGGCGGAAAGCCGCATCAAGCGAAATTCCGGGTTCAAGGATTCCGGCACCATCATGCCGGGCCATGGTGGGCTGCTTGATCGTTGCGACTCGCTGTTTCTTGTCTCCGTCATCTCCGCCGTGCTGTTGATAGCAGGAGGTTGCATTCCCTATGCCTGATAAGCGTCGCATCGCCGTTCTCGGTTCCACCGGATCTATCGGTGCGCAGACGCTCGACGTCGCGCGCCGTCATCCTGACAAGCTTGAAGTGGTCGCCCTGGCGTGCGGAACCCGTTGCGCTGAGCTGCTTGCGCAGGCGCGCGAGTTCGATGTGCGTCATCTGGCGCTGGGGAGCAAAGGCGCTGCCTGCGGTGGCTTTGCTGACGACCTCGCCGTGCAGACGGCGGGCGGCTCGCTCGGCTTCGGCGCTGCCGCCGTGGCTTCCCTGGTTGAGCTTCCCGAGGTGGATGTGGTGGTGAACGCCCTGGTGGGCGAGGCGGGGTTGCGCGCCAGCTACCAGACGCTGGCGGAGGGCAAGGTGCTTGCCCTGGCCAACAAGGAATCGCTGGTGGTGGGCGGGGATCTCATCATGCCCATGGCCGCCAAGGTGGACGAGGCGCGCCGAGCTGCCGGTGTCGCGCCGGAACATGGCCCGGCGGGCGCGCTCATGCCCATCGACTCCGAGCACGGCGCCATCTACCAGTGTCTCATCGGCGAAAGTGCGCACGAGGTGGCGCGCCTGTGGGTCACTGCGTCGGGCGGGCCGTTCCGCGGGCGCACGCGCGGCGAGCTGCATGACGTGACGCCGGCCGACGCTCTGAAGCATCCCACGTGGCATATGGGCGCGAAGATCACCATCGATTCGTCCACCCTCATGAACAAGGGCCTGGAGGTTATCGAGGCGCACCATCTGTTCAACATGCCCTACGATCGCATCAGCGTGGTGGTGCAGCCGCAAAGCGCCATCCATTCCATGGTGGAGTTTTCCGACGGCAGCGTGAAGGCGCATCTGGGCACCACCGACATGCGCATCCCGATCCAGTACGCGCTCAGCTACCCCGAACGCTGGGATGCTCCGGTGCAGCCGCTCGATTTCACGCAGCTGGGCTCGCTTGAATTCGCGGCGCCCGACACCGATACGTTCCGTTGCCTTGCCCTGGCGCGCCATGCGGGCAGCACGGGGGGCACGCTGCCCTGTGTCATGAATGCGGCGAATGAGGTCGCGGTGGCCGCGTTCCTGGACGGGCGCATCGGGTATCTGGACATCGCTGCGTGCGTGGAGGCGGCTATGGATGCCCATGAGCGCGAGGGCGTGCAGAAGGTGGAAAGCCTCGAGCAGCTCGAAGCAGTGGATCGCTGGGCGCGTGGCGCCGCTACCCATTGGGCGGAGGGTTCCGCCCGTTTCTAGTCGTGCAGGGGCCGGCCCGCGAAGCCTTCGTCGAAGGGGAGCGCGCAGGGCAGGTCCAGCTCGTCGAACGAGGCGGCAACGAGGAAGTTGTCCTCATCTGAATAAACCGCATCGGGGCAGGGGATGACCTGCACGTAGGGGAACACCTCTCGAAGCGATGCCGCCGCGTCGCACAGAAACCCGATATCCCGCCCATCCGATTTCGACACGATATTGCTCAGATACAGCCCGCCCGGGTTCAGGCGCCGGGCGATGCTTTCCGCCGCCTCCACGGTGGCGAGCTCCCGTGCGGGCATGATGCCGCGGAACGCGTCGTTCAATATGGCGTCGTAGGAGCATTTTGAGCTCTCGAAGTACGATCGTCCTTCGGCGGCGATCAGGCGCAACCGACCCTCCCGTTCCAATTCTCCGACGAAGAAGTACTCGCGCGCGATGTCGATGATGCGGCTGTCCTCCTCCACCACGTCGACGACGACGCCGGGATGCGAGGTCGCGGCGTGCTTGGGCCATGCACATCCTGCGCCGCCTATCATGAGCACACGATGCATGGGATGGGGATGCATGAAGGCGGCATCGAAGGTGCGGTAGTATTCGAACACGGGTTGGAAACGGCGCTTCCCCAGGTAGGTAGCCGATTGATAGCCGCCGCCCACATCCAACACGCGCACATCTCCCTGCGGCCCCTCGACGGTGAACACTGAGGCCCATTCGCTTTCGGTGCGCACCAAGCGCGCGTCCTTTTTCAGAAGGTTGCGCAGCGCGTGGGCCAATCCCTTGATCATGTTCGGCGCTCCGTCGTGCAGGCGCTCGTCGCGCTGCTAGGAGGCCTCGATGGGCTGCAATCCCACCTCGCACAGGTAATGGCCGTCGTCGCGCGATTCCATCACGTTCACCGACCATACCGGCGTGACGCCCGTGCCCTTCAACGTGGGGAGGAAACGTGGCGGGAAGGCGATCGATTTCTCCTGGTCGTCTTCGAGGAAGTCGGTGCAGCCGGCGTTTTCCAGGACGGCGCGCGCCATGGGGATGTCGCTGCCGTACACCTTGGCGGTTTTCAGGAAGAAGTCGCCTTCGTCGAAGCGGTAGCATGGGTGCACATGCGCGGCGCGCTCGTTCATCTGGCGCATCTCGCTGCGGTGCTTGTTGTCCAGCGAGCAGTAGTGCATGCCGAACGAAAGCCCCTCGTCCAGGGCGTACACCATCAGCTGCAGCGCTAGCTCCTCGCTGCCCGCGATGGGCAGGCCGCCGGAGTAGCCGTAGTCGTACATGATGTCGAACGGGGGGTTGCGCACTTCGAACCCGCGGCGGGCGAACTCGTCCCAGCTGTGGAAGGGGAAGCAGAACTCCAGCAGGTTCATGCCCTTGATGCCCACCTCGTCGAAGCGGTGCAGCAGCTGCTTCATTTCGGTTTCGGTGCCCGGCACGATGGGCATCTCCACCATGACGTCAGAGAGGTAGCGGCCTGCCAGCTCCATGGCGGCAAGCACGCGCTCTTGGCGCTCGGCGGGGTCGTCGTTCTTCACGCTGAAGCGGATCTCCTGCAGGCCGGCGTCGCGCAGCTGGCGCGCCATGTCCTCGGTGAGCAGGTCGCCTGAGGTGTACATGCGCTTATGCGCGGCGGGAAACAGCTTGCCGGCGCGTTGGAGGAAGCGGATGGTGTTGTCGAAGTCGAGCAGCGGCTCGCCGCCGGTCAGCCCGATGCAGGCGAGGTTCTTGTAGACGTGCGCGGCGCGATCGAGCCCCTCTTCCCATGGGCAGCCCTCGCGGACGAACTTGTCGTAGTCCGCCTGGTTGTGGTTGAAGCAGAAGTAGCAGTCGCGGTGGCATTTGAACGTGGTGGAGAACGTCTCGCTCCCGCGGTTGCCGGTGCATTCCACGCAGGCTTCGGAGATCCACCCCACGCGGATGCTCGCACCCGCATTGCAGAAGCGCGCGCCGCGTTGTCGCAGCTCGCCGCGCAGCGCGCAGCGTCGGTCGGCGCCCTCGCCTGGCTTGGCGAAGACAATCCCCTTGCTCTCGAGCGTTTTGATGTAGGTGTCGCGCACGCCGTCGTAGTGGCGCAGCGCAGCTTGCAGCGAGGTGTTTTCGGTGCTCATGCTTCCATCCATATCATGTCTTTCATGCAACCTGACAAGTATAGCGAATCGGCGTGACGGGAATGTCACGGGGCGCTAGATTGGTTCGATCCGTTGAATATCGTCGAAGGCGATGGCTCGCTTGACGATGCGCAACGTGCGGAACGTCTCGTCGATGCCGGAGAGAGCGCCCTTCTCGGTGACGTAGGCGCCATCCTTGTAGAAGATGACGCGCACCACCTGGCCTTTCCGAAGGCTGCGGATGCGCTGCGACAGCTCGAGCGCCTCCTCTTCGGTGAGCTCGTGGCGCGGCTGCTCGATGCGTTCCTGCTCGCGCACCAGCTGGTAGTAACCCTTCAACGCGGCGAAAGGCATGAATTGGCGCGCACGGTCGGCATGTGGGCGGGCGCGATGCTTTTCACGCACGGTGGCCTCCTATCTGGTTGTTGCGTTCCCGGGCGGTGGCTTTCTCCCTGAAGCTGGTGCCGCGCAGAAGCGCGTTCTTGCCGAATCGCTCCTTCACGGCCAGCATGGCGTCTTGCAGATTGCGTTCGGATTGCCGCTTCTCCGCGTCATCGAACAGGGTGGGGGCCATCAGGTACTCGGGCACCAGATCGGAAAAGCCGATGCTGATGCGCCGGATGGCGCGGGCGGGGTCCGCCGATTCGTCGAACAGTCCGTTGAACACGTTCATGAGCTGGCGAAACGAGTTGGCGGGGGCGGGCAGCTTACGGCTGACGTTGATGGCGCCCGCGCCGAAGCGGCCGTGCGCGTAGCGTTTGCCGTGCTCTCCTTCGAACAGCACCTCGCGCGTTGTTCCCTTCTCGCGCGCGTAGCCCACATGCAGCCCCACCCCGCGCGCGGCGAGACCTTGGCGGATGAGATCCAGCACGCTGGCGTCCACCATCTCGCGCAGCACCATACGCGCCTCCGCGAAGGTGTAGTCACAGGGGAGTACCTGGCCGTTCACCAGCGATTTCCCCTTCGGCGTGTAGGCGTGGATCTCGGCGATGGTGCACGGTTCCTGGCCCCAGGCGTGGTCGATGAGGAACTCGGCGTTCGCCCCGAATTCCCGGTACAGCGTCTGCTCGCGCATCTGCGTGACGCCCTGCAGGTCGTACACGCCGTACTTCTCGAGCCGCCGTGCGATGCCCGGGCCGATGTTCCAGATGTCGGTGAGGGGGCGGTGGTGCCAGATGGCGCGGCGAAATGCGCCTTCGTCCAGCACGCCGATGCCGTCGTCGGTGTGCTTGGCGGCGATGTCTAAGGCCACCTTCGCCAAGAAAAGGTTGGTCCCGATGCCGGCGGTGGCGCAGATGCCCGTTTCGGCGAACACGGCGTCCATGAGTGTTTGGGCCAACTGGCGCGGCGTTTGCCCGTAGAGGTCCAGATACGGCGTGACGTCGATGAAGCACTCGTCGATGGAGTACACGTGCACATCCTCGGCCGCCACGTAGCGCAGGTAGATGGCGTAGATCTGCGAGGACACCTCCATGTAGCGATGCATCCGGGGCGTGGCCATGATGTAGTCGATGCCCTCGGGGATCTCGAACACGCGGCAGCGGTTCTTTACGCCGAGCTCCTTCATGGCCGGCGTGATGGCCAGGCAGATGGTGGTGCGGCTGCGTTCGGGATCGGCCACCACCAGGTTGGTGGTGAACGGGTCCAGCCCACGCGCGGCGCATTCCACCGAGGCGTAGAAGCTCTTGAGGTCGATGCACATATACACCTTGCCGCCCTCGTCGGGCGGGGCGGCGGTGCCGTCGGCCCAGGCGCCTTCCGCAGCTAGAAGCTTTCGCACAGCCGCCCCTCCCCCTTTCTTCTTCTCCGGCGTTTCGTGGCGACGATTCCACGGTTTGTTCGATTGCGATAATCGAACAACTGTTCTAATCTATGATACCGGAAAAGGAGGGCATGTGGAGCAGGAATCGGCACAGAGGCGCTACGTCAAGCATTACGTCGACGTGATCATGCGCCTGCGCGATGACGGGCGTATCGTGCCGCTTTCGGTGTGCTGGCCCGACGGGCGCACGTTCCATATCGACTGCGTGGTGGACGGCCCCGTCGGCAACGCGCCGCGCGCCGCCCAAGCGCGCACGCTGCGCTACACCGTGCAGATCGGCCGGCGCCGCACCCATCTGTTCCTCGAATGCGAGGCCGGTGGCGGCGCCCCCGCGGCCAATCGCGCCATGCGCTGGTACGTGGAAGTCCCCGAAGGCATGCCGCTCTACCGTTACTTCGGCGCCGTCGGCTAGTGTGCCCGGGCGGGCGCGCCGGGCGCGGCAAAGAGGCTGTGCCGGCGTGGCCCTGGGCCTCGACATGGCGTAACCCCGCGTTCCAGCGCGGCAGGGCGTGGCATTCCGGCCGGTAATGCCACGCCGCTGCCGGATATCAGGCAGGCAACAGGTGCGCAACCGCTTTCCCAAGCGGGCTGACAAGCTTCGGGGTGCATGGTATGGTGGGGCCTATGGAGGGGCAGAGGACATATGGGCTCACCGTTTTGAGCTGGCTTTTGGTGCTGGCGTGGGCGGTGTTCATCTTTTTCATGTCGTCGAATACCGGCGATGCCCTCGGCGATGGAGACGGCCTGGTTTCCCTGATATTCCAATGGCTGCACGGCATTCAGGCGGGCGTCCTCCCGTCGGATGTCGATGTGGTGAGCCCTGCAGCGCATTTCTGCGAATACGCGATCTTCGGTGCGCTGTGGATGAACGCTTGGCGCACGCGCGTCGCGACGCCATGGGCCGTTTGGGCGGCGGTGGTGTGCGCCAGCTTGTATGGCATCAGCGACGAGATCCATCAGATCTTCGTGCCCGGACGCACGGCCGACCCGGTGGATTGGCTGGTGGACACCTGCGGCGCGGCGCTCGGCGCGTTCGTCGCCTATGCTGTCATTTGCCATCTGCGCAAACGCCGTCTTGCGACGGCGCGGGATGAAGCGATGCAGGGCGAAGCGGCGATCGATGCCGAAACCTCCGGCGAAGAGGGTTGCGGGCTCTAATCTTCGCGACGGGCGTCGTCCGCCGGCGAATCGGTCGCGGCATCCCCTCCTCTTTCGGCATGCTGCTTCTCGAGGCGTTTCTGCCGCGCCTCTTCCTCCATTTCGCGTGCGAACCGATCCATTTTCAGCTCCGCTTCGCTGCGGATGCCGAACAGCGTGCGTCCGCTGGAGAACCGCGGCTGCTCGTCGCCGTTCATCTGGATGCGCAGCTGGTCTTGGATGCGCTTCCATCTTTTCTCGAAATCATCCATGGCGTCATGGTAGCGCACGCCCTCGCCTACGCCAACGGATGGGTTCCGCGAAAGCGCGGTGATTGCTATCATGGGGAACGGTTTTCAAGCGCCCTTCCCACGTGGGGAAGGGGCTGTTCATAAGGAGGAACTACCCGTGGAACGAACCAGGATCGCGAAGCTGTACGCCGATGCCGAGCAGATGGGCGGCCAGACCGTCACCGTCGCCGGTTGGGTGCGCTCGGTGCGCGACATGAAGAATTTCGCCTTCGTCACCATCAACGACGGCAGCTGCTTCAAGGACCTGCAAGTGGTGGCCAGCCGCGAAGCGCTGGAGAACTACGACGAGGTGGCGCGTCAGAACGCCGGTGCCGCCGTGATCGCGCGCGGCGAGCTGAAGCTCACGCCCGACGCCCCGCAGCCCTTTGAAATCGGCGCCGCCAGCATCGAGGTGGTGGGCGAGAGCGCGCCGGACTACCCGCTGCAGAAGAAGCGCGCCACGGTGGAGTTCCTGCGCACGCAGCAGCATCTGCGCCCGCGCACCAACCTGTTCCGCGCGGTGTTCCGCATCCGTTCGGTTGCCGCCGCCGCCATTCATGAGTTCTTCCAGTCGCGCGGCTTCGTGTATGTGAACACGCCCATCATCACCACGTCGGATTGCGAGGGTGCCGGCGAGATGTTCCGCGTGACCACGCTTGATCTGGAGAACGTGCCGCGTACCGAGGACGGCAAGGTGGACTACTCGAAGGACTTCTTCGGCAAGCCCGCCAGCCTCACCGTGTCGGGCCAGCTGAACGCCGAGAACTTCGCCATGGCCTTCGGCGATGTGTACACCTTCGGCCCCACGTTCCGCGCTGAGGACTCCAACACCAAGCGCCACGCCGCCGAATTCTGGATGATCGAGCCCGAGATCGCCTTCGCCGACCTCGAGGACGATATGAATCTGGCGGAGGACATGCTGAAATACGTCATCCAGCACGTGATGGACGTCTGTCCCGACGAGCTGAACATGCTGAACCGTTTCGTGGACAAGGGCCTTATCGAGCGTCTTACCCATGTGGCTACCAGCGATTTCGCGCGAGTTACCTACACTGACGCCATCAAGATCCTGGAAGACGCCGTGGCGTCGGGCGCGAAGTTCGACTACCCCGTCAGCTGGGGCGTCGATCTGCAGACCGAGCACGAGCGCTTCCTCACCGAGCAGCATTTCAAGAAGCCCACGTTCGTGACTGACTATCCTGCTGAGATCAAGGCGTTCTATATGCGCATGAATGACGACGGTAGGACGGTGGCCGCGGCCGACTGTCTGGTGCCGGGCATCGGCGAGATCATCGGCGGCAGCCAGCGCGAGGAGCGCCTGGATGTGCTCATGCGTCGCATCGAAGATTTGGGCATGGAGACGGACCAGTATAAATATTACTGCGATCTGCGCCGTTATGGCACCTGCAAGCATGCGGGTTTCGGCTTGGGCTTCGAGCGCTTGGTGATGTATCTCACCGGCGTGGCGAACATCCGCGACGTCATCCCGCACCCGCGTACCGTGGGGAATGCGGAGTTTTAGGGTTTCGCCGGCTTGCCAGCCGGCGAAACTGCTCGTCTGCTGAAAGGCCCTGAGGCGCGCCGCCTTGCCGCTCCAAGATTTGCTCACGTACCGAAGTACGCTTCGCAAACCTTTCACGGCAATTCGACGCACCTCAGGGCCTTTCAGCTGCTTATACTCTACGTGATCGATAAAACATGCATCGTTGGGGCTTTCAGGGTCGATGAAGGAGGGCGCGTTGACCGACCAGGGGCAAAGGGGGCTTATCCGGGCGTTGCATAGCTGCGCGGCTAGTGCGGCGGAGGATGTGCGGGCGCGGTTCGGGTTCGACTTTGTGGGCGTGTCCATCGTGCCCGACGGATCGGCGCCTATCCTCACCTGGCAGTATGCGGCGGGAAGCACTACGAACAACTACGCGCTCATCCATCTGCCCGAAGGCGTGGGCGCGCTGGGCAAGGTGCAGAAGCTGCGCCGTGGCATCGTGGTGAACAGCGTGGAGGACGACATCCCCCAAGGCGAGCTGTTCCAATACCCCATCATCGTGGCTGAAGCGCTTTCCAGCTTTTTATCGTTTCCCCTGATGGAGGGCGATAATCTGCGCGTCATCCTCATCTGCGCTACGCGTTTCGTGCGCACGTTCGACGAGGTGACGTGCGGGCTCATCCAACAGTTCGCTGCTGCGTGTTTCTCCCTTGCCCCGTGCACGGAAACGCCGCTTTTCGTGCACGGCAAGCAGGAGGGTTTTGCCTACACCGAGATAACGCATCGTCTGCTGCAGGCGCAGGAAGACGAGCGTCGCCGCATCGCGCGCGAGTTGCACGACGGCATCTCGCAGGAGGTGCTGGTGGCGCAGATCGAGCTGCGCAAGCTGGGTTACTTGCCCCAGGAGGAATGGCCTGCCGCTATCGACGAGGTGAACGGCCGCCTGAAGGACGTCATCGCGCACATCAGCGCCATCGCGCGCGCTCTGCGCCCGGCCGCTCTTGACGAGCTGGGTCTGGTGGCGGCCATCGAAGCGCTGTGCGCTACCATGCAGAAGGCGTTCGGCATCGCCATCGAGGTAGACGCGCACGACCCCGGCCCCTTGGGTGCCGACCGCGAGATCGTGCTGTACCGCATCTGCCAGGAAGCGGTGTCAAACGCGTGCAAGTATTCGGGCGCGGAAAAGATCCGCGTGTCCCTTGCCGTGAGCGATGGGGTGCTTGAACTGCAGGTTTCCGACGACGGCGCGGGCTTCGATCCGAAAAACACCAAGGCGAAGGGCAGCGGATTGGGACTCGGCGGCATGCGCGAACGCGCCGGGCTGGTGGGCGGCCGGCTTTCCCTCGAGTCCGTCCCGGGGGCGGGCTGCACTGTCACCTTGAACCTCGAGACAGGAGGCAGGCAATGATCGACGTCGTGCTGGCGGACGACCATTCGGTGGTGCGCATGGGCTTCCGCATGATTATCGAGCAGCAGATGGATTTGCGCGTGGTGGGCGAAGCCTCCGACCCCGGCACCGCGGTCGACCTGGTCGTCAAGCATAAACCCGACGTGCTGCTGAGCGACATATCCATGGGCACCGAGAAAAGCGGTCTGCTTCTGGCCGAGCGCATCCGCGACGCCGGCTTGCCTACACGCGTGGTCATCCTCAGCATGCATGACGAGCAGGAATACCTTTCCCAGGCGCTCAAGGCGGGCGCGCTGGGGTACGTGCTGAAAAGCTCGTCGGACGCCGAGCTGCTGAAGGCCATCCGCCGCGCGGCCGATGACGAGTCGTACGTGTGCGATGACATGATGGACGGCTTCGTGCGCAACTCCGTGAGTCGCACCGACCCCGCCGCCGACGCCCTTTCGCCACGCGAGGCCGAGCTGGTGTCGCTGGCGGTGCGCGGCTACTCGAATCAGGAAATCGCCGAAGCCCTGGCCATCTCGGTGAAAACCGTCGAGAACCGCAAAGCGAAGGTCATGGCGAAAATCGGCGCGCACTCCCGTCCCGAGCTGTTCGACTACGCCGTCAAGCACGGCCTGGTGAAGCTGTAGCCTCCAGCCCGTCCCAATCCCTTCCGCAATCGCCTCCCCGGCCCCTTCCTCAGCCCTTTCATCGAGAAGGGGGATTTCCCTCCCCGTGCCGTAGGGGAGCTCCCCCTTATATATGCGCGCGTGTGGCCGCACAATAACCTCACCTTGCAAGACGAGAGGGAAGAAGGAGAGGCGGACTATGGGAAGCGACATTTCGCGCCGCACCTTCGTGAAGGTGGGCTCGGCTGCCGCGCTCGCCGCAATGGGGGCCGGCGCCATCGGGGCGCAAGCGGGCATTCCGGCGGCGAAGGCGCTGGCGGAAACGGTTCCTCCGGAAGGGGCGTGGGTGCGCACCACCTGCGCGCCTAACTGCACCGGCGCATGCGGCATGAAGGCGTTCGTCCACGACGGGCAGATCAAGATGATCTCGCAGGCGTCGGATTATCCGTACGAGCGCTATAACCCGCGCGGATGCTTGAAGGGCATTTCCATCAATACGATGATTCACGGCCCCGGGCGCCTGACCGCGCCGCTGGTGCGCAACGCCGAAACCGGCGAGCTGGAGGAAACCGACTGGGACACCGCGCTGGACACTGCCGCGCAGAAGCTGCGCGACATCGCGGAGAAGTATGGTCCCGACTCCATCGGCGTGATCTGGCAGGTGCAGGGAACCGGCCACGTGCAGAAAGGCGCGCTGGTGCGCCTGACCAACATGATGGGCTGGTCGGCCATCGGCGGCTACGAGTTCAACGGCGACCTGCCCATGTTCTGGCCTGAAACGTTTGGCTGCCAAAGCGAGGAGCTGGAAAGCTACGAGTGGGAAGACTCGCGCTACACGATGATCTTCGGGTCGAACCCCATGGTCACGCGTCTGCCCGACTCCCACTTCCTGAACTATTCCCGCGAGGCGGGTGGCAAGGTGGTGTGCTTCGATCCGAACTATTCCGCCACCGCCGAGAAATCCACCGAGTGGGTGCGCATCAAGCCCGATACCGACGCGGCGTTCGCGCTGGCGGCGGCGAAGGTGATCATCGACGAAGGCTTGTACGACCAGGCGTTCTGCAAAAACTTCACCGACATGCCGCTGCTCATCGACACGGCAACCGGCAAGCGCCTGCTGGCAAGCCAGGTTGCGGGCCTTACCGCCTTCGACGCCCCGGAATATCGCGAAACGTACGTGGCGTGGGATGAAGCCGCCGGCGCGCCGGTAGCGGTCGACCCCGAGCATCTCGGCGGTACCGAGGGCTTCGCGCTGGAAGGCTCCTTCGAGGTGACCCTGGCAGGCGGCGGCACCGTGCAGGCGAAGACGTCGTTCACGCTGCTGCGCGAGAGCCTCGAGGCATACGACCTGGAATCGGCCAGTGCCACCACCGACGTACCGGCCGACACTATCGCGCGCATCGCTCGCGAGTGCGCCGCGGTGAAGCCTATGCATATCATCTTCGGCGGCTCTGCCATGCAGTGGCACCACGGTGACCTAAAGGGCCGCGCCTGCGCGCTGCTGGCCGCGCTCACCGGCAACATCGGCCAACTGGGCGGCGGAATCTCCACCTATGTGGGCCAGTACAAGACGCGCTTCAATACGGCGTCGTGGTTCATCCCGCCACGTCCCAAGCGCGCTTCGGCGCCGTTCCACTACGCGGTGAACGGTCGCACCGACACCATGAGCGCCTCCTTCCCCGAGCATGGCTTCAAGGCCATTGTGGTGGGGTGGGGCAACCCCTTCGAGCAGCACAACGTGGCCAACTGGCTGCGCAGCGCCAAGGAATCCGGCGAGCTGGAATGCGTGATCTGCTTCGAGTTCCAGCACACCAAGACGGTCGACTACTCCGACGTGACCTTCGCCAGCGCTAGCTGGTACGAGAAAACCGAACTGGTCATCACGCCGCTTCACCCCTGGGTGCAGATCATGCAGCCCATGGTTGACCCGCCGGGCATCGCGCGCCCGGAGCTGTGGACCTGCAAGGAACTCGCGTGCCGCATCGACCCCAGCGTGGCCGACATGTGGCCCCAGTTCGAAGCCGAGCAGGCCGAAGAGGCAGCCGAAGAGGTGCTGCGCACGCTGCTGGAAAACGGCGGCGACACCATCAACCACATAACCGTGGAGGACTTGAAGGAAGGTCCCTGCAAACTCGCCCACGCCAACCCCGGCGAGAAGAAGATCCCCTTCTGGGAGCAGATCCACGAGGGCCAGCCGTTCCCCACGGTGTCGCGCCCCAACGCGCTCGACGTCACCGCGAAGTTCGTGAAATCGGGCCGCATCGAGTTCTACAAGGACGAGGACCGCTTCCTGGAAATGGGCGAACAGCTGCCCTGCTACAAGCCCGCGTTCGAGGACACCGAATACGCCGTCGATCCCGAGGCGCGCGAGAAGTACCCGTTTGCGTACTTGACGCGCAACAGCCTGTTCCGCGTGCACGCCACCTACTGCAACAACCCGTTCATGCTGGAGTTGCAGAACAACACACCGAAGGTGTTCATGAACCCAGACGACGCGGAGGCGAAAGGGCTTTCGCAAGGCGACGTGGTTGAGGTGTTCAACAGCCGCGGTAAGGTGAACGGCGCGCTGGTTACCGACCCGGGCATGTACCCCGGGCAGGTGATCTTCGACATGGGATGGTGGAGCCGCTACACCGGCGATGAAAGCTACAATTCGCTCATTTTCCCCTGGATCAACCCCATCCACGAGATCTACTACGTGTCGAGCGTGTGGTCGCCCAACATGGCGTGGAACGAATGCGTATGCGATGTGCGCCTGCTGGAAGCCGGCGGCGCGCTTGAGGAGGTGATCGCATGAGGTATGCGATGGCGGTCGACCTCGACCGATGCATAGGATGCCGCACTTGCGCGGTGATCTGCAAAGACCATCATGCCCAGCCTGAGGGCATCTGGTGGAACCGCGTGTTCGTGCCCGGCGCGCCCGAGTACGGCACCTCGGTGCTGAACGACGAAGGGCAGCCGCGCATGGAGTTTTTGCCGGTGAGCTGCCAGCACTGCGACAACGCCCCGTGCCAGAGCGTGTGCCCCACCGGTGCCACCTACACCGACGAGAACGGCACGGTGCTGGTGGATTTCGAGCGCTGCATCGGGTGCCGCTACTGCATGACCGCGTGCCCCTACGGTGTGCGCCAGTTCAACTGGGGTCACGCCGAGCCGCTGCCGGGTACGGCGGGTGCGACGTACTCCTACGGATACCCGGCGGAGTACCGCCAGGATGGTCGCCTGGTGTACACCCCGCAGCGCCCCGAGGGCGTAGTGGAGAAGTGCACGTTCTGCGTGCAATACACCAGCCAGGGCATCGAGCCTGCCTGTTGCGCCGGCTGCCCCGGCAACGCGCGCATCTTCGGCGACTTGGACGACCCGGAATCGGAGATCTCGAAGTACCTGGAAGGCCGCGAGACCTTCGTTTTGGGCGAAGAGCACGGCACGCATCCGAAGGTGTTCTACTTGAAATCGACGCGCGGCACCAAGCATGCCGAAACGCTGCTTTCCGCAGCGGGCGTGGGCGGCGCTGGAACGGACGGTGAGTAACCATGGAAAAGTTGATGTCGAAGCGCCAGCTCGCCGTGCTGGTTGCCGCCGTTGTCGTTGCAGCGGCGGGTCTTGCAACATGGATCGCCCAGCTGACGGCAGGGCTTCTGGCCACCACCAACATGAGCAACGTGTTTTGCTGGGGTCTGCTCATCGGCATGTTCGCCTTCTGCGTCGGTTTCGGCGCGGGCGGGCAGCTGGCGGCGAGCTACATCGTGCTTTCGGGTAAGCCTGAACTGCAGCGGTTCGCGCTGCCGGCGCAGGCGGCGGGTCTTGGCGGTGCCATTGGGGCGTCGGTTGCCATCATCGCCGACCTTGGCTCGCCGGAGAACATCCTGGCTATGCTTTTGCACCTCAACATCGTGTCGCCGCTGGCGTGGGACATGATGGCGCTCACGTTCTTCATCGTGGCATCGGTGGTGGGGCTGATCGCTCTGGCACGTTCGTGGAAAAGCGCGCACATCTGGATGATCGTGGGCGCCGTCGCCGCGGTTGCGCTGCAGGTGGTGGAGGGCATGCTGTTCGCGCTGCCCAGCGCGCGTGCCTGGTGGCATAGCGTCATCGTGCCCGTCGACTTCCTGATGGTGGCGATGGTGTGCGGGTTTGCGCTGGTGCTGGCCATGGCGGTGGCGTCGGCCCGCGGCGGTGCGACGGACGGCGACGGCCTTGCTGTTGCCCGCCGGTTCGGGCGCTTGCTGGCGGCGGCGATCGCCGTCCATGTGGCGCTGGCACTCGCCGAGCTAGCGCTGCTCGCCTTCGAGGGCACGGCGGCAAGCGCAGCGACGCTCAACGCGGTTGGAGCGTATGCACCGCTCTACGTCATCGAGCTGGGTCTGCCCCTCATTGCTGCGATGCTTTTGCTGGTGCGCGGGGGCAAGGCGGGTGCGGGCCTGTTCGCCGGCGCGTCGGCACTGGCCATCGTGGGCATGTTCGCTCATCGTCTTATGCTGCTGTACCCGGCGTTTTCCGCCCCCACGCTGTTCTCGGGGCTTTCGAACCAGCCTTCCGCACAGTGGGCGTTCCCTATGTCAACGGGGCTGTACGCCAACGCAGGCGACGCCTTCGCTATGACGCAGGCATACGTGCCCTCGCTGGTGGAATGGGCCAGCATCCTGCTGCCCATCGGCTCAGCCGTAGCCGTGGCGCTTGCGGCGCTAGCGGTGGCGAAGATGCTAGGGAAAAAGGATTAGGCCAGCAAGTTCAGCGCTACGCTGGGGGCGGTTCCCAAACCCCAGTAGATGGCGGCGACCATAGCCGCAACCCATAGCACGGCAACCACTGCGCACACCGGTTTCGGTGTGCGCAGGTTTTTGCTGGGGATCATCAGCATGGCGATGGCACCGCCCACCGCGCCGCCCAGGTGTCCGCTGATGGAGATACCCGGCACCAGCAGGCTGTAAGCCACGTTCACCAGGATGACGCCGAGCATGCCCTTGCTGTAGGCGGTGAGGTAGCGCCGGTTGCCGCGTGCCAGCACCGCCAGCAGCGCCACGGCGACGAACAGGCCGAATACGCTGGTGGAAGCGCCGGCGGAAACGGTCATGCCGCCTTCGGCGAATAATCCCCAGGCGTACGACGCCACGTTACCGGTGATGCCGCCCACGAAATACAGCGCCAGGAAGCCCGCTTTGCCCAGGATGCGCTCGAGAGTGACGCCCACGCTGTAAAGCGCCACCATGTTGAACAGCAGATGCATGAGATCCATATGCAGGAACATGGGCGCCACGAAACGCCACAGATCGGCCGGCCCTTGGATGAGCAGCGGCACCATGGCGCCCATCGAGACCAGCGTATCGGTGCTCGCATCGAGGCGAAGACCCGACAGGATCACTTCCACCAAGTACACCGCCACGGTTACGGCGATGAGGGCGAGCGTGACCATCTGATACGCATTGCGTTTGAAGAAGCTGTCGTTTTTCCGCATCATGCGCTTGAGCTGCTCTTCATCGATGACCGTGTGCTGCGGACTCGGTTGCGGCCCGGGCTGGGATCCGCCGATCACCTTGGCGCCGACGAATTGGGCGCCGGGCGCGCTCGATGGCGGAATGGTGCGTCCTTGCTGTGCGTCCGAAGGAGGAATCGGTGCTTGATCGATCATGTGAAACTCCTGCTGGAACTTGAGATGCGGCTTTCCGTCGATTGTAACGGACTACTGGCGCGAGCTCACATAGCTTTGATCGATCGTTATCTTGACGACGGCTTTCGGGTAACGCTCCACCACGGTGTTGCTGATCTTGCGGCACAGCTCGTCATCGGGGATGGACAGGTCGGCGGGTTTGACGCAATCGAACAGCACGTTCACATGCGTGGGGCCGGGGACAGTGCGCAGATCGTGGATGCTCAGCCGCTCGTCGATGCCTTTCACCTGAGCGTCGATCCAGTGGCGCATGTCGTTGACCTCGGGGTCGTCGGTGACGATGGGGTCGTAGTGCAGCGTGACGATAAGGCCGTCATCGTTTTTGAAATCCTGCTCGATATTGTCGATGAGGTCGTGGCTGTCCATGGGGTCGGCCTCGACGGGCATCTCCACATGGGCGCTGGCGAACTGGCGGCCGGGGCCGTAGTCGTGCACCATCAGGTCGTGGGTGCCCAGCACGCCGGGGTAGCTCATGATCTTGTCGTGGATGTGCTGCACCAGCTCGGGGTCGGGCACACGGCCCAGCAGCGGATCGATGGTGTCGCGGATCAGCTGGATGCCGCTCCACAGGATGAACGCGCCAACGGCCAGGCCGATCCAGCCGTCGAGGTCGATGCCCGTGTAGAACGACAGCACGGCGCAAATCAGGACGACGCCGGTGGATATGACATCGTTGCGCGAATCGACTGCGGTGGCTTCGAGCGTAGTGGAGTGGATGCGGCGCCCGATGGAGCGGTTGAACACCATCATCCACAGCTTCACCAGGATGGATAGCGCCAAGACGCACACCACGGCAGCGTTGAAGTCGGTGTGCGAGGGGTTCACGATCTTGTCTAAGGACGTCTGCAGCAGCTCAAGCCCGATGAACACGATGAGGATGGCCACTGCCAGCCCTGCCAGGTATTCGTAGCGGCCATGTCCGTAGGGATGCTCGGGGTCGGCGGGCTTGCTGGCAAGTTTGAAGCCCAGTAGGCTGATGATGTTGCTCGCGGCATCGGAGAGGTTGTTCACCGCGTCGGCGATGATGGAGACCGACCCTGCGATCAGCCCGATGATGCCTTTACCGAGGCACAGCAGCACGTTGCAGATGATGCCGACGATGCCGGCGAATTGTCCGTAGCGCGTGCGCACATGGGCATTCCCAACATCCTGATAATCTTTCACAAAACGACGTACGAGCCATTCGGTCATGGGCTCCATGCCTTCTTTCTACTGCTTATCCGGTTTTTACTTTGCGTCTAGTCGGTCTGCTCGTTCGCCTGCTCGAGCAGGGGGGTGAGCGTGCCGCATGCCAAGATATCGACGCGGCGCGTGGCACGCGAGATGGTGGTGTAGAGGCGTCGTCGTGCCAGGGGCTCGTCGGGGAACAGCTCCGGGTTGGCGTCGGGTACGATCACGTGGTCGAACTCCAAACCCTTGGCAAGCTCCAGCGTGATGAGGATGACCCCCTCCGAGGGCAGCGCATCGCTTTTGCCCATCAGCTGCGGAGCCTCATCGTCCAGTATGCCCTGGATGCGACGGGCCTGGCTCTTCCACGGCACCACCACGGCGGCGATGCCGTGGTTGCTGTCGCAGAGGCGCTGCGCTTCGGCGACGGTTTCCCGCAGCGCCTCGGCATGGGATTCTTCGGTGTTGCATACGCGGATGCGCGGCGGCATCTCCTCGCGCTGAACCGACGAGATGCGCCCGCGCTCTTCGGCGGAAAGCAGCCCGGCGAACAGATTGGTGATGGAGGGTGCCGAGCGATAGCTGGTCATGAGGAAGCACTCCTCCACGGGCCCGCGGGAGCGTTCGAACACCTGCTTGATCTCGTCGAACGATGCGGTATGGGGTTTGATGGCCTGGTTGGGGTCGCCTAGCAGCATGAAGTGGGCGCGACGGAAGTAACGAGCGAGCACGGCGAGCTGCGCGGCGGTGTAGTCCTGCACCTCGTCGATCATCACGTACTTCGCGTCGGGGTTGCCCAGGCCGGTTACGGCCATCTTCAGGTACAGCCAGCCTGCGGGCGAGAGATTCTCGATCCCCAGCAGGCGCATGCCGATGCGATCGAGGCGCAGCCATTCGTCGTTTTCGACCATGTGGAACGCCGCATCATAGCGATCGGTCACGTAATGGAGTGCAAGCTCGCGCTCCTCGCGCTCGTCCTGAGGGTCGAACGGCCCGTTGAACAGCCGCAGTTGCTCGTCGAGCGGCAGGTCGAGGATCTCGTTCTGCACGGCTTCGCTGCCCGCCATCGACTTCAGGCGGTTCTCCAGGCGCTCTTCGAGGTCCTCCCTCATCAGCGCCACCAGATGCGGCCCCGCTTCGAAGCGGCTGTACTTGTCGCGCAGCTGGCGAATCTGCCCTGCGGAGATCAGGCGCGTGCCCTGGCAGGCGATGTCGCGGAAATCGTCGGGCTCGAAGGAGAACGACTTGCAGGCTTCGTCGATGGCGCGGAGCTCCTCGATGGGGGAGTCGGCGTCCGCGCCGCCGCGGCCCTTGGGCAGCAGCCTCTCGGCGAACTCGGCCCAGGTGATGGTTTCGGGGTTGCGCTCGCCCAGTTCGGGCAGGACGTTGTCGATATAGTGGCGGAACACCGGGTTGGGCGTGATGAGGTACACCTGGCTGGGGTCCAGATCGTCGCGGCGCTGGTACAGCAGGTAGGCGATACGCTGCAGCAGGACCGACGTCTTGCCCGAGCCGGCGATGCCCGAAACCAAAAGCACCGGCACATCCTCGTGGCGGATGACCTGGTTCTGCTCCTTCTGAATGGTTGCCGTGATGGCCTTCATCTGGTCGGTGCGCTGGTGGGAAAGCGATTTGAGCAGCAGCGCGTCCTGGATGGCCACCGTGGTGTCGAAGTAAGCGTTCAGCATGCTCTCGACGATGTCGAACTGGCGGCGCAGCTTCAGATCGGCGGTGATGATGCGTCCGTTGGCATGATAGGAGGTGCGGCCGTTTTCCTGGTTGTAATAGGTTTCGGCCACGGGGCTACGCCAATCGACCACCAGGCGGCGGTAGTTCTCGTCGGCGATTCCGGCCGTGCCGATGTAGAGCTCTTTGGGCTGATCGCCCGCTTTGAACTGCAGTACTACCTTGGCGAAGTACGGCTGCTTCAGCAAGGTTTGCACGTCGGCGAGCTTGCGGGCGTTGACATCCTGCGAGATGTTGTACGCCTCGATGATGCGGTTGATGGTGGCAAGCTCGGCGGCGGTTTCCAGCGTCTCGTCGTCGCCGGCGAAGTTGAGCGCCAGCTCGTCAGCCATGTCCTGCTTGTCCTTGGCGGCTTCGGCGTTGGTGACGGCAAGCTTTTTCGCCAGGTTGCGCCCCATGCGCCGCAGGATGGCATGCACCTCGGACAGGTGCGCCTGCTCTTGCTGGAATATAGGATCGTTTGCGTTGTCTTCCGCATCCTGCGTGCAAGGTGCGGAGATGCCGGGATCGCTGCTCACAGAACCTCCTTGGACCATGAAAAATGTATCAAGGTATTGTAGCGCAGGGCGTGCCGGCGCGTGCGCTTTCGAGGCGCCTGCGCCGAAAGCGCAAAGAACCGCCGCCATGCGCGTGAAACGGCCGTTCCCAAGGCGACCGGGCTTAGCTGCCGGCGATGCCGCCTGATTCCAGTTGCACAACGGCTGCCTCGACGGTGCGACCGAAATAGCCTAGCAGGCGTGCGACGACGAACAGGGCGCTCGCGCTTGCGACATCGGCGCTTTCCAGGGCGAGGACGATATGGGAAAGCCCCTCGATGCCCTGGCCCACCTCGTCGAGCGCGTCTATCGCTTGCAGATTGCTGCGGATGCAGGGGGCTTCGGCAAGCATGGGCGGCTCCTTCTCGTGCGTCGGACGCGGGCGGGTTCCCCGCCGGCATCCGGTCGGTGTTTCGTTGAGAGTATAGAACGGATGTTCTTATATATGAAGCGAAAAACAGACGTGCTCCACGAAAACGTCCACAGCAGGCGGTTCCGTTGCTCTTCAGCAGCGCGCTAAGGCAGGGCGATCACGTCGTAGCGTACGGCTTTGCCTTCAAGCGAGTAACTCGGCTTGACGTCGGCAAGGTACGGCCCCTTCGACGGGCGCTTCACCACAACCTTGCGCGGATGCGCTGCCAGTGCGGCCTCCAACAGCTGCTCGGCGTCGTTGCAGGGCCGTTCCAGGTGGTGGAGCAGCTGGAACTTCTTCTTCACCGCCGCGCTTTTCCGCCGCGCGGGGAACATGGGGTCCAAGTAGACCACGTCGGGGGCGAGCGTGCCGGTTCTAAGCGCTTCGATGCTGTCCCCGCCGATAAGCTCCATTCGGCCAACTGCCTCCGCCAGCGCGGGGCCATGCCCGTCGCGCGCCAGGGCGTCGTCCAGCAGCGCGGCGATCACCGGGTTGCGCTCGAACAGCTTCACCCTGAAGCCCGCCGCCGCGAGCAGCAGCGCATCCTCGCCCAGCCCCGCCGTCGCATCCACCGCCAACGGTGCCTCTCCATCCGCATGCTTCACCTTCGCGGCACGCACGAGCAGCTCGCGGTTGAGCTTGCCGGGGGCCAGCCTGCCGGCAAGGGAGCGGAAATCGGCATGCAGCACCATGCCGTCGCCGGCAAGCGCCAGGCCGTCGTCGGTCCGGATGAGTTTCAGGCCGCAACGGGCGGCGTGCTGCTGTGCTGTAGCGATGTCTTCCATGCGCACTATTATGACGCATGTTCCGGGCGTGCCGCTTGCTGGGCGGGCGCGCATTGGGCGTGCTAAACTACACGGCGTCATCGGCATTTTGGGGCGAGTCCTGGTGCCAGGGCGCAGGCAGGCGCAGGGGAGTGCGCGCGGCGTCTTTCCCGGGCAGTCCCGAACGACAAAAGGGGAGAAGATGAAGCGAGACTATCCCAATCTTTGCAAACCGCTGCAGATCGGTCGTCTGACGCTGCGCAACCGCATGTGCTCCGCCCCGATGGGCGCGACCGATATCGACGCGCAGGGCACGCCCGGCCCTCGCACGCTGGGCTTCTACGAGGCGCGCGCGAAGGGCGGCGCGGCCATCGTCACCGTCAGCGAGCTGGTGGTCCATCCGGAAACCGACGGGTCGCAGATGCTGCATCTGTCGCTTAAAGTGCCCGGCCAGCTGGGCGCATTCGCCTACGTGGCAGACGCTATCAAGCGCCACGGCGCGATCGCTTCCATCGAACTTTCCCACTCCGGCCAGTATGCGGGCACCTACATGGTGGACAAGAAGGGCAAAGGCGAGCTGCACCAGTACGGTCCCAGCGACGGCGTGCGCCCCGACGGCATCCCGGTGAAGGCGCTCACCAAGGAGCAGATCGACGGCATCGTCGCCGCTTACGCCAACGCCGCCGGCCTGGCCAAGCGTGCCGGGTTCCAGATGTGCATGGTGCATGCGGGCCATGGCTGGCTGATCAACCAGTTCCTTTCGCCTTACTTCAACCATCGCGAAGACGAGTATGGCGGATCGCTCGAGAACCGCGTGCGCTTCGCCCGCGAGATTCTTGCCGCCGTGCGCGCCGAGGTGGGCCCCTGGTTTCCCATCGAGCTGCGCATGAGCGGCTCTGAGCTGTTCGACGGCGGCTATGACCTGGATGAAGGCGTGCGCATTGCCCAGGCGCTCGAAGACCTGGTGGACATCATCCATGTGTCGGCTGGTTCCTACCAGTTCGGTTTCTCGGTTACGCATCCTTCCATGTTCCGCGAGCATGGCTGTAACGTGTATCTGGCGCGCGAGATAAAAAAGCACGTGAGCAAGCCGGTTGCTACCATCGGCGGGCTTTCCGACCCGCAGCAGATGGAGGACATCATCGCGAACGGCGATGCAGACCTGGTGGTGATGGGCCGCGCGCTGCTGGCCGACCCGAACCTGCCTAACAAGGTGATGGCGAATCAGGGTGATCATATCGTGCGTTGCATGCGCTGCTTCGCCTGCATGGCCGAGCGTCCCGTCACCCAAACGCGCCGCTGCGCCATCAACCCGCGTATCGGGCGCGAATTGGAGGGTCTCGAAATCACTCCGGCGGCGCGCTCGAAGCGCGTGCTGGTGGTGGGTGGCGGCATCGCCGGCATGGTAGCGGCGCGAACCGCGGCCATGCGCGGCCACGATGTCACGCTATGCGAGGCCGGGCCTGAGCTGGGAGGCATCCTGCGCACCGAGAAGGCGCTGCCGTTCAAACAGGACATGTACCGCCTGGGCCGCACCTACGAGGTGCTTTGCCGCGATGCGGGCGTGCGAATCTGCCTGAACACGCCGGTGGACGCCGCGTTCGCCGAGGCGTTCGACGCCGATGCGTGCATCGTGGCGGTGGGCTCCGAACCCATGAGCCTGCCGGTACCGGTGATCGATGACGCCCACGTGGTCAACGTCGAGAACATCTACCTGGAAGGCGCCGAGGTCACCGATGAGGTAGCCATCATCGGCGGCGGCCTGACAGGTTGCGAATGCGCGCTGCTCATGGCCGGCAAGGGCAAGAAGGTGCATCTTATCGAGATGCGCGATGGCCTGGCCATCGACGCCAACATCCGCCATCGTCCCATCCTTCTGGCGGAGATCGAGAAGGTGGGCATCGACGTGCAGTTGAACGCTGCCGCGGCGTCCGTGGACGCCGAGGGCGTGACGGTGAAGCAGGACGGCGCCGAGAGGCGCATCCCCGGCACCACGGTGGTGTGCGCTATCGGCCAGCGTTCGCGCCGCGATGCGGTCGAGCAGCTGCGCGACGCTGCGCCGTTCGTGCGCGTGGTGGGCGACGCCCAGCGTCCCTCCACCATTCTGAACGCCACCTATGAGGCGTTCCACGCTGCGATGGACATCTAGCGTTTTTCTCCTCAAAGGGATCGTGTACGACCCGGTCGCCTTTCGCTGCGTAGCGCGCCGCACGATGCAAGCCGTGCGGCGCGCGCTGTGCTGCGTGGCGTTTCCCCGCATTTTGCGGGCTTTAGGCTCATCTGTCCTGCCGGGACGGTATCATCTTTTCCATGAACCGGCATCGCAGCGATAAAACACGCACCGAGGGGCCCACTCCGCTGTTTTTGGGCTACTGCGCCCGGCTGCTGGTGCGCCTTGCCCTGCTCGCGTTCGCTACCTGGCTGTTCGTCACCGATCCGTCCGCCCTCGACGCGTCCGCGACATTTGGCGTGCCGGGCGGGCTCAACTTCATCGATGTGGTGTTCATCGCCTTGATGTTCGATTTCCTCACGAAATTCTTCGTGCATGCGCGGATCTCATCGGGAAGTCTCAAGCAGTACGGGCTGTATCATATCCCGACGCCTGCGACGTTCCGCGGAGGCCGGGAGGCACTCCGCGCGCAGTTCCAGGAAATCGCCGAGTTTGGCCACCGGCTTGCCGCAAACGGCGTCACCGCCATCCAGGAGACCTATGACGGCTTGATGGCGCGTGGCGGTTCGCTCGCGAGCTTCGTGCGCAGGTTGCTGAATAGCGTGGACTTCCTCAACATCTTCCATTTTGACAACAAGGATCTGGCGGTCGACCGTTCCATCCGCGCGGTGCTCTACCGTGATCGGCTACGCGAGATCGTGCCGGTCATCGTGTTCTGGGTGACGTTCAATGTGCTGGTGGCGGGGCTTATGGCATGGTTCGGCGTCCTGAACGAGCGCACGGCGCTCATTTGGTCGCTGTGCTATTTCGTGTCCGACATGGTGTGCGTGGTTCTGTGGTGCCCGTTGCAGGTGCTGCTCATGCGCAACCGCTGCTGCACCACCTGCCAGATCTTCAACTGGGATGCCATCATGGTGGTCACGCCCCTGCTGTTCGTGGGCGGTTGGTTCGGGTGGATCCTCATTGCCTTCGCCATCGTCATCTTGGTGCGCTGGGAGCTTGCGGCGGTGCGTCATCCCGAGCGCTTTGACGAGCGCACCAACGCCCGGCTCACGTGCGCGCAATGCGTCGACAAGCTTTGCTACCTGCGCAAACCGTTCATCTCGGTAACCCAGAAGGCGGTTTTGCCGCAAGCGGGTTCGCCCGAGCTCCCCGCGTCCGCGACCCATGTTTCCAAGATGGGGTGAATCTTTACCGTTTCGTGATACCGTGCAGACGTTTATGACGTAGAATTGCCAGCCGTTGTCCATGCGCGCCCGCTGTCGATGCGGGCGCTTTTTAACGGGAAGGCGAAGATGAAGCGCAGGGAATGGCTCATGCTCGTCGGTTTGGCGTGCTGCTCGTTCATCATGAACACTTCGGAATTCATGCCCATCGGGCTTCTGGTGGATATCGCCGCCGATTTCGGGATGACCGAGGCTGCGGCGGGTGCGGTGGTGACCATCTATGCATGGGCGGTCGCGCTGCTTTCCATTCCTCTGATGGTGGCGCTTTCCCGGTTTTCTCCCACGCGGTTGCTGCTGGGCGTCATCGCCCTGTTCGCGGTGGGGCAGGCGGCTTCGGCGCTGGCGCCCACGTTCTGGGCGCTGGTGGGCGGGCGCTTGCTGGTGGCGGCCGCACATGCGGTGTTCTGGTCGGTGGTGTCGCCGGTGGCGGTGCGCATCGTCGGTCGGCAGCATGGCGGCACGGCAATCGCCGTCATCGCCGTGGGGTCGTCGGTGGCGATGGTGTGCGGCCTGCCCATCGGGCGCATCATCGGGCTGGCCGTCGGCTGGCGTATGACGTTCGCGTGCGTGGCAGCGGTGTCGATTGCGCTGCTGGCGTATCTGGCGCTGATACTGCCGCAGCTCGAGGCGGGCGAGCGCTTCTCGGTGAAATCGCTTCCCGGGCTGTTCAAGCATGCGCCGTTGCGTGGCATCTACCTGGTCACGGCGTTGTATGCGACCGGGCAGTTCACCTGCTACAGCTACATCGAGCCGTTCTTGCAGCAGGTGTCAGGGTTCTCGGAGGGGCTGATCACGCTTGCCCTGGCGCTGTACGGCGCGGCGGGGTTCGCGGGCAGCGTCGCGTTCTCGCGCCTGTACGATAAGGCGCGTTTCGCGTTCCTGCGCACGGCGGTGGCAGGCGTTTCCGTCATGATGGCGCTATTGCTGCCGTTGTCCGGCAGCGTCGCTGCGACGATCGTTGCGTGCTGCCTGTGGGGCGTGTTCTACACCTCCTATAATGTGGCGTTCCAGGCGGAGGTCATCAGCAATGCGCCCGAAGGCACCGCCATGGTGGCGATGTCGGCCTATTCGGGCATCTACAACGTGGGCATCGGCGCGGGCACTTGGGCTGGTGGCGTTGTCGTGGCCGCTGGTGGGTTGGCGCAAACTGGCCTGGTGGGCGCGGGTATCGGGGCGGTCGCGCTGGCTGTTTGCTCGCTGCAGCTGATCCGCGCCATTCGCCGCGCCGAAGCATGATGGGGCGCGCTACAATGGTCGCTGCATCTATTGCGTCGTAGCACGTAGCAAGGAGGAAAGCCATGCCTCGAAACATCGCCGTCGTCATCGGCAGCCCGCGCAGGGGAGGAAACACCTGGATGCTCGCTGAGGCGTTCGTCAAAGGCGCGCAGGAAGCGGGGCACTCCGTGGAGGTGATCGATGCGGGCACGGCCGACATCGCCGGCTGCATCGGCTGCGAGTACTGCTTCTCTCATGCGGGCATCTGCTTCCGCAAAGATGGGATGACGCCGTTCTACGGCATCCTGCGTCGCAGCGACACCATCGTCTACGCCACGCCTGTCTACTGCTTCTCGTTCTCGTCGCAGATCAAGGCGTTCATGGACCGCATGTTCTGCGGGCTGGCCGACCCGTTTGGCATCACGTCGTGCTGCCTGCTGGCCGCGTTCGAAGACAAAGACGTCTCCATCGCGCGCCCGCTGGTCGACACCTATCGGGCCAATGCCGCCTACGCCCACATGAAAGACGAGGGTGTGGTGCTGGCGAACGGCGTGTACGAGAAGGGCGCCATCGAGGGTCATCCCGCACTGGAGGAGGCCTATGAGCTGGGGCGCAGTCTTTCGTAACCTGCTTGCGTCCATCGATCCGTCGAGAATGGTCGCCGTTGCTCGGTAGGCGGGTGATGTCGGGGCAGCATGCGGCTGCCTGGCGGGTGATGCCGGGATAGAGCGATTATTCGGCGGGAAGGGATCTCCTTCGACATGGGTTTCGCCAGCGTTGGCGTGGCTCGTTTCAGCCGACTTGGACGCTGCAGGTATCTGATGGGGTTGATCGGGCCTTCAGATCCGGTTTTCTTTCCGAATTTGTAACCAAATTCCAGTTGTGGACGAGACGTCTTTTGGCGCCTCGTCCATCGTTGCAGTACACATGCCTCTGACCAGGAACTATACAGACAGAGCGGGACGGGCTTGCCTTGTTTCGCGCATGCGGGGCCGGAAAAGCCGGCTTTTCGCCGTGCTTGCTCGTCCACAACTGGAGTTTGGCGTCATTTCGCGGCCTGTTTTCGGATCTGGCAGCCTCGAACTGTTCATAACGGCTTGTTTTGTCCACTTCGCAACTGCGCCGTGATCGCATGGCGCCGCCATCGATGCCGGCGTGAACCAGGGCCAGGGCATGCGCGAGATCGTTGAGTACTTTAGGCAAAAAGCCTAGCCTAAAAGGATTGCGCGAGCTCGTGCGTATTTCTCGCGGCGTTTGTCAAGCATCTCGCGCGTGACGCCCTCGCATCCTGCGAAGCGGGTTTCGTCGGAGTTGTGTGCAAGGTCGGCGAGCTTCACCTTCTGCGCCAGGGGGTGCCCTTTGATGGCGCGCACGTAATCGAAGTAGTCGACGGCCGGTTCGCGAGTCATGAGGCGCACGCCCTCCACCACATCGGACGGGAACTCGCGGACGAGGTCGTCCAGGGTGACATCGGAATCCTCCACCACGTCGTGAAGCAGCGCCACGCAGGTGCTGGCTTCGTCGTCCATCTGCTCGGCGACGTGGAAGGGGTGGAAGATGTAGGGCTGCCCGCATTTGTCGAGCTGTCCGGCATGCGCATCGTAGGCGATGCGCATCGCTTTGTTGGTGAGTTCGGTGTAGATCATGGCGCCCCTTCGCCGCAGGTTGTTTCCTCGAGTATTTTACGCTGGTGCCGCGCGACGATGATGCTGAACAGGCTATAATACGGGCGAATCGACCGAAGGGGCGCAGCGATTGCCGCGCGCCTTGCATCTAACGAAAGGATCCATTATGGACAGCAAAGTGTACGAGCTGCTCAACGACCAGATCAACAAGGAGCTGTATTCGGCGTACCTGTACCTTTCCTTTGCCGACTATTACGAGGAAGAGGGTCTGGAGGGCTTCGCCAACTGGTATGAGATCCAGGCGCAGGAAGAGCGCGACCACGCGCTGATCTTCCGCAACTACCTGCATGACAACGGCTGCAAGGTGAAGCTTTTGTCCATCGCCCAGCCCGATAAGCAGTTCTCCAGCCACCTGGAGCCGCTGGAGGCCGCGCTGGAGCATGAGAAGTACGTGACCGGACTCATCAACGATATCTATGCCGCCGCTCACGATGCCAAGGACTACCGTACCATGAAGTTCCTGGATTGGTTCATCGAAGAGCAGATGGAAGAGGAAGACACCGCCGACACCATGGTCACCAAGATGAAGCTGTTCGGCTCCGATGCCAAGGCGCTTTACGACCTGGATCAGGAGTACCTGGGCCGCAGCTACGCCACCCCCTCGCCGCTGGCGGGCAACTAAGGGATTGCGCGGGGAGCCGCGCGCTTGCATCGAGCTAAAGACAGGAAGGATGCCGCATGCCTGCCGATTTCAACGCGTGGCTCGTCGACGTCACCACTCGGTTCGACGATTTTCTCTACACCTACATTCTTGTTATCCTGCTGGTGTTTTGCGCCATCTACTTCACGGTGCGTACGAGGTTCGTGCAGATCCGCTATCTGAAGGACATGTTTACGCAGCTTACCGAGAAACGCCATGTGGGAGGAGATAAGTCCATTTCGTCGTTCCAGGCGATGATGGTGTCCACCGCATCGCGCGTGGGCACGGGCAACATCGCCGGCATTGCCACCGCCGTGGCGCTGGGCGGGCCGGGCGCCATTTTCTGGATGTGGCTGATGGCCCTGTTCGGCGCGGCGTCGGCATTCGTGGAGTCCACGCTCGCGCAGATCTGGAAGGTGCGCGGCAAGGACGGCGAGTTCCGCGGTGGCCCCGCCTACTACATCCAGCAGGCGTTGGGGCAGCGATGGCTGGGCGTTGTGTTTGCGGCGCTGCTGATCATCTGCTATGCGTACGGCTTCAACGGGCTGCAGGCCTACAACATGGCGAGCGCCCTGGAATACTACATCCCCGACTATGCCGCCAACGGCACCGCGGTGGTGCTGGGCATCGTTCTGATGGTGATGACGGCGTTCGTCATCTTCGGCGGTTCGAAGCGCATCAGCATCATCTCGTCCATTCTGGTGCCCATCATGGCGGTTGCCTACCTTGCCCTGGGCTTCGGCATCACTATTGCCAACATCGGGCTGTTGCCGCAGGCGTTTTCCTGTATCTTCCAGTCGGCGTTCGACTTCCAGTCCATCTTCGGCGGGTTCGCCGGTTCGGTGGTGGTGCTAGGGCTCAAGCGCGGCTTGTTCTCCAACGAGGCGGGCATGGGTTCGGCTCCCAATGCCGCTGCCACGGCCAGCGTGTCGCATCCGGTGAAGCAGGGTCTGGTGCAGACGCTTTCGGTATATTTGGACACCATGCTGGTGTGCACGTGCTCGGCGTTCATCGTGCTCATCTTCTACGTGAAGTCCGGCGGGTCGTTCGGCGACCTGAACGGCATGCCGCTAGTGCAGATGGCCATCAACTCCCAGGTGGGCGAGATCGGCATCCACGTGGTCACGTTCGCCATCTTCTGCTTTGCATTCTCAAGCCTTATCGGCAACTACTTCTACGCGGAAAGCAACATACGCTTCATCACCAAGAGCAAGGCGGTGTTGACGGCGTTTCGGGTCACGTGTCTCGCTGCCATTATGGTGGGGTGCCTGAACAGCTTCACGTTGGCATGGAACTTCGCCGACATCACCATGGCATTCATGGCCATCGTCAACCTGGTGGCGATCTTTCTGCTGGGGAAATGGGCCCTTAAAGCGCTCGACGACTATACGCTCCAGCGCAAGCTGGGGAAGGATCCTGTGTTCGTGGCGGACGCTATCGAAGGCCTGCCCGTCACCGAGTGCTGGCATGTGCAGGAGAAGGAGCTGGAGCAGCTGGGTCCGCAACCGGTGAGGGAGTACTTTGAGGAAGCGATCGATGCCGACGGAGAAGCGGTCGGCCTGAAATAGCCTCGCAGCCGCAAAAGCGGTGGGAGAAGACGAGCGGGCGGCGGCTTCGGCCGCCGTTTGCCGTTTCATGAAGTGTTACGCATTCCAATTTCGTAACACCCCTGGTATAGTGTCCGATGTTACAGAATCGGAAATCGTGTTACCAACAGGGGGACCGCCGTGCCAGCTAGCATCGCCAAGACCATGACCGCCATGCGCACCGCTCCCACCGAGCGCCAGATCGTCGACTACTGGAATGCGCGGGCGGGCAGCTATTCCTGCAGCGTGCGCGAGGAGCTGGGCGGGCCCCAGCATGAGGCGTGGCGCAATGTGCTGGAGCGACGTTCCGCGCCGGCGCGCGAAGCTGCCCTGCGGGCAGGCCGTGTCCCGCGTGCGCTCGATTTGGGCTGCGGGCCCGGCTTCTTCAGCATCCTGCTCGCAGATATGGGCTGCGCGGTCGACGCGGTTGATGCCAGCGCGGGCATGCTCGACCAGGCGCGTCGCAACAACGAAGCGGCGGGCACGATCGACTCCGTCTCCTTCCATGAGGGCGATGTGGCGAGCTTGCCCTTCGACGATGCCTCCTTCGATGTGGTGGCGCTGCGCAATGTCACATGGCTTATGCGCGATCCCCAGGCGGCATACTGCGAATGGCAGCGTGTGCTCGCCCCCGGCGGCGTGCTGCTGGTGTTCGACGCCAATTGGTACCGCTATCTGGACGATCCGGCGGTGGATGCCCAGCGTATCGTCGACCAGGCACGGGGCGCGGTGCCCGGCTTGGACGCGAGCGGCTTTGCCACCAAAGACCAGGAGTTGCGTTGCGAGCAGCTGGCGTTGGGATTGCCGTTCACCTACATCGATCGGCCGGCGTGGGATCTGCGCGCTCTCGGGCGCTTGGGATTCGCCGACGTGCGTGTCGATGAGGGCATCTGGCGCAGTGTGTGGACCAAGGGCGAGCAGGGCTATTACGGCTCGTCCCCGTTGTTTCTGGTGGAGGCGCACCGCTAGCGCGGGGCGCGGCAGTCGGCTCCCATGGCAGGATACATCGCGCGCCGCATCTTGCAGCTGATCCCCATCGTTTTGGGCATCACGCTGCTATCGTTCGCCATGATGCATGTGGCTGGCGGCGACGCCGTCACGGCCATGCTCGAGAACCAGGGCCTGGTCGCCGCGCAGGAGGCAATCGATGCTCAGCGTCATGAGCTGGGCTTGGATCGACCGTTCCTCGAACAGTACGTCAGCTGGCTTGCGGGCATGCTCACCGGCGATATGGGGCAAAGCTACGTGTCTGGCAAAGACGTGTTCTCCACGTTCGCTTCGAAGCTTCCCGCCACCATCCTGCTCACGTGCGCTTCGGTGGCGCTCACCGTCTTCATCTCGGTGCCGCTGGGCATCCTGGCGGCGGTGAAGCGGAATCGCGGCGTCGACTACCTGGTGCGCGGCCTGGGGTTTGTGGGCAGTTCGCTGCCCGGGTTCTTCGTGGCTCTGGTGCTCATCTACGTGTTCGCCGTGCAGCTGGGGTGGTTCCCGGTCATATCGTCGTCGGCGGGAGGGGCAGGTCCGGCTTCCATCACACCGGCGGGCGCGGTGCTGCCCACGGTAACGCTCGGCATCGCCATGGCGTCGAAGTACACCCGCCAGATTCGCGCGACCGTTCTCGACGAGCTGGGCAAGCCTTATGTGGAAGGAGCCCGTGCGCGCGGCGTCCCCGAGCGCACCATCCTGCTGCGCTACGTGCTGCGCAGCTGCATGGTGACGATCGTCACGCTGTTGGCACTGTCGGTGGGCGATCTTCTGGGCGGCACCGCCATCATCGAGGCGATCTTCCAATGGGACGGCGTGGGCAAGCTGGCGGTGGACTCCACCACCATGCGCGACTATCCCATGATCTTGGCGTACGTGGCGTGGATGGCCATCATCTACGTGCTGGTGAACCTCGTGGCCGACATCGCCTACCGCCGTTTGGACCCGCGCATCCGCTACGAGGAAGGCGCCTGATGAGGTTTTTCGGCAAATATACCGTGCGGTCTGGGGAAACGGTTGCCGTGCTCGCGGCCAGCGCCGGCGCGGCGTCGCGCGGCGGTGCGCGGCCGACGCAGGTCAGGCTTGCCGTGTTCGCGGTTTTGGCGCTGGCGGTCGTCGCCATCGCGCTGGTTGCGCCCGCCATCGTTCCCTACGACCCGTATGCGCAGGATCTCGCTGCGGCGCTCCAACCCCCTTCGGCAGACCATCTTGCCGGCACTGACCGCTATGGGCGCGATCTGCTCTCGCGCATCATCGTGGGCGCGCAATCGTCGGTGTTCTCGACGCTGGCCCTGGTCGTCATCGCTGCAGTGCTGGGCACGGCCGTGGGCATGGCGGCGGGGTGGCGTGGCGGCGTGCTGGACACGGCGATCATGCGCCTGTCGGATCTGTTCCTGGCGTTCCCCGGCTTGGTGTTCGCGCTGGCGGTGGCCGCGGTGCTGGGCGGCGGCATGCACAACGCGGTTATAGCGCTTGCCGCCATCTCGTGGCCGAAGTACGCGCGCATCGCGCGCGGCCTCACGCTGGAGCAGCGCAAGGAAGGCTACGTGGATGCCGCGAGGCTTGCGGGGTGCTCGTCGGTGCGGTTGGTGATGGGGCACGTGCTCCACAATGTTGCGGGCCCGCTGGTGGTGACGGCAGCGCTTGACACGGGAACCATGATGATCGAGCTCGCTGGGCTTTCCTTCCTGGGTCTAGGCGCGCAGCCGCCTCTTGCCGAATGGGGCTCGATGATGAGCGATAGCCGAAGCCTGCTGCAGACCGCGCCTTGGACGGTGATGGCGCCGGGCATCGCGATGGTCGTCGCGGTGGCAGTGTTCAATTTGCTGGGCGATGCGCTGCGCGACTGGATGGACCCGCGCCGCGACGTCGGGTATCGGGGCAGGGAGGAAGCGGGGGCCGCTTTCGCGGGCGGGGCTTCGCAGGAAACTGGCGCAGGCGTGCCACGACAAGCGGCCGCGCCGACTTCCCGATCGCGATTCGCGTCGCGTCAGGGGGGTCGCACCCTGAGCCGAAGGGCCCTGATCGCCTTCGCCGGCATTGCTGCCGCGGCCGCGATCGGCGCTGCCGCGTTCGGGCTGCGCACAGCGGCATCGCGCGACGGCGCGTCTGGGACGGCACCTGCTTCCGGCGGTGGCGTGCGTGCGAAGCGCCTGGTCTACGGCACCACCGGCTACGGCGTGGAGATGGACGATGCGGGCCTGAATCCTCATGAGGCGTATTCCGGCTGGAGCGCGGTGCGCTACGGGGTGGGCGAGGCGCTGTTCAAGTTCAACGATGCCATGGAACCCGAGCCGTGGCTGGCTACCGGCTACGAGTTCGCCGACAGCACGCACTGCACCATCGCATTGCGCGAAGGCGTGAGGTTCTCGTCGGGGCGGGCGATGGACGGCCAGGCGGTGAAGGAGTGCCTAGAGCATTTGGTTGCAGTCCATGATCGCGCTGCGGCCGATTTGAAGATCGCCGGCATCTCCGCCGAGGCAGGCTCCATCATCGTCGAGACCTCCGAGCCGTGCCCTGCGCTGGTGAACTACCTGTGCGACCCCTATGGCGCTATCATCGACATGCAGGCGGGCGCGACGGAAGCCGGCAACGTGAGCGGCACCGGCCCCTACAGGGCGGTCGAGGTTTCCGACACGCAGATCACCTTGGTGCCGAACGCCGACTACTGGGGCGGCGCGCCCAAGCTCGATCAGGTGGTGGTCCGCTCCATCACCAACGGCGATACGCTCGCCTCGGCGTTGCAGTCCGGCGAGATAGACGCCGCCTATGGCATGGCCTACGCCAGCTACCGGCTGTTCGAGGACGAAGGCTCTTTCCGCATCGCAAGCTGCGATACCTCTCGCACGTTCTTCGGGCAGGCGAACTGGAGCTCGTCGGTCATGCAAGATGCCGCCGTGCGCGAGGCGCTGGCGCTGGGCATCGACAAGCAGGGCTTCATCGAGACGCTGCTGAATGGGCGCGGCGTGGCGGCTGTCGGTCCGTTCACCGACGATATGGCGTTCGGCGACGGCACGGTCTCCGCCGAGCCCTACGACCCCGAACGCGCCAAGCAGGTGCTGGAGGCGGCCGGTTGGACGGATGCCGACGGCGACGGGGTGCGCGAGAAGGACGGGCGCAAGCTCGCCGTACGCTGGCTCACCTACCCCGGCCGCATGGAGCTTCCGCTGCTCGCCGAATACGCCCAAGCCACGCTAGGCGCCATCGGCTTCGACATCCAGGTGAACAGCACCGCCAACCACACTGAGATCCGCAACGACCGCTCCGCATGGGACGTGTACGTGAGCGCGCTGGTGACCGCTCCCACCGGCGACCCGGAGTACTTCTTCGGCGCGAGCTGCCTGACGGGCGCGGCGGCCAACTACGGCGGGTATTCCAACCCCGAGCTGGATGCGCTGGGCGCGCAGTTGCATGTGGCCTTCGATGCTGGCGAGCGCGCACAGCTGGCAACCCGTATGCAGCAGTTGATCCTGGACGACCACGCGTATTTCTTCGCGTCGCATCTGACCATGGGCATTGTGGCGCGGGTGGGCGTCTGCGGCATCGAGCCGCACCCATGCGACTATTACGAGATCACCGTCGATTTGGATGTGGAATAGGAAGAGGCGGAAGGAACCGGTGGAAACCCCCGTTCTGGCATATCGCGATCTAGAGGCGTCTTACGGTGGCGCCTGCGTGCTGCATGGCGTGAGTGCGCAGGTTTTTCCTGGCCAAGTGTTGGGAATCGTGGGTGAATCGGGCAGCGGCAAGACTACGCTGCTGCGCGCCGCTATGGGGCTATTGGGGCCGGCGGGGCAGGTGGTGTCGGGCGGCATCGAGTATCGGGATGCCGAGGGCGGTGCGATCGATCTCGCCCGGGCGCCCGAGCGGCAGCTGCGCGCGTTGCGCGGGGTGCGGCTGGGCATGGTCTTCCAAGACAGCCTGGCGTCGCTCGCCCCTATCCGTCGGGTGCGCGACCAGTTCCTGGACGCTGCGCGTCCGGCAGGGGAAACGCGCGCGCGGGCCCTGCAACGGGCGGGGGAGTGCCTGTCCCGTTTGAACGTGGACGATCCGGACCGCGTGCTGGAAAGCCGTCCCTTCGAGCTTTCCGGCGGGCTGGCCCAGCGCGTGGGCATCGCGCTCGCGTTGATGCCGCGCCCGCGCGTGCTGCTTGCCGACGAGCCCACCAGCGCGTTGGATGCGGTTTCGCAGAAGCTGGTGGTGGCGGAGCTGGCGCGGGCGGCGCGCGAGGAAGGGGCGGCGATCGTGCTGGTCACGCACAACATGGGCGTGGTGCGCGCGCTCGCCGACTCCCTGGCGGTGCTTAAAGGCGGCGCGGTGGTCGAGCAGGGCTCTGCCCGCCAGGTGCTCGAGGCGCCCGAGCATCCCTACACGCGCGAGCTGCTGGATGCGGTCCCCGTGCTGGAAGGGAGGGCTCGATGATCGCCGTTTTGGAAACTCGCGATGTGCGCAAGGTCTTCACTCACAAGGGGCGCCCTGACGTGGTGGCAGTGGACGGCGCCACGCTGCGCATCGAGGCAGGGGAGTGCCTGGGGCTTGTGGGCGAGTCGGGGTCGGGCAAAACCACCTTGGCGCGCATGGCCTTGCTATTGGAAAAGCCCACGTCGGGGCAGGTGCTGCTGTGCGGCGAGGACGTTACCGGCGTGCGCGGTGCCCAGGCGCGCCGGGCATGGCGGCGCATGCAGGCGGTGTTCCAGAACCCTGCCGGATCGTTCGATCCTCGCTGCACGTTGGGGGCGGCAATCGCCGAGCCGCTGCGCACGATGGGCGTGCCGCGCCGCGAGGCACAGGATCGCGTTGCCGAGCTTCTGGGGACCTGCGGGCTTTCCCCGTCTTTGGCGGAACGCTATCCGCGGCAGGTGAGCGGCGGCCAATGTCAGCGCGCCGCCATCGCCCGCGCCTTGGCGGTAGGGCCCGACCTGTTGGTGTGCGATGAGGCCACTAGCGCGCTGGACGCTACCGTGCAGCGCCAGATTGTGGAGTTGCTGGGGCGCTTGCGTGCCGAGCTGGGCATGTCCATGCTGTTCATCTGCCATGACATCGTCCTGGTGGGCTCCATCTGCGACCGGGTTGCCGTCATGAACCGCGGTGCCATAGTCGAGCAGGGGCCGGTCGCTCAGGTGCTCGAACATCCCCGTCACCCCTACACGAAAACCCTTATCGATGCGGTGCTGTAACCCATTTGCGATTTGCGCTCAGGACCTCGGGGCGAAAGGCCGACTCGAAACGTGCCGGGCTTCACACGGTTAGCCTGTGGAATAAATAACAATATGTAACGTAAATGCTATACTGGCACGGTAATGAAATTTCAAGAGATTGGAGCGGCCATGACCAAGAAGCTGGTTGCCTATTTCAGTGCGAGCGGCACCACTGCCAAAAGGGCGCGGAAGCTCGCCCAAGAGGCAGGGGCGGACTTGTACGAGATCAAACCGGCGATCCCCTACACAAGCGCTGATCTGAATTGGCATGACAGTCGATCGCGTTCGAGCGTGGAGATGAACGATAGGGCTTCGCGCCCCGCCCTTGCGGCGATTGACGCTCCTGTGGCCGACTACGATACCGTCTATCTGGGCTTTCCCATCTGGTGGTATGTGGCGCCCATGATCATCAATACGTTTTTGGAAGCCTATGATTTCTCCGGCAAGAAGATCGTGCTGTTCGCCACGAGCGGCGGTAGCGGGCTGGGCAACACGGCGAAGGGCCTCGCACCCTCCGCGCCGGGTGCGGAAATCGTCGAGGGAGGCATGCTCAACGGCTCTTATGCCGATTACGAAGGCATCGTCGCGCTAGGCGACTAGCGTTCGGCGGGGGCGACGGCGGCAACGGTAGGCTGGTGTCCCGCTCCGTAAGCATGGCGTGTGGCACGATGCGTCGCCCGCGCATCTTGCCTGGCTTCGGCGGTCGAACGCAACGCTAACATCTTTGTCTGCTTGCAACGGGCGGGTACAATGGGCAGCATGAGCGTCGCGCCGTCTACATTCGCCGTTTCCATGCGGGGCATGAATGCCTTCCAGGCCAATCTATGCCTGGTGTGCGTCACGCTCTGCTGGTCGACCGAGGTCATCATCTACGCCTGCATCCCTGAAAGCGTGTCGTCGTTCGCCACGGCGTGCATCTCGTCGTTCATCGGCGCGGCGTTGCTGTTCGCGGTGTTCTTCCGCCGCATCATGGAAGCGCTGCGCGCGTTCGGGCGCATGCTCGTGGGGCATTGCGCCGTGCTGGGCGCGCTTAATTTCATCTTGAATATCGGCTATATCGAGGGTTTGCGCTACGTGCATGTGGAAACGGGTGCGTTCGCCTGCATCGCCACGGCGGTGTTCACGCCTGTCTTGCTGGCGCTCATGCACCGGAAGGTGGGGCGGCGCACTTGGGCGTCCGTCGCGCTCATCGGTGCAGGCATCGTGCTGGTTATCGCCAATACGCTGACGCCTGGAGGCTTCCGCGGGCTGCCCTTAATCGCGGTGGGCTGCCTGTCCAATGCGCTCTACATCATCAAGCTTGGCGACTACGCCCGTCAGCACGACCCCATTGCCGTGTCGGCGCTGTACCTGGTGTTCGTTGGCGGCATAAGCTTGATAGCCTGGTTCGTGAGCGACCCGCGTCTGGTGTTCTCGTTCGATTGGTCTGTGCAGATCATCGCCTGCCTGTTCCTCCATGGCTATTTCGTGACGGCGTTCGCCACGGTGGTGAACTCGTTTGCCAATGCGCGCACCTCCGCCGACAGCGCTGCCATCATCTACTCCATCGAAATCCTGTTCACGGTGATATGGGGCGTGCTGCTGCCGCCCGCGCTCATCGACCCGGTGGAACCCACGCCCGCCATCGTTGCGGGGTGCGCGCTGGTAGTGGCGGGCAATCTCATTGTGGTGGCGCATCCTGCTGCCGTTGCGCGAGCGCTGAAGCGCCGGATGGACGGAAGCGAGGCTTCTGGGCGGGCGGCGGGCTTGTCGGCGGAGGTGCGCGGCGGCGGGCCCGATGCGCAGGCTGGCGCATCGTCGGATGAGGCAGGCGATGCGCGATGAGCCGATTCGGCGGCTACGCCGGCATTTCCCTTGTCGGGAGTCTTATCCGCGTGGTCTTGATGATCGCCATCCTTACGGCGGTCTATCTTGCCGCCTCGCTTCCGTTCAAGATCTCGCTGGAGATCATCCCCGGGTTCTCCGATGTGCGTCCGGTGGCGGCGCTGCAGCCTATCTACGGCATCTTCTTCGGGATCCCAGGTTGCATAGCCTTCGGCTTGGGAAATCTCCTTACCGACATCCTAGGCGACAGCCTGCGCGCATCGTCGTTGGCCGGGCTGGTGATGAATGCCGTCAGCCCGGCGTTGTTCTGCCTGCTGTGGGGCCGCCTGCGCCATGGCGTGTTCGATTTGCGCGCGCCAAAGGATATCGCTCTGTTCTCCTTGCTGTCGCTGCTGTGCGCGGCGGTGCAGTCGGTTGCCATATCCGGTGCGGTGGCGTTTTCCTACCCCGAAGTGGACGCATTCTACTTCGGCCTGACCGTAGTGGGCAACCACACGTTGTTTCCGCTGCTTTTGGGCATCCCCATCGCCATTCTGCTGCAGGAGGAGCTCGATGTGGCGCCGCGCGGCTTGGGCGGACCGTTTCTCCTGGTGGCGGTTCCGCACGTTCCGCATGGACGCTAGCAGGCGATCAGATGCGTTGACGGCGCTGCTTCCTCGCGCTAAAGTACAACAGGTTGTTTAAAGGAGGGCATGTGGATGAGCTCGATTTCATCATCGAACGCAAGATCCTGCACATCGGCAACCGCCTGATCGCCGTGCGCAACCGCGATCTGAAGTCGTTCGGTCTCACGTCGAGCCAGTCCGAGGCGCTGTTGTTCATCGAGCGCAATCAAGGCACTTCAATCGTCTCATTGAAGGCTTACTTGGACGTGAGCCACCAGGCAGTGCAGAAGACGGTTGCGAAGTTGCGCGAGTGCGGTTTGGTGAACGTGTCGGTTTCCGCCGAAGATGCGCGTGTGCGCAGTGTGTCGCTCTCCGCGGAAGGGGAGCAGCTGTGCGCTGATCTGAAGCGCGCTGGCGGCCGCATCGGCAGCAGCGTGCTCGAACCGCTGGATGACCGGGAACGCTCTGCGCTGTACCGGCTGCTCGCGAAGATAGAGGTCGATCGTTAGCGATTGCATCGCCGTACGTCGATGGTTTTCCTCTCTAATATACAACCAATTGTAAAAAATTATGGATAGATGAAAGGGGAGATGCGGTTCATCATGGGTCAAGGCACGTTTTGGACTAAGGATTTTATCTGCTGCGCGTTGATATGCTTTCTTATCAATCTGGGCATGTACGTGACCATGGTGGTGGTCGTGAGCTATGCTTCGGGTCCGCTCGCTGCGGGCGCTGGGCTTGCCGGGCTTGCGTCGGGGGCGTTCATTGTCGGCGCCTTGCTGGGGCGTTTGGTCATCGGCGAGGGCGTCGAGCGCATCGGGCTGAAAAAGGTGCTGATGGCGGGGCTGGTCGTCTTTCTTGCCGGCATCGTGCTGAACCTGGCGTTTGCCGGGTTTGCCGTACTGGTGGCTGCGCGCATCATCCAAGGTTTGGGGTACGGCTTCGCCACTACATCGTTGGGCACCATCGTCGCGCAGATCATCCCCGCTGCGCGTAAGGGCGAGGGCATGAGCTACTACACGATGTTCCTCACGCTCAGCACCGCGGTGGGCCCGTTCATCGCGAACGCGCTGTATGATGACAGCATGCTGGGCGTGCTGCTGACGGCGCTCGCGGCGTTGGCCCTCTCGGTTGCGCTGGGCATCGCGGTGAAGGTGCCGGCGCTGCCCGAGGCGCCCGCTGGGCAAGCCCAGGCCGAGCAGCGTCACGGGCTCGCGCGCTTCTTCGAGCGTAAGGCGGTGCCCATCGGCGTCGTGACGTTCTTCATGGCGCTATCCTTCGCCTCCATCATGAACTTCGGCACCGCGTATGCCGCTGAGCTGTCGTACTCGGTGTATGCGTCGTTTCTGTTCGTTGCCTACGCCCTGTTCACCATCATCTCCCGTCTGTTCACGGGCAAGTTGTTCGATCGCTTCGGGCCCAATTGCGTGCTGTATCCGTCGTTCATTCTGTTCGCTCTGGCGCTGGCGCTGATGGCTTGGGCCCCTTCCGGCGTGGCGCTTCTGGGTGCCGGCGCGCTTATGGGGCTGGGCTACGGTACCTACATGTCGCTTTCTCAGACCATCGCCATCCAGGTGTCGCCGGTGAACCACACTGGCCTTGCTACCTCCACGTTCTTCATTCTCATGGACTTGGGCACCGGATTCGGGCCTTCGCTTCTGGGGTCGGTCGTGGGCGTCGTCGGGTATTCCGACATGTATTGGATCATGACGGTCGTGCCGCTGGCGAGCATCCTGTTCTACTATCTGGCGCACGGCCGCAAGGCGGCGGTGCAGAGCCGCAGCGGCAGCCAGCTGGTGTCATCGCGCCCTGCCAAGCAGGATAGATGAAACGGGCCCGCTCGTTGAAGCGGGAATAGGGAAGCGAAGTCTCGAGTTTAGGAGATGATGGTCGTGATGGATATCAAGACGATCGGCGTGGCCATTGACGGGTCGGCGGCAACCGATCAGGTGCTGAAGATGGCGGCGCTGCAGGCGAAGCTGGATGGAGTGGAGCGCATCGTCGTGGCGTGTGCACTGCCTTCTGCGGTGGCCGTTGCCGATGGTGTGGTGAACTTCCCGGCGAGCGCGGTCGATCAGATGGCCGCCACGGGCAAGGAGGTGCTGGCGAAGGCGGAACGGCGCCTTGCTGATGTGCCGTGCGCGGTGGAGACGTACTTGCTGCGCGGCAGGGATACTGCCGAAACCCTCAGCTCGTTTTTCGACGAGCAGCGCTGCGATCTTATCGTGGTGGGAAACCGCGGTCTAGGCGGCGTGAAGGGCTACATGGGCAGCGTCAGCCGCAAAGTGCTGCTGCATGCAGGTTGCCCTGTGGTCGTCATCAAGGCGGATTAATCGAAGGGCCGCATGCGTCTCTGCAGGTGCGGCAGGCGGATGCGGGGGCAAGCGTGGTCGATGCGCTCCCGCCCGCCGCTTCCGCGCCATGCGGTTTTCGTGGATAAGCCCCTCATCGGTCTAGCGGATTGGCCCGGTTTCCGGAATCCTTCCTCGGGAAGAATTCTGCCCTGCCGCTGCGCGCGGCGTGCCGGCGTTCGGATGCTCGCTTCGATGCGAGCCGTCTGCTAGATAGGATTTCGACATGATGGGCTTCGACGGATCTCCTGCCGTCACGCTGCTTGCGCTGGCGTTGGCGGCAACATTCGTGCTCCTGAAAGTGCGCGCCTCGCGCATCCGCGATGCGATGGAGCGCCGTCTGCCCCACGCGGGCGCCGCGTATTCCGCGCTGTTCTATGCGCTGGCGATCCTGTGCGTTCCCGTAGGGTTCTTCCTTATGGAATTTCCCTACAACGAGCGGTTGTTCGCGATGGATGGCGCCTATGTGGGCGCAGGCATGGTGCTCACGGCGGCGTTGCTGGCGTTTTTCTTTTTCGCCGGCCAAATACGACTGCCGCGTGGATGTGTGGAGCAGCTTGGACTCCTACCGCGACCAAGGCATGCTGCTATGCTTCTTGCAGCGCGCCCAGCAGCTTTCCCCGCAAGCCCCTGACGACTACACCAGCGACACCGCCTTCGCCCTGCGTTCGGGCGCCTTCTCGCTCACGGATGCAGTGGACGCGATCGCTGACGGGCTGGTGCCCGATGCTCACGCCGACGAGGCGCAGCTGCCTTCGATGGTGGTCGTCATGAACGAGACGTTTTCCGACCTGTCCCGCTATGCGGCCATAGACGGCGCCTATGGCGGGCCCGTGCATCTGCGGAAAGCGGAAGAAGAGGCGCTGGTGCATGGCGATGCGTATGTGTCGGCGCTGGGCGGCGGCACCTGCAACAGCGAGTTCGAGTTTCTCACCGGCTGCTCGACGGGCCTTCTGGGCGCGGGCGTGTACCCCTACATGCCGTACAGCCTGGAAAACGTCGACAACCTGGCGGCGTATTTGGGTAACCTGGGATACGGCACGACGGCTATCCATCCCGCAGCGGCCTCGAACTGGCGGCGTGACCGTGTGTATGAGCAGCTGGGCTTCGACCGCTTCATCGACATCTCCGGATTCGAGGGCGCGCAGACCCGCCGCGGCATGGTCACCGACGCGGAAACCTACGGCCGTGTGCTGCAGGTGCTTTCCGAGGAAGATGGGCCGCAGTTCGTCTTCGATGTGACCATCGCCAGCCATGGCGGCTATACCACCGGCGAGCTGGCGGACGAGGACATGGTGCCCGCTTTGGTGGAAGGCTCCCCCGACGCGGAGGTGGGGGAGTACCTGGGATGCATCCAGCATTCCGACCGCGAATTCGCGGAGTTCCTGGACGCTTTGGAGGGCCTGGATCGTCCGGTGGTGGTGTGCATGTTCCACCCAGGAGGGGATGCCCGCCATCAACCTCAACGGCTATCAGGATGCGCAGAGCTCGTGGCATTGGCACGGCGAGGAAAGCGATGCCTTCGAGGCGTACCGTCAGCTGGCTATCGTCCAGTACGACAACCTCTTCAACAGCGCGTACCTGGCAGAGTGGGACGAAGGCTGACAGCTGCCGGAGCGGTTCGCCCTGATGGTCTGCCCCGGCAAGGCGCAGATCGGCATCCGTTTCCCTTGCTCGTAGCGCCCCACGCAAAAAGGCGGCCGGGTTGTCCCAGCCGCCTTTTTGCGTGGGGCTTGCCGTCCGAGCATGCCCGGACGGTTTGCAAACGCTAGATGCTGTCGCCGTAGCGCTCGCGGGTGATCTCGTCGAGGGTCTTGCCCTGGGTCTGCGGGCACCACACGACGCCCACCACCAACGAGATAAGCAACACCACGCACATGATCACGGCAGCGGGGAAGAAGCCCGCCGGGTTGGCGGAGATATCGCCCATGATGGCGCCGACGCCTACCAGCGACCAGATGCCCAGCGCACCGCGCACCAGGAAGAACATGATTCCCTGCACGCCGCCGCGGTACTGCGTGGGGAACAGCTCGGTGCCCCACAATGCGTAGAAGCACTGCGCCGAGAAGCCGGCGGACACACCCCATAGGATGACGTAGACCCACAGCACCCAGCCCATGGAGTCGGCGGTGCCGTTCTGCAGTGCGACACCGAAGACGGCGATGGCAACCCAGGACAGCAGTGCGAGCAGCGCGGAGATGCCGAACAGCAGGCGGTGGGAAACCTTGTCGCCCAGCTTGCTGAACACGATAAGCGAGAAGGCCGCGACCAGCACCCACTGCACGATGCCCAGAAGGCTTTGGCCCGTGGAGTCGATGTTGCCGGCGGCAGCGTAGAGATAGGGCATGAACTGGCCGTTAGTGCCCGCCGCCAGGTTCCAGGTGAGGTACACCGCCACCAGAAAGACGATGGTCTTGATGTTAACCGAGTTTTTCAGGGCGTTGCCCATCATACGGCCGAAGCCGATGTGCTTGGTCTCGGACTGCTTATCGGCCCAGTCCTGCGATTCCTGCAGCTGGCGCTGCAGATTCCAGGCGACCAGCGCCACCACGAACAGCACCAGCAAGAGGATGCGGGTGGCAAGCAGTCCGTCGAAGGGGCCGTAGGTGCCTGCGGGCAGCAGCGTTTTGCCGTCGGCTGCGAAGCCGGGGATGATGAACGACATCACCAGCGAGAGCGCGAACACGATGGCAGGACCGCAACTCCAGGCGAACTGGCTGATGCCGATGTTGGAGGCGCGGTGCCCGGTATCGGAGGTCTCGGAGATATAGCTCCAAGATGCCGGCACGCCGGCGCCCACCGAAAGGCCGGAGAGAACGACGCCCACCACGACCATGGGCAGGTTCACCGCCAGCGCGGCGATGAGCACGCCCAGCGCGTATACCAGCAGGTTGTACTTGTAGATGATGGTGCGGCCGAACTTGTCGGTGAGGAAGCCGCCGATGAGCGCGCCCACGGCAGCGCCGAAGGCGTTGGCGCCGATGGCGCCCAAGATGGCGGTCCAGGTGGAATCGAAACCGAAGGCGGCAGCCCACGCGGTGAGCGCGGTGGAGCTAGCCACGATGCAGCCGGAGTCCAGGAAGTTGGTCAGGGACACCGCCATGGTGCCCTTGCGTTCTTGCGAGAGAGCCACTGAAAAACGTTCCTTTCTTGTTAGTCTAGGTGAAATGCGCAATGGAGGTCGACCGACACCGGCGAGTTGTCGGCGTTGGTCTCCATGACGCTGGCCATGAAATCCCACCATTTGCGGTTGATGGGGGTGTCGGCCGACTGCGCGTACTTCTCGGGGTCGTCCACCTCGATGTAGCCGAACAGCGTGTCGGTCTCCTCGTCGATGAAGATGCTGTAGTTATGGCCTCCGTATTCGTGGATCATCTCCTGCATCTCGGGCCATAGCTCGTTATGGCGCTTCTCGTATTCCTCGGCGAATCCGGGGTAGAGCTTCATCTTGAAGCCCTGGATGGTGCGCCCTTCGGCGGTCTTGCGTGCCGTCATGGTCCCTCCTTTCGAACCTTGCGCTTTATTCCTGGTCGAGAAACTCTAGGTTAGGTTTCACGTTGAAATCGCGGCATACCTGCAGAAGCTGGGCGTCCGAGATCAGGAAACCGGGCTCCTTACCGCCGTTTGCCGCGCGGGCGGACAGATAGAGCCCAGCCGACTTCTCGATGGTGTGCATCATGCCGAACGCAGCATCGAGGGTGTTGCCCGATACGAACATGCCGTGCTGAGTCCACACCACTGCGTCGTACTTCTCCATGAGCTCGGCGGTCGCTTTCGCGATCTCGGCGCCGCCAGGCACCATCCATGGCACTAGGCCAACGCCTTGCGGGAAGATGATCACGCACTCGGTCATCGATTTCCAAAGGATGCGCGTCCACGTGCGCGGATCGGGCTCGATCAACGTGGACAACGTGATGATGTTGGGGCAGTGCGCATGGTAGATCACGCGGTTGGCGCCATCCGTGGCATTCAAGCGGATGCTGTGATTCATGAAATGGGTGGGGAACTCGCTGGTGGGCTTACCGCCGTTTTCCAGGCCCCACACGATGCGCCAGGCATCGCCGCCGTCGTTGATCTGCACGATGCCCAGGCAGTCGGCGGGCTGCAGCGGCACGTTGCGCATGTACTTGCCCGACCCGGTGGTGAGGAAATAGGCGCCCTTCAGGTTGTCCGCCTGCACGCCCATCTCGACCCAGGGGCGGTCGAACGCGAACGCGCTTTCGCAGGCCGCCACGTCCTCGTCGGTCATGCGGTAGGTGAGGTTGCCGCCGTTGGCTTCGTGCCAGCCCTGCTGAAAGCCGTCCAGGCACATGCGCGTGAAGGCACGCATGAAGGGCTGCTGCTCAACGAGCGCCTTTGCGTCGTCAGCGTCTTTCCCAAGCGCGCCTTGCGCGTTGTCGGTAAAACCCATGTCATCCCTTTCTTCTCGGGTGTTGCCCATCTCTTTGTGAAAACGGCGCACGAGGCGGAAGCTGTACCGTGCGCCTTGGAAACGCTTCTAGCAGACGACTTCGACTGGCACGTTCAAGATCTCCGCAACCTTTTTGATGGTGCTCGTCCAGCTGCCCAGTGCCGCGGCGAAGTGATGCGTGGGGCCGCACTCGCACCAGCGGTTGTTCCATTCGCGTGCGCCAATGGTAAAGCGCGTGCGGAAGGTGGTGTCGCCGTTCTGCAGCGTGGGGCCGTCCTCGATGACGCCCTCGCTCACGATGAACTTGAAGTGGCCGTCGGCATCCTGCGTGATGGCCAGGAAGGTGACCTCGCCCGGCTTCGGGTAGAAGCGCGTGAGGAAGCCGCCGCCGGTCTTGCCATGGAATACCGGGACGATCTCCATCGATGCCTTGCGCGCCGTCGAGAAGCAGGCATCGCCCGAGCCGGAGTGGCCGATGAGCACCACGTCGTCATTGAAGTCGAAGGTGTAGAACTCGGAAAGCTGGCAGGCGCCCGAGATGGTCTTCATGATGCTCATGCCCATGGCAACTTTCATGTCGCCTTCCACCGCGCATACCGTGCCCTGCTTGATGAGCATGGAGAATGCGGGGATCAGCATGGAGTCGAGCACGCCCGCTTTGCCCTGCGCGAAACCGTCGTAATGGCTGGCGACCAGCCCCAGGTGCTCGTCGCGCACCCACTGCTCGAAGGCAAGCACGTAGCGGGCCATCTCGCGGATGCTCTCTTCTTCGTAATCGCCCTTGATCTCGAAGGTGTCGTGGATGTCGGCGATCTTCGCGGCGATGGCCTCCTCGTCGTCCACATCGTCGGCGATGGCCCACATGCGCTCCCAGTCGAACTGCTTGGTATAGACGCCCATGCGGTTGTAGAGGTTGGTCTCGTCGATGTAGAGGTCCATCATGCCCGGGTACGGTCTGCCGATCTGGGCGATGTTCGTATCGCGGAAGCGGCGGCGCACCTGCGCGGCGCGGCACCAGTCCTCGATCTCCGCGGCGGCTTCGGGGTCGCCGCCCTCGACGACGCCTGTGATCACGGCGTGACGCTTGCCGGCGCGATTGAGGTCGGCGACCATCTCGCCCACGGCGCCGCCCGCATAGCCGGTGCCCAGCCACTCGGGGGTGCCTGCCGTGTCGAAGTCAAGGCAGCGCAGCTTCTGCAGGTTCACCACCACCACCGGCACATCAAGGTCGCGCACTGCGGGCAGCATGTTATAACTCGTGCAGTAGGTGAGCAGCTGTAGGATGACCAGGTCGACATCTGCCGCGCGGAACGCGTCTCCTGCCGCTTGCGCCTGCTCCTTCGTGGTGACCATGCCGCCATCGATGATCTCGACGGTGTCCGGCAGCGTCTTCTTGAATGCGGCGTACTGCTCTTCGAACTCGGGCACCAGTTCGGGGAACTGGGGCAGGTACGCCTGCAGCGCGATGGAGAACACGCCGACCCTTGCTTTCGTCTCTACTAACATAGGCAAAACCCTCCTGTTGTCTGTTTAGCTTGATTTGCGCTTATCTGCCGAGCACGCGCTAACGCTGCGTGCATGCCCGTCTATCCTCGTGGGTTGACCACGCCGATATCGAACGATTTGACGATCGCCTCGCGTGCGGTTCGGAGATCGTCCAACTCGCCGTCCACGATGAACTGGACGATGAGGTTGCCCAGGCTCGTGCCCTCCACAGGACCGGTGAGCACGGGCAGCTGGCAGGCGTCGGCGGTGAGCTGATTCAGATAGCCGTCCTGGCAGCCGCCGCCCACGATGTTGATGGAAGCGTAGTCGCGCCCGGTCAGCGCCGAGAGGTCGGCGATGGATTCCGCATAGCACGACGCCAGGCTGTTGTACACGCAGCGCATCACCTCGCCGGGGCTATCGGGCACCGGCTGGCTGGTCTCGCGGCATGCCGCCCGGATCTCGTCGATCATCGATTCGGGTGCTAGGAATCGGTCATCGTTGACGTTGACGAAGGCCGAGAAGCCCTCCGCTTGCCTGGCCGCGTCGATGAGATCGCCAAAGCCGATCTCGGGATCGCCTTCCTTGCGTAGGGCGTGCTTGCTTGCAGCGGCGCCTTCCACGTAGTTCACACCGTTGTATTCGCGGCGAATGCTCTGCACCATCCATAGCCCCATGATGTTTTTCAGAAAGCGGAAGCGGTACTGGTATCCGCCCTCGTTGGTGAAGTTCTGCAGGCGCGCTGCCTCGGTGGTGATGGGGCCTTCGTTTTCGACGCCCAGCAGGCTCCACGTGCCCGAGCTGATGTACACCGCATCATCGTCGCGCGCGGGCACCGCCAGGAACGCCGAACCTGTGTCGTGGGTGGCGGGCAGGATGACGCGCGCGTCGAAGCCCACCTTCTGCTGGATCTCGGGGAGCAGCCCGCCTAGCACGGTGCCGGGCATCAGGGGCTTCTCGAAGATGCCGGTGGGGATGCCGAAGGCTTCAAGCAGCTCGGCATCCCAGTCCTTGGTGCGGGCGTTGAGCATATTGGTGGTGGTGGCGTTGGTGTATTCGTTTGCCGCAACGCCGGTGAGCAGGTAGTTGAAGTAGTCGGGCACCATCAGGAAGCGATTGGCTGCCTGCAACTGCTCGGGATGCTCCTGCTTCAGCGAGATCATCTGGTACAGGGTGTTGAAAGCCTGACGCTGGATGCCGCAGTCGTGGTAGATGCTGCTGGGCGACATCTGCCCGTCCACCTTCTCGGGGATGCCTTGCGTGCGTTCGTCGCGGTAGGCCACGGCGTCGCCGATGAGCTTGCCCTCGTCGTCGAGCAGCACGAAGTCGACGCCCCAGGTGTCGATGCCGATGCTCGCAGGCACCTTGCCCGCCTCGCGGCAGGCGGCGATGCCGGCAACGATGTTGTCGAAGAGCATGTCCGTATCCCAGCAATCGTGCCCGCTGCGCCGAACCTGCTTGTTGTCGAAGCGGTACATCTCCTCGATGACGATGCGCCCGCCTTCCAAGTGCCCCAGCACGTGGCGCCCGCTGGAGGCGCCGATATCGATTGCCAGATGGTAGGTGTGATCGGCCATGGTGCCTCCTTACCTTGCTTCGTTGCGGGTGTCGCGGATCTGCACGACGTACATGACGCTGGTGCCGGCGTGGCTGCGCGCCTGCCCGTCGGTTTCCAAAACGGGGCTGGTGTGCGGGTCGCCGGCGGTGAACACCGCGAGGTCGCCCACTTTCACCAGGCCCTTCTCCAGCACGATGCGCTGGGCTGTTTCGATGGTTTCGCGCATGCCCGCGCGGTCGGCACCACCGGTCATGGGGGTCACGCCCCAGAACAATTGCATGCGCCGCATCACCTTCTCGCTGCTTGCCACGGCGTAGATGGGTGCTTCGGGGCGCAGCTTCGAGATGAGGCGCGCCGTGCGGCCCGAGGTGGTGGGGGTGACGATGCACTCGGCGTGCACATCGCGCGCCGCCTGGACGGCGGCCTTGCCCACGGCGGGCGAGACGTTGGCCGCATCGGAATCGAAGAACAGCGGGATGGCGATGTCGTGCGTGGAGTGCTGTTCGCTGGAAAGCGCGATCTTTACCATGGTGCGCAGCGCCGGCAGGGGGTATTTGCCCAGCGCGGTCTCGGTGGACAGCATCAGCGCGTCCGCCCCGTCGTAGATGGCGTTGGCGACATCGGTCACCTCGGCGCGCGTGGGGCGCGGCTCGCGCACCATCGAGTCGAGCATCTGCGATGCCACGATCACGGGGATGCGCGCCTGATTGCACAAAGCAATGAGGCGCTTTTGGATGTGGGGTACCTCGGCGGTGTCCATTTCCACGCCCAAGTCGCCTCGTGCTACCAGGATTCCGTCGCTCGCGGCGATGATCTCGTCGATGTTCTCGACGGCTTCCGGACGCTCGATCTTGGCGATGAGCCCGATCTCGCCGCCGTCGTTTTCCTGCAGAAACGTACGGACGGTCTGGATGTCGCTCGCGCTGCGTACGCATGGCACGGCAACGTAGTCCACGTCGTTTCTCGCGCCGAACAGCAAGTCGGCTTCGTCGCCATCCGTGAGGATGGGCAGGTCGATGGTCGTCCCGGGGAAGTTTAGCGATTTGTGTTCGCCCAGGATGCCGGTGTTCTGCACGGTGCAGACGATGTCGGTGCCGCGAATCTCGTCCACGGCAAGCTCGATGAGCCCGTCGTCGATAAGGATGGAGGTGCCGGGTTTCATGTAGGAATGCAGCCCGGGGAACGATTGATGGACCAGCCGGTCGGTACCGGGAACGTCTTCGTTGGTGAGGGTGATGCGTTTGCCCGCCTGAAGCCTGATGGGCTTGCCGCCGGCCAAGGCGCCGGTGCGGATGCCCGGCCCGCGCATATCCATGAGGATGGCAGTGGGCGCGTCCAGCTCGCGGCGAACTTTCTTCAGGCGGTTGATGCGGGCGAGCTGCTCCTCGCGCGTGCCGTGGCTGAAGTTCAGGCGGGCGATGTCCATGCCCTCTTCCACCAGGCTGTGCAAAGTCACTTCGCTGTCGACCGCCGGGCCCATCGTGCAGATGATCTTCGTGCGTTTCGCTTGATGCTCCATGGCGCCTTCCGTCACTAGAGGTGGTTCACGCGCGTGCGCGCGAGGTTGCCTTTGTCAACGAAGACGTATTTTAGTGCTTTGCGGGTGGTTTAGGGTTGGTTGGGGGCATAACGTGCGGATTTGGGTATGCAACGCCGCTTGCCGCCGCATGTGTCCGTTGGCCGGGCAGCAAGCTGAAATCATTTAAGGTGAGTGCGAGGTGCGTTGACTTCTCGTTATGTTTCGCCATCGTTCACAAAGATGTAATATTCCGGAAACATTTCGCTTCTATCGTAATCGCTGCCCGTTTGAAGGGCGTTAATCGACAAGCAGTGCGCCGGGCACGGGCGCTGCGGAAAGAAGAGGTTTTTCGCTATGCACATCGATCTGCTGCACATTCTGGTTCTGCTGATTAGCTAGCACGGGTTGGACATAGCGTGGTCCGCCCGTGGGAGATCGGGCGGCCTGATCGAGGGCTGTCATTCGACGGCCCTCTTTTTTATGTCCGGCAGGCCAGAGCTCTTCGAACGCTGAGCGCGTGACGGAAAGCCGGCAGGTGGATTCGCACGGGAAACGCCTCTGACAAGAAAAGGAAAGGAAGGAGAAGCAAAAGGTTATGAACGGAGTTATCGTTGTCGTGGTGGCAGCGGTGGTGCTCGCGGCAGGCTATGTGTTCTACGGACGCTGGCTTGCGAAGTCGTGGGGGATCGACCGCAGCGCGCTGACGCCTGCCAAGCGCATGAAGGATGGGAAGAACTTCTCTCCCGCTTCGTGCTTCACCGCGTTTTCCCATCAGTTCAGCTCCATTTGCGGCGCCGGCCCGGTGACGGGCACCATCGCCGCGTTGATGTTCGGGTGGCTGCCGGTTCTGCTGTGGGTGCTCGTCGGCGGCATCTTCTTCGGTGCCGTGCATGACTTCGGCGCGCTGTATGCCAGCGTGAAAAACAACGGCAAGTCGCTTGCCCAGCTTATCGAGAAGTACATCGGCCGTACGGGCCGCAGGCTGTTCCTGCTGTTCAGCTGGCTGTTCACCATCATCGTCATCGCGGCGTTCGTCGACATGGTTGCCGGCACGTTCCAGGCGTCCTTCGATGCGTCGGGCGCTGTCGATGCCGCCAAGTCCTACGCCGGCGGCACGGCGGGTACCATTTCCATCCTTTTCACCTTCGTGGCCATCCTTTTCGGTTGGATCAATCGTCGTTTCGGCCTGAAGGGCTGGAAGGAGCTCGTGCTGGCCGTGGTGCTGTTCGTGGCGATGTTTGCCGTGGGCATGCAGTTCCCCATCTACCTTGACAAGTTCGGCTGGTTCGCCGTCATCGTGGTGTACCTGCTGTTCGCCGCTGCCATGCCTATCCAGACGCTGAAGCAGCCTCGTGACTACCTCACCAGCATCATGATGCTGGTCATGATCGTGTGCGCGGTCATCGGCATCTTCGTGTTGGGCGCCAATGGCGATGCCGACATGACCGTCCCGATGGTCGCCGACTTCTCGGCGTTGGCGGCAAAGGGCAGCTATGTGTTCCCGTTGCTGTTCGTCTCCGTCGCATGCGGCGCGCTCTCTGGCTTCCATAGCCTCGTTTCCACCAACACCTCCTCCAAGCAGGTGTCCAAGGAGCAGGATATGCTGCCGGTGGGCTATGGCGCCATGGTTCTGGAGTCGTTCGTGGGCGTGCTTGCCATCGTGGTGGCAGCTATCATGTTCACGCAGATCAACACCTCCGGCATCGGCGGTGCTGCAGTGGGCACCCCGTTCCAGATCTTCTCGCAGGGCGTCGCTCGTGGAATGATGGCATTCGGCGTGAACGGCACGCTCGCCACGGTGTTCATGACCATGTGCGTGTCGGCTTTGGCCCTGACCTCGGTTGACGCGGTGGCCCGCATCGGTCGTCTGTCGTTCCAGGAATTCTTTGCCAAGGGCAACGATGCTGCCGAGGATGCCTCTTCCGAGCGCACTGGCGCAGCGAAGGTCCTCTCCAATACGTGGGTTGCCACGGTGCTCACCCTGGCGTTGGGCATGGCGCTGGCGTTCGGCGGCTATATGAACATCTGGCCGTTGTTCGGCGCTTCCAACCAGCTGCTGGGCGGCATGACCATGATCACGCTTGCCGTGTTCTGCAAGTGCACGGGCCGCAAGGGCTTTATGCTCTACATTCCCGTGGTGTTCCTGCTGGCTAGCACGTTCACTTCTCTGGTTCAGAGCACCATCGGCTGCATCAACGCGCTCTCCTCTTCCGGTGCCGCGGTCATCGCGACGTCTGGCCTGCAGTTGGTGTTCGCCATTCTGCTGATGATCCTGGGCGCTATCGTCGCGTACAATTGCTTGAAGGAATTCTTCACCAAGAAGTCCGGCTCCCTTCCCGATGAGGAGCCCGAGTGGACCGAGATGGGCCGTGCGGAGTACGGCAACCAGGCTAATGCCTCCGGCAACGACGGGTCGGCTTCCGGCTCGGCGGCTCGCCCCATGACCCAGCCCGCATCGTCCAAGGCATAACGTCCGCGATGGCGGATTGTTGAACTCGGCGTTCCGCCTACGCGGCGCTGTGCAAGAAGGCCTCCGGTTCCAACGAACCGGAGGCCTTCTCTTATATATGATTGAGATGGTTGCGGTTACGGGGCTGCGCTTTGCTTCTGCGCTCCGCGCTTCACCGAGTGCGCCTCACGCCTCGAGCTTCATCAGGCATGCTTTGCCGGATGAAGCTCGCTCCAGACGGTGTTGCAGGTTGCGGCCAGTCCCCGCGCCTATTCGCCGATGAAGCGGTACCCGACGCCCACTTCGGTGGCTATGAAGCGCGGGGCGCCCGGTTTGTCTCCCAACTTCCTTCGCAACGATGCCATGATGACGCGAAGCGTTCGGTATTCGTCGGAAGAGGGATGACCCCATACCCTGCTCTGAATGAAGCGGTGGGTGAGCGCCTTGCCCCGGTTCTCCACCATCGTTGCAAGCATGTCGTATTCGTGGGGCGTCAGGTGGACGGGAGCCCCGTCGAGGGTGACGGTTCGCTTTTCGCAGTCGACGTGCAGCCCGTCGATCTCGTAAATGCGCGCCTTCTTCCGATCGTCCTGCACCGCCGCACTGGCATGATGGCGCAGCGCCACGCGGATGCGCGCGAACAGCTCTGCAGTGCTGAACGGCTTCACGACATAGTCGTCTGCTCCGGCGTCGAGCGCCTGCACTTTCTGCTCATCGTTGCTGCGCGCCGTCACCACGATCACGGGCGTATCCCCTTGCTGGCGGATGCGCGCGAGTGCTTCCATCCCATCCATGTCGGGCAAGCCGAGATCCAGCAAGATGAGCGCCGGCCCGTTTGCTTCCAGCAAGGAAAGCGCCACCTTGCCCGATGCTGTTTCGCAAACGCGATACCCTTCGGTCCGCAGCGAGATGCGCAGGAGCCTGCGGATGACGTCGTCGTCTTCCACCACGAGGATCTCATCGCTCATAGGACGCCCTCCTCGACATCGCCGCCTTGCATCAAGGGCAGGCGAAACTCGAATGTTGCGCCGCCTTCCTCGTTATTGCGTGCGGTGATGGTTCCGCTATGCGCCTCGACGATGGCCTTGCAAATGCTCAATCCCAAACCGATGCCGCTTTTACCGCTGCCTTCGCCTCCTTCGGATGCGAACCGCATGAACACCTTGCCGATCATGTCTGGCGAGATACCCCCGCCATTGTCTGCCACGCGGAATGTCATCGCGTCGCCGTCCCGCCGTGCCGACACCGTGATGCGGGCGTCGGGGCGGGTGTGCTTGATGGCGTTGTCGATGAGGTTGATCAGCACCTGCCGGATGAGCTTGCCATCCATGGGCACGAGCTCGACTTCGTCGGACGCTTCGGCGACGATCTCGTGCTTGCCGCGATAGGGCATTTCGTGCATCACCGCTTCGCCTATCACATCGTCGGGGACCTCCGGCCGGAAATCCAGCGGCACGTCGTCGTCTTGGACGCGCGTCATTCCCAGGAGGTTGTCGATCATCTCTGCCAGCCAACGTGCGTCCTCGGATATGGAGGAAAGAAGCGCGCGGCGCTCGTCGGGACTGATCGCCTCGGCGTTGCCTTGGAGGAACTCGGCGTTGCCTTGTATGCCCGCGAGCGGGGTGCGAAGGTCATGAGAGACGCTGCGCAGCAACGTCGTTTTGAATCGCTCGCGTTCGATTTTCAACTCGTCGGCTCGTGCATGCTCCTCCAGCTGGTTGCGCTCGACCGCGATGACGGTCTGTTTGATCACCGAATCCAGCAGCGATCGAGCCGTGCGTGGCAAATCGCCCTCCGGGCACTCGATCGACACCACGCCATGCGTTTTCGTTTTTGCGGAAAGGGGGATGTGACGCATCGTGCAGCCGGCGCCCCCCGACGTCCCCGCACCCGTCTGGTAGTCCTGTTCGAAGCATTCCAGAGCCGCCGCCGCATCCTGCTTGCTGAAGCGCTTCGCGAGGAGCTCGGGATCTGGTTCGTCCAGATGGATGAGGACGGTTCGATCGAGCATCTTCGTGAGCATGTCGGCGGCGAACTCGCAGGCTCCTTCAGCGGAGGTGCTGTCGATCAGTCCGGTGCTTATCTTGTTGAGGCGCTTGAGCATCAGCGCGTTCTGCTGAGCGATATCCACCTGCTGTCTCATGCGGCTGGCAAGCGCTCCAGCGATAAGCGATACGATCGCGAAGATCGCCAGCGTCACCGCATCGGTCCGATTGAAGATTGCCAGGGAAAAATGAGGCGTCACGAAGAACAGGTCATATACGAGTAGGAACATCACGCCCAGGCAGATGCCGAGCAAGGCGGTGCCCGTTTCGATAGTGGCGATGAGTATGCATAGGATGAACAGCAGGAAGCTGGCTTCCGGTTCCAACCCTAGAAGCGAGAACCCCAGCGCCGTGGCGATGCCTGCTGCGAATAGCAACGTCGTGATGCCCAGGTTGCGCAGGCGCCGATGTCGAGCGTTACTGCCGACAGGGGCTGCCGCAGCGGCGGGTTTAACGGTGCAAAGCAAGGCTTGCCTCCTCCTTGATGCCTTGAAACATCCATCTTACGCCGAAGATGAGCGGGAATATCTCCAGACGGCCGAGCAGCATGGCGACCGATCCCGCCAGGAGCACGATAGGCGGGGATCCTGCGCACAGGAAACCCACGCCGATGCCGGTGTTGCCTAAGCACGATGCCGCCTCGAATACGGCGTCACCCACCGACGCCCCGAACAATGCGAACACGAAGCCGCATATGACCAAAAGACCGATATAGGCCCCCACGAAGGTTTGGACCGAGGCGATTTCGCTCTCCGTGCACTCGATGCGTTTGCCGAATCGGTTGATCTTGTTGGAGTACACGCGTCTGCGATGACCGAACCGATCGCGCAACGACCAGATAAGTCCGCGAGAATACACTACCAGCCTATACACCTTTATACCGCCAGACGTTGAGCCCGCCTCGCCGCCCACGATCATGAGAAACACCAGCATGTACAGAATGCTGGGTGCGAGCGTATCGAACTGGGGAATGGTCTGCAACCCGGTGGACGTCATGACGGCGACGGTTTGGAACAACCCCGTCTGCAGCGCGTTGGAGGGGGAGTCGGCTTGTCCGCTGGTAAGCAGCAAGGTGGCGAACAAGGCGGTTCCGGCGATGATGATGCCCAGATAGGGCAGGGTTTCGGCATGGCGGACGAACGCGCGGAGCTTCCCCTGAAAAAGCAGGAAATTCAACAGGAAATTGGTGGCGCCCGCCATCATCAGGATGATGGTGATCAGCTGAATGGCGAAGCCGTCATAAGATGCCATGCTATCTGGGCGCACGGCGAAGCCTCCGGTGGAAACGGCGGAAATCGAGATGTTCACGGCATCGAATGCGGGCATTCCGGCGATCATGTACGCGAGGGCGCCGACGAGGATAATGCCGGTGTAGAGCAGCAGCACCATGCGCGCCGAGCTAGAGGTCCCCGACAGCAGCCGTTCGGTGTGCCCTTCGGCGCTGTACAGTTTCAAACCGTGGGAATCGCTCACGATGCAGGAGAGCACCAATATCAGGCCGACACCGCCCACATAATGCATCATGCTGCGATGCAGCAGCATGATGCGCGGGCACGATGCCACGTCGACGACGGATAGCCCGGTGGTGGTCAGACCGCTGGTCGATTCGAATATCGCCTGCGGCACGTCCAGCAGTCCGGCGCAGACCAGCGGCAATGCATTCACTGCGATGGCGCATAGCCAGATGAGCATCGTCGTCCCCGCTGCCTCGATGCGAGATAGCGTGAGCGCAACCTCCCTTTCCGAGCCGAAGAAGTAGATGAGATATCCTGCGAGCATGGAAAACACGCCGGGGAAGATGAGGCAGGGCGCGTAGCCCAGCTCGTCGGGGAAAGCGGGCAACGCCAGCAGCGGCACGAGCAGCGCCGCGCCCATGAACACCAATGCCATCCCCGCATATCCGGCGATAGCGCGTCCGCTGTTGCGATGAGCGTTAGCCATGATGCTTTCGATCCAAAGTTTCCCGTGAGGTTTTCTCGATGAGCTTGGAGACCATGTAAGTCGCGCTGATCGTCGAGGAGATGCCCAGCTTCTTGAACAAAGGGATGTTGCGCGGGTCGTACACCGTGCACATTTGATGCTCCACGCTGAAATAGTGTTGCGCCATCTGGCATATCACCAGGTTGTCGGCATCGCTGTTCGTCAAAGCGATCACGATGTCGAATCCTTCGATGTCGGCATCGTCGAGCACATAGCGCTTCGTGGCGTCCCCGCAGATCACCGGTATGCTATGCCGGGAGGCGAGGCGCTCGCACCATGCGCGATCGCTGTTCACGACCACCACCTCGTTCCCGTCGTTGCGCAGCGACTCCACTAGGTAGTCGGTGCGGGAGCGGCCTCCTGCTATCAGAACGCGCATGGCAACCTCCTAGGATAGCCGCAGCGCTTGGCAGAATGCATCCAAGCACAATCGGTGTGGGCAGATGGCTTCGACAATGCTTTCCTCGAGCAGCCCGATGAGATCCTCGTCTTCGATGCGTGCGAACACGTGCTCGATGCCGTAGACCTCACTTGCCACACGTGCGAGGAAGTAGTTGACCGAATCACGGTCGGTGCAGGCGGCGAACACGTCGGCGCGTTTCAGGCCGCAATCCTCAAGCACCGCGACATCCGTACCATCGGCGAGGATGGTCTCGCCGCCGAAGGCGGTGGAGAGGCCGTCGAACGCATGCGCGTCGCGGTCGACGACGGTGACCGAATACCCTTTGTCTGACAGCTTGTCCGCCACGCGCATGCCGAACTCGCCGCAACCCACCACCAACGCTTGCCGTAGTTTCATCAATGCCATGGCGCATCTCCTTGAATCGCCGTCGGGTCGACGTCGCGCGACCTTGCGATGGCGAGTATAGGTTGTGGTCTGTAAAGATACTCTTAATTTCGATGTGCGCCGTTCACGTCGGTGGTCGCTCGTGCACCGTTGCGCTGCCTCCCAACGTCTGATGCAGCGCATCCTTTTCCGAGCGGCCTTCCCGCATCGCCATGCTGTGCTTTTAGCGAGCCTGTCCTGAGCGGTGCCTCATTTCGCGGCGAAAGTACGCGCAATGCGGCTTCAGATCCAGTTTTCCTTCCGCTTTTGCCGCCAAACTCCAGTTGTGGACGAGCTGTCGCCGCGGCCGCGCGGATGGCGCTAAGCCAGCAATGCTGTGACCAGGCATTTTGCATAAGCGTAATTTGCGGTGGGGCGGAAACCCTTTGAAATCGTGCTGTTTGGACGATTCTGCTCGTCCACAACCGGCGTTTGGCGGCGCGGAGGGCAAGATTTTTAGATCTGGAGGGTCTTCGTTGCAGGTTCGGCAGCGAAGCTGCATGGATTTGCCGCCGCGACGCGATAACACCGCTGCATCCTGCCCTGCCAACGCGGTGCCGCGCTCTGCCCGCCGTGTGCTGCGCGTGGCGAAGCCGTTGCGGATGCAGCTGCCCGGCAGCGCCGGCACGTTGCTGTAGCAGGCGGGCTGGGTCGCGTTCGCTTAGGCGACCCATGCCTTCAGGCTATGAGATGGCATGCTCAATAGGTAATTGATATAAGATACACAATGTAATTTAATTCACTGATGAGGAGCACTGCAGAATCCCCTTGGATAGGAGGAGCCTCATCGTGAACATCATCACCCATCAAGCCTTCGATGAAGAGCGCGCCTTGTACGGGAGCAGCGGCCTTGTCGTGGAGGATTGCACGTTCGACGGCCCTGCCGATGGAGAAAGCGCCTTCAAGGAGAGCTCGGACATCACGGTTCGCCGCTGCTTCATGAACCTGCGCTATCCGTTTTGGCATGATCATGGCCTGGCTATCGAAGACTGCGAGATGACCGAGTTGTGCCGGGCGGCGCTGTGGTATTCCGATCATATCGAGATCGTTAGCACGAAGCTGCACGGTATCAAGGCGCTGCGCGAATGCCATAACGTCTCCATCCGCGATTGCAGCATCATCTCGCCGGAATTCGGCTGGTCCACCACCGACATCGTCATGGAGCGCACTACGGCAGAAAGCGAGTACTTCATGATGCGCGGTGCCAACCTGACATTTTCGGATGTGCGGTTTAAAGGCAAATATTCGTTCCAGTATGTCGAGAAAGCCACGTTCGACAACTGCGTCTTCGACACCAAAGATGCGTTCTGGCATAGCAAGAACGTTACGGTGCGCAACAGTGTGGTGAGAGGGGAGTATCTAGCGTGGTATTCCGACGGGCTCACACTGCAGAACTGCAAGATCGTCGGCACGCAGCCGCTGTGCTACGCCACCAATCTCATACTCATCGACTGCGAGATGGTCGATTGCGACTTGGCGTTCGAGAAGTCTCAGGTGGAGGCGACGGTCACCACTCCCATCGACAGCGTGAAAAATCCTGCATCGGGCACGATCATTGCACCTGCGGTAGGCGGTGTCATCCGCGACGATCCGCGCTCCGAAGGCAAAGTGGTCATATGCCCCGACGGCCGCAGCGGCTCTGAGGCATAGGCATGAATGCGTGAATGCAGCGAGCCCCATTCGCATCGGGCGGATGGGGCTCGTCTTTTCGATAAGGCGAATGATGCCGCTGCTATCGTTTTCCGACGGTGCTGCCACGCATGAGGGAGGGTTGCTCGGGCGGCACAGAGAAAATTTCCTTGTTGATGCGGTCGAAGTATTCCAGGATTGGCAGGTTTTGCGGGCATGCCGCCTCGCATGCGCCGCACTGGATGCACTCCGTGATAAGGCTCTTGCCCGCGTTGAAGCGAACGACGAAACCCATCTGATAGCCGGCGGATGCGGCATCGCCGTAGTTGATGTAGTGATTCAGCACTGCAAGCGACTGCGAGATGCCGACATTCTTCGGGCATACCTTCGCGCAGTAGTCGCAGCTGGTGCACTGCACGGTGCCGCCTTCCGCTAGCACCGCGCGTGCGCGATCGATGGCTTCAAGCTCTACTTCGTTCAATGGTTTGAAGTGGGCGAACGCATGGCAATTGTCTTCCACTTGCTCGAGCGTGCTCATGCCGGAAAGCGTCACGATAATGCCCGGCTGGCTGGCGGTGAAGCGCAGCGCCGCTGTTGCGTAGGAGTCGTTAGGCAACGCTTCGTCGAGGATCGCCTTCACCGATTGCGGCGGGTCGGCGAGGATCCCGCCCTTTACCGGCTCCATGGCGATGACGGGGATGCCTGCTTTGCGGGCGATTTCGACGCATTCGCGTTCGCGGAAATCGGGGCTTTCCCAATCGTTGTAGTTTGCCTGCAGCTGGATGATCTCGGCTTCCGGATAGGCGGCGATGAAGCTCTCCAATTCCTCCGGCGTGCAGTGGGCGGAAAAGCCGATATGCTTTGCCAGCCCGCGTTCCTTCACGCTTTTAACGGATTCCCAGCAATGGAATCTCTCGAACGCGGCGGTGCGCTGCCCGCCAAGGTTGTGCATCAGGTACACGTCCAGGTAGTCCACCCCTAAGACGGAAAGCGTCTCCTGCAGCTGGCGCTCAAGGTCCTCTGCGCAAGCGCAGCTGCTCCACGGCACGCACTTGGAAGCGATGATGTACGAGTCGCGCGGATGACGTTCGACTAATGCGGCATGCAAGGCCTTTTCGCTGTTCGGGTAGGCCCAAGCGGTGTCGAAATAGTTGCCGCCCGCTTCCATGTAGCAGTCGATCATGCGGCTGACCTGGGCGATATCGATTGTGTCGCTTTCGCGCCCTTCAAAGCGCATGCACCCGAACCCAAGCGGGATGCCGATCTTGGAAACGTCGAACGCCATGAAGTCCCCTTTCTGCCGACGAAAATGATCACATTATACGATCTGCGCAGCATCGTTTCGACAGGCAGTGCACCAGCTTCGCTTTAGGCTGGGGCTCCGAATCTTCTTGCGGGCGAGGGGCCGTGTTGTCAGCCGACGGGGTCTATCCTTTCGATCCTAAAGATCATGACGGCGGGGTTCATCTGAGGGAACGATGCCGCAACGCGTTCGTGCTCCTTCGCCGTTTCGCCGCTGTTTCGCACTAGGGACAACGAGAGCCGGGCTCCTGCTATGCGGTCTTTCTTCTCTGTGGCCTGAGGACGGGAGACACTGTACACTGCGCACGCGATGCCGGTTCTTTCGATATTGGCGCGGGTATGATTGTCTGCCAGGATGAGAATGAGATGGTCTTCATCGGGCATCGAGGGAACGAAGATCGCGGCATTCGGAGTGCCATCGGGGTTGACCGTTGCCACCACGCAGGTTCCTTCAAACGCAGATAGGGATGCTTTGAGCGCATCGGCATCCATGTCGGTGAATCTTCGCGTAGAGGTATCGTTGAGCATGGAGCCCCCTCTCTTCGATTCGGAGCATGGAAGAAGAATAGCGCATGCTCGTCGATAGGTCCACCTGCCTCTGTTCTATCTCCGCGATTCGGGAGGGGCTGTCAACTCCGCGGTGCAATGAGGGCAGCGCGAGGCCCCGGGTTTCACCTCTTCGAGGCAGAAGGGGCAAATCTGCGGCTTGGGCGCGTCGTTTTGCTGCGCGCCGCATTCACCGGAGCCCCCAGCGGTCTTTCTCGCCGCATGAAGCGCTGTCTTCTTGGCTTTATCCAATAGCTTCAACGCAAAGAACAGGGTTAATGCCACGATAAGGAGATTCACGATAGATGAGAGAAATGCCCCGAAATCGAAAACGATGGACGTGCCCGGCACGCTCACGGTGAGATTGGGCACGCCGTTGGTAGTTCCGGTGATGCAATTGATAAGCGGGTTGACGATATTGCCGGTGAACGAGGAGACGACAGTCGTGAATGCGCCGCCAATGATGACGCCCACTGCCATGTCGATGACGTTTCCCCTGTTCACGAAATCCTTGAATTCGGAAACGATGCTCAATGCGGCTCCTTTGGTCGCGAGGTGCAATGCCTAGTTCTTCTCATGAGACAGCGTCTTGATCGCGGGCGTGGTGGCAAGTCCCAGAAGGACGACCACGGCGCCTACCGCATAGGCGAGGCGTACGGAATCGTACCGCGACTTCTCCTCGATCGACACAAGCGCGTCACGCTCGTTGCTGCTCATTTGAATTCCTGCGATCTGGTCTTCGAAAACCTGGTTGCTTCCAAGGTCGATGCTAAGCGTCGAGATCTGGCTGTCGACTTGAGATGAGATCGATGCATCTGCCGCCGCGCCGGTGCGGACGCCGTTGGTGATGCCGAGCAGGAGGATTGCCCCGAGCAATGCGACGCCGAGCGCTTGACCGACATTGCGCATGGTGCTTTGGATTCCGCCAGATTGGGATGCCTCCCGCTCGGGAAGGGCGAGCGCCACCACGTTGCTTGCATGCGCGGAAACCGCGCCGGCGCCGACGCCTGCCATGAATGCGCCGCAATAGACGAGGACGGCGTTGGACCCTTCCTGGGTTACGGAAGCGGCCATGATGACCAACGCTGTCGCCATGGCGATGTATCCGAATTGGATGACGTGTCGAGGATTGGCTTTCGGGGCAAGCTTCGGAATTCCCAGCGCTAGCGCAAAAGTGGGTACCCCGGTCACGATGGAGATCGTTCCGACTTCGATCGGGGACCAATTGGACACAAGCTGAAGATACGGTGCCATAAGAATGGATTGGGCGCCCATGAAGAAGAACATAAGGGCGTTTGCCACCAAGCCTGCGAGCACCTGCGGCGTCTTCAGAAACGACTGGGGCAGCAAAGCTACGCCGTTTTTCTGCTCAATGCGCTTTTCGATGGGGGCAAGCGCAACGAGGACGATGAGCCCCGCCAATGCGACGGGAAGCGCAGGGGAGATTCCGAACAATTTGAACGGGCAACCTTCGAGCGGCTCGATAAGCCCCCAGGAAGATATGCTTGAAATGCCGATGAGGAAGAGGAATAGACCGGAAGCTGCAAGCGCGACGCCGATTCCATCGAAGTGCAGCTTCTCATCGGTTTGCCGGATGGCGGGCAATAGGAAGGAAGCGAGGAACACCGCCAGGAAATACGCGCAAAGCACCATGAACGTCACATGCATGCCTGCTGCTTCCAGGATGACGCCGAGGGCGAGCGGCAACAGAGCCGACAAGCCCGATGCCGCTCCAATGCAGCCGAACGCGACCATTCTATTGGACCCCCGATAGAGCAGGGGGATGAGACCGAGGACCGATGGGATCATGAAGCTTGCGCCGAACCCGACTAGCACACGGCCTACCCAGATGAAGACGGTCATGTTGGGGGAGACCGCCAGAACCGCCTCCCCTACGGCGCATAGCAGGATGCCGATGCGAAACGTTTTCTTCCAACCGATGATCGTGCCGGCCAGTCCTCCGGCTATCATGAACGCTCCGCCTACAAGCGGGTAGATCATGTTCGCCAACTGGATTTCAGAGGTGGTGGCTCCGAGGTCTTTCGTGAGGGCGGAGGCGGATAGCGACAGGGCGCCGCTGTCCCCGGTTGCCCCCATTTGCGCGAGGATGAGAATGATGATGGGGACGACGAGAAACTTCTCTTTCCCGGCAGGAGCGCTTCCCGTCTTTTTTTCTGCTGGCTTTGAAGCTTGCGCGGTCATGGTTCGTCCTTAATCGAATGGAATCGCGATGAGCCTGCCCTTAAGCTGCAGGCGTCACGAAAACAGGGCTTGAAGAGGAAGGATCTATGGAGGAAAGCGGGTATGCCCGGATGGTCGGGTCGCCGTACGTCGCGTGGTAATAGGTCATGGTATTAGGGGAGAAACAGCTGGTGTAGAGGGTCTTCTCATAGGAGCCGTCCGCCATCTTGGCGCAACCGTCGGGAACGGCTACGGAGCCGAGCGTTCGGTAGAGGCGCACTACGTTCGCCGTTTCGCCGGATTGGATGGGGTAGTGGCTGTTCACGAACGCCGCTTTGACGAAACGGGCGGGTCCGCTGTAATCGCCGGGAATCCCCTGCATCCCCATGCCCGATCCGAAGGGGGCCAGGCTTGCTCGACCCCATGAGGCCTGCTTCGGCTCCTTGTCGCTCAAGGTGAGATAATTGCGCAGGTTCGTTCTCTGCCAAGCGAAATCAGGCTCGTTGGTCAGGACATCCGCGTCGTCGTTCCAAACTTTCAATCCCGACTCCATGCATTCGACCACGATGCTTTCCTTGGCGTCCCCGATAAACCAGTGGAGGTTGGCGACGGGCAGCTGCTCGTTGACGGGCTTCGCGACGATTGCCGCTTTGCCGAGCGCCTGGCGGACTTCGTCGACGTTGGAGAAATTTCGAGCCACCCAAAATGGGAATTCGTATGCGGCGATATTGATGCGTCCTTCCACGCTTGCCTCGGCATAGTGGGCGCTTTGCGGGAAATTGAGTCCCGCGACGGCGAGGCCTGCATCGTTGCCGCAGTCGAAATAAAGGGGGATCCCCTCCACTACGATGCCCATGCCGATGACATCATGGGCGGAGGCGGGGTCATCCGGGCGTGTGAATGCGGCGGGGACTTTGGCGGATGCGGGCGTTGCGACAACACGCTCCCCATAGCTTTGGGTCCAGTCGAGGTTTCTTCCGAAGAACATGCATCCTTCCGCATCGACGAATCTTATGCCTGTGCACATGTCGACTCCTCTCCCTCCAAGAAGTTGGAACTGTCCATTGCGACCTTGGTCGCATCGTGCGGGGTGAGCGCGCTTAATGAACAATTATGGTCCCTGGCAGCAAGTATAGCGCGCCGGTTGGCGGACGGGATAAAAAGGGCGCATTGCCCTTGCCTTTTCGGGTACGGCAAGCGGGATGCCCCATGAAGCGAAGGTTTTTGGAGGTGCGGCTCTCTGCAGCGTTCGGCCGCCCCAGAGGAAATATCGCTTTAAAAGGCGGATCCATGACGCTATTGTTAACGGTGGGCGCTGTTTGGAGGGGTGGAAATGGCAGAAGACTTCATATCCCTATTTGCGATTGCGGGCGTAGCGCTCGTCTGTCCGATTGCCGCGCGCCTTATGCCTGGCAAGCTGGTGCCGGAGACGGTTTTCCTGTTGATGGGCGGCATGGTGCTGGGTCCTCATTTGGCGGGGGTCATCCATCTTACCGAGCCCGTGCAGTTGCTCTCCGAGCTGGGGCTGGCGTTTTTGTTCCTGCTCGCCGGGTACGAAATCAACCCGTCGAGCCTTTCAGGGCATCATGGCAGGCGGGGGTTGGCGGCATGGGGCGTGTCTATTGCGCTGGCGTTCGCCGTCGTGCGCCTCTCGCCCGACTTCTCCATTAGCCATATCGACGGGCTGTCCATGGCGATAGCGCTTACCACCACCGCCTTGGGAACGCTGCTGCCGATCTTGAAAGAGCGTGGGCTCTCCGGCACGCCGGTGGGCGATGCCGTTTTGGCGTACGGAACGTGGGGCGAGCTGTGCCCGATCATCGCTATGGCCATGTTGCTTTCGGCAAGAAGCACCTGGCAGACGATGGGGGTGCTTGCCGCATTCGTGCTGATTGCCGTGATTGCCGCTGTCGTTCCCGCGAAGATGCATCGGGCAGGCAGCCGTTTGTTCGCCTTCGTTGGGAAAACACGCCATACGAATTCGCAGACCCTGGTTCGCGCTGTCGTTGCCCTATTGGTGGGGTTGGTGTCGCTATCTGCGGTGTTCAAACTCGATATCGTGCTGGGGGCGTTCGCGGCGGGCTTTGTGCTACGCTATCTCGTTCCAAAAGGCGACCATGAGCTCGAGCGCAAGCTTGAAGGCATGGCGTTCGGCTTTTTCATCCCCCTGTTTTTCGTGGCGAGCGGCGCTAAGATCAACATCTTTGCCGTGTTCGACCAGCCTGCCTTGCTGGTGTCGTTCATTGCCATGCTCCTGCTCGTCAGAGCGCTCCCCATCTTCGTCGCGCAAGGGGTTCGCAATCGCTCGCTGTCCAATGACGAGCGACTGGATGTGCATCAGCGCATCACGGTGTCGCTGTACTGCACCACGGCGCTTCCCATCATCGTCGCCGTGACCACGTTGGCTGTCGACGCTCAGGCGATGACGTCTGCCACGGCGGGCACATTGGTGGCGGCTGGTGCAATCACCGTGTTCCTCATGCCCCTTCTGGCAACGTTGGTTGATCGGGCGTTCGCGCGGCGGGAGACGGTTACCGCGCATGCGGAGGGGGACTAGCTGCCGATGGGCGCCTTGCCATCGGACGCCGAACGGGAGCCGATGGGGCGGATGCTTCGGATCCTTCCTTCAGGCAGCGAGCTTGGGTAGGCCAGTTTGGCGATGCGCATGAACTCGTCAAGCGCATGCCACTGATAGGATCCCTCCTTGCAGCCGAATTGGATGCGATAACGAGCTCCGTGCGGCAAATCGAATGCTTGAAGTCGAGCGAGTTGATCGTCTGTCAATGTTGCTTCTGCGAGGTTTCGCGGGCAAAAGCATGCTCCCGTTCCGAGGGCGCATAGCGACAAGATGGTTCCTGCATTTTCGGAAAGGGCGACGATCTTTGGCTTGATGCCCGCTTCTCGCAGAAGGCTTCTGCCTATGCTCCCGGCGATATCCTCTGAGTTGCCTAAAACGAACGGCATTCCTTCAAGCGCCTTCAGCCCCTGCTCTTCGATTGTTTGCGGTGACGGCGCGTCCGGGTTGCCGGAGGATGGATCCATTAGGTTTCGCGGGACGAGGAGGATAACTTCTTCTTCGTAGAAGCTATGGAGGGAAACGCCCGCGATGGATTTGGGGAACCGCGCGATGGCGAGATCGGTTTTCCCGTCGATCAGGTTTTGCTGGAGCTCGTCGTTGGTGGCTTCGACAAGCTCCACGCGAATGTTGGGATAGTCATTTTGGAAGCTGCGCACGATGATGGGCATCACCACTCGTCCTCGAGTGGATGCGACTCCGATGCGCAGCACGCCCCGTTGATTGTCCGAGATATCGCAGAATTCGCGCTGCAGGGCATCGAGGTCCTTTAAAAGCGTCTGCGCATGGCGAAGAAAGGCTTCTCCGGCGAAGGTGAGCTCCAAGGGCGTTTTCCTGACCACTAGCTGGCAACCCAGCTCCTTTTCCAAGGAGGCTATGTGCGAGCTGAGGGATTGCTGCGTGATGTGGAGCCTTCGCGCCGCCTTGGTGAAGCTGCGTTCTCGGGCGAGCGCGGCGAAGTATTCCATGCTTGAGAAATTCATTGTGCTTCCTCACAGTTTTTATCTGTGGAACATACCATATATAACAGTTTCAAATACGGCTGGCAAATGCCTATTCTTTCATCCGTCGTGAAGGAGAGGATTGTTGGTGGAACTGTTAGTCATCGTTGCATTCTGCATTGCCCTGCTTGCCTGCGTCGCGACGGGCCTGCCCATCTTGCTTGCTTTGGCGGTCGGGTTCGTTCTGGTTGCCGCCTATGGGCTGTGGAAGGGCTTTTCGGTACGAGAGGTTCTGTGCATGGCGGGATGTGGTGTATGGTCTGCCCGCAACGTCTTGCTCAATTTCGCGCTGATCGGGATGATGTGCGCACTATGGCGTGCTTCCGGAACGGTTCCTTCGGTTATCTGCTATGCCTCGGAGGCGATCACACCCGAGACTTTTCTCGTGATGGCGTTTGTCCTGAATTGCCTGGTCTCCATGATCACGGGCACGGCGTTCGGCACCTCCGCCGTCATGGGGGTTGTGTGCATGACCATCGGTCAGGCGGCGGGGGTTCCGCTTGCCTTTCTGGGCGGGGCCATCGTGTCGGGTGCGTATTTCGGGGATCGATGCTCTCCTGTCTCGACGAGCGCGCTGCTTGTTTCGGAGCTGACGGGAACGACGGTGCCGGGCAATATCGCCGGCATGGTCAAAACCGCCGCCGTGCCGTTTGCCCTATGCTGCGTTGTCTACCTTGTCATCGGCTTGTTGACGCCCAGCGCATTCGCTTCGCCCGATCTGATGTCGTTGTTCAGCCGCGAGATCGCGATCCAGCCGATCGCCCTTCTGCCTATCGCGATTGTCCTCGTCTTGTGCGCTTGCCGGGCGAGGGTGGCGATCGCTCTTGCCGCGGGAATCGCCGCGGCGGCGGCTCTATGCATCGTTTTTCAGCATGATTCCGCTTGGGATGTCGTGCAAATCGCGGTGGTGGGGTATCAAGCCCATGATTCGGAAGTCGGCGCACTGCTTTCGGGTGGGGGAATCGCCTCCATGCTGTCCGTGTCCGCTATCGTGTGCGTATCTTCTTCCTATGCCGGCATGTTCCGGGCGACGGGGCTTTTGGACCGTCTCCGGAACGGGGTGGGCGAGGTTGCGCGTCGAACCACCCCATTTGCGGCGACGTTGCTTGCCTCGGTGGGGGCGGCGATGGTGTGCTGTAACCAAACGCTTGCCATCATGCTCACTCATCAGCTTTCCGACGGCTTGGAGAGGGACGGCCATCGACAGGCGCTCGATTTGGAGAACACGGCGGTTGTCGTTTCCGCTTTGGTGCCCTGGTCCATCGCATGCACCGTTCCTTTGATGACGATAGGGGCTCCCCTCGAAAGTCTAGGTGCCGCATTGTTTCTGTATGCGTTGCCGCTATGGCAGCTGGCATGTTCGTTCGCGCATAGGTTTCGCCTGTTCGGGCATGTGGACAGCGGACATAGGACGAGGGGTCGAGTGCCATCGCAAGACAGCGTTGCGTGATGGCCATCGTTTACCCAAATCAGAAATGCTGCCCCAATCGCAACGAGCGCCGCCGCTGCCGCTATTAAGAGCCTTGCGAGGAATTATTTCTTTTTTGACGGGGTCATCCTGCATCGATTTTTCCGTCGTTATCGGGGGCGCCTTCTAGGGGATTGCTCTCTTTCGGGATTTCGCCGGCTTGAACGTCGGCTTTCGCTCTTTTGTGTGGAAAGCAGGCTGTTCCAAGGCGTTAGAACCGCAGCAATGCCGATCGTTGATATCAGTATTGCCAAAACGCCGATTGCGGGGGACACGTCGACGAGGCGCACGCCGATGCCGATCCCCGCCCAAGCGACGACGATCCCGAAAATGTATTCGCCGAGCGCTTTGCGGACGAGAAATGCCAAACCCGCCAGCAGTAAAAGCAAGAGGATCGTGCTGAGAGCCGGAATGATGCCGGCGTCCGTAACCGTGTTCCGGGTGACGACGTGGGCGATGTTCGCAATGGTCGCCACGGCGACCCATGAGGCGTAGAGGGCGATCGGCACCCGGTCAAGCCACGCTTCGGATCTTTGCCTCGTTTTTAGATAGAGAAGCACCACTGCTGCGAGCAGCAGCACGATGACGGGGATGGTCACAGGAAAAACCCTGAGATGCCAGAAGGCGAGCCATGCGATATTCAATACGCAGGTTGCTGCGAAGAGCATTGTTTCGAAGCCGATCGGCAACCCGGCGAAGCTCGCATCGTCCGTCTCGTCTTTTATGAGGCGGACAACCCATATTGCAAGTCCGATGTATATCACCGACCAAATCGAGAAGACGTATCCTGCCGGTGCGAACCAGGCGAACACCTCGTTCGAAACATCTGCAGCTGTTACGCCGCCGAACTTCAAGACTTCGCCTAGGATGTTTGCGGCAACAAGAACAATATAGCTTGCTGCAAGTACGACGGTCTCGGTCCGTTTGCTGATGCCGTTCATGCGCGCCCTCCTGTCGGCCCAACGAGAATCCGCTTAATGCAAGCATATACCTCCTGATGGGGAACATGCGTGAAGAAAAAAGAAGTTATTCGCTGCCAAGCGGTGGTTTTCTCTGGCAATTGCCGCAAGCGAGCTGCCTCTATGGGACTCAGTCGAGTGGGGAGCCGTCGTCGCATCTTTCCCGTTTCGCGTTTGCTATGATCCTAACGCCACGTCCAGCACCATCATCAAGCTGAAACCGACGGCGAAAAAAACAGTCCCCGCATTCGAATGCCTTCCCGTAGAGGTTTCGGGCAGAAGCTCTTCTACCACCACGTAGATCATGGCTCCTGCGGCAAAGCCCAAAGCATAGGGCAGAATGGGGATCACAAGGCCGGCGAGAAGAAGGGTGACAACCGCCCCCAGCGGCTCCACGGCGCCGGATAGCACCCCGTATAGGAACGAGCGGGATCTTGGGAGTCCTTCGGCTCTCAGGGGAAGGGAGATGATGGCGCCTTCGGGGAAATTCTGAATCGCCATTCCGACAGAGAGCGCCATTGCGCCTGCAAGCGCTATGCTTCCATCTCCGTAAAGCCATCCAGCGAAAACCGCTCCGATCGCCATGCCTTCCGGCAGGTTATGCAGCGCAACCGCTAGGGCGAGCATCGTCGTTTTCCTCAGATTGCTTTTGATTCCCTCGGCTTCCGAACTGCCGCGATGCAGATGGGGCACCACTCGGTCTAGTGCCAGGAGAAAAAGGACTCCAAGCCAGAAGCCTATTGCGGCGGGGAGAAACGACCATTTCCCCATGCTTTCCGCTTGCTCCATTGCGGGGATGAGCAAGCTCCAAACCGAAGCTGCCACCATGACGCCGGCTGCAAAGCCCGAAAGGGCTTTCTGCGCGAATTCGCTTAGGCTCCCGCGCAGGAAGAACACGCATGCGGCACCTAAAGTCGTGCCGGCGAAGGGAATCAGCAGCCCCTGCCATATTTCAAGGGTCATGATCATCTCCAATCGGGACGTCGGGTCTCGCTAACCGAATAGGCATCCGTCTATGACGTCTTTGCCGCGCAAAGCGGCCATCCATTCCGCGGGGATGCATCGGCTGCCGTATAGCGCGCCGGCCAATGCTCCGGCGACGCAGGCGGTGGTATCGGAGTCGTGGCCAAGGTTCACTGCGGCTAGCACGCAGTCGCGGTAGTTCCCGGTGTGCAATGCGCACCACAGCGATGCCTTCAACGTATCCAGCACGAACCCGCTCGACCTCACATCGCTGCGAGGCGTCTTCGCTATGTCGAGCATGAACGAGAATCGTTCGTCATCGGGAACGTTCTCCTCGATGGCGCGAGGGAGGGACGCGCCCCCCAGCAGTTGGCGCAGGATGCCCACGAACGCCACGCACGACTCGGTGGATAACTTGTGCGCATGCGTGATAGCCGACACCGCGCGGATCTGGTCGTCGTCGGCATCGGTGAGCGCAAGCGGCGCTATGCGCATGAGCGATCCGTTGCCGTTCGAACGCTCGTGCGTGCAGCCGCATCCTGCGTCCAACGCAACCGCTGTGGCGTTGCCCACGTCGAACGCTGCGCCGTCCACGGTGTATTTTCCCTCGTAGAGCCATGAGCGGAACCGTCGGCGCATGTCTTCGATGTTGATCTTCCCGTGGTTTGCGCGCAGGCTGTCGCAGGTGGCTATGAGCAGGGAGGTGTCGTCGGAGAACGTGCCCGCGGGCATGCGGTGCGCACCGCCTTCCGCCATGCCGTCGCAGGTGAACGTGTCGCGGTCGCGGAACTCGAACGGCACTCCCAGCGCGTCCCCCACTGCCGCGCCGTAGACGATCGCTGCCAGATGCTCGCTGCGCGTGCGGTGCATCTGGGCCTTGCCGGTCGCCTTTCGGCCGGGTTGCGATTGCCGGATTTTGGTGTCGTTGGTGGCCATGGGATCTCCTTGGAACTAGTGGCGCCCCTATTGTACGCGTCGCAATGCTTCGCTTGCGGTTTTCGGGTGTGGCGGTCGGCGGCGGCAACGCCTGCCGAGGAGCCGTCCTCGTTTCTTGTGCGCGTCTTCACGGATTGAAGCTCCTTCGCGGGCGGCTTCATCGGCCGCGGGCGGGTAAGATACGCATCGAATGACCGCTCGTCTCCCAGGAGGTATCCGTGGACGCTGAAGAACTGCGCTACCTGACACTGCTCTCCGAATCGTTTCCAACCGTCGCAGACGCTTCGGCGGAGCTCATCAACTTGAGCGCCATTCTCAACCTACCGAAAGGCACCGAATTGTTCGCCTCCGACATCCATGGCGAATACGAGGCGTTTTCCCATCTATTGCGCAGCGGGTCGGGTTCCATCCGCATGAAGATCGACGATGTGTTCGGCGATGATCTGGTCGAAGCCCAGAAGCGCCAACTGGCAACCCTTATCTACTATCCTCATGAGAAGCTGAAGCTGATCCTTCCCACGCTCGACGACAAAGAGACGTGGATGACGGTGACGGTGGAGCGCCTCATCGCTGTGGCGAAGAAGGCATCGGGTAAGTATTCGCGCTCTAAAGTGCGCAAGGCGTTCCCGCGCGAGTTCGCCTATGCCATCGAAGAGCTCATGGCGGAGAACAACTCCGCGGTGGATAGGGAAAGCTACCATCGCGCCATCATCGATTCCGTCGTGCGCATTGGGCGGGGGCCGGCATTCATCGAGTCGCTATGCCTGCTGATCCAGCGCTATGCGTTGGATCATCTGCATATTCTCGGCGACATCTACGATCGCGGCCCGGCTCCCGATGCCATAATGGACGCCTTGGAGAAACGCCATTGCCTGGACATTCAGTGGGGCAACCACGATATCGTCTGGATGGGCGCATCGTTGGGACAGCGCGGCTGCATCGCGCATGTGGTGCGCAACTGCGCGCGCTACGGGAACCTTTCCATTCTGGAAGACGCCTACGGCATCAACATCCTGCCCTTGGCGTCGTTCGCCATGGATGCTTACCGCGACGACCCATGCGTCGCATTCGGGTTGAAGGGCAACCCCGATCTGGACGAGCGTGCTTACCAGATGAACGTGAAGATCCAAAAGGCCATGGCCATCATCCAGTTCAAAGTGGAAGGCCAGCTCATCGATGAGTATCCGGAGTTCTGCCTGCAGGATCGAAAGCTTTTGGACAAAATCGATTTCGACAAGAAGACGGTCGTGGTCGATGGCGTGGAATACGCGTTGGCCGACACGGTGCTGCCCACGGTGGACCCTGCTGACCCCTATCGGCTAACGCCCGAGGAGGAAGCGGTGATGCAGCGCCTTGAGCAGGCATTCATCGGTTGCGAGAAGCTGCAGCGCCATATGCGCTTGTTCTTGAAGGCGGGCAGCCTGTACAAGATCTCCAATGGCAGCCTGCTGTTCCACGCGAGCGTGCCGTTGAACGAGGACGGCACGCTGATGGAAGCTAATCTCTTCGGCAAGGCTTATGCGGGCAAAGCCCTCTATGACGCCCTTGAACAGCATGTGCGTGCGGCGTTCTACAGCAAAGACGCGTTGGAGCGTAAGCGCGGCCGCGATCTGATGTGGTGGCTATGGCTGAGCCCGGCGTCGCCGCTGTTCGCCAAGAGCAAGATGGCCACGTTCGAGATCTACTTCGTTGCCGACAAAGCCGCGCGCAAGGAAGTGAAGAACCCCTTTTATGCGCGCCAGAACGATCCGGAGGCGATGGCGGTCATCTTCAAGGACTTCGGCATGGATCCGGAAACCTCGCGCATCATCTGCGGGCATGTTCCCGTGAAGGCGAAGGATGGCGAGGACCCCGTGAAGTGCGGAGGCCGTGTTCTCACCATCGACGGCGGTTTCTCGCGTGCGTACCAACCCACGACCGGCATCGCAGGGTATACGCTGCTCTCGAATTCCTACGGCTTCGTTCTTGCGGCGAACGAACCGCTTGAATCGACGCAAGCGGCGGTGGAGAAGGAGCTCGACATTCGCTCGTCGCGTCGCGTGGTCGAGCGGGTCGAGCGGCGCACGATGGTGGCGGATACCGACACCGGTGCGCGATTGAAGCAACGCGTGAACGATCTGGAGCGTCTTCTGGAAGCCTATCGAACGGGTCTGATCGCTTAAACGGAGCCGATCAGCCCACGATATTCACCGGCTGCTCGCCCGAAGCGACGCGGGCGATGTTCTCCCATGCGGTCCTATGCGCGCGGTAGAACGTGCCCTCGGTGACGCCGCCGATATGCGGCGATAGGATGAGCGCCCCCTTCGCCGCCGGGGAGAGGTTGAGGAGCGGGTTGTCGGGCGTGACGGGCTCGGGGGCGAGCACGTCGAGCCCCGCCGCCGCGATCGCCCCATTCTCCAGCGCGCGTGCAAGCGCGTCTTGGTCGATAAGCTCTCCGCGCCCTGTGTTGACGAGGATGGAGCCCGGTTTCATCGCCGAAAGGAAGCTTTGATCCACCATGCCCGTCGTCTCGGGCGTGACGGGCGTATGGAGGCTCACGATGTCGCAGGTGCGGACGATGTCGCTTTTCGATGCGAAAGTCGCCCCAAACGAGCGCGCCTCTTGCTCGGTTAGGGGATGGCGTTTGTTGTAGAGCATCTTGCATCCCCAATTGGCGAGGCGCCGGGCCGTTGCCTGCGCGATCGCGCCGAAGCCGATGAATCCCACCGTGCAATCCCCGAGTTCTCGCAGGCCTCCCCGCATAAGCGATTCTTTCATCTCGATCTGCCTGCCCGCGCGTACGGCGGCATCTCCATCGAGTGCGTGCCGCAAGCATGCAAGCATGAGAAGAATCGTCTGCTCCGCCACGGCGCCCGCGTTCGCGCCAGCGCAATTGCATACGGTGACTCCATACGCTCGTGCTGCGTTCAGGTCGATGGCGTTGTAGGCGACCCCTTCGGAATGTATCAGCTTCAAGTTCGGCATCGACGCGATAAGGTCTTCGTCGATCGGGCTTATGGCGTCGGCGAGGATGAAGTCGGCGTCTGCGGCCTTCCGAAGGATCTCGTCATTCGCCGTGCCCCTTTGAACGCAAACGACTTCTACCTGGTTGACGATGGGCAGGCTCGGTGCGTATTTGCGGACGCGGTTCTCGTCTCCTATGACCAAAAGCTTCATGATTCGCTCCTTGCATCCGAGTGCGTGGTTTCTTCTCGATAGGACTATATCAAGAATACTAGATCATGATGCAAGAGGGGCTCGGGCGCGACGAGGACAATCTATTCCAGCAGCGCCACCACGACGATCGTCGACAATCCGGCAGAGCGGATCATGTCGAGGTCCACATGCATGACCGGCTGATCCGCCTCGACCCTATCACCTGGTTTCACCAGGCAGTCGAACCCCTCTCCGCCAAGCGACACGGTGTCGATGCCGACATGCACAAGGACCTCGTCGCCGGTATTCGCTCGGATGCTGAAAGCGTGTAGCGTGGAGGCGACCATCGTCACAGCGCCCTTGCAAGGGGCATGGATGATGCCGCTGGAGGGCAGGACCCCGATGCATTTCCCCAACGTTCCTCGGGAGAATGCGGGATCGGGGATTTCCTCCATAGGGATCACCTCGCCATCGACGGGGGAGAGGATGGCGCCATGCAGCCTGCTGCCATCGACACCGCAAGGGCGTTCGCCCTCTTGATCGACCGCCGTTCCTCCGTTCCGCTTTTCGCTGCCGGGCTCGTTTGCCTTGCCTTGCCCGCCCTGCTTTTCCGCGATGGATGCGATCAGTTTTTTCGCGCGGCCTATTTTAGCGGGCGCCATGGAAAGCTCGTCTACGCCGAGTTCCATCAATTTCGGCAGCACGGCGGGGTTGCCTCCGAGCTCGCCGCAAACGCCGACGGGGATCCCTGCGGCATGGGCATTGCGGACCGTCAGGTCGATAAGGCGCATGATCGATTCATGGTCTGCCTTGAAGTAACGCTCGAGGTTCTCACCCTGTCGGTCGACGGCAAGCGTGTATTGGGCAAGGTCGTTCGTTCCTATGCTGAAGAAATCGGCTTTCTTTGCCATCTGGTCGCTGAGCACCGCCGCTGCGGGGGTCTCCACCATGATGCCGAGCGGGGGCAGCTCGCATTCGATGCCGCGCTCGTGCAGCTCGCTTTGGGCAATGCGGAGCTGTTCGGCAGCATCGTCGATTTCCTGGACGGACGCGACCATGGGCAACATGATGGCAAGATTGCCGAACCGGGACGCTCTCAGCAGGGCTCGAAGCTGCACTCGGAACAAATCCGGATCATCCAAGCAGATTCGCAAGGCACGATGCCCTAGCGCGGGGTTGGGCTCTTGGGACATATGCAGGCAAGCGGCAGGCTTGTCTGCACCGATGTCCATGGTTCGGACGATTACCTCGCGATCGCCCATTGCTTCCAAGACGGACCGGTACGCCTCGAACTGCTCGTCCTCGTCGGGGGCTTCGTCGCGGTTCATGTAGAGGAACTCGGTGCGGTACAGGCCCACGCCGTCTGCTCCTGCATCCAGGGCCGCCGAAGCGTCTTGCGGCGAGCCGATGTTCGCGCAGATCCTGATCGGGAGATCCGCGACAGGGGCTTCGGCATCCTGTCGTTTCAAAGCCTCGGCATGTTCGATGATCCTTGCACGCTCCATCTGATCAGGTTCGATGATGAATTCGCCACGCTCGGCGTCGACCGCGCACTCGACGCCTCGGAAGTCGAAATCGGGGCGCTTGATGCCGTACACGAACGGGATGCCGCGGTTGCCGCATAAGATGGCGGCATGGGACATCGGGGAACCCGTTTCCGTCACGAACGCCAGCGCTATGCCTTCGGGCGCGCTCGAAACATCTTGCGGCGAGATTTCGTCGGCGAAGATGATCGACGGCTTTTTCGGGAAAGCGCGTTCGCCGCCTCCTGCGAGTGCGAAGGCGAGCTTGCGCGTGGCGTCCCGGATGTCGGCCGCGCGTGCGCGAAGGTAAGGGCTGTCCGACGCCTCCAGCTCCCTGGCTTTCATGCGTCCTGCTTCGATGCAGGCGAATTCGGCGTTGACGGACTCGCTTTCGATGATCGAGCGAATGGCGCTTTGCAGCGAAGGGTCTTCCAACATCATCGCTTGCGCTTCGAGAATACGTGCAGCCTCGTCATCGGCGCCTTTCGCCGATGCCTTCATGCGCTCTGTCGCGGACGATATCGCAGCATAGAGCCTTGCTCGTTCGCCTTGAGGGTCGGCAACCTCCCTTTTTTCGAAATCGGGCGCAGGATTCCATATTTCGATCGGGCCGAGCGCGAAGCCCGCATTCCCCGTTTTTCCGGAAAGGATCAGCATGGCTCCTCCTAAAGTTCCGCTTCGAAGAATCGACGTATCTCCTGCAGCGCCGCAAGGGAATCGGGGCCATCGGCTTCGACGTAGACGAGGGTTCCCTTTTTAGCTCCGATGGACATTATGCTGATGATGGAGTCCACCGCCGCCTCCCGTTCTTCCGTCCGGATTCGCACGGTGCAATCGTATTGGCGGGAAAGGCTGACCAGCTTCGCTGCAGGCCGTGCATGGATGCCGGTTTCGCTGCTGATCAGATAGGAGAATGACGCGCCAGGCGCAGAGTCGGGAAACAATGGGGCGCCATGGCGGATGGAGGCGTGCCTGCCGGGTGCTGACGTTGGGGCGAGGGCGGCGACGTCCATCGGACCTCCTTCGGCGTCGCCCCTTTCTGCTTCCTGCGGATCCAATCGACAGAAGACCCAGGTGATAAGGCCTCCCATTGCGCAGCTTATCAGCAAGCCGCCCAGGTAGGAGAGCATGTTCGACAGGGAGCCGTTTGGCCCGGCAGTCATGAGGAAGGTCGCCAGCACGCCCGAGGGGCCCCAGGAGGTGGCGGCAACTTGCATCAGCATGACGAATGCCCCGCCGAAGCCCGCGCCGATGCCCGCTGTGATGAACGGCCGCCCCAGGGGCAGGGTGACGCCGTACACTAAGGGCTCGCCCACGCCCAGGACGCCTGCCGGAAGAGCGCCGGCGATCACTTTCGACAGCTCTTTGTTGCCGGTTCTCCTCGCCTTGATCCAAAGCGCTGCCGCCGCGCCCACTTGCCCCGCTCCTGCCATCGCCAATGCCGGATAGAGCGTGACGTAGCCCAACTCGGCGAGCTGAATGCTGTATAGCGCCACCAATCCATGATGCATTCCCGTGGCGACTAAGGGAAGGAACAGCGCTGCTCCGAGGAAACCCGCCGCCATTCGCACGGCGGCGTTGTCGCTCATGCAGATGAGCGACAACGCCGTGCTGATACCTGACGAAACGAGTCCCAGCAAAGGCATGACGATCAGGACATAGAACACGGCGCTGATTGCAATGGACAGCAGCGGCGTGGCCACGATGTCTAAACTGTCGGGCATTTTGCTGCGGATCTTATTTTCAACTTGAGCAAGGAACAGCACGCCGACGACAGCTGCCAACACACCGCCTCTGCCGGCGTACAGCAAGGACGCCAACGGGGCTTCTTCGTTGTACATGCCGAGCGTGACGGCGATCTCGTTGATATTGCCCAGGGTGGTGATCATGCCGATGATGCCGCCTAGGATCGGCGTGGCGCCGAACCGTTCGGCGGCGCGATAGCCCACCCATGCGGAAAGGAATGGGATGAACGCCGCGCCGACCAAGGAGAGCATCTGGTAGGAAAGCAACCATACTGCGCTGTCCTGGTAGTTCGGCACGAGCTGGGCGATGAGCCCCGCGAAGCCCTGGCACAGGCCGGCTGCGACGATGCCGGGGATCAAAGGCACGAAAATATCCGCAAGCGTTTTGAAGACGCGTCTGAGGGATTCTTTGGGGGTTGCGCCCTTCGGGTGCGAGATGGCGTCTTCATGCGGATGGGAGACGCCTCTGCTGCGAGAAGGGGCCCCAATACCCAGACTCCTGCATTGGTCAGCGTATTTCCGGCTCTTTCCGGGTCCTACCACCACTTCGTAGCATCGGGTACGGTCGTGCACCAACCCGAGGACGTCATCCAGGGCTGTCAGAGCATCCTCGTCGACGAGCGATTCGCTGCCCACGACGATGCGCAAGCGCGTCATGCAATTGGATACTTCCCGTATATTTCCAACGCCGCCGAGGGAGTCGATTATCTTCGAGATCATGTCGTCCTCCAAAGCTACGCATCTAAGCGAGATACCGTTAATGCCAAGATGAATAAAGGGCGAGTGCGCTCTGGAATCGTTTATCGTCGTTGCCGATACCATCGAGCGTGGCTCGATGGTATCGAATATCGTCGAACGGGCATCACCCGTTCGACGGGTAAAAAGGAGGGTCGGCCGATTACCTTCGAGCAGTACCTGTATCGTCTTTCCGAAATCTTCTAAGGTTGGGCACCGAAAGCAGCCTATGTGCATATGCGGTGGCGGTTCCCTTCAATAAACCTTATATTCATTAAGCCGTCACACAGTTTACGGCGATGCATGCTAAGCTTGCGTGCTTGAAAGCGGCGTGCTTGCCGTGTGGGTTTTCGTCAGGCGCGGGGTGGATAATGAGAACGGAGCTATTGGAAGAATTCATCGTTTGGGCGGATGACAAGACTATCGAGTCGGCAGCGAAAAAATGCAACATCTCCCAGTCTACGTTGAGCAAGCATTTGGCGGCGCTTGAGGCGGAGATGGGGGTGTCCCTCGTTGACCGAAGCGACAAGAGCCGCTTGACCCCCGCGGGCGTTCATTTCTACAACAGTGCCGTTGACCTCGTCGATCGCCTGCATCGGACGGTGAACGAGTGTAGGTCCATAGACGTGCGCAAGGAGCATCGGATCACCGTATGGGACCCGTTTGTTTTTTCGGGTGCCATGAACGAGCTGGAGCGGCTGATGCGCCTTTTCAATCAGCGCTATCAAGAGCCGTTTCGCTTCGTTCTCTGGAATGAGGAGTGCAAAACCCCCGGTCAGGCTTTCCGGGAAGGGGCGGTCGATGTTTCCCTCCGCTATGATCCCGTAGAGGATGGGGAGAACGAGAGAAAGGCGACCTCGGAGGGCTTCACGGAATACCCGCTTTTGGAGGAGCCGATTGTGATGTGGTGCAGCAAGGCCCATCCTCTCGCTCGGAAGGAGACTTTGCTCCCGGACGATCTGCGCGGAGTGCCCATCATGTGCAGCATGGAGCTGGCCCATCCCCTCAGGGCATGCATCGAAGCGCTCTGCAATAAGCATGGCTTTCGTCCCCGTTTCTATCGTTTCAATCCCCGTTCTCAGGCGGGGTTCTTCTTCGACCTGCCTTCCGAATGCGTGCATCTGTTCACTGCCGCATTGAGCCGAGACGAGAGGATCCGGTCTCGCAGCGATATGACGATCGTCCGTTTTGCGGACCCGTCTTTCGCCGTTCGGGCATCTGCCATCGTGCGGAATGATGAAGAAAATGAGGCGCTCGTTTCCTTCAAGGCGTTCCTAGCGGAAGAATGCGGAAAAAAGGAAAAGGCTGAAACGGGAACTTCCGTAATTTGATGTTCGGGGCTGCCGTGCCTCGAGCCCCCTTTCTATCTGCGGTCTTTCCAAAATGGAAACGCTTACGTTCCGAAACGTCATATATCGCTTTCTAAAACTGAAAATCATGGCAGTGACTTTAAGGTGAAATATCTTAGCCTTATTCCGTTTCATCCCTTAGCTCATGACGCTTTGTCCCTCCATACTGTGCCCATGCTTTATCGGTAATCGCCGTGCCCGGGCTGTAACTGTGGCAGACGGGACCGGCAAGGGAAGGGGCGTTGCCCCTTTCTGGGAGAAGCGAAAGGGAGAGGGTCATGCAAATGGGGAATCGGCGCTGGATCCGCATGGCGGCAGGCGCACTGATCATGATCTGCATCGGGATCATCTACATGTGGAGCGTGTTCGGCGGGTTCGTTATCGAGGAGTACGGCTGGTCTGCATCCGATTCGGGGCTTACCGCTTCGTTCATGATCGCGTTTTTCTCGGTAGGAAGCCTGGTGGGAGGCAAGATCCAAGATAAAATCGGTCCGCGCTGGGTGTGCTTGATGGGTATCATCGGCTTTTTCGTGGGCGTGTTCTCGAGTTCGTTCACCGTGGCGATGGGGCCGGTGGCCCTGTACCTCACGTTCGGGGTGCTGGGCGGTTTCGGCGGCGGTTTCGCATACAACGCCGTCATGGCCTGCATCCAGAAGTGGTTTCCCGATAAGATCAACCTTGCCACAGGCGTGGTGGTGACTTGCTTCGGCTTGGCGACCGTCGTGTTCAGCCCCGTTGCCTCTGCCGTGGGCAGCGCCGTGGGCGTGTCGGCTGCTTTGCAGATCATGGGCGTTGTGTTTTTGGTCGCCTGCCTTATCGGCTGGACCCAGATGAAAGCTCCTGAAGAAGGCTGGCTGCCCGAAGGGTTCGAACTTGCGGGCGAATCCGCGGCGGAATCCAGGCAATACACCCTCTCCGAAGCGCTGCGCACCCCGCAGATGTGGATCATGTTCTTCGGGGTTATGCTGGTGATGTGGACGTTCTTCGGCATCAACCCGATTCTGAAGCAGATCGCCTCCGAGCGCGTCGGGGATGCCTCGCTTGCCACTGCGGCAGTGATGGTGGCAAGTCTTGGCATGGCGTGCGGCCGCCTGTTCTTCCCCTTCGTGGTGAACAAGATCGGGCGTCGCTGGACGGCTTTCACTCTTGCGGTTATGGTCTTCGTTTCCGGCATCGCCCTCGCGTTCGCAAGCGGCCCCGTGTTCCTCGTCTTGGTGTTCGTGGCGGGCGTTTCCGCCGGGGCGCCCGGTGTCGTGTGGCCGACGTGGACTGCCGAGAATTTCGGCCTCAAGAACAACGGCGCGAACTTCGGGTTCATCCTTCTCGCCGTGGGTTTGTCGTCCCTGCTGTCCATGCGCGTGGGCTCTGCTTTCTCGGCAGAGTTCCTCGGCGGGGACGTATCGGGGTACTTCCTGATCGGAGCCGTCATGGCGGCGATCGCCGCACTGCTCATCCTGCTGTTCAAGCCGGTTGATCACGCGAAGGCGGGCGTGGAAAAGCCTGCTGGTAAAAAATGGCTTGCCTTCCGTTCTCTTCGAGGCGAGCGCTCTTAACAAGATAATTCGTAAGCCGATCCCTCCTTTATCGGAGTCCCTTAGCTCCGTTGTATCGGCTGTGTGAAGGCGCCAGGTTTCGAACCTGCAGCTGCCTAATGAGGCCGCCATGCATCCCTCTGCATGGCGGCTTTTTTTCGTGAGGGGGCACGGCGGCGTGCAAGGGCAAGCCCCTTCTCGTCTATTGGGCCGTGCAGATCAATAGACGAAGGAGATCGGATCGGCTTATCGAACCGATAAGCTCTCCGGATTTGGTGATGGGGATCTTCTTGATGCTTGCATCAGACAACGCCCTGCATACGACGTCTAGACCCATTGTCGACTCCACGCTGATGACGTTCTTGGTTGCTACATCAAGGACTCGCACCCCTTTCAATTTTTCGAGACTTTCATGCAAGGTGCTTCGGCGCATCCAGAGAGCGTAATAGTACGCCATGCCCAGAGAATCGCTCGATTCGTCTGAGAGGGCGCGCATGATGTCGCCGTCCGAAACGAAACCCGCGATGCTTCCGTCAGCCTTCACGATGGGCAAACCGCTCGTCTTATGCTCGACCATGGCGAGCAGGGCGTCGTATGCGCTGGAGGCCTCTCCGATTTTGTAGACGTCTTTGGCCATGACGTCGTCGAGCGACAGCTGCATGCCGAGGGCCGCGGGGCGCCCGCCTTTGGCCTCTTTGCGGGATAGGATGCTCGTCGCCAAGGCGAAGCAGAATCCCACAACGGCGAAGGCTGCTGCGGCGAGGCAAGCGGTGGAGAACCCCGTTGCGTTGGCGACAGCTGCGTCTACGCCGCCGTTCAAAGCGTTCGTTTCGGATGCGGACATGATTCCCACGTAAAACGACGAGCCGATGCATCCTGCGATTTGAATAACGGTATAGCAGGCGGTCACCCCATGGGCGTGCAGTTCCGGGGCGAGACGACCTAGCGCGAAGCTTTGGGCGGGGCCCACCGAGAACGAGCAGCCGATCAGGATCGGCGTGTAAAAGGCGATGATGAGCAGGGTGTTCGAAGAAACGCCAAGGCGGGAGAGCGAAAACATGAAGATCGCCATAACCGCCAATGCCGCAGGCAGGGTGTAGGCCAGCCCGAAGCGGTCGAATAAGCGGCCTGCTATGGGCGCGAAGATGCAGCAGAGCATGCAGGGGGCAAGAAGGGTCAGGGCGGCATCCATGGCGGTGTAGCCTAGGGCGCCCTGCATGAACAGCGGCAAGATGATGTTCATGGCAAACACCGCCATGAAAGCGACGAACACTACAGCGAGGCTCACATTGAAGCTGGCGATGCCGAAGGGGCGTAAGTCGAGCAAGGGCGTATCAAGGCCTCGTTGGCGCAAGACGAAGATCGCCATGCATGCGATGCCAACGACGGAGGAGGCGCCGGCGATAAACGGGTTTCCGGAAAATGCCGTGGAGACGCCGTACATGATGCCCATCAGCCCGACAGCCACGAGGGCGACCGAAGGAGCATCCAGGTTCGGATGGCTTAACGGGGCGAAATCCCCCATGAACGCTATCGTGAGGCAAAGCGCGATGACCACCAAAACGGCGAATACCAGAAACAGGAAATGCCAGGAGGCAATGGAAAGAAGCCCGCCTCCGGCGATGGGACCGAATGCCGGGCCCAGCAGGGTGACGGCGCTTACGACGCCCATATAGCTGCCGAGCTTTCCCTGCGGGGCAACGAGCAGGGTCAAATCCATGCCGATAGGAACGATCATGCCGGTGCCCATTGCCTGCACGATTCGCGCGACGATGAGCAAAGGGAAGGTCGTCGCCGCGGCACCCAGCACGGTGCCGGCGAGCAAAAGGCATGCTGCGATGATGCTGAGCCTTCTGGTGGGAACGCTGCGATACAAAAAGCTTGTGACCGGCACGGTGACTGCTGCTACGAGCATGTAGGCTGTTGATACCCATTGGACCGTGGCGGAGGATATGGAGAAGTCCTGCATGATGGGAGTGAGGGCGACATTGAGGAATGTTTCGTTGAAAGTTGCCAGGAATGCGGAGACCGCGATCACCAGTAACACGGTAGCAGGGCGCTGAACAGGTGTTTCACCCATATAAGGTACCTCCATCTCTCGAGCGACAGCACGCGACGCTGAAAAACAGCGTAGGCGAGGAGGCGCAAAAGGGCGCACCCAAGCAGACGAATAGCACCTATTCGTTTTGTCCTATCTTTTATTTGCTTGATACATTGAAATGGTTGCTAGAACCAGCGAGTTATCTTAGAAGCGGTGTCGGCTTGGTTCAAGATGGTTTGAGGGAATCTGTCGGTAATCGGTCGCACATGGCGATACGGACGCTTGGTTGCGGGCGAGGGCGCTTCTTGGCTGCATCGGATAGGAGGTTGGCGAGATTCGCCGATATCGCGACAGCGGTTTGTCGGGGAGGTGTATAGTGGCCCAAGCCCGTTACCCGAACGGCGAGATGCGAGCATGAGAACGTCGGAGCAGACGTAAGGAGAGAAACGATGCTGTACTCTACGGATCTGAGTCAGATGCACCTGATCAGCAAGAAAGCCGCCGATTTTCTGGAGACCCATGATGTGGCGAACCTACCCGCCGGAACCTACGATCTTGGCGGCGACGACCATGTCAACGTGATCGCCACCGAGACGAAGAACCGCGATGAGGCGCGCTACGAAACCCACGACGTCTTCATGGACATTCAGGTGGTGGCGGTTGGTCGCGAGGCGGTGGAGGTTCTGCCAAAGGATGAGCTTCACCCGGAAACTCCCTATGACGCGGCATCCGATATCGAGTTCTACTCGAATGAGGCAAAGGGCCGCCGGTATGTTTTGGAGCCGGGATGCTTCGTGGCTCTCATGCCGGAAGATGGGCATATGCCCGACTTGGCGATCGACGGCAAAGAGAAGATCGTGAAGGCGGTGTTCAAAATCAAAGTGGGCTAAGCCCCTTGGCCCTGCTGGGGCGCTTCGGCTCCGGCGGGGCTTGCTTTTCTATCGTTCGCGTCGTGCGAGGAACGTTTCGTAATCCGCTTGATTCTGGTCGGCGTATGCTTGCGAGAACCTCCAGAGCGCATCCTCGAACGCGTCCCCATCATCCAGGTACTCCGCAATGGCGATTTCATCGCCGGTGCGCGCGTGGGCGTGCGCAAGCGCTCGGGCGCACAGTTTTCCGATGCCTACCAGCCCGCCGGGTTCTATCTCGTCCAGATCGATGGATCCTTTGCTGTTCCATAGCTGGCGCACGTAGTAGTCGCGGGAGGATCCTCCGGGAGCATCAACGCTCGTCCATCCTAGAAGTATGTCGCTTGTGGACTGGACGAGCCGCTGCCCTTCGACGACGCGCTCCCCGGAGTTTGCGAATTCCCCCGGACGCCAATAGCGTTCGACGACCGACGCGGTCGCCTCTTTAACTTGCATGACCAGCGGATCCTGCTCGTCTTTGCCTACGAGCAGCACCGCCCATGCGCGCGTGCCCACGCTGCCGACACCCACCACTTTGCGGGCAACGTCTTGCAGCCGATACCTGCTGAGGAGCTTTCGCCTGTCGCGCGGAATGCTCTCGTAGTAGTTTTTGAGCAGCTTCGCCATCGCGCGGGTGAGATCCTCGGTGCTTGAGTAGCCCTGGCTGTCAATCAGCTCGCGGACGGGGACTAACTCCGGCGGCTTCGAATTGAAGGAAAGTCTGCCGTTCTCGAAACGCGCCAGCTTGTCGGCTGCCTTCATGCTGTTCTTCCCACGTGCCTCATCAAGGGCTTTCTGAAGCGTGCGCGCGGTTTTGCCGCCCATCTCCTTTTCGGAGTCTTTGAGCATCTGCTCCACGTCGAAATGGAAGTGCCATACATCCATCGTTTTCATCTTGGAGAATCGCAACATGGATTTGCGGTATTGGCGCGCGCAGGCCCTTACGGCGTCTCGTCGGGTCTTCTCGTCGAAGCCTCTATCACGACCGCATATCTCCAAGCTGGTGGCAAGGCGTTTGATGTCCCATTCCCAAGGACCGGGGGAGGTCTCGTCAAAATCGTTGACATCGAATACGAGGCTTCGGGTGGGGCTGGAGAAGATGCCGAAATTGGCCACATGCGCGTCGCCGATGCACTGAACCTCGATGCCCGTGCAGGGCGTATGCGAGAGGTCGTGCGCCATGATGAGGGCGGATCCGCGATAGAAGGCGAATGGAGAGGCGCTCATGCGCTTGTAGCGCAGGGGAACAAGCTCCGGCACGCGTGCGGCAGATTGCTCTTCCAAAAGGTCGATGGCGTCTTCGCGCCCCGCATGCACTTCCCATTCTCCTTGGGCGCACAGGGAACATGCGTCGAGGGCTCTCTGCCCTCGATCCACGCGCTCGGATACCGCCCCTCGGGTTTTCTTGCCCGACATCGCACGTTGCCGGGTGAACGCTTCGGACTCTTCGACTGCCGTTTTCGCAGATGCGGGATCTTTCCGACTTTTTCGTCCGTCTTCGCGCTTGTCGCTGCTCATAGGCACCTTCTTAACTGCAACCGCAGGCTTTGGCCCGGCATGGCGGTCGGGTTTTTGCGAGCGGGGTTTCCAGGGAATCGACCTGATGTCATTGAATCACGCGCAAGGGGGTTCGGCAAGGGCCGGCCGATTCGATCTAGTGTTCGGCGTTAGGCGTCGGCTCTAGCCCGGATTCAAGATCCTGGATCATCGAGGCCAAGGTGATGCTGTCCATGGTACGGGCGATGGCTTGTTCGATTTTGCCGTATGGCTTCGACAACACGCGGCGTATGTTCTGCGCAACGGGGCAGGGCCTGTCGTCGCAGGGATGGACGCCTATGATAGAGGACAGCCCTTTGGGCTCCAAAGCGGTATAGATCTCGAGAAGCGTTATCTGCTCCGGATCCCGGCAAAGCTCTGCTCCGCCTTGCCCGCGTTGCACCGTGATCAGTCCAGCTTTCTTCAAGGCGCTCAGGATAGTGCGAACGACCACCGGATTGCATCCGGTGCTTTGGGCTAAAAGCTTGCTGGTAACCCGCGTTTTGCCTTGCGCTTCCCAGATGAATATCAGGCAGTGCACCGCAACCGAGCATTTCATGCTGATCTGCATGGTGGCGTCCTTTCAGGTCTTTGCAGGCTATCCTTCGATGTAAATGTTGACATTACATCGATAACATGTGACACTGCTGCTCGATGTAAATATTGACGTTACATCGATTCTACGCTTTTTTGGGAATTCCGAACAGGGGGAAGCCCGTTCGGTTTGATGCGATAGCGGGGTGCGGCTGTGAAAGCGGTTCAGATCGATAGGTACTCCAAGGAGATCCGCACGGTGCTGCGGGAGGTCCCTTTGCCGGACGTCGGGCCCTCGGACGTGCTGGTGCGGGTTGAGGCGGCGGCGGTGAATCCGGTGGATCTGCTGGTCCTTTCCGGTTCGGTTAGGCTGATCCAAGATTACCCTATGCCGCTGACGTTGGGAAACGAGTGCTCCGGCGTCGTGGAGGCAGTCGGGGGTGAGGTTGCGGGTTTTCGCCCGGGCGAGAAGGTGTACGCCCGCCTTCCGGTGGCGAAGATCGGGGCGTTTGCGGAGTATGTTGTAGTCGATCAGGATGCCTTGTCCCCCATGCCCGAAGGGTACGGCTTTGACAAGGCTGCGGCTATCCCGTTGACGGGGCTTACCGCTTGGCAGGGGATCACCGAGGAGCTTCAAGCCGAGCCGGGCAAGACCTTGCTGATCACAGGCGGGTCGGGCAGCTTCGGCCAGATAGCGGTTCCCCTGGCAAAAGCTTTGGGGCTTCATGTGATCGTTACCGGCAACGAACGGGCAAGGGAGCGCCTGATGGCTCTTGGGGCTGATCGCTATCTGGATTATCGGAAAGAGGACTATTGGGAAATCCTGTCCGGCATGGATTACGTTATCGATGCGTTGGGCGCCGACGAGTTCGAGAAGGAGCTGTCGGTCCTGAAGCCTGGCGGGAAACTGTTGAGTTTGAGGGCGGCGCCGAACAAGGCGTTCGCAGTAAGCAAGGGCTTTGGCTTTGCGAAACGCACGCTGTTCGCGGTTGCTGGCATGAAGTACGACCGCGCAGCGAAAAAGCAGGGGAAGGAATACCGTTTCATTTTCGTGCGATCCGACGGAGCTCAGCTTCGCGAGATCACCCGGATCGTCGAACGGGAGCGCATCGTCCCCAAGACGGACCCCCGCACCTTCACATTGGAAACCGCCCGGGATGCTCTCGAGCTGGTGAAAGCGGGGCGCATTCAGGGAAAGGTGATCATCAATCCGCGATCGAAGTAAGGCACCCGAGGCTTTGCATTGCATATCCCTGCTTTAGAAACAGTAGAAGAAAGGCGGAACCAGCACGATGCTCTATGAAATAAGCTTCAGCCCCACAGGAGGGACGAAGAAGGTCGCCGCAATCGTATCGGAATCCCTCTCCAAGGATATCGAGCCGGTCGATCTCATGGATGGCGGAAGGGACTTTTCAGAAGTCTCGCTGGACTCTTCGGGCATAGCGGTGATCGCGGTTCCCTCATTCGGCGGGCGCGTGCCCGCTCCGGCGGCAGAGCGAATCGCCTGCATTCGGGCAAACGGTGCAAAAGCCGTTTTGGTTTGCGTTTATGGAAACCGAGCATACGAAGACACCTTGGTGGAGCTGCAGGATGCCGCGAAGCAGGCAGGATTCCAGGTGATTTGCGGGATCGCTGCCATTGCGGAGCATTCGATCGTCCGTCGGTTCGCAACGGGCCGCCCCGACGATATCGACCGTGCGGCCTTGAGCCGATTCGCATCGGAAATCCAACGCAAAGTCGACGCGGGGGATTGCTCCGAGCCGCGTATCCCGGGCGATCGCCCCTACAAGAAGGCCGGCAGGGCGGGCATGGTGCCGAAACCCGACGAGAAATGCACGGAATGCGGGCTATGTGCTGGGAAATGCCCGGTTGGAGCCATCGATGGAAGGGATCCTCGGAAGGTGGACAAGGCGAAATGCATCTCCTGCATGGGCTGCGTGTCGGTTTGCCCCCATGATGCGCGGGGTGTCAACGGCACCATGCTCCTTGTTGTCGGCGCTATGCTCAAAAAAGCATGCTCCCAACGCAAGGAGTGCGAGATTTACCTCTAGGGCTTCACCGCACGCATGATCGCTTGTGTGAAGCGCGTTCATGCGTGCGGCCTGTAGAAAATCTTTTTGGAGTTTGCTGCTACAGTTTCACGCGGCCGAATTTCGCCAGGATTTCGGATGCTGCGGTGCAGGTGGGGCAAGCGCAGAATTTCGCGCCTGCGTCTTTGCGTTCCTTCTGCTCGGCGAGGCGCTTTGCCGCCTCTTCTTCGCCGAAGACCTCTTTGCCGGGGCCTTCCAAGAAGGAGATCAGCCCGTCGATGGTGCGTGGGCGCCCATCCAGGTAGTCCACCAGCTTGGCTGCGGCATCGTCGGCAGCGGCTTCGTCTGCGGCGACAGCGTCGAGCCATGCCTGGGCGGCGTCTTTGGTTTCCTGCTTGCTGGATCCGGCGGTCGCGATGATCTCAGCGCGCTCCTTCACGTAGTCGAACAGTTCCTTTTCCATGGAAGCCTCCTTCGGTCGAAACGATCCCTTTCAGCATCATAGATCAAGTCTTCCGGCATGTGGTGGACATCATGTTCGCCGATCGGCTCCTCGTTTCCTCCGTTCCTTCTTAATGTTGAAGGAGCCGTTTCAGTTCATCTGCGAGTTGCCCGCCCATCGAAAGGCAAAGGATGATTCCCGTTCCGACGGCGGCTGTGAGGTTGAATGCGGAGGGAATGGGATTCTCCACTGCATGCGCTGCGAGGAATGCCAGGGGGATCAGCCCGATTGCGATGTTGAAGAGGATGTATTTCGAATAGGCTCCGGTGAATTGGCGGGAAAGCAGGATGATCAGCATCGAATCGAAGACAAGCGACGTGATGCTGATTCCGGGAATGATGAAATCGATCGCATTCTGATCGTCCGTGGCTGCGTACCAGATGTATGCCAAGGCGATGATGACGAGAAAGTAGCGAACAACGGAGCGGAAGACGCTCGGACTGTGGAGGATGATGTTTCTGACAAAGAGGTAATTCACCGTCAAAGCGACCGCGACGCTCACCGTGATTCCGATAGGGGCTCGAAGCAGGGTGCAGAGCAGGGCGGACACGATGACTAGGCAAAGGGTGATGGCGCCCAAAACCATCTGGGCTTTTCGGGAGGTCTTCCCGAGAGAGTTGGGGGGAAAGGGGGACGGGATGGGGGTCCCGGAAAGGCGGGATCCGCATAGGGGGCAGGAGGAATGCCTGCCCGAAACGTCTATCCCGCACAAGCTACATCTCATCGTCGTCCTCCTCCTTGCTTATGTTGATGCTGCCCTCGATGCCGAGGTCTTTGAATATCCGACAGAGGTTTCGCATGACTGAGAGGTCGGTGAACGAAGTTGAGAAGCCCAGGCTCAAATCGTCTTTGCATGTGCAGATCGTGAAATTCATTCCCGCGGGGGACGTGAGCACGTTCACGTTCTCGATGCGGGACGATGCGTATTCCGGGAACTCGATCACGCCAAGGCTTGAAACGGTGGCGGTGACGTCGCCTTCGGTTACCCTTCCGGCGATCTTGAGTGCTTGATCCTTTATGAAGACGGGAGCGAATCGCAAAAAGGGGTTTTTCTCCAACGCGATCATATGATTCATCCTGCGCTTCAGATTTTCGAGGGAAGTGCCTGCGCGCATTTGCCGCTGCACTTCCTTCGCCACGGCATCTATCGGCTCATCGTCGATTCCCGGCTTGTATTCCACGAAAGCAAGCCCGAAGAAGTTTTTCGTGGTGCTCGATCCGAAGAAACGCCTAAGATCCACGGGAATATCCAGGCGTATCGCCTTGTTTCGCTCGCGCGTGCGCATCTGGCTTCGTATGGCGCAGATGACCGCCGCAATGATCAAAGACGTCAGGCTCGCTCCGATTCCCCGCGCAAGGGAAAGCGCCCGCGCTGCCGAGGTGTGGTATTCAAGGTAGACGGGCGATAGCACGTTCTTCGTGCCTTCGAGATGGAAAACACGGGGTTTTCTGGTCGATCCTGCAAGGCCTTTTTCGTAATGCGCATCGAAGCTGTTCTCGAGCTTTTGCTCATCCGTGGAGAACGGGGCGATACTCGACTCCGGATGGCCGTAATGCTTTTGGGTGTAGGCGATGACGAGGGCTTTGAAGAAGTCGAGGGTTCCGCGCCCATCGGAGATGATATGGGATATCTCCAGATTGATGCGTTTGCCGTAGTACGAAACCCTGAACAGCACGCTTTTCTCGTTGACATGCAGCCCGTGGCATATGGGCGCGCTTTCCTCGGAGACGGATGGGGCGTCGCGGGATTGTTCGAGGTAATGCCAGAACAATCCGCTCCTCAGCCTCACGTTGAAGCTGGGATAGACCTCCAATGCGCGATCGAGGGCGCATTGGAGGTCTGCGGCGTCGACCGGTTCATCCATCGTGGCGGAGTAGCGAAAGACGGTTTGCGTCGGGCTGCCCGCCTGGGAGGCGTAGAACTTCCCTATGTTGTCTAATCGGTACCAAGCAGTCTTATCCATGAGGGGCTTCCTTCGTTTTGGCGCAGGGGATCGCCGTCGAGGAAATGCTTGCAGATAAGCAGGGTATCCCGGACCACGGTGAGGATGGAAGGATAGAGGAGGTAGCCGTGGACGGCGTTGAGCATGCGATAGCACGATGCTTCGCCGCTTTCGAGTTCGATGCGTGCCGCGAACGTCTCCCCTTCATCCCTCAAAGGGCAGTATTCGGCGGATATCAGAAGCGTTCGAGGCTGACCCGAAAGATCGGGTTCGAGCAGCGGGGCGAGGTAGGGGTTTTCAAGATCTTCGTCCGAAGAGCGGTAGAGGTCCATGTAGCCTTCGATATCCCTCCAGGTAAGGAGGTAATCTTCTCCGTTTTCCCGCACCGAGTCGAATATGGTCGTCGCCGGGTTGTGATCGTTGTACGTCGCCGGGTAGAACAGGATCTGGTTGGAGGGATGGAATGCCCCTCGGTCCCGCGCCATGATGGACACGACCGAAGCCAGGTTGCCTCCTGCGCTGTCCCCGCAGATGGTGATGGAGTCGGAGGGGGTTCCGGGGAGAATCTCGCCCGCGAACAGCTGGCGGGCAGCTTCGTAGCAATCCTCTGCCGCTTGGGGGAATCGGTGGTCGGGGGAGCGCCTGTAATCGATGGAGACAACGCGACGTTCGAGTCTGATCGCCATGGAGGTGCATGCGTCGATGTAGAGGTCTACGTTCCCGTTAGCCCATCCACCGCCGTGGATGAACAGGATGGTTCCCCGATAGGCTTCAGCGGATCGAAACCCCCCTGGAAGGGAGATGCTCAGGTTCAAGGGGGTGAAGACTCTCAGGGGGACGTTGTATCCGTCGGGCATGGTGGCCGTGGCGCCCTCGATACGGCAGCGCGGGTTGGGAACGGACAGCTTGGCGACGACATCCTCGATGCGACGCTGGGTTTGATAGAAATCCGCTGCATCGGGCTTGACCTGCGAAGCGACTTTGTAAGCCGCAAGGATCGCTTTGTTCAGTGGCATGGTTCCCTCCTGCCTTCGGCGCCGAGCGGGCTCGTTGCCTACAGTGTACTACTCGGTGCTTGCTTTCAGGCAGGGGCAGGGTCTGCAAGGCGCCTCGTTTCCGATGTCGTGCGAGCGGGACATGGGCATGCGCGGGTCCGCCCAACTTGGACACAAGGCGGGCTGCGTGTCCTTCTGAGCGGTGGCGCAGCGTGCTGAAATGAAGGCATCGAAAAAACCGTGCAGAAAGGATACCCCATGAACACCGACGTTACCTATGCCGAGCAGATCGCTGCCGAGTATGCGCCTAAGGAAGCAAGCCGCGTGGTGGCGCTGCGCAAATTGGACCGTCGAGCAAAGCTGCCGGCGAACGTGTTCGCCTATGCATTCGGCATCGTCGCGGCACTTGTAATGGGAGCGGGTATGTGCCTTTCGATGGGCGTGATCGGCGGCGGCGATGTTCCTTCCATGGGGGCAGGCATCGCCATCGGCATCGCCGGGCTTGCGATGATGGGCTCGAACTATCCCATCTACCGGCGTTTGCTGGCTGGAGGCAAACGGCGCTATGCCGCCGATATCGTGCGTCTTGCGAACGACATCGCGCGGGATGGGGCGGATGCGCGCTAGGATGCCGTCTATCGGTGCCGCCACGCGCGCATTCTGCTACATTGGGATCCGCCTATGCGGGCATCTTGAAGGCGATTCCGATCATGGGCGCGATGCGTCTTGGCAGGGCGGAGGTGGGGATGAAGAAGGGCAGGTACTTCGAAACGGCGGAGCTCATGGATGAGGCGTTCCTTGCGCTGCTACAGGAAAAGCCGCTTGAGTTCGTTACCGCGAAGGAAGTGTGCGCTCGCGCGGGCGTGAGCCGCTCGACGTTCTATCTCCACTACGAGGGCATGGCGGACCTGCTCGAGGAAAGCGTCCGCCTCGTTCTCGACAGGTTTTTCTCGCGGTTCGACGAGGGGGCTGGCGAAGACGTTCAAGCCGGGATATGCCAGGGCGACCGGGAGGGGATGCTCCTCATCACGCCGAAGTACCTGCGCCCTTATTTGGCGTTCGTTCGCGAGAACAGGACGTTGTTCCTCGCCTTGATAGGCAACGCCTCCGCGTTGGGGCTCAAGGATGTGTATGCGGATATGGAACGGGTGGTCATTGCTCCCGTGCTAAGCCGCTTCGGCGTCGTCGAGGAGGACAAGGGCTATTTCGTTGCGTTCTACCTGCAGGGATGCATGGCGATTGTGGAGAAATGGGTGCGAGGCGGCTGCGAAGACCCCATCGAGCGCGTGATGTCGGTCATGGAACGTTGTTGCGGCGCGCGCTAGGGTCTTCGCGATGCGACGTGCTGAAGGCGCCGGTGCGGCATTTGCTCGGGCGTATGATGTAATCGTTGCCACGGGATGCAGAAACCCTCCTGAAACATCGCGGCACTAGAATGCCCCCATGTTTCAGGATCGCTGGCAGGGCACGTGCCCTCACACTCTTTTCTACGACGACACCACCTTGCGCGATGGCGAGCAGGCTCCTGGCGTGGTGTTCACCTATGAGGAGAAGCTGAAGATCGCGCAGGCGCTCAGCCGGGCAGGGGTTCACCAGATCGAAGCGGGCATCCCTGCCATGGGCGGCGACGAGCTGGGGTTTCTCGAGGAGCTGGCAAGTCAGAACTTGCAGGCAAGCATCCTTGCTTGGGTTCGCGCGAGAACGCAGGAAGTGGAAGCCGCCGCGATGTGCGGTGCGGATGCAGTCGCTATTTCGGCCCCGGCAAGCGACATCCACATTGCAACGAGCTTCGGCAGCGATCGAAAGAAGGTCCTCGACTCCTTGCGGCGTTGCGTTGCGCGCGGGAAGGAGCTCGGGCTGTACGTTTCGGCCGATGCGGAGGACGCGAGCCGCGCCGACCCGGCTTTCCTCGACGAGCTTATCGCTGCCGCCGAGCAAGAAGGGGCCGATCGTTTTCGTTATTGCGACACGTTGGGCATCCTCGACCCGAAACGCTCCTACGAGGTGATCTCCCGCTTGAGGCGCGCGAGCTCGCTGCCCTTGGAAGTGCACATGCACAACGATTTCGGTCTGGCGACCGCCAACACCCTTGCCGCCTATCATGCGGGCGCCAGCTGGGCGAACGTCACCGTCGCCGGGGTGGGGGAGAGGGCGGGAAACGCCTCGCTCGAACAGGTCGTCATGGCGTTACAGCAGCTTGAGGGCGTTGCCGCGCCGATCGATCCGAAATCGCTGCGCCCCTTGGCCCAGATGGTGCTTTCGGCGGCGGGCATCGAGGCGAGCCCCTATGCGCCCATCATCGGAGAGAACGTCTTCTCCCACGAAAGTGGCATCCATGTCGACGGGCAGATCAAAAACCATCGCGCTTACGAACCGTTCGACCCGCAGCTGATCGGCGCGCACCGGCGCATCGTCATCGGAAAGCATTCGGGCACCCATGCCGTGAAGGCGAAGTATGCCCAGCTGGGCATAGATATGGGCGATGACGAGGCAAGGGCGTTGCTTGAGCGCATCAGGAAGCGTGCGATGGAGCTCAAAGGACCGCTTTCCGATGCCGAGCTGCTCGCTCTGAAGGAGCGGTAACATCTGCCGGCGTCCGGCGCTCGCATCCCATTTGCATTCGAACCCTGCCGCCGCCCCCGGCTGTGGATGCCGCCCTTCTTCGCGTTGCGAATTCCTATGAACGGGTCGTGAATTAACCCCCATGCAACACAGGTCGCGACACCCTATGGTAAGTTCATATCAGTTGTTGCAAGGGGGCACAACTTCAAGTCGTGAATGAGCACGGCTGCAAGCAGGCAATGAAGCCCGCACTTTCGATCATCCGGTCGAGGTGCGGGCTTTTTTATTGCCTCGGGAAGTGGAATCGGGCGAGACAGAGAGGCAGGAGAACCATGCGACAGGTAGCAATTTACGGAAAGGGAGGCATCGGCAAGTCCACCACCACGCAGAACCTCACGGCGGCGCTTGCCACGCATCTTGGCAAAAGCATCATGCTGATCGGCTGCGATCCCAAGGCGGACTCCACGCGCATGCTGCTCGGCGGGCTTGCGCAGCGAACCGTGCTCGACACCCTGCGAGAAGAAGGGGACGAGATCGAGCTCGAGAACATCATGAAGACCGGCTTCGGCAACATCCGCTGCGTCGAGTCGGGCGGACCTGAACCGGGCGTGGGCTGCGCGGGACGCGGCATCATCACCTCCATCAACATGCTCGAGCAGATGGGCGCCTACACCGACGATTTGGACTATGTGTTCTACGACGTGCTGGGCGACGTGGTGTGCGGCGGCTTCGCCATGCCTATCCGCGAGGGCAAAGCGCAGGAAATCTATGTTGTGGCATCGGGCGAGCTCATGGCAATGTACGCTGCCAACAACATCTGCAAGGGCGTCCAGAAATACGCTCGCTCGGGCGGCGTGCGCCTTGGCGGCGTGATCTGCAACTCCCGCAAGGTCGATGGTGAACGCGAGCTGCTCGAGGCATTCGCGAAAGCGCTCGGCACGCAGCTCATCTACTTCGTCCCCCGCGACAATATCGTCCAGCATGCCGAGATCAACAAGCAAACCGTCATCGAGTTCGACCCGAATTGCAACCAGGCGGACGCGTACCGCGGGCTTGCGGAGGCGGTGGACAGCAACGACATGTTCGTCATCCCGAAGCCGCTTACCCAAGACGAGCTGGAGGACCTCATGATGGAGCACGGCTTCCTGGGAATCTAGGCCACGCTGATCCAGACACCGCACAAGCGACACCACCACAATAAGGAGACCCTTATGCAAATGATTCGCGCAATCGTCCGCCCGGAGAAAGCATCCGTGGTGATGCACGAGCTCCTAGAGGCGGACTTCCCCGCCATAACCAAGATGAGCGTCTTCGGACGCGGCCGGCAGAAAGGCGTCAAGGTGGGGGATGTGGTCTACGACGAGATCCCCAAAGAGATGCTGATCCTCGTATGCGCCGACGAAGACGTCGACGATGCCGTGCGCGTCATCCTGGGCGCTGCCCGCACGGGGGAAAACGGCAACTACGGCGATGGGCGCATCTTCGTTTCCCCTGTTGAAGAAGCCTATACCGTCTCGAACGGCAAGGCCGGGCTGTAGCTGCGGCGCACTTGCCGCAGGCGCAGACCCGGGCCCCGAGGAAAGGCAGTTTCCATGAAAGAAGTCATAGCCATAGTACGCCCCGGAAAGGTTGGCGCGACCAAACGCGCGCTTGCCGAAGCGGGCCTTCCCTCATTCACCTGCCAGGCGGTACTGGGACGAGGGAAGCAGATGCTGGGAGCCGACCTTGCGCAAGCGCTCGCGAGCGCCGCGGGCGACGACGCCCCCGCTTCCGTTTCCGAAGCTCTTTCCGAAACGATGCGGTTGGTTCCCAAGCGCATGTTCACCTTGATAGTCGAACAGGAGGATGTCGATCGAGTGGTGAAGACCGTGATCGAGGTCAACTCCACGCATTCCGCAGGCGACGGAAAGATATTCGTGCTCCCCATTGAAGAAAGCTATCGCGTGCGCAACGGCGAGCGCTCGGCCGACGCATACTAAGGTAGGTGATTGTTATGAGCGAAGCGGCAGTTGAGCCACTGCAAGACGCCATGCATGTTTCCACAAAGGTCGCAGACGATCTTCTCGATACCTACGAGGCCAAGGTATACAAGAATCGCAAGCGCCATATCGTCACGATCGACCATACCCTCGAAACTCCGCAGGAGATCCTCGCCAACGTCAGGACGGTCCCCGGCATGCTCACCCATCGCGGATGCTGCTACGCGGGATGCAAGGGCGTGGTGGTCGGCCCGATCAAAGATGCCCTCACGATCGTGCACGGGCCCATCGGGTGCTCCTTCTACACCTGGGGCACTCGCCGCCATAAGGCACGTCCGGGCGAAGATGGCCTGAACCTGGTTCCCTACACCTTCTCCACCGATATGCGCGAGACGGACATCGTGTTCGGCGGCGAGAAGAAGCTCTTCGCCGCCATCAAGGAAGGCATCGAGCTGTTTCACCCCCGCGCCGTCATGATCTGCTCAACCTGCCCGGTGGGCCTGATCGGTGACGATATCCATGCGGTAGCGGCGCGAGCCGAAGCCGAGTTCGGCGTCACGTGCATAGCCTTCTCCTGCGAAGGCTACAAGGGCGTTTCGCAATCCGCGGGCCATCACATCGCGAACAACCAGTTCATCCGGCGCGTCATCGGCGAAGACGACACGCCTCCCGCGGGGAAGTTCAGCGTGAACATCCTCGGCGAGTACAACATCGGCGGCGACTCCTGGGAGACGGAGCGTCTGCTGCACCGTTGCGGCATCGAGGTCGTCTCGGTGATGACCGGCGACGGCGCCATTAGCGAGATGCGCCGTGCCCACACGGCCGCCCTCAACCTCGTGCAGTGCCATCGTTCCATCAACTACATCGCCGAGATGATGCAGACCCAGTACGGCACCGACTGGATCAAAGTGAACTTCGTCGGCATCAATGCCACCTGCAAGAGCCTGCGGGCCATCGCCGAGTACTTCGGCGATCCGGAGTTGAGCGAACGCGTCGAAGAGGTGATCAAAAGCGAGCTGGCCGACATCGCCGACGACTTCGAGTACTACCGCGACAAGCTTGCCGGCACCAAGGCGGCCCTGTACGTGGGCGGTTCGCGTTCCCATCACTACCAGCAGCTGCTGCGGGACTTCGGCGTCTCGACCGTCCTGGCCGGGTACGAGTTCGCCCACCGCGACGACTACGAGGGCCGCGAAGTGAAGGACTCCATCAAGATCGATGCCGATAACAAGAACATCGAGACCATCGAGGTAGAGCCGGTGGAGGGCAAGTACCATGTGCGTTTCAGCGCCGACGAGCTGGAGCGGCTTAAAGAGAAGATCCCCAACCTGGAGTACTACGAGGGCATGATGAAGGGGATGGACAACGGCGCGATCGTGGTGGACGACCTGAACCATTACGAAACCGAGCAGCTCGTGAAAGCGCTCGAGCCCGACGTGTTCTTCTCGGGCATCAAGGACAAATACGTGTTGCAGAAAGGCGGCGTGCTTTCCCGCCAGCTGCACAGCTACGACTACCAAGGCCCTTACGCGGGCTTCGCCGGCGCCATCAATTTCGCGCACGACCTCTACATGGGGCTTCATACCCCGGTGTGGGGCAAGGTCGTGCCGCCTTGGCGCGTGGAACCCGCGCTGAGCGGCAAGGTGGGAGGTGAGGACTAATGCTTGACGCAACTCCCCGCGATGCGGTGTACGAGCGACATGCGCTCGTTTCCAATCCTGCGAAGACCTGCCAGCCGGTGGGCGCCATCTACGCGGCGCTCGGCGTGCACAACACCATGCCCCATAGCCACGGCTCCCAAGGTTGCGTGGCCTTCCACCGCATGTTCCTGACGAGGCACTTCAAGGAGCCGGTGATGGCCTCCACCTCGGCCTTCACCGAAGGCGCGAGCGTGTTCGGCGGCGGCGCCAACCTGAAAACCGCCGTCAAGAACATCTTCGACGTGTACGACCCCGATATCATCGCCGTGCACACCACCTGCCTTTCCGAGACCATCGGCGACGACCTGCACGCCTTCGTCTCGGCGCTCGACATCCCCGAGTCGAAGCATGTCATATACTGCTCGACCCCCAGCTATGTGGGCTCGCATGTGACCGGCTTCTCTTCGATGGCGGCAGCCTTCGTGGAGCATCTTGCCGAAAAGCCTGCAGAGGATACCGGCCGCGTCATGGTGGTGCCGGGCTTTAGCAGCCCCGCGGATGTTCGCGAGCTCAAGCGCTACCTGGAGGGCTTCGGGATCTCCTACACCATGCTGCCCGATGTCTCCGACGTGTTCGACACCCCCATGACCAACACCTTCGAGCTCTATCCGCGAGGCGGCACGCCCTTGAAGGAGATCCAGGAACTGGGCGGCGCGGCGTATTCCTTCGCTTTCGGCGCCTGGGCCTCCGAGGCTTGCGCAAACGAGCTGAAGCGCCGCTTCGGCGTCGAGTACCAGGTGTGCGGCCTGCCCATCGGGCTGGGGGCAACCGACGACGCCGTCATGGCCCTTGCTCGTTTCGCCGATTTCCGCGTGCCGGAGTTCATCGAAACCGAGCGCGGCCAGCTGGTGGACTGCATGCTCGACGTCCACCAGTACCTGGACGGCAAGCGGGTGGCGATATGCGCCGATCCCGATACGACTCTGGGGCTCACGCGCTTCGCGTTGGAATGCGGCATGATCCCCGCATTCGTAGGAACCGGCACCCCCGGCGGCGGTTTCGAGGATGCGGTCGCAAACGTATGCAAGCAGGAGGGCTTCGATCCCGAGAGCATCTGGATCAAGTCCGAGACCGACTACTTCGAGCTGCACCAGCAGATCATCCAGCAGCCGGTCGATCTTCTGCTCGGCCCGAGCCTGTGGAAGCAGATCGCCAAGGCGGAGGATATCCCCCTCGTGCGCTGCGCGTTCCCCATCCTCGACCGCTACGCGCACCCGTACGTCCCGGTGCTCGGCTATAAGGGCGCGCTGTTCCTGCTGCAGAGAATGGCCGACGCTCTGATGGACCGCCAAGATGCGCGCTGCGCCGACGAGGATCTCGAATTCGTCATGTAGGAACGGCTAGCCGGCAAGAAAGAGGAGGTGCCTGTCATGCAAGGAGCAACGAAGATCCGCTCTTCGCGCGAAACCGAGATACTCGAGGAGCGGCGTGCCTTTATCGTGGAGAATCCCCAGAACCCTGCAGATGCGCTCGCCTGCGGCAAGGCGAGCGCCGCGGGGGCGGTGAGCCAGCGGGCGTGCGTGTTCTGCGGCGCACGCGTGGTGCTCAACCCCATCACCGATGCCTTCCATATCATCCATGGGCCTATCGGTTGCTCCAGCTACACCTGGGATATCCGCGGCAGCCTCACGAGCGGCCAAGACCTCTACCGCCACAGTTTCTCGACGGACCTCTCGGAACTCGATGTGGTGTTCGGCGGCGAGGGCAAGCTCAGGCGGGCAATCGACGAGGCGGTGGCGACATGCCACCCCAAGGCGATCTTCGTGTACGCCACCTGCATTGCCGGGGTTATCGGAGACGACGTGGCGGCGGTGTGCAGGGAGGCGGAGGCGCGCCACGGCATTCGAGTCATCCCGGTGCAGGCACCCGGCTTTTCCGGCCACAAGGCCCAAGGGTACCGGTTGGCCGGAGACGCCATCATGAACCTGATCGGCAAAGGCTCCTATCCGCGTGAGCAAGCGCACGGCATCAACATCCTCGGGGACTTCAACCTCGCCGGGGAGATGTGGATAGTGAAGAACTACCTCATGCAGCTGGGCGTGGAGATCATCACCGGCATTACCGGAGACGCACGGGTGGATGAGCTTCTATGCGCACCACAGGCCAAGCTCAACGTGGTGCAATGCGCAGGCTCGATGATCTCTTTGGCCAAGCGCATGGAAGCCGAGTACGGCATCCCCTTCATCAAAGTGAGCTTCTACGGCGTGGAAGACACCGTTTCCTCGCTGATGGGCATCGCACGCGCCTTGGGCGACGAAGGGGTGATCGAACGAACCAAGGCTTTCTGCGACGAGCAGACAAAGCAAGTGCAGCCTGTGCTCGATCGATATCGCAGCCTGCTTGCCGGCAAACAGGCTGCGATATACGTGGGCGGCGGCTTCAAGGCCATCTCGCTCATCAAGCAATTCCATGAGCTGGGCATGGAGGCGGTCATGGTGGGAACGCAGACGGGCAGGCCCGAAGACTACGAGGTCATTCGGTCCCTGGTATCGCCCGAATGCGTGGTGCTCGACGATGCAAGCGCCTCCGAGCTGGAGAAATTCATGCTTGAAAAGGGCGCTGACATCTTAGTGGGCGGCGTGAAGGAGCGACCGCTGGCCTACAAACTCGGGGTCGCCTTCGTCGACCACAACCATGAGCGCAAGCACCCCCTAGCAGGCTTCGTGGGCGTTCGCAATTTCGCCGAGGAGGTCAATTCATCGCTCAATTCCCCCGTTTGGATGTTTGCATAGCACGGCGTATGGAGATGAAAGACAGATGAGGTGAGAGAATCATGGGAGAGATCAAACCGCTGATAAAGCCCGCCGGCTCCTTGGCGGATCTGAACGTCAACCCCTGCAAGATGTGCATGCCCATGGGGTCGAGCACGGCGGCTTACGGGCTCAAGCGCTGCGTCACCATCCTGCACGGCTCGCAAGGGTGCGCCACCTACATCAGAAGGCATATGGCGACGCATTACAACGAGCCCGTGGACATAGCCTCCTCGGCCCTAACCGAGCAGGGGACCGTCTACGGCGGCGAGGCGAACCTTCACAAGGGCATCGACAACCTCATACGCCTCTACGATCCCGAGGTGATCTGCGTCTCGACCACCTGTTTGGCCGAGACGATCGGGGAGGACGTGCCCGCCATGCTCGAGCGGTGGCGAGAGAAGAATCCCGAGAGCACCGTCGAGTTCGTGCCGGTGACCTCTCCCGGCTATGGCGGCTCCCAATTCGGCGGGTACTTTCGGTTCCTGCGGAGCATGGTCGAGCATATCGACATGAAGCCGGAGGCAGCAAAGCCCCATCAGCTCAACGTGATCCTCGGGCCCATGAGCCCTGCCGACACCCGCACCATCAAAGAGCTCATCGGCATGTTCGGCATCGATGCCGTGGTGGTTCCCGACATCTCCTACAACCTCGACCGTCCCCGTCTCGAAGTCTACGATCGCACGCCTGCGGGCGGCACGCCCATCTCGGATGTGAAGACCATGGCGGGATCCGCCCTCACCATCGAGCTTTCCACGTTCGTCTCGCACGAGATGTCGGCAGGGGCCTTCCTCTGGGAGCGATACGGCGTGCCGTGCGTGCACATGGCCCCTCCCGTCGCCCTGCGCGACATCGACCTGTTCCTGGACGAGCTGTCCAAGTTCGCGCAGGTGCCGGTGCCGGAGCCGCTGCGCCTTCAGCGGGGACGCAGCGTCGATGCCATGATCGACTCGCACAAGTACAACGCCGAAGGGCGTGCGGCGATCTTCGGCGAGCCCGACTTCTGCTATGCGATGGTGCGCCTGTGCGCCGAGAACGGCATCGTGCCCGTTGTCGTGGCCGCCGGAAGCCCATGCGCGGGGTTTGTCGAAGCCGTGAAAGGCGAGGTGAGAAGCGTCGCAAAGCGCTTCCTGGTCGACCGCTGGTCGGTTATGGACGATGCTGATTTCGGCGATATCGAGCGCTTGGCCCTCGAGAACGGGGCGAACGTCATGATCGGCTCGTCCGATGGGCGGCGCATCGAGGAGAAGCACCGCATCCCCCTCGTCCGCTGCGCTTTCCCCATCCACGATCATATCGGCGGTCAGCGCATTCGGACGATGGGCTACGAAGGGTCGCTCATGCTGCTCGACCGCATCACCAACGCCTTGCTCCAGCGCAAGCATGTGGGCTTCCGCGCGGCGATCCGAGACGAGTTCTACGACAACTCGCTGCTGGAAAAGGCGCATCTGCATCGCGAGGAGCCGGTGCCTGGCGTGGCGGAGCCGAAGGCAGACGCGCAGGCTGCGGCACGAAGCTGCGCGTGCAAGACGGAAGAGGCGCAGGAACGGCAGCCCCTGCGTGAACGTTCCGAGGCGCATCCCTGCTTCAACGAGGGGAGCGCTGCCGATAACGCGCGCATCCACCTGCCCGTCGCGCCCGCATGCAACATCTCGTGCAATTACTGCGTGCGTGATTTCGATTGCGTGAACGAGAGCAGGCCGGGAGTGTGCTCCACGGTCCTCAGCCCCCGCGAGGCTCTTGAGCATTTCAAGGAGGCCAAGGAGAAGATCGCCCATCTCACCACCGTGGGAATCGCTGGCCCGGGCGACGCCCTTGCCAACTGGAAGGCGGTCCGCGAGACCATCGAACTGGTGAGAGGGGAAGACCCGCAAGTCCTGTTCTGCCTGTCGACGAACGGGCTGCTGCTTCCCCGCTACGCCGACGAGCTAGCCCGGCTCGGCGTCACTCACGTGACGGTGACCATGAACGCCGCCGACCCCGTGACGGCTGGGAAGGTGTACAAACGGGCGGTTTTGGACGGCATCTGCTATCAGGATGCCGAGGCGGGAGCGGTGCTGCTGGCCAACCAATGCGAGGGCATAAAGCGCTTGGTCGCCCTCGGCGTCGTGGTGAAGGTCAACACCGTCGTCATCGCGGGCGTCAACGATAATGCGGTTGAGGACGTGGCGCGGCTGGCGCGGCGCCTGGGGGCGAGCATCCATAACCTGATGGGCCATATCCCGGTAGCGGGCAGCGCCTTCGAGGATCTGCCGCGCCTTGGGTCCGACGTCCTGTGCGTGCTGCGCGCGAAGTGCAGGGATATCCTGCCGCAGATGAAGCACTGCCGGCAGTGCCGGGCCGATGCGGTGGGCACGCTTCAGAACGACCTGCTGGCCTTCTTGAGCGTGCCGAATGCGAAGGAGCCGATGGGCGCGAAAGGCGATGCCGGCGGGCGCGCGGATGCCTCGGGCATGAAGACGGCGCGCGCCGCCGCGAAAGCGGGTGCCGGGGCCGGAGGGCTTGCGGCCGAATGCGAGCACGGGCATGCGCGGGAGTGTCTGAACGCAAGCTGAGGAAGCGGGTTCGTGCGGCAAAGGCTCTGGATAATGTGTCGAGCAACGCGACCAGACACCCGCTTGAAACGATAGGTGCGTACGCTTCTGATCATCGGAGGCATGCGAGAGAGGTGTTTTCCATGCTGGCGCAAAACGACACGCCGAGCAGTGCGGGCAGCGCGAGCGCGGCTGAAGCGGCTTCGCCGCCCATCTGCCCCCTGTCGGATTCCCCGTGCGGGTTCGAGCGCGAGCTCAGGGTCAAGGAAGCCACCATCCGCGAGGTCTACCACCGGGTGAAGAACAACCTGCAGGCCGTCGAATCGCTTCTGCGCATGCAGAAGCGGCGCAGCGACAGCCCCGAGGTCGTGCGGGCCTTCTCCGAAGCGATCGTGCGCATTCGGGCGATGGCCGTAGCGCACGAGATGCTTTCCTGCTCGCACGATGAACGGGTGGAGATACGGCCCATGGTGGTCAAGGTGGCCGACCAGGTGAAGATGGGCTTGGTGGGAGCGAGCCCCCAGATCAAGGTGAACGTCCATGGGCAGGCCGGCTTCGCCGGGGCGCAGCAGGCGAACAACCTGGCGCTCGTCGTAGCCGAGATCGTCCACAACGCCATCGAGCACGGGCTCGAGCAGCGCGACGAGGGCAGGGTCGATGTTTACCTGGCGCGCGGGGAGAGCTTCCTGATGGTGAGGATCGAAGACGACGGTTGGGGGCTGCCTTACGGTTTCTCGCTCCAGAACAGCTCGAGCATGGGCCTGACGTTGGTCAGGACCCTGGTGGAGGACGGGCTGCTGGGAACGGTGAGCTGCGGCGCGGGGGCGAACGGGCAGGGCACGCGCTTCGTGCTGATCGTCCCTTTGGAAGAGCCGCGCAGCGCCTGAGGCCGCGCATCCGCCCGGGTTCGGCGCAAAACGCCGCCTGAGAGGGCGAGGTTGCCTGAAGTGCCTGATGAAAGAAGGAATCTGCATGCGAGTGGTGATAGCTGAAGACGAAGCGGTTATCCGTATGGACCTCAAGGAGATCCTGCAGGAAAACGCATGCGACGTGGTGGGAATGGCGCGCAGCGGCGACGAGGCGGTTGCGCTCGCGCGGCGCCTGCGGCCCGACTGCGCGTTCGTGGACATACAGATGCAGGGCTGCGACGGGATCGAGGCGGCGCGCGTCATCTGCGCCGAGAACCTATGCGCCGTGGTCATTCTCAGCGCGTTTTCCCAAGAGAGCTTCGTGCACCAGGCGGCGGAAGCCGGTGTGATGGCGTATGTGAGCAAGCCCTTTTCCGAGGCCGATATCATCCCCGCGCTCCATGTGGCTGTTTCTCGTTTCGCGCAGCAGCAGGCGCTTGCCAACGAGGTGGACGATTTGCAGGAGCGTTTGGAGACGCGCAAGGTCGTCGAGCGCGCCAAGGGCCTGCTGATGAAGGAGGGCCTCGACGAGCCCGAGGCTTTCAGACGGCTTCAACGCACCGCCATGACCTCGCGCAAGACCCTGCGCGAGGTGGCGGAGGCGTATCTTCTGGCGTACGAGCTGAGAAGCTAGCGGCGGCATCCCCGCCATGTGGCGGTTCGGTTGACGAACGGATTCGCCATCCCATCGAAACCCTCTCGAAACCATCAATGGCAACAATGGAGCCCAACAAGGGCAATCGCGGCCAAGCCGCACGATGGCAAGGAGGGTCCATGAATCTGAGCACGACCGTGCGCGGTCGGGTTTTCCGTTTCAAAGACGTGGCAGAGGTCATGGCGAAAGCCAACGAGGACAAGTCCGGCGACCATCTTGCGGGGATCGCCGCACGAAGCGACCTCGAGCGCATCGCCGCCAAGATGGTTCTTGCGAACCTGAGCGTCGCGGACGTCCGCGAGCATCCCGCCCTCCCTTACGAGGACGACGACGTCACGCGCGTCATCCAGGATGCCGTCGACGAGCGTGTCTACGACGGCATTCGCCGCCTGACCATAGGCGAGCTCCGCGAGCGGGTGCTTGCAAGCGACGAGGAGGGCATCGCCGCATTGCGGCCCGGGCTCACCGCGGAGGTCGTCGCCGCGGTATGCAAGCTCATGGGCAACTTGGACCTCATCTACGCCGCGAGCCGCATGCGGGTGGAGGCCACCTGCCGCACCACGGTGGGCGGGCCGGGCGTGCTGGCATCGCGCCTTCAGCCCAATCACACCGCCGACGACCCCGAGGGCATCCGCCTGTCGGCGCTGGAGGGGCTTTCCTACGCCTGCGGCGACGCGACGATCGCCGTGAACCCTGCCGACGGTTCCCCCTCCTCCATCGCGCGCGTCATGGAGGTGCTCGACGACCTGGTGCAGCGCTACGAGATTCCCACGCAAACCTGCGTGCTGGGCCATGTTGCCGACCAGATGCGCGCCATGCGCCGCGGAGCCCATGCCGACCTGGTCTTCCAGTCGATAGCGGGCAGCGAGGCGGGCAACCGCTCATTCGGCATCACCACCGCGATGATAGACGAGGCCTACCAGGCGCAGCTCGAGGCATGCGGAGACCCTGCGCGCAACGTGATGTACTTCGAGACGGGGCAGGGATCCGAACTGTCCGCGGGAGCGACGGGCGGCGCCGACCAGCTGGTGCTCGAGGCACGCTGCTACGGCTACGCCAAACGGTGGAAGCCGTTTCTGGTGAACACCGTGGTGGGCTTCATCGGGCCCGAGTACCTGGCGGGCACGCCCCAGTTCGTGAGGGCGGGGCTCGAGGACCATTTCATGGGCAAGCTCACGGGGATACCCATGGGGTGCGACGCGTGCTACACCAACCATATGGACGCCGATCAGAACGACGTGGAAGACTTGGCGGTGCTGCTTGCCGCCGCTGGCGCAAACTACCTGATCAACGTGCCGTGCGGCGACGACATCATGCTCAACTACCAGTCGCTTGGCTACCACGACATCACGGCGCTGCGCCGCGTGTCGCGCACGCGCCCCGTGCCGGAGTTCGAGCGCTGGTGCGTGAAACACGGCTTTTTGACCGAAGAGGGCGATCTGGGACCGCGCGCGGGGTGCGGCTGGGCGCTTGCGGAAGGGGGCGATGCGCTGTGATGGAGGCAACCGAGAGGGCGTTTCGCGAGGCATGCCAGCGAAGGACCTGCGCCAGGCTGGCGGTGGGGCATGCGGGCCCGCGCCTTTCAACCGACGCGTACCTGGCGTTCCGCGCCGACCACGCCATGGCCCGCGACGCCGTCCATTCCGAGGTGCCCGACGGGTTCCTGAAGGAGCGCGGGCTGCCTATCCTCAAAACAAGGTGCTCGTCGCGCGAGGAGTACCTCCTACGCCCGGACCTTGGCCGCGAGCCCGATGAAGACGCCAAGCGCTTTCTGCGCGATGAAGCGGTCCACGGGGCGGATGCGGGGCTGTTCGTGTCCGACGGCCTGTCCGCCCGGGCGCTCATGGCCAACTACGACGACCTTGTTCCCTCGATCCAGACGGGGCTCTCGGTCGCCGGCCTGACCATGGGAAGCCTTTTTTTCGTGCGCTTCGGCCGCGTGGCTGTCGAGGACTGGGTGGCCGAGCTCACCGGGTGCACCGTGAGCATCGTGCTCATAGGCGAGCGCCCCGGCCTCGGCGGCGGCGAGTCGCTTTCGATCTACATGGCCTACCGCCCGACGGTGGGCATGGAGGAATCGCGGCGCACGGTCATCTCCAACATCCACCCCAACGGCACGCCGGCCGTCGAGGCCGGGGCGCAGGCCGCCGACCTGGTCGTGAAGATGCTCGAGCAGCGGTGCTCCGGCGTGGAGCTGGAGCTGTAGGATGGCACGCGAGCTCACGAGCGTGGGCATAGACATCGGCACCACCACGACGCAGATGGCGGTGAGCCGCCTCACGCTGGAGAACACCGCCCCCTTCGGGGGGCTGCCCCGCGTGGAGATCACCTCGAAGCGCGTGGTGCACCTGAGCCCGATCGCGTTCACGCCGCTGCGCGATGGCTCCCACATCGACACCGGCAGGCTTGCCCAGCTCGTCGCCTCGTTCTACCGCGATGCGGGGATATCCGCCGCCGACGTCGATACCGGCGCAGTGATCGTGACCGGCGAGACCGCGCGTGCGGAGAACGCCCGCGCGGCGGTCGAGGCCGTCTCGCGGGCGGGCGGCGACTTCGTGGTCGCTGCGGCGGGGCCCGACCTGGAGGCGCTTCTGGCAGGCGTCGGCGCCGGGGCGCGCGACCTCTCCCGTGCGGGCGGGCGCGTGCTCACCTTCGATGTGGGAGGGGGAACCACCAATGCGGCGCTGTTCGAGGACGGTAGGGCGCGGGATCGTTTCGCCCTGGACATCGGGGGACGTCTGGTGCGCGCCGACGCGGGGCTTGTCTCGTACGTTTCGCCCCGCCTTGCGCCCGTGCTTCGGGCGATCGGGTCGGACATGGCGCCCGGGGACGGCCTCGCCGCACGTGCGGGCGACATCCTCCGGCTTGCTCGGGCGCTCGCGCACGTTCTCGTGCGCATCGCCCGCGGCGAGGAGCTTGCACCCTTCGAACGGGCGCTATGGATCGGGCACCCCGCGCAGCACGGCGGGGGATTCCTGCCCAGGCGCGTGATGTTCTCGGGCGGCGTGGCGGAGTTCGTCTATTCCGGCGGCGAGCCGGGCAGGATGGATGTCGCGGAGGCGTTCGCACGCTTCGGGGACATGGGCCCTCTTCTAGGGCGCGTCATCCGCGAGGGGTTCGAGGGCGCGGGCATCGGCATCGTGGAGGCGGCAGAGCGCAGCCGTGCGACGGTGATAGGCGCGGGGAGCCATGCGACCACGCTTTCCGGCAGCACCGTGTTCGCCGACGCGTCCCTGCTCCCGCGTAGGAACGTCCCGGTTCTCGACTTGTTTTCAGGTGAGGGCGAGGACTATGGACGGCTTGCTGACCGCGCCCGCGCCGAGGCGGCCCTATTCCCCGACGGGCGCGGTGCGATGTTCTTCCGCGGCCCCGAGCGAGCCTCGCGCGCCGACATCGTGCTCATGGCCGACCAGCTTGCCCAGGTGCTCGAGGCGGGGGACATCGTGCTGGTCGAGCACGACTTCGCCAAGGCGCTGGGCCAGCAGCTGGCAAGCCTTGGAATCCGCGGCATCGTCGTGCTCGATGGCATATCGCTTGCACGCGGCGACTACATCGATGTGGGCCGCCCCGTCGCAGGCGCCGTGCCCGTCGTGGTGAAGACCCTGGTCTGCCCAGGGAATCCGAGCGCGGCGCCGCAATAGGCCCTTCGCCGCGGCGCTGCGCCCTGATGGCGTTATCCGACTAGAACTTATCGGCCAAAGTCGCCGCCTGGGAGCAGCCGTCGGTCTTGTCGATGTCGCCGACGTTCAGGACGCCGGGAACCAGCACCTCGCCCACCATCTTCCACTTGTTGAGCGCCGCCGTGCGCTCCATGGGGACACGGACCCCGTCCAGCACGGTCATATCGTCCTCCTCGCAGCACGCGATGAGCGCGCACTCCTTCCCGGATATGTCCTTGCCCCCGACCACGAGCGAGAAGATGCAGTCGATGACGCCTTTGATCTGGGCGGGGATGGAGTACCAGTAGACGGGCATCGAGAACACGAGCGCGTCGGCGTCGAGGATGGCCTCGGCGATGGGGTCGAACCCCTCGTTGTGGGTGCAGGCATGCCCGCTTTGGTAGCAGGTCTCGCAGGCATGGCATCCGCCGATGCCCATCTTGACGGCGTCGAAGCTGATCACTTCATGGCCTTTGGCCTGCGCCGCCTTGATGAAGGCTTCCGTCATGGCGAGGCTGTTGCCGCCCTTGCGAGGGCTTCCGGTGATGACGACGATCTTCTTGCTCATAAGGTATCTCCTTCGTCTGGATGGCAAACGCGCCGCACGAAAGCCGAAGCGCGGGCGTGGGCCGGGCGATCGCCGCCCCGAGCCCGCGTTTTCAGCCTTGCGACGCTATTATTGTGGCATGAATGAAATGCTGGACAAGTACGCACATTGAAGTGCAATACTTACCAAAAGGAAAGCGATAAGGAGGGACGCGGGATGGGTAGACGCTGCATAGCCGACGAAAGCTTGTGCACGACGGGGTTCAGCTACACCCTTTCACTGGTGAGCGGCAAGTACAAGATGACGATCCTCTACACGCTCATGGAATTCGGTGTGGTGCGCTTCAACGAGATGAAGAAATACATCGGCGGCATCTCGTACAAAACGCTCAGCTCCAACCTGAAAGAGCTGGAGGCCGACCAGCTGGTGCATAGGAAAGAGTATCCCCAGATCCCCCCGAAGGTCGAATACAGCCTTACCGAGAGGGGCAAGTCGCTCATCCCCATCTTGGACAGCATGTGCGAATGGGGCGACAAGAACAGGCTGTAGGATTTGGGCGTATGCCGCATCTTTTTTTTGGAATTGGGGCTGCTTTCGGATTTGAGGAGTGGAAATCGGTGTTTCGCTCGGCGTCGCATATTCGAAAATCGAGCATGTCATCCCTGAAATAGGTTACGGCCTTGTTCTCGCATGGATTGGCGAATACAAGGCCGTAAAAAAGCGTAAATTGGGGAAGCGCGATTGGAGCTTTATCCCCGATTGAATAGCTTGCGGCGAATGCCCGCTGCGGCGCCAACGGCGATTGCGGCAAGGAGGCCTGCGGCTCCCGCTATGAAGCCTATGCCCCTCGTTTCCCCGTCGTTCTTCGCGGTTTCGCCTTGCTCGGCGTTGAGGTCTTGAACGTTGGCCGGGCTTGCTTCTTCTGCTGTTTCTGCAACGTTGCTTTCGGCACTTGGCGCTTCGACGTCAGCGGTTGACGTTTGAGCGTTGGTCTCTTGGACGGCAATGCTCTGCGAGCCGGGCTTCTGCGCATTGGGTTTTGCGTCTTCGGCGGTATTGCCGATGCTGTCATCCGAGCTAGGCGTGTTTTCAGGTGAGCCTGGATTTAAAGGCTTGTCGGCTCCGCCAGACCCATCCGATTCCGAGCTGTCAGAACCGTCCGATCCGCTATGGCCGGGGTCGGTTGGATCCCCGGGCAAACCTGCTGCAATCGCCTGCTCTATGAGTTCAACGATGTGGCTGGTTGCGTTTGGATTGACGAGTGCCGCAGCTGGCGAACTAAGCTCATCGTAGGAATTGAGCAAAGCCTGAAGCGTCGGAACATCGAGGGCGCTCGGGGAATCTGGAAGCTGGGAAATAGCTTGCTGTGCGTTTTGCACCCATCGGCCGGCTCGCTCGAGAGCGGATAGTTTTTCTATTGAACCATGCTCTTGAAGGAGCTCAACCGCCTTTTTGGCGACAAGGTTCTTATCGTCAGTGTCCATGCCATCGGGGAAGGCTGAAAGTCCGATAAGGTTATCTGCCTGTGCATCCTGGAGGGCGGATTGGCTTGCCGCTTGCAATGCGGACGCGTTGTCGAAGGCGACCGAGCCTTCAACTGCCAGATCGACCGTCTTGCCATGTATGTTCTGCCAAGCCTGCTCGACTTCGCGTGCGCGGTCTTGCGCGGAAGGGATGCTGTTAATTCGCTCACGCAGGGCATGCAGTATGGAATCCGCTTCTGCCTGAGAGTTCACAGAGCCCAGATCGTCTTTTGCGGAAGCGAGGGCCGTGGTTGCCGCTTCGGCATCGTAGCGGGTGAATTCTCCCTGAACCGCTTGCCGTTCGATCTCATCGACGGTGGATCTTACCTCAGATAGCTGCTGGGCGATATAGGACTCAAGTGCTCTATTGGTTACGGTGATTCGATAGAGCAAATCGTAATCATAGGCGGATGCCCTAAAGAAATAATCACCCGTCGTTAGAGGCGAATCGGCGCCAGCGTTTTCCGCCGCTGACCCGCTTTCGGCGATGTCGGGTCCAGAAACGAGCATCCAATCAAGAGACGATTGATTGGGAACGCGTACAGTGTTGTTCGGGTCTAATTGATAATAGAACTCGACCGATGGGCTTCCTGCTCCTTGCACGTGGGAAATCAAATCGCTTACCGTGGGCTCTGCACCGGTGCTGGATGAAAGATTCGCGAGTTCAACTTCGCCTGCATTGGGCTGAGACGGTTCAAGAACGAAATACGACAGGTAAGTCGTCTTATTGCCGATAACCGACAAATAGGTATGGGTTCCTGCGCAAGGTTCGTTTCCTTGCACGGCGGCAGCGCCGGGTACGGTGCTTTTGATCTTAACGAACGGTTGAACCACCAAAGTGCCGTTGTTGTTGAAAGCACCGCCTGAATCGGTTTTGATTTCGGATTGGGTCTCGGTCGAATTGGCAACCGTAAGCGTTGCCCCTGAGGGAACCGTGATGGAAAACGCGCCGCAATCAAGCGCATTGCCGTTTACGTCAAGAATGATATCGCCGGCTACGGTAATCGAGCCGTTCAACGCTGCATTATCCCAAAGACGCACCGTGTCGCCGCCAGATGCGGCATTAAGCGCCTCATCCAAGGTCGTGTAGGCTTTCGACTCGTTGCCATCGGTCACTTCGAACCTGCCCGTCAAGGAGGCCTGGTATGCGGTGGGGGACAGCGATGGATATCCTAGCTGATAGTTGGCAGCCGGGCTTTTCGAGGGGTCGTGGTTTGCGCCGAAGGACTCGCGATTCGGCAAGCTGGGGGTCGTGATCGTGGAAGAGCCGACGAGAAAATAGGTTTCTTGCGTTGCCGAGGAATTGGTGGGGGAATCATTCCAGGTTGGGTCGATGGCGTACCAAGCTCCATCGATGGCGACGTAGTTCCATGCATGCTGTTCGCCTGCGCCGTTATTGCCGTTATAGGCCCATCCTTCAATGTAGGCGTTCTCTATGCCTGCTCTATCAAGTAGAACTTTCATGGCGGTGGCATAGCCGTAGCAAACGGGCCCTTGCGAGCTGTCGTTATTGCTCAAGATGCCGCTAGCGGCTGTGCGCGAGTAGTTAGATGCGCCTATGCTGTTGGAGTTGTACGTGTTGTTCTGGACGAGCCACTGATTGAAATATCGAGTTGCGAGAACGGGATCGGAGGGAGCCCCTGCAACGATTTCTGCAACTTTCTGATCGAACTGGCTTCGATAGGCCGAAAGGTTGTCGGCGGTAAAGCCATCGACGAAGTAGGAGTCGTATGACGGCTTCACGTCGAGCGCATACCGCATGTTGCCTAGGTCTTGCCACGATAGTTTCGAAAACTCGATCCAGAAATAGTCGGGATGGTCGCGCAGCACCGCGAAGAGCATGCGCCCTAGATGATTCTCTTGCCCTGCGGGGACGTACAGCTCGACAGAACTCGGATCGTCAGGGTTGGTCAGTTTTGGAAGCTGGGAGGCTAAGTCGTCATAAAGAGCTTGCTGGGTGGAATCGAGCTGACCTCGGAAATAGCCCGAAGAAGCATCGATGGCATTCCAGACGGCATAAAGGGTGACCGTGCTGTTGGTGTCTTTAGCTCCGCCAATGTTTTCGACTTCCTGCAGGTCCGCATAAGACGCCGAAGAGCTATTGGGGTCTGTGCTCCATCCGGCGAAGCGGTACCCAAGACGATTGAACGTGTTCTGAGGAAGGGGGGACGGACCGTCATCCCACGTTCTGGGAATGGGGTCAATGGAGCCTTCGCCACCGTTGGGGTTGAACTGAATGGTGTACGTATTGGGAATGCGTTTTACGTAAAGGGTCTGGCCGTTGAAAGGCTGGGAGGTTTGGTCTTGCGCTATCGAGGGGGTGAAGCCGGTCCCCTCCTGAAAATCAGGGGTGGTGTACCATCGGGGAAGCGTGCTGGAATACCCCTCATAGGTGTCGAGCTCTGAGATTACAAACGTGTCGAACGATTTTCCCGGAATGTTGGGAAGAACCACCTTTTCTAGCGGGTTGTTGTTTCCGACGAAGCCATCGCCTTCGAGTTTGGTGTTTTTGCTCAGGTCGATTTCCTTGAGTTTGTTCCAGTCAAGATGGGCGAATTTCAAATTGGGCAGCATGGAGAGGTCTATCGTTTCAAGATAGTTGCTGAATACTTCTATGAACTCCAGCTTGGTGTTATGGGAGAAATCGATGCTCTTCAGTGCATTGTTGCGCAGGTAGATGCTGAGGAGCTCGGGGTTCCCTGACAGATCAACCTCCCCAAGGTGGTTATCCTCTGCGTTGAGAAACGTTATGTTGGGGAAATTCTCTATGCCTTGCAGGCTGGCAATCTGCTTCTTCGTCGCCACGATCTCGGTGACGGCTTCGCGCTCGGCGAGAGTGAGCACGCCATCGGCGCCTGCACCGTTAAGATTGGCGGGATCCAGGACCCATTTCCTGAATGCATCATCGGGAAAAGATGATTCGTCGATAACGATATCGCCCTCATTCAGAATGGGGGATTGCGAGGCTTCGTTTTGGCTGGTTGCCGATGACGGGGCCGATTCGGCATTCGCGGCAGAGTCTGATGTCCCTGCCTGGCCGTTCGTGCTATTGGTTTCGACTTTAGTGGAAGAGGCCTCCGAAGAAGCGGTCTCGTCGTTTGCTGCGCTTTCCTCTAGGGCAGAAGGCGCGTCGACGGGCGCAACGTTGTTGGGGCTGTCGTTCTCATTGTTTGCAGTAGCTTCGATAGGGGGAGGCTGCTCGTCGTGCGTTAAGGCGTCTTGTGCATATGCGCTAGAGATAGGCGTGGCCATAGAGAGGGCCAGGCAGGCGGCCAGCGCAGTATTGGCCGGTCGGTTGGTCTTCGCCATCAGGGACACTCCTTGAATGATCGATGGTTAAATTGCTATTAAAACAGTGTCAATTATTCGAGATACCGCAGGTAAAATCAACGCGGCCGAGCACAATTCATTAATTTGTTTATTAACGGCCATCTTTGCTGAAAGGCTCGTGTTGGGCATCGTGTCCGATATTGGGATCATCACGACCGAGCTTGCCGTCGCCGTCACTGAAAATCAGGGCATTGAACGGACGGCAGGCAATAGCGCCCCGGGCGGCAACGGTACGCAATCGCCTCTCGAGACCGGCGATGGATTCATGCCATCACTGGGGATGCTCTTTATTCCCGCCTCGGTTTTCGCAAGAGCATCCACTCGTAGAAAGCTACGTTTGCGGCTGCCGATTTACGATCATGCGCCGTATGGCTCGTTTGCCTTGCCTAAAAAAAGCGGGGTTTCGAATTCGATATCGGGCGCTTTTCCAACTGCATGCTGAGACACTTTTCAAGTGAGTCTAAAAAGCTGTTCGGTAGGATGCTTGGAAATGGGTGATTGCGACATGCGAACAGGGGGCTGAATGGGATATGGTTCGCAAAAGAGATGGGTGCGGGCCGTTCTGTTTTAAGCAAACTACGAGGGTGCGACGACCCGTTTCTCCAGAACATAAAAGGAGCGCCCTCTCAGGCGCTCCTTTAGCGAACGTTCGATCCCGTGCTCGTGTTACTTGAATGCTAGGGAATAGACGTTTCCGTCTCTAAAAGACCACGTCATGGTTCCACCCGTGAAATTGTTTGCAACTTCATCGGGCACGCTTGCGTAGAGGTATACCGGAACCTCGGTCAAAGGTTCAATGCTGTAAAAATTTCCTATACTGCTGTACCCGACTGCATTGTAGAAAGCATATTCGGGTGAGCCGGAGAAATTGTATTTTCCGTTCATGTTCTTGAATTCAAGCGAAGTGCTCCCTAGGTCAAAGGCATTACTTCCGGTATTTTTGAACGTGCCTTCAACGACGCAGTATGTCTTGTTCGGCTGCTCTTGATAATAGTTGTAGCCACCGGATATATCGGGGGGATACAACTCCTTCGTCCATTCAACATTTGTGAGAGTAAATGTATAGTTATTGGCTTCTACGGTCTGGCCAAGGCTGATGCTCTCCAATGTGGTTCTACTGCCTTCGGCATACACCTCGACCTTTAATGTCTTGCTGGAGGGATCGTAAGAGATTGTCCCCATATTGGTCGAGTCCTGGACGATGGTCCATTCTGTCTCAGATTCTTCGATCGCCTGAAAGCCATAGTCGGAAAGCGACTCTGCGTAAGATTGCACTTGCGAGGTTGCTGCCTCATCGTCATCTTCGTTCAGCGTGTATGAATATTCGGTTGAAGTCTCGATGCCATCTGTGCTGGAGCTGATGGTGGAGCTTTCGGTTGCGTTGATAAGGCTGTCAGGAGAGGGAAGGCCCTCGCATTGCTCGAAGTATCGGACTGTTTCGGTCTGCTCGGTCGATGCGTCTTCTGCGGCATTGCTGTCTGCGGCTTGGATGGAACATCCATACATGCAGCACGCGAGAGCCGAGCTTGCTGCAACGACGCTGATCCTCCAAAACAAAGGTTGCATTTTCGCTCCTTTCCGAGGCGGCTTCTGGCTTGATTGTCGCATCGGTTTAGCAGAATTTGTTGTTCAACATTTCTGATGGGGCAGCGGTTTTATGTTCCTAAGGAAAAGCACGATTTTTGGCGATGCCGAAGAGAGCATTTGTCGCAATCTCCAATTTAAGTCGCTTGAGGCGACGGGCATGAATAAAGGCAGTGCATTCATCTACCGTATCATCCTGGACAACCTGACCAGCGGCAAGCACAATACGAGGAATACGAAGATGACAGACCTCGAATTCTGCATGGGCAGGATCAAGGACGATTCAGGCGCGCGGTCCTACCGCAACGCGATCTCATCCCCCAGGCTCTCCATCCCGCACTGGGATAAAAACGGGTTTGGCCAGTTCGTCTCTAAAGTGCGAGCCTATCTCGAATCAATCGCCGAGGCCGGACGATAAGTACGTTCAAGATGCCGAAGCCCGTCAAGGTCACGGGGTCGAGCTCGAGCGTCACGAAGTCCTTTGTTGATGGACCGTTCCTTGCAGAAGTCCTTTGGGAGTGGCTGCGCACCCTGGCCGGGAACACCTTCGCCAGCGAAGACGAAATGCGCGGACCGTACCAGCGGGCCCTCGGTAGGCGCGCCGCCGTCGTTTGCCTGATCATCGCCGCTTGCGTGCTGGCGATGACTGCCTCGACCGCTGTCGCGGCGGCGCTGTTCGGGGAGGGCTCCCCGAAGTTCGATCTGCTCGTTCGCGCTTCGGCCTATGTGACCACTGTCGTCGTCGGTGTGTCGTGCGTCATCTTGTGCGTCGTCCAGTGGCGAGAGCATCGTGCTAACGAACGAGCGGAGCGGGCGGACGATCCTGGGCTTGAGACCGACTCGAAGATTGAGGCGCGCCAGGCGATTGCGCTTGTTGTGATAGTCGTTGCCCTGGAAGTCGTTCTCCCTGTTGCCGCATCGGCATCTTCTCATAACCGCCGCCGAATCCCGAAACGGCAGATGGGCGCAGGGGCTTGCCTCCTGCCGCGGGACCGGGGCGCGCAGCCCCGGCGCAAGAGGTGAAAGGAGCCGAATCGGGGGATGCGAGCCGATCGCATCTCCCGATTGTTTTATCGCGCCGCGCTATCGTTGCCGAGCTAGGATACCTGGTGCCTTCTGAACGAGGCGATCGAGATCGGGGCAGCTACGAGCGTGAGGAGGGCGTAGACGGCAACCACCATTCCGACGAGGTCGACCACGAGCGGGCCGATCCGATACGACTCCATTGCCACGAACAGCATGTTGAAGTTCGAGAAGCAGGTCGGGAACAGCGCAAGCGCCCGTTCGAGCGCGCCGATGCCCGCCGAGGGGATGAGACCCGTGAGCAGGATCAGCGCCACGTCGACGACGAAGACGGAAAGGGTCGAGCGGGTGCGCGAGGAGAGAGCGAGCGTGAGGCATGCGAACCCGATGCACGCGGCGTACATCAGCCCGACCGAGACGAGCGCGGCCTGCCCCGCGGAGAGCGGATACGGCGAGGACAGCCAGATGTTCTGGACGGAGAGCCAGAACCCGTCGGTCCCGTAGAAGGCCAGCGAGACCCCCATGACGATGGCGGCGCAGGCCGCGAAGTACACGCTCGCCCATAGAAGCGATGCGATCACCTTCGCCGCAACGAGGCGGCCGCGCCCGTGCCTCGCCGAGAGCACCACCGCATCGGCGCCCGACTGGTACTCGAAGGAGAATACGGGGGCGAGCGTCACGCACACGGCGAGTATGGCGAAGGAGAGGAAGGCGACGCAGTTGACGACGTTGCTCCAGCCGCCGACGTAGCCGTACTCGATAGGCTCGCTGACCGAGGCCTGCATGTCTGTCCAGTAGGCGCGCTCGGCGTCCGAGTACTCCCACATGCCGCCCTGCCCCTCGTCGAGGGCTTCCTGGGTCATCCGAGAGAGCGCGCCGTACCAGTCCGCCGCCATCTCGGGCGTGACGAGCGCGGCGGCCTGCGCGGGCTCCTGCTCGGATGCGCGCCAGGGGTTGAGCAGGGTCGTCCAATACGGATCGTAGAGCTCTGCGGTCCCCTCCTGCCCGTAGGTCTCGAGCATGAGGCTGTAGACGGCCGATCCCGTCATCTGGAGCACCGCGTCGGGGTCGATTTGCGAAAACACCTCGTCTTGATAGGCGGCGATGTCGGCGGCGGCCTTCTCGGACGTTATCGGCCCGGCATGCGCCTCGCGCTCCGCCTTGGCGTAGGCGATCGCGTCGGTGCCCGAGAGCGTCTCGCCCGCCGCGTTCTCGGTCTTGGTCTGCGCCACGTTGAGGGCCATGACGCCTGCGAGGAGCACGAGCACCCCGACGTTCATCGCTATCGCAACGCGCCGGGAGAGCATCTTCTTGAGCTCGAACCACATGAGGCTACGCATCGCGGCCTCCTTCCTTTGCGAATTCGCCTGACGTCATCGTCGTCTCGTCGCGGAACGCGTGGAGGTAGAAGTCCTCCAGGCTGGGGGAGGCGGGGACCGATCCGGGGATCTGGCATGAATCGGAGACGTAGCGGAGGACGGCGGCGCCGCCGTTGTAGCGGACGTTCGAGACCGCAAGGTGCTGCGAGAGGAGGTCGGCCTGCGCTTGGGGCAGCTCCGCCTCCCACACCCTGCCGTCCATGAGGCGGACCAGGTCAAGCGGCGTTCCCTCGGCTGCGATGGAGCCCGCCTTCATCACCAGTATGCGATCGGCGATGCTCTCGACATCCGACACGATGTGCGTCGACAGGATCACCACCTTGTCGCGGGCGAAGCTGGCGATAAGGTTGCGGAAGCGAACGCGCTCCTTCGGGTCGAGCCCCGCCGTCGGCTCGTCGAGGACGAGCACCGCGGGATCGTTGAGCACGGCCTGCGCTATGCCGAGCCGCTGCTTCATGCCGCCCGAGAACGTGCGGATGCGCCGGCGCTCCTCTCCGGAAAGGCCCACGGCGGAGAGGAGCTCGAGAGACCGTTCCCGGGCTTCTTGACGGCGTATCCCCTTCAACGCGGCCATGTATTCCATGAAGTCGAGCGCGGTGAACTCGGGGTAGTAGCCGAAGTCCTGGGGCAGGTACCCCAGGATCGCCCGGTAGTCCCCGCCCATCTGCTCGATGGGCACGCCGTCGAAGAGCACCTCGCCGGAGGTGGGGCGCAGCACGCCGCAAGCCATGCGCATGAGCGTCGTCTTGCCGGCGCCGTTCGCGCCGAGCAGCCCGAAGACGCCCGGCCCCAGCTTGGCGCTCACGCGGTCGACGGCGATCTTGCTGCCGTATTCCTTGGTGAGTCTGTCGAACCTCAGTTCCATGAGAGCTCCTGTTCGTCGTAGGGGGTTGTCAGAAGATGGAGGAAGGCGCGGGCATCGCTGCCTCGCAGCCCCCCTCGGCAGATAGCCGAATCCAGCGGAGGGCTTCCCGCACGAGCCAAAGGGCGCCTGCCGAGGCGGCGGCAGCCCATATCCAGACCGCCGCCGCGCAGTAGGCCTCCGGCACGGAGACCCTCAACAGGATGCAGAGGGCGCATACGCCGGCCGGCCAGGCGACAGCTGCGACTGTAGCGTCGGCGCTCGGGACCTTCCTCGCGAGCATGAGCCCTCCTGCCGCCGAGAGAAGGAAGGGGGCGAGGGAGAACGCTGCCGAGCTTGAGGCGGGGATGATGCGGGCGGATGCGATGCAGGCGACGGCGAGGGTGAGAAGGCTTAACGTTGAGAACGCCATAAGCCTCGAGAACGCGACGGAGGCGGAATTGTGCAGGCACGATGCCTCCAGCTCCTGCATGCGGTTCGAGCGGGCGCGGACGACGCCGGCCAGGCTTGCGGCGGCAAGGGCCGGGCCCGATGAGACCAGCACGGCTTCAGCCTCGTGCGCGCGGGCGCCGAATAGAGCGAGCGCAACCGCCAATGCGACGACCGCCGCTGCGGGGACCCAGAACGCGGGCGGCGTGGATCTGATCGCCGCCCAGGCGAGCCCCGGGATGCCGTCGTGTCGATAAGGGCGCTCCGATGCGGCCAGCGCCGCAAGGTCCGCCGCCTTTCTCTTGCGCTCCGCCGCAAGAGGCTCTGCCTTCCTCTCGCTTCGGTAGTGTTCACGCAGGGTGTTTTCCAGCGCTGTCATTTCGCCTTTTCTCATAGCGCCATCCCTTTCCCGTCATCTTCGAGCTCCGCTTTCAAAGCCTCTAGCGCGGCGGCTATTCTCCTGCCCGCCGCGAAGCGGCTCACGCCGAGCACGCGCGCGATCTCCTGCACCTGAAGTCCTTGGTCGTAGCGCAACTCGAGCACTTCCCGCTGCTCATGGGGGAGAGCTCGGAGCGCGTCGCGCACCGGGTCCGCTTCATAGTCGTCGGGGGCGGGCGTCTGTTCGTCGAGCGGCTCCCATAGCCTTCCGCGTTTGCGGTAGGAATCCGCGCAGGCGTTTCGGGCGATGGTCAGAAGGAAGGCGAGGGGCTTGCCCCGATCTCGGTATTTCGGCAGGCTTTTGACGAACCTCAGGAACGTCTCCTGGGTCGCATCGAAGGCGTCTTCGCCGGAGGGGGTATGACGTCTGCAGTACGCCAGCACGCTCTCGTAATGCTCCTCGACGATGCGTCGCGCCTCTTCTTCGTCAAGCCTATTTCCGTTGAAAGACAAGCTCTCCTCCTTTCGCCTTCATCCTGTTTAACGTTAATGGGGGCCGAAACGAGCGCGATAGTTTGAAAAAACGAATTCCTATCAACTACGATGTGGACACCCCGATCTTGCGGGAAACGTAAAGGCGAGGACGACCAGCTCGCTTTCGCGGAGGTGTCCGTGCGGACACCTGAAGGCGATGCCGATGTTCGCAGGATCAACTTTTTAAAAGGCGCTTTTGAAATCATCTCGGAGACGGTAGCTGGATCCTAGGCGATCGGGCTAATCGCTCGTTGCATATATTCCTTGCTTCGTTCCGTTCGACGGCGAGGTCTACGCCCTTGAGCGAGAACCCGAAATGGCTCGAAATCTTCACCTGCGATGCGCTAGCTGGCCCGAGGGTTTCGAAATTAATCTGTCACATTTCACCTTTCCGCGTGTGTAGTAGATGAAGGGAAATTCCGGAATGCCCCTCGATGCGATTACCGACAACCTGCGAAGGAGGTGAAGAGATGCCGCATCAGACTGACGCGCTCTGCCGGGAGCCCGAGCGGCTCGTGCGCGAGTACGCCGATCTTGTCCTGCGTGTGTGCTACACCTATCTGCGCACGACGGCGGATGCGGAGGACGTGTGCCAAGACACGCTCCTGAAGCTGATATGCCGAAAGGATCCGTTCAACGGCCCGGATCACGAGCGCGCATGGGTCATCCGCGTGGCATCCAATGCCTGCAAGAACCTGCTGCGAAGCCGCAGCGCCCACCCTGAGGTGGAGCTCGCTTCTGCGGGGGAGCCCGAAGCGGCGCCCGAATCCGACGAAGATGCCTTGCGCCTGCAAGACGAGCGGGTTCTCAATGCTGTGATGGCGCTGCCGGTGCCGCAGCGTGAGGCGGTCTACCTCCATTACTACGAAGGGTACGGCACCCGATCGGTCGCCTCGATCCTCGAGACGACCGACGATGCCGTGCGCCAGCGCCTGAGCCGCGCGAGAGCCCGGCTCAGGGAGGCTCTGAAAGGAGACTTCGATGACTTCCCCGCTTGATTCCTACAAAGCGTCCCTCGACAAGCTTGCGTTCGACGAGGAGGCGAAGGTCCGCATAGCCTCCAAGCTAAAGGAGGCCGCCGCCCAAACCGAGAAGCCGACCTGCGTGGTCGAGCTCCCGAAGGCTGGAGGCAGACGCCGTCCCAGACGCAGGATCGCCTTGGTCGCCGCCTGCCTTGCCGCCGCCCTCACGCTCGGAGGAGGCGGGGGGGTCGCCGTGGCGGCGGGCGTGCTGCCCAATCCCGCCGACGTGCTCTCGGATGTTTTCGGCGGAGCCCCCGCCCAGACCGAGCTCTTGGGGGACATCGGACGGCCTGTCGGGGCGAGCGCGACCTCGAACGGCGTCACCGTGACGGCGGATGCCGTTATCGGCGACCGCTCCAACTACGCCGTCGTGTACACCATCGAGTTCGACGACCCTTCCGTCCTCGAGGGCATCGAGCCAGGGGAGAACGGCACGCTGCCCCTTGTTGCCGATGCTTCCAGCCATGTCGACGGCGCCATGTCCGGCGGCGGAGCGGCTTGGTTCTACGATGCCGATCCCGACGACGGCGCCATCCAGTATGCCGAGGCGATGGGCTTCGACACTTGGAACGGCGAGGGCATCGTCGGGCATACCATGCGCTTCTCGCTAAGCGGAATCAAAGCTATGGAGGACACGGGCGAGACGCGCACCATAGCCGTCGGAACCTGGAACCTCAAGTTCGCGATGAACTATACGGACACGACCATCGATCTCCCCTCCGGCCAGAAGACGGCATGGCGAGGCTCCGAGGTCTCGGTCGACGCCGTGGCGGTTTCCTCCGTCGGCATCAGGGTGGACTACACGATCGACCGCCAGGTCGGAGACCTCGGCCCCTCCGGCAAGATGAGCGATGAGGCCCAGGACGAGATGGATGCGGTCGTCGGCTTGCCCGTGACGGTGACATTCGCGGACGGCACGACGTTCGACGCCGGCAACGTGAACAGCTCAACCGCCAAACAGGGGGACGGCACGAGCTCCGTCGTGAAGACCGCCACTTTCAACCGCATCGTGAGCGTGGAAGACGTCGTGAGCGTGACCGTGGGCGATGTCGAGATTCCAGCGGACCTTGCGTGATCCGATTCCCAGCTCGCAGGCGTTGCAAAAGACTTTTGGCAAGCAGATTTCCCCGTCTTCGGCCCTTTGTCGAAGCGATTGGGTGGTAGAGTCTTCCGCGATCCGTCACATTTCCGAGAAGAAGGGGCCGCGCATGGAGCTAGGCAAGCACGTCAAGGAGCACAGGGCCCGGCTGGGCATGTCCCAGGAGCAGCTGGCGGAGGCGATCTTCGTCTCGCGCCAGACGATCTCCAACTGGGAGACCGACCGCACCTACCCCGACGTGCAGAGCCTGCTGCTCCTGAGCAGCCTCTTCGGAGTAAGCGTGGACGAGCTTATAAAAGGAGACGTGATGGAAATGAAGGCAGTACTCACGGCGGAAGCGAAAAGGATGAACAGGCTCGGCGCGATCATGGCGGTCTGCGGAATAGCGGCGGTTGTTTGGGCGGTCGTGACCGCGATCATGGACCTCAGCTGGCCGGTGATACTGATCCCGGCCATCGCGTTGTTCATTCCCGCGGCGGCGAGCGCGACCATGGTCGAGAAGATCAAGCACGACAACGAGCTATTCACCTACCGCGCCGTCGAGGCGTTCATGCGCGGGGAGGATCCCGATGTGGCAAACGAGCGGAACCGAAAGGCCGGAAGGCTGTGGTGGGGCAAACTCGCCGCGAGAACCGTAATAGCCGCGTTCGTCGGGCTTTGCTTCGGATGGGGGCTTGTGAGCCTTCTTTTCAAGCTCATCGGCTGATCCGTCAAGAGGCGATTTCCGCATTTGATGAGACCTAGCATATTTGAATAAAGATACGGCAAGGAAGGAGAAGGGCGATGAAAGAGCGTTTCGTGGAGGTCTATTCCAAGTCGATAGCTACAAGCGGCCCGATAGCTGCTTGACATCCAACTAGCAGGGACCCAGAACGTTGGGCCCCTGCTAGTCTTTCGGACTCTATTCTTGCGTCCCGCGTTTCTTGCCGCTATTTGCTCAGGCCTTTGCGGAAATTCTTGACGAAGCCCTTCGCGAACCCCTGAGCCTCCTCTTTGAGCTTATCGCCGAGGTCGCCAGCCGCCTTGGCCATGCCGTCACGATCTTTGATCGCCTCTTGGCGCTCCTGCTCGGTAAAGCCCATTTCCCTGTACATGACATCATCGGCATCAACGTCCACGGCGCATCCGAGCTCTTTCTCCAGGTAGCTCCTGAGATCCGCATACAAGTCGAGATATTCGCCCCTGCTCATCAAGTTACGCGCAGACAAGGAGTCCTCGCCGCGAGGCCCCTCAGCAACCGGGACAAACCAGATCCTCAGCGATTCGTTGTCCACGGTGCCGCAAAGCTCCCAAGGGATTCCCGCGCTCCGCACGACGAACTGGTATGCGAGCTTGCAGAATGCAAGCCTGTTCTCCGCTGCCAAACCCGCAGGCAGGGGTATCTCCCAGACCGCGAGAACCTCGGCGGTGCCGGCGACTCGGCCAGAGCGAGAGCTCGACTTGACCTTGTCGATGGCGTCCTCCACCGATCCGACGAGGTCGGGCATTTCCTCCAAGACCTCCGCAAGGCCGCGATCGTCGAGCCTCAGCAAGACATCCCCGCTGGCAGTCTGCTCCTTGGACCTCAGGGGTGCATAGCCGGGCTTGCCGGACGTCACTCCCGCGCCTCCGGGCAGAGCACTCCTCCACTCCTTCATGCTATAGGTGGCCACCGCTTTGAGCTGTCCGTTCTTCTTCATAGCAATTCCTTCCTTGAGAACGAAAACTTACTTTAGTAAGATAATTGCCAAGAATAAGACTTAACTCAAATACCAAAAGGACCCCAAACGCCAGCTTTCTTACGATTGGGGACGATTGCGGAAGGAAAGCCGTGGACCTGCGAGTGAAGAAAACCAAGAGGGCCATCCGAGAGGCGCTGCTCGCCCTGCTGGCCGAAAAGCCGTTGGCGGACGTCACCATCAAAGAGCTGTGCGAAGCAGCAGAGGTAAGCAAGCCGGCCTTCTACTACCACTACGGAAACACCCACGACGTGCTGTCGGAAATCGAGGACGAGCTTGCCAGCGATATCTCTAGGAAGATATCGCTGGCAAGCGAAATAGACCTCTGCTCCCCCTCGTTTCTACGGACTTTCAGAAGGAACGTCTACGAGAGCCCTTTGAGACCAGTCCTGGCAGACTCGTCCCTTCACGCGGAGTTCATCCACAAGCTGTCTACCGAGCTCGGCAATCGACCCGGAGGGAATCGGTCGGACAAGGCGTTCGGAGCCGAGGCCCTCGCCATGATGTTTGCCTTCGCCGGCTTGCTGGGAATAATGGAGCGACTGAGTCCTTCGGATTACGAAAAAGCCGTCCCGGATTTGTCAGAGCTCATGCGATCGCTGCTGGGATGATTGGCAGTAGTGACCCCATGCGACCCACGGGATCGTCTCGGATGGCCCGAGAAACCCTGACCCAGATTTGACCCCCCCCCATGGTATTTCGTTGATTTTTGAGACTGATTGTAAGTAGGATTAATTGGAACAAACTGCGACAAACTGGAACAAACCGGAGAGAGTTTTTAACTATTGAGCGGGAGTGACCAACGTCCGTAAGGTGTTCGTCGATACGGAGACGGGCGTGGACTACCTTCTCGCGTCCTCCAACATGACAGGTGGATGCGCCGTGACGGTCTCGTCCTCCGACGGCGAGAAGCTCTACGAAGGGGCGCAGGCCGAGGAGCTCGTCGCAGGGCTATCCTTGGAAAACTGGCAGCCCATCTCAGCCGAGGCCTTCGAGGCCGAGGCGGGAGGTGCTCCCTCATCGGTCGACATGACCTTCAGCCAAGACAAGACCGTCCTGCTTGGTGAGAGCCAGCCTTCCGGGCGCGTCGACATCGCAAGCATCGCGCTTTCGCCTCCCTGGCCGCCTTGATGTTTGCGCTCAGCATAGAGGGCCGTCTTTCTTCCGATTGCTGGCTTTCTCTTCCCTATTTTTGCCGTTACCCGCCCGTTGCCGCAAGCAATGCTCGTTAACGTGCATGCGTATAGCGCCACTAGAGCCGTGGAATTTCGATTTCTATCGGCGGGGGGAAGGCCGCTACCTAACGAAAAGGCCGCTAGCCATTCCGCAAATCGTCTTCCCGCTTTTCCGGTATGGCATTCGCCTTGTTGATGATGCCAAGTTTACTTGGTATCATCAGGATCGGCGATGAAAAGAAAACTTGGCAATACGGGGGATCCATGGAAAAGGAAGAGATCTTGGCGAGAAGCCGGGAGGAGAACGGAGGCAGGGATTTCTACGGGCAGGAGGTGGAGAAGCAGGGCAACGGCGCCGCAGGGATCGCGATGGCGGCTCTCGCGACTGCGTTCTTCCTTATCCAGCTCGCCGCGGGCGGAGGGATGAACTGGGGGCTGTACGCCATAGTGTTCTGCCGCCCTGCGGTTTTGGCCTGGGCGAAGTGGGCGAAGCTGAAGGAGGGCAGGCAGCTTTCTTTGGCCCTGGCGTGCACTGCCGGGGTCGCGCTGTTCTCCATCTGCCATGTCTACGTTCTCTTGGGCGGGGAATAACCGGGGCGGTATGGAAGTGGACAGCAGGCTCGTGCTGAAAAACCGGCTGAAGGACGCCCGAGCGGAAAAGGGCCTCTCCCAAGCCCAGCTCGCCGATATGGTCGGGGTTTCCCGCAACACCATAAGCTCCATAGAGACGGGGCAGTTCGGCCCGACCGCGAAGCTGGCGCTCATCCTCTGCATCGCCTTGGACAAGAAGTTCGAGGACCTTTTCTTTTTCGAGTGACGGTTTCCGTCGTCTTCCGGCACCGCCGAGTCCCGGGGCAATCGGAGAATTGCCGATGCCAGGGAACGGTGGGGCGGTCGCGGGCAAATGCCTGGAGCGAGACGAGAAGAAGCCGGGGTGGGCTTCCTGCCCTCATGTTCTCTCGAAGTCTTCGAGCTTTTCTTCTTGAGCTCGTCGAACGCGGTCTCGCTGCCCATCCCCTTCGTCCTTTCGATTTTGGCAATCGCCTTATCCGTCCAGGCGGCGGCCTCTTCCGGAGACTCCTCTTGCTGCAGTAGGGAGTGGAGGTGCGAGCTGGGGGATGCGAGGATGTCGGCGCCCGGGTCCTCTAGCAGGCGGCGGATGGCAAGGATCGGCAGTCCGCACGCCCTCATGGCGACGATCTGCGCGAGCCGCCTCGCGTCCCGTTCTTCCTACGCATCCTCTTCCCGCAGGGAGTTCGGACGTGAGGTATTCGGGAGCCTGTACGTCTATATTCACGTGACGGCGAGGGGCAGCGCGACCTTCTGGTTGGGGCACGGCGATTGGCTTGTCGATAAAAGGGGCTTGCCTGCTCGGTTGCAATGGCTCTTTGGGTACGATGCTGCAACCCGGAGTCCTTCCCATGAATCGGATGTGAGAAAATTAAGATGCAATAGTGTTTGGGGAGGGCGGCAATGGGAGGAATCAGCGTTCTTGTTCTTGCCGGGTTCGGTCTGGCTATGCTTGCGGTATTTGGTATCGCTGCTGCTATGTTCGTCGCGGGTGCCGTAATCGCAGTCGTCTTCGCTTTTCGCACGAAGACGCGCCGCGCTCAGGGGAAGAGGCTTGGATGGCGCATTCTCATCCCGACGCTCTTGATGGCTGTCAGCGCTCCCGTTCTGATATGGTTCTCCCTAACTCTTTTTGTCCCTGCGTTCGAGGATTGGGCTAACGTAGATTATTCCGACTGCTCCCAGATGGTGACCAGGCACGATGCTGCAGGATTGAAGGAACTGCTCGACGGATCCTTGACTGAAGAATACAGGAGCGATTCCCGTTTTTATCGGGATCTTTCTCGTCTGTCTATCGTCTATGAGGACGAGGAGTGCCTGGAGGTCGTGCTTGATTCCGCCGAAGACAATGGAACCCCCGTGGATCTCAATGTTCCGCTTGCGCCCTACGGGGAGGAGGAAAGCTCAGAGGATTCTTCATACGCCTTGATAATGGCCGTTTCGAGCGACTATGTTTCCCCGGAGGCTGTTCAAATCTTGTTCGAGCATGGTGCGAGCGCCAGGGTCGTTGGCGAAAACGGCAGGACTCCTCTTCATTTCGTGTGTTCCGGGTCGTGCATTGATGCCGAAGCAGGGGAAGGATTCGACGCGCTCGATGAGACGTATGCTGTAGTGCGCATGCTCATTGAGGCTGGGGCCAGCGCAGAAGAGGAGGACCTGTCCGGAAACACTCCTTGGGATCTCTGGGTTGAAACTGTGGCGGATCTGGCGGATCGAGGCGTACTCGACGAGGAGGCTCAGACGGAGGCCCTCAATGAGTTCTCCGTGCTGCTTGGTCGATCTTAAGCCGGCTTTGATCGTCCGCTGTCAGCGATCTTCCTTCCCGAATGCCTCCCAGATGAGAGCGACGATGCCGCAGAGCATGCCACCGACAGGCCAGGCAACCCAGAACCACATGGCGGATGTTCCTTCGGGCTTGAAGTTTGAGGGATCGGGGGAGGCCAGCACGGGAGCGAACATGAGTGCGAGCCCAACGATGGTGGCGGCTATCATGATGGTCCCGCAGACCGCCCCGAGCTTCTTCCCGTGTTTGCGCTTCTGGAGCAGGGAGTCGCGCACCTCCTCCTTGATCTGGGCGGCCATGATCTCCTCGATCTCCAGGTCGTCCGAGGCGCTCCTGTTGTACTCGGCCACGTTGACCCTCCCGAGCAGCATCCCGTAGTGCACGATGCTCCAGACGCCGAGCGCGGCGAACAGGAGCAGGAAGAACAGGGCGTAGTCATCCGCTCGGTCCTCGAGCATGAGGAAGAGGCCTATCCCGACGAAGATGGCGGCGATGCCCCCGATGAGGCCCCGCGAGAACGAGGTCCGCGTATGCGACCGGTCCTCCTCGGTGTAGAAGTTCTCAACGAACGGGTGGGCCTTCACAAAGGCGGAATGAGCCATCCCCGCGGGGATGAGGAACGCCAGTCCTGCGAGCACGCCGGCGAGCACGAAGATGATGAACGTGCCGTCGTGCCCGTTGTGGGAGGACGCCGGGAAAGCCCCCTCGAAGAAGAACCCGAGCGCGGCTCCGACGATGATGCAGGCGATGCCCGTCGGCACCTTCCAGGCCATCCCGCGCTGGTGCTCGTCGTAGCCGCAGACGTCCTGCGGCGGGCCTGCGGGCACGGCCTGCGCCTGCGCGCCCCCGTCCCCGTCGCGGCTTTTGGTCAGGTCCCCTTGCACGAGATCGTCCAGGGTGCAGTCGAAGATCCTGCACATCTTGAGGAGCTTGTCCAGCTCGGGGGACGACCGCTCCGCCTCCCATTTGGTGACGGACTGGCGCGAGACCCCCAGCAGCATGGCGAGCTGCTCCTGGGTCATGTTGCGCTCTGCGCGTAGGTGCTGAAGGTTGTCTCGGAAGCTCATGGCGGTGCCTTTCCTCTTTTTCCCGCCTCCGTTTCCTGGAGAGGGTTGGTTCTGCCGATACCCTGAGCTTGCGGTAGCGACGCCCTTAATTCTACCAACCGGCGATTGGCAATTGGGGGACCCGGAGGCAACCGACGGGCGCCCTGCAGTTGCTAATCCCTGATGGGAGAGGGGTAGAGGCTCTGTTCGAAAACCCATCCTTTCCGAACGTCGATTTATTAGTTGGTGGAGGCTGCCGGAAATCTGCGAGGTGGGGTCTTGGTGGATATGGGATATCGGCAGGACTCTGCCGCGGCGTTCTGAAATTATGGGTTGCTCTGAAGAGTAAGCTATCCGCGGGTTCCCAGCTCTGAGGACGCATCACGAGACTCTGCGCGGGGGAGTTCACCCCCAAGAAGGAAGGCGCTCTAAGCATGACCATGACTGCTTTCTGCTAGGCTCTCGTTTAGCGTCCGGCTAATTGATTCTCCATCCCGTCCCCGATCAACCAGCAATTGGAGCCATCGGTCAGGATTGCTCGAGACGCCTCTGCAGCGGCTGCGATCCTTGCAATCCCATCTTGGCAGGCGGTGATGTCTTCCTCGATCTTCGATTCTGCCTTCCGCAGGTCCGATTGCATGGCGACTTTCGTTTCAAGCACGCGCGCCTTCGCCGCAGCGCGGGGCGTTTGGGAGGATATCCTTCCAAAGATGCTTTTGCCTGAACCCTTGGGAATCGAGATCAGGGCGCCTTTGAGGGATCCTATCTTGATCTCCAGGACCCCAGCCAGTGATCGCCTTGCCTTCATGAAGCCCCGGGTCTTGTCGAGGATGGCCCGACGCTCGGAGCGAGCGCTCGTCTCGTCCATCGTTCCGTCGTAGTACATCCTCGTCATCGCAAGGGCGGAAAGCGCGTGCAGGCACAGGGAGAACTGCTCTTCGTATGCATGAAGCTCTTCGATCAGGGGTGCGAGGTCCTCCTCTTTCGGTTTCGCCGTCTGAGCCTTTTCCTCGGCAGAGGAGAGCCGCTCCGCGAGCCAATCGACAACATGGCCGACATCGTTGTACCTGCTTTCCATCTCGTTCCTCATCGCTTGGAGGGCCATCGGCGGTTTCTGCTGGTAATCGTTGTGGTTTTCCATATAGCGTCTGGCGATGTCTCGGGCATTAGTGACTGCCGCCTTCTTGTCGTCCGCCATCATTGCGATGACCGTGTCGAGCTTGCCGTCAATCCTCCCGAGGCTGTCGCTGATCTCGGTCATGTAAGCCTGGCCGACGACCATTGCCGCTGCCGCGAGGCCGACGCTCGCGAGCTGCGCGGGGCTGAATCCGTTGGGCTTCAGGCTCACGTCGCCGTTAAGGCAGCCTTTCGGATCGCGGACCAGGGCCCTTACCGATCCGTCGCCCTTTCTGGAGAGGACGAGGTCGTCCAGGCTGTAGCCGCTGGGAACCTCCACCTTGAACAGCTTGGAGCTTTCGACTGCCTCGAGGACATCCGACGCCACGCCAAGGAGGGAATCGACTCTTTCGATCGGGTTTACGCCGCCATCGGCGTCGATCTTCGAGATGATGGAGAGGTCTTTGACGTCATCGGCCCCTATCGGTTCGATGACGATGGGGGAAAGCTCGTTCTCTCTCATTCTGGCAGCCTACTCCCAGTCGCCCGAAGATTCGAGGTCGCGCTTGTTGTACGAGTCGAAGGCCTGAAGGCTTTCGGCTAGCTCGGCGCAGAGTTTCGGCATCTCGCCTTCTTCGCACGGGTAGATCAGGACCCTCATCGGCTCCTTGAACTTGAAGTCGGCGTAGACGTCGACGTTCCCGAGGCCCCTGAAATGCGAATAGACGCTAAGGCCGACGGATTTGCTGCAGTCGACGTAGACGTCCTTGTATGCGGACAGGTCCTTCTCGCGCGAAGACTTGAGGGTGAGGATCGCGTAGCATCCGCAGATGGCCAGGTATCCGTTTCCCAGGTCGGCAGCGTCAGAGACGTTGGCCTCGAAGTTCTTGAAGAACTCGTCGGCGGGTATCGGCGGCAGCGAGCTGGCGACGGCTTTCCTCCTGCTCTCGTCGAGCGCCCTTTTCTGCTTTTTTCCATCCTTGCGTTGCTGAATCTTCGCTGCGATGGACTTTTTCGCACCGCCAACGGCGCTTCCTGCCTGATGCGCGATCCTCCCGGCCTGGTTGGCGATTTCGGGTCCATGCTTTCTGACAATGGGCTCGATGAGAGGCATCGCCTCTTTGGCGGCATCAACGGCCCTCTTCACGTCATGGAGTTTGATTTTCGCCATTTAATTCTCCTGTCGGCCATGGGCCGTATGAGGCCCGATTACAACGCACGATATTTTGCAGGCTAGAGGCTCTTGAAATACAGCTCGATCTTCCTTGCCATGAGCTTTCGCCTTTGCGCGAGGAACTCCTCGTAATCCGCCGCCTCCATCTCGAAGATCCCATCGGGAATGCAGTTCGCCTCCAGGTTGGAGCGTAGAGCCTCGAGGTCGGCGATATCGCCGAAGTAGCCCTCTCCCGACGCGATGGCGTCCTTCGCGATGCCGAAGTACTCCTTGGGGCTCTTTTTCCCGATGGCGATGTTGATGCGCTTCTCCAGGAAGGTGTAGTTGGCCACCTGGTTGTAGAGGCGCTGCGGCGCGTCGATCTTATCGCGCAGGTACGCCTTGGGGAAGATGTGGTGGATGTCGCCCACGTTGCCGATGATGTCGGCGACCTTGAACCCGTTGGTGAACAGCGTGTTGTCGGCGGCCCGAGCCTGGGACGCCACGTAGACCATCCATGCGCCGGTCCTGACGGAGGTAGTCACGAGGTTCTGGGGCAGCTCGACCTCCCAGAACGTGTCGGAGAGGCGCGAGGCGGCCACCTCCTCGTAGAACGGGATGAAACCCTGCTCTGCGATGCGGCGGATGTCCCGGTCCATGACGGACTCCGACGATCCCGAGTAGCGCCCCGTGAGCACCGACATGACGTACCAGCGCTGCACCCAGCGCTTCACGTCGGTAGCGGGGATGGAGGAATCCTCACGCAGCGTCAGGTAGAGGTTGTAGGCGAAGTTGACCGCGCCCTTGGACGACATGATCGAAGAGGACACGAACCCCGCGGAACGCAGCGCCGCCGTGAAGTCCTGGAAGTTGCCCTTCGACATGAAGCGGACTACGCCGTCGTGCAGCTTTCGGAAGGACCTATCGGCTATCTCGCTCTTGTAGTCCCTCGCCTCGAAGTCACGTCCCGAGAGCAGGGCGACCAGGTCGGCGAGCTTCCCGCGGCTGAACATATGCATGAACGACACGCGCAGCACGTCGTTGTAGTCGGGGTCGTAGATGTCGTCTTTATCATCTTTCAGCCATTCGGCTTTGCTGGCGTATTCGGATGCCATGAACTCGCGGTCGTGCGTCTTGACCGTCTCCCAGAACTCGGGCTTGACGGCCAGGTGGCAGTAGTAGTCGATCGCCTTGCGCAGCATGTTGCCGCCATGCTTCTCGTCGGCTGCGATCTTGGACATGGCGAAGTCGGCCTGGGAGAGGACGGCGCCCTTTGAATTGATGCGGATGAAGATCTCGGTGACCTCGTCGATGCTACAATCGGCATCGACCGATATGCAGCCGATCTGGCGGGTGGCGATCCCTTGGAGGTCGTTGATCCGCGCATTGACCTTGCCCGGATCGCAGCCCTCGTTCGCCCTGATGTAGTTGTTCACGAACTCCCACGAGTTGAAGCCCGGCTTGAAGAGGACCGAGATGTCGGATATCCAGGCGGGATCCTTGTCGATGACCGGCGTGAGCACGGCGAAGGGCGTGTCCTCGCCGTCGTAGAGGGGGTTGAACGCGATCTTGACGCGCTTTGACTCGTAGTCGTCGTTGAGGACGGCTAGCCCCGAAAGCGCCGCCATCATGGCGGTGACGCGCTGCTGCCCGTCGATGAGGACCGTCTTGCCTTCGGCGGTCCCGCCGCCCTTGACCTTCACGTCGGGGTTCTTCCAGGTGATGAGGTATCCCGTGGGATACCCGTGGTAGAGGGAGTCCATGAGGTCGCGCACCTTGGTGCTGTCCCACACGAACGGTCTCTGGATCTCGGGGATGGCGATGAATCCCTGGTCGATGAGGCCCAGCAGGTACTGGACCGAATACGTTGTGACGTTGTAGCGGTCTTTCATTCATGCTTCCTATTCGTCGGTCAGCTCTGCGTAGAGCTTGAACAGATGGGCCGATATCTTCTCCTCGTCGCCTTGGAAGTCCGCGCCGTAGGCGGTTTTGGTGGCGGCGTCGAGCTCTCGGCGGGCTTTGCCAAGGTTTGCGAACAGACTCAGGGCTTGGCAAGAATCCCATCGGAGCGATACGTTTCCGATTTTAATGGGTTTTAGGATACGCGCGACGCAATCCTTTTCTATTGGCTTCCGGCTCTTGCGCGAAGATGTCGACGAGAGTGCGTTTCTCCATGGCTCACATCTTTCTCTGCGTGGCAAGTTGGCGCGTATGACCTCTGTTTACTCGGCTAGTTTTGATTGCTGTCGAGCTTGCCGAAGCCTTCGATGAGGGGCATGAGCTCGGCGACGCGCTCGACGATGCGGTGCTGCTCGGCGAGAGGGGGTATAGGAACGAGGGCTTCCAACAGGGTTGTGCGTTCAATTCCGGGGATGACGCCTTTCGCTGAAGTTTTTATCGAAGAAACTAGACTGCCTAAATAAACTTGAAGATAGGGCAGATGGATATCTCCTGTCGGTCTAATCGCCATTATTTGTCGCGCTATATGAGCGCGCTCAAAGCAATTTATGGCCATTTCTCCAACGGTTCCTTTACATGTGAAGAGCAAATCCCCTTTGCTGGATTCACGCTTTGGGTGCTCTGTCCATCTATTCTCGACGAGTTGCCCTTGATCAAAATTTGAAGCACCTGTTAAGTATGGAATACCCTCACGCTTATCGTTATATTCTGTTGAATTTAGATCAACACCAGAAAGAAGAACGATCAAGCTCTCGAGTCTTGTCCATTCCCAGGTCTCCGGGATCTCGAACGGGATCTCGTCATCGATGCAGGTGTCGCTTATGACCTTCCCCTTGGCATCGATGCGCTTCTCGTAATACGAGCCGTCTTCGGCGCGGTAGATGACCGACTCGCCGCCTTTAGGGGCCTTCATCTTCTTCTTCCTGATCAGCTCGGCGCGCTCTTCGCGGATGCGCTCGAGCAGGGCCGAGGCCGGCTCGTCCGAGGGGTCCTGCGGGACGAGCGCGCCCTGCACGGCCATCTGCAGAACTGACTTGCGCAGCTTATCGGGCAGTTCGGCATCGAGCTTTTCTCGGGTATCTTCGAGCTTTCCGTACTCCTCGACGAGGGGCATGAGCTTAGCCGCGCGGTCGACGATGCAGTGCTGTTCGGCGAGGGGTGGTATGGGAACGAGATAGCCCGTAAGGTTACCCAACTTAATGTACGGCGTGGCGGAGCCGTACATCTTATCCTTATTGTATCTATTCCAACCATGAAGCATGCAAAGATAAACCCAGTCCTGGTAGCAGTTCTCTATCAGTGCTTGAGCGACGTATGTTCGCTGATAAGCTTCAAATTTTCCGACATAGTGTGTCACCATTCCGACATTGGCTCCGTTGCCCGGAAGTATTAGGCAGTCTCCATCGAAGGAGTAATCGGGGCATTTGATGGGGGTGCTGGAGCAGGTGAAGAAATCGAAAGTACCACCGTCTCTTCCGTAATTTGCATCCTTTTTTCCAGTTGAAATAATTTCGATTGCTTCAAGCCGCACCCATTCCCAGGTTTCCGGGATATCGAAGGGGATCTCGTCATCGATGCAGACGGGCTCGGACTCGCGTCCTCTGGCGTCGATGCGCTTCTCGTAATAGGAGCCGTCTTCGGCGCGGTAGATGACCGACTCGCCGCCCTTAGGGGCCTTTATCTTCTTCTCCCCGATCAGCTCGGCGCGCTCTTCGCGGATGCGCTCGAGCAGGGCCGAGGCCGGCTCGTCCGAGGGGTCCTGCGGGACGAGAGCGCCCTGTACGGCCATCTGTAGGATAGCGTTCTTGAGGTCTTTGGCCTTCATCTAAGCCTCGATTCCCAAGATGTCGCAGATCTGCTTGAGCTTTGCGTCGATCTGGGCATCGAGTTCCTTACGACGCAGTTTGTAGTCACGGATGAGTTCATCAGGCGACAGGATTTCCTCTTCTTCGTGGGGATATCCGCACAAATCGAAATTCAGCTGCAGGTCCTTGAGTTTCTGGGCGGTGTAGTACTTCGCCTTAGGGAAGCCGTCGAGCTCGATTTCGGTGCGGTCGTTCCACCACTCAACGACCGGATCGAAATGCTTCAGCTGGATGGGCTTGGTCTTGGAGAAGTGCTTGTAGCCTTCGGGCATGTCCATGCGATAGAACCAGGTACCCTCGGTCTTCTTACCGTTTTCGAAGAACAAGACGTTCGTGGTGATGGGCGTATAGGGCGCGAAGACGCTTCCCGGCATGCGGATGACGGTATGCAGGTTGAAATCATCGAGCAGTTTTCGCTTCAATTCGAGCTTTGCCGCGTCGTTTCCGAAGAGGAACCCATCGGGGAGGATAACGGCAGCGCGTCCGTTCGGCTTCAGACGATACATTATGAGAGCCATGAAGAGGTCGGCCGTTTCCGAGCTGCGCAGCGCGATGGGGAAGTTCGCCTTGACGACCTCTTGCTCCTTGCCGCCATAGGGCGGATTCATAAGGATCACATCGAAGGTTCCGTCGACTTTTTGGCTGCGGTATTCGCGGATATCCTTGCCCAGCGAGTTGGTGTGGAAGACGCGCGGGTCGTCGATATCGTGGAGGAACATGTTCGTGGCGCACAGAAGGTAGGGCAGCTGCTTCTTTTCCAAGCCGTAGACGCTCTTGCCGTAAAGATCGCGATCGGTGGGGGTCTTCACCTGTTTTTCGAGCACTTTGAGTGCCGAGGTGAGGAAACCGCCTGTGCCGCATGCGAAATCTGCCACGGATTCCCCGAGCTTGGGCGCGAGGCGCTGGGCCATGAAATCGGTGACGGCGCGAGGCGTGTAGAACTCGCCAGACTGGCCTGCGGATTGCAGGTCCTTGAGGATGGTCTCGTAGACCTCCCCGAAGGCGTGGATCTCCTTGTATTCGGTGAAGTCCACTTCTTCGTTGATGGCGTTGATGACCCGACGCAGCAGGATGCCGTCTTGCATGTAGTTGTGGGCGGACTCGAAGGCGTAGCGAACGATCGCCTGGCCCTGCGAGGTGCTCTGATTGATGGGGAGGGTGGAGAGCGTCGGGAACAGCTTGTTGTTCACGAAGTCCAGCAGGTCGCTGCCCGTGAGCGCCCTGCCGTCGCTGTTGTCGATCGCCCAGTTGCGCCATTTGAGCTCCTCGGGGATGATGGAGGTGTAATCGTCCCTGACGAGTTCCCATTCCTCTTCCTTCGCATCGTAGATCTTCAGGAAGAAGAGCCATACCATCTGCTCGATGCGCTGGGCGTTCCCGTTGACGCCCGCGTCTTCGCGCATGATGTTCTGCAGCTTCTTTACCAGTGCTCCTACTGCCATGTCCTACCTTTTCTTCTATGCTGCCACGCGGTAGAGCTCGTTCTCGAGCGCTTGGGCCGCGCGGAGGAACTGCTCTTTGCCGCCGAACGTCTTGACGATCTTCGGAACGGAGCCGATCTGCTGGAACTCCTTGAGCTGGAGGATGGAGATGTCGTCCAGGTCGCGGATCTGCGCGGAGGCGTATTTTTCCAGCAGGGCCACGAGGACCCGCTTTGCCGCCTCGTTGAACTGATCGAGATAGCCGCTGTCCTTGACCGCCTGCGCGCGTTCTCTGCGCGTCATGGCGGGTACGTCGTAGGCAATATGGCAGATGAGGTCGAAATCGTCCAGGTCGTCGCGGCCCGTCTGCTCGCGCAGGTGGTCCAGGAAGACGCCCTGCTTTTCGAGCTCTTCGCAGATCGCCGCCTTCTTGTCGACGCTGTTCCATTTCTGGATGAAGTCGTCGAGCGTGGCGTAGTGCTGATGCATGCTCTTGCGCGTGTAGTCGACCAGGCTCTCGGTATGGAGCTTGCCCATCCAGTAGTACTGGATCTGCTCCCCGGTGACTTCCACTTCGACGTCGGAGACGTAGAATTTGACGGGAGGTTCCTTGTCTGCTGGCGGGTCGTCGGATTCGCCGTTGTCGTCGCCTTTAGGTGGCGCAGCGCTGCTCGGCTCCTGGCCTGCCGGAGATGGGTCGTAGACCACGGGCGGGTCTCCGTCGAAGTCGGGGTCGGCAAAGAGCCTGGTGGCGTTCTTGAAGTCGAGGACGGTGAAGAACGTCTTGCCCTTTTCCTCCTTGATGCGCGTACCGCGGCCTATGATCTGCTTGAATTCGGTCATGCCCTGCTCGCCGAAGTTGTTGTCCAGCACGATGCACTTGCAGGTCTTGCAGTTGACGCCGGTGGTAAGCAGCTTCGAGGTGGTGAGGATGGTCGGGAAGGTCTCATCGTCGTCTATGAAGGTGCCGAGGATGGCCTCGACGCCGTGGACCTGGCTCGTGCAGCGCTGTATGTAGTTGGGGTGCTCCTGCATGATGTCGCTGTTCTCATTCACGAGGGCCTGGCGCATGCGCTCTGCGTGGTCGATGTCCACGCAGAAGACTATGGTCTTCTGGAACCTTCCTTCCGCCTTGAGGTATTTTGTGATCTCCTTTGCGACGAGGGCGTCGCGCTTGGTGAAGACGATGGTGCGGTTGATATCCTTCTGCGTGTATTCGCGCTGGTCGATGAGCTGGCCTTTGTCATCGAGCTGGCCTTCTTCGGGAATGAAGCCGAAATCGTCCACGCTCAAGTGGATGCGCTTGACGCGATAGGGAGCCAAGAAGCCATCTTCGATGCCCTGCTTGAGCGAATAGGTGTATACCGGATCGCCGAAGTAGTCCGAGGTCGACACGTCCTTGGTTTCTTTTGGCGTCGCCGTCATGCCGAGCTGGGTGGCCGAGCTGAAGTAGCTGAGCACCTTTCGCCAGCTTGAGTCCGCCTTCACGCTGCCGCGATGGCACTCGTCCACGATGACGAGATCGAAGAACCCGGGATCGAGCTGCTCGTAGGGCTGAGGGGCATCGGGGTCGTCCTTGTCTTCGTCCACGAGCTGCTGGTATGACGAGAAGAATATCTCATAGGCCGAGTCGAGTTCGCGATGCTGGACCTTGGTCGATACGTCGAGGAGCGGCTTGAAGTCTCCCGAGCGCGTCTGATCGAGCAGCACGTTGCGGTCGGCTAGATAGAGCACCTTCTTCTTAAGGCCCGCCTGGCGCAGCCTCCACACGATCTGGAACGCGGTGTATGTCTTGCCGGTTCCCGTGGCCATGACGAGCAGGATGCGCTGCTGGCCCTTGGCAACGGCCTCTATGACGCGGTTGATGGCGATTCGCTGATAGTAGCGGGGGCTGAAGCTCTCGTAATCGTAGTAGTACGGGGTCTTGGTTTCCTCCGCCTGTTCTTCGGTAAGTCCGTGCGTCTTGCAGCGGCGGGCCCAGAGCTCCTGGGGAGAGGGAAACTCATCGAGCGGGAGCGTGCGCTCCTTGCCTGTTGTCAGATCGTGCTCTATGAAGGAATGGCCGTTGGAGCTGTAGGCAAAGTCGACATCGAGGATGACTGCGTAATCGATTGCCTGCTGGAGCCCATCGCCATCGGGCTTCTGGAAGTCCTTTGCCTCCACGATCGCCAAGGGTTGGTTGGGGTCGGGCCAGCAGAGCTGATAATCGGTCTTGTTGCCTTTGTTGATGCGCTTGCCTTCGCCGTTCTCGATGGCGATCTTGCCGTTGGTGAAGAAGAAGTCTTCGCAGGAAATGTGCTCGAGGTCCCATCCGGCCTTCAGGATGGCGGGCGTTATGTACCTGAGCTTGGTTGTTTCTTCTGTTAGGGGCGCCATGCTATCGCCCTTTCTTCGCCAGTTCGTTCATCATGCACATGCGCATGAACGCAGAGAAGCTCATTCCTCGCAGCTCCGCCGCTTGCTTTGCGCTGTCTCGCAGGTTCTGCGGGATGCGGAACGCGACCGAGACCTGGCTGCCTTCCGCAAGGTAGCTGCGGATGTCCGTTTCGTTCGCGTCGCTCTTGAGTAAATCGCTGTACATCATGGCAGCTCCTGGACAACTAGCGGTTTGCAATACAAATGCTAGGTAACAGTATATCGGATGATCGGAAGGATCGCTTTAGCTGGGAGCTTAATCGGAAAGGGACTGGATGGATGGTGCCGCTGGGCCTTTCTGGGATTTGCCGATTCACGGCAATTGCGAACCAGCTGCAGCACCTACTGAAGAAAGCCTGTGCTCCCTGCTCGAAACGGGGAATAAGTACCAGCGCTCGATATTGGGCATTAAATGAGTATCAACCGCTGAAGTCTTTGCGGATATCCAAGGAGGGCTGCATCATTTTTGGTCATCAACGCCGCTGACGCCTAAACAGGGCGTATATGCATTAGTTGAATAAATGACCTGCGGTGGTGTGTGCTTGATGACGCTGAAATCGCACTTCAAAGGGCAGCTTTTAAGCAAAGGTGCGAATTCGCCGAATCCGCTGTTCCCGACGGTTTGCGTATTACCCCAGTTAAATGCATAAAAATTGAGCGCCCTGGTAAACCCCAGGACGCTCCAAACACTAGTATATTAACGCACTGTTTTTATTCCCACTCGAAAGTTGATTTGCTGCAAAAGATATTTGTAGTTGTTTCGTGCGGTATGGAGCGCCGGATGGGGAAGACGGGCTTGAAGAAGAGCTCGGCGGAGATGAAGTTCTGGACTCGCGACGAGTACCTGCGGTTCCGGCGCCAGGTCATGGATAAGCCGATCTCGTTCCTATCCTTCGGGGCCCTGTATTGGACGGGGCATCCGCGAAGGCGATCCGCATCCACAACCCGTGCTGCAGCCACGCGAGCCTGTTCATCGAGCTCGGCTATTCCGTTCCCGCCAGACCGGGGCTTGTCTGGAGCAGCCGGGGGTTCCAGTCCGCCGTTCAGCCCAGATAGCCCGCGAACGTCCCTTCGGCGGTGATGTCGGCGACGCCTGCCCGCAGCCCGCGTTCGCAGAAGACGGCGGCGGCCTCCACCAGGAAGCCCTTGACCTCGCTGCCGTCCTCCAGCTCTACCGTGCCGAACCCAAGCGGCGCCGGGACCATGGACACCAGCCTGCCGAACGCTTCGAAGGACATGCCGTACAGCTCCACTACCACGGAATTCGGCCGAGCCGCGAAGAACCCGCACAGGGGGCCTTCCGAATCGAGGCCCCCTGTCGCGCCGCCGTCGCGCAGCAGTCCGGGCTTCACGGGATCGGTTGGCAGGGCGAAAAGCCGGTAGCTCGCGGCCGTCCTTGCTTTTCGCAGGTACTCCGCGTGAAGATCCTCCAACTGGTAATGGAAGCGCCCTCCGTGCATGTGCTGGCCGCAAACGGCCACCGTCACGTCCCATCCGCTAGCGGCCACGGTTTCACTCACCTGCTTCATCCAAAGCCTCGGCCACGGCGAACAGCCTCGGCGCGGCGTCGAATCGTCCGAACAGCGTTATCCCGAAGGGCAGGTCCTTCGCGCCGGTTTCCGCCATGGCGGATTTCGCGGTAGGCGTCCCGGGGGCGGGCACGGCGAGGGCGCTCAGGTCGCAAAGGTTGCAGTGGTTGGTGTAGAGCCCCATCTGGGAATTGGTGGCTATGGGGTCTGCGCGCACTTCGTCGCGGGTGAACGTGCCTCCCGCGGTCGGCATCGCCAGCACGGCGTCTTCCAGCAGCAGGGCCGCGTCGTGGCGCGCCTGCTGCACGCGGTGATAGGCTTTGAACTGATCGCAGGCCAGCAGATCGGGGCGGTTGCCGCTTTCCAGGATGGTGCGGGTCACGCCGAACACGTCCTCGGGGTGGGCCGAGACGAACTCTCCCAGATCCGCCCAGCGCTCCGCCACCCAGGGGCCGTCGTAGAGGATGGAGGCAATCTCGGAAAAGCCCCGGGTGTCCACGGTCCCGATGGAGAACAGCCCTCGGTCCGCGGCGCGGTGCGCGGCTTCTGCGAACCGATGCCAGTTGGCGCGGTAGCGCTCGGCGAAGGGGCCGTAGAAAAGGGGCTCGGCTTCGGGCAGGAGCAGCTTCGCCGGAAGCTCGGCAGGCGATTCCGCTATGGTGCGCGACCAGGCGCAAGCGTCGTCGAAGCCCTTTGCCGCGGCGTCGACGGCCCAGGCGTCTGCCAGCGAGTTGGCGAACACCGTCACGCAATCGAGAGACGCGCACGCGGGCACCACCCCCGCGGTGGACCAGGATCCCAGCGGCGGCTTGTAGCCCACGATGCCGTTGAGGGCCGCCGGCACGCGCCCGGATCCGGCGGTGTCGGTCCCCAGCGCGAAGGCCGCCATGCCCAGCGCAACGGCCACGGCCGAGCCCGAGGACGAGCCTCCGCTGATGAGCTGGGGGTCCAGCGCGTTCTTGCATTCGCCGTAGGGGCTGCGGGTGCCGACCAGCCCCGTGGCGAACTGGTCCAGGTTCGTTTTCCCGACGGGCACCGCGCCGGCCCGGACCAGGCGGTCAACCACCGTGGCGCTGCTGTTCGGCGTGTAGGCGTAGGCGGGGCAGCCCGCGGTGGTGGGCCATCCTGCAAGGTCGATGTTGTCCTTCACGGCGAAGGGAATGCCGTACAGCGGAAGGGCCAGCGCCTCGTCGCGGCTCAGGCCCTCCAGCGCCTGCAGGTAGGGCTCGCTCAGCTCCATGCAGGGCTCGACGATCCACACGTTGCGGTCGCGCAGCCCCTGCGTCCTTTCAACTATCTTGCTCACAACCTGGCGCGGCGTCAGCGAGCCGTCGGCGTAAAGGGCCTTCAGGGCGTGTATCTCCAGTGTCGCTTCGGGTGTCATGTCGCTCCTTTCAGTTCGCGGCGAGCGGCTTCACGACGGCCACCGTCTGGCCGGCGCTTGCCATCTTTCCCGCCTCAACCGCGATCCGCACCACCGTGCAGTCCGTCGGCGCCTCGATGGGGAACTCCATCTTCATGCTCTCCAGAACCATCACGGGCTCTCCCGTGCGGGCCTCGGAGCCTTCTTGCGCGTTCACCTTCCATACCGCACCGGAAACGGGCGCAACCAAGGCGACGCATCCTTCGGGGACCTCGTCTTCCGAAGCGCTGCCGCCCTCGTCGGCTTCGTCGAGCTCGAACACGTCCAGCCCCTGCTCCACCCAGCGCCGATGCTCGGCGTTGAAGGCCTCCTGGCGCTTGCTCTCGAACTCCTCTATGCTCTGGCAGTTCTCCTCCAAGAAGCGGCGGTACTCCCTCAGGCTGAACGTGGTCTTCTCGATGCGCGGGTTGAACCTGCCGTGCAGGCAGTCCTCGCGCAGCTTGAGCAGCTCGTCGGGGGAGACGGGGTAGAAGCTCAGCTGGTCGAAGAACTCCAGCAGCCACGGCTTGCCGGGCTTGAATGACTCGGTGGGGGAAAACCGGTTCCACATCTGGGTGGTGCGCCCCACGAACTGGTAGCCACCCGGGCCCTCCATGCCGTACACGCAAAGGTAGGCCCCGCCGATGCCGACGGCGTTCTCGGGCGTCCAGGGTCGCGCGGGGTTGTACTTGGTGGTCACCAGGCGGTGGCGCGGATCGATGGGCGTGGCCACCGGTGCTCCCAGGTACACGTCGCCCAGGCCGAGGACCAGATACCTCGCCTTGAACACCACGTCGCGCACGTCCTCGACCGATCCCAGGCCGTTTATGCGGCGTATGAACTCGGGGTTGGACGGGCACCACGGCGCGTTGGGGCGGGTGGTTTCCTGGTAGCGTCGCGCCGCCAGCTGCGTTTGCGGATCGTCCCAGGAAAGGGGCAGGTGGACGATGCGCGACTCCACCACCTCGTCTCCCAGGTCCTCCAGCGTGCCCAGATCGGCATCGATGCCGACGACGGCTTTGAGAAGCTCGTCGCGGCTTACCTTGGACGGGTCGAAATGGAGCTGGAGCGAGCGAATGCCCGGGGTCAGGTCCAGCAGCGGAAGGCCCCGCTCCTCGATGCGCTGCATGAGCACGTGGACCTTGAACCGCAGCGCGATGTCCAGCTTCATGGGGCCGTATTCGACCAGCAGGGCGTCCTCGCCCGACTGGCGCACGCACATGGCCTCGTCGCCTTCGCCCCGGCGGTACAGAATGGCGTCGTCGGGGGAGAAGGGCTCGGGGGAATCCGGCAGCTGGCCCAGCTGGGCCATGCGCTGCGCGCGCAGCGCCTCAAGGCCGCTCTCCGTAGCCTCGCGCATCTCGGCCGCGCTCGCCAGGGACAGCACCGTGAAGCGCACTTCGTCGCCCGGGCGCATCTGGCCCAGCTTCCAGCGCTCGTCGACGGCGACCACCACGGGGCACACGAACCCGCCAAGGCTCGGGCCGTCGGGTCCCAGCAGGATGGGCTGGTCGCCCGTGAGGTCCAGCGCGCAGATCGAGTAGGGGTTGTCGTGTATGTTGGAGGGATGCAGCCCGGCTTCCCCGCCGTCCTCGCGCGACCATTCGGGCGCCGGGCCGTTCAGGCGCACGCCCGTGCGGGCGGAGTCGTGGTTGACGCGGTAGGCGGTGCCGGTGAGCGTCTCGAAGAACTCCGGCTTCAGGAATTCCCCGTCCGACAAGGGCCCGACTATCACGCCCAGCGTCCACGAGCGGCCGAAGGAGGGCCGCATCGCAAGGCCGGCCTCGGGCTTGTCGGCGCTTTCGGGGCGGGCTTGGTCGCTCTGCCCGAACGCTATGACGTCGCCGGTCCTCAGGGCGCGTCCGCCGTGGCCGCCGAACCTGCCGTCGATGAAGGTGGACTTGGAGCCCAGCACCTCGTGCACGTCCAGCCCGCCTTCCACGCACAGGTAGGCGCGCATGCCCTCGTCGCAGGTTCCCAGCGAAAGCACGCTGCCGGTTTCGGCATGAAGGGCGCGGTACGTGTCGACGGGGGAGCCGTCGAGGGTGGCGTGCATGTCGGCGCCCGTCAGGCAGAACCACGCCGGTCCGCGGAAACGGTACGAGCCGCCCCTGAAGGTGAGCTCTATGCCGGCGGCGTTCTCGGGGTTGCCCAGGATGGCGTTGCCCACGCGGAAGCTGCGCTGGTCCATGGGGCCGCAGGGAGGTATCCCCACCTGCCAGTAGCCGACGATGCCCGGGTAGTCCTGGACGGTGCTCTGGATGCCGCCGTCCATCACCTCGATCGCGGGGTCGCTGGGTGCGAACCCGTCGAGCATCCGCGTGCCCAGCCTGCCCGCCCTGTAGTCCTCGGTCGCCAGGAAGCTCGCGATGTAGCGCAGGTTGGTCACCACGCCGTAAACGCGGGTCTCGGCCAGCACCTGCGCCATGGCGTTTACCGCCTGCTCGCGGGTGGCCTCGTGGACGATGATCTTGGCGAGCATGGGGTCGAAGAAGCTCGTGACCTCCGAGCCCTTGCGCACCCAGGTCTCGATGCGCGCGCCCGGGCCCCACGCCACGTCGTCTATCGTGCCCGTCGAGGGGCGGAATCCGTTCGCGGCGTCCTCGGCGTAGCAGCGCACCTCGATGGCGCATCCTTGGGGGGCGTGGAGCTTGTCCCAGGGGATGGGCTCCCCCGAAGCCTCCAGCACCATCCACTCGACCAGGTCCACGCCGCAGCACTCCTCGGTGATGCCGTGCTCCACCTGAAGGCGCGTGTTGACCTCCAGGAAGTAGAAGCGGTCGTCGTCCTGATCGTAGAGGAACTCCACCGTTCCGGCGCTGCGGTAGCCCACGCTGGACATGAGCCTTTCGGCGCTTGCGAGCATGGCTTTTCTGGTGGCGTCGGGCAGGTTGGGCGCGGGGCACTCCTCGACGACCTTCTGGTTGCGCCGCTGCACGGAGCAGTCGCGCTCGGCAAGCGATCTGGCGGAGCCGTCGGCTCCGAACACCTGGACCTCGACGTGGCGGGCGTGCGTCACGTACTTCTCCAGGAACACGCCGTCGTTGCCGAAGTTGGAGGCGGCAAGATGGCGCGCCGATTCGAAGGAGCTTTTCAGCTCGCCGGCGTCGCGGCACACGCTTATGCCTATTCCGCCGCCGCCCGCGGTGCTTTTCAGCGCAACGGGGAACCCGATCCGCTCGGCTTCGCAGACGGCCTCCTCCGCGCTGTCCAAAAGCCCGGTTCCCGGGACCAACGGCACTCCCGCCGCCTCGGCCAGGCCGCGGGCCACGTGCTTGAGGCCGAAGTCCCTGATCTGGTTCGGCTCGGGCCCTATGAACGCTATGCCCTCTGAGGCAAGGCGCTCGGCGAATTCGGCGTTCTCGCTTAAGAACCCGTAGCCGGGGAACACCGCCTGGGCGCCGGTGCTCTTGCAGGCGTCCACCACCTTGTCGGCGTCAAGGTAGGTTTGGGCGACGGTGCCGTCTCCCAAACAGACCGCCTCGTCGGCGCCCGTCACATGGAGGCTGTCGCGGTCGGCCTGGGAGTACACCGCCACGCTGGCCACGCCCATGCGGGCCAGGGTTCTCTCGGCGCGCGTGGCGATGGCGCCGCGGTTGGCAATCAGAACCTTGGAGAACATGGCTATTCCTCGGGATCCCAGACGAGCATCTGTACGGGGGTGGGGTTGTAGGCGTTGCAGGGGTTGTTGAGCTGCGGGCAGTTGCTCACCAGCACGCGCACGGGCGCCAGCGCCTGCATCTCGACGTACTTGCCGGGCGCGGACACCCCGTCGTCGAACTTGTAGTAGCCGTCCTCGGTGATGGGCACGTTCATGAAGAAGTTGATGTTGGGTGCAAGGTCGCGCTTGAGGAACATGCCCGTCTCGTCGCGCGACATCTCCAGCATGAAGCTGTCGCGGCAGTTGTGCATGAAGTCCTTCTCGCGCGCGTAGCGCACCGTGTTGCTCTGGGACGAGCAGCACCCGCCCAGGGTGTCGTGACGTCCCGTAAGGTCGGCGGTGATCTTCAGCAGCGGCTTGTAGGACTCGCTGCGCAGGATGCTTCCCGTGGTCAGGTAGATGTTCCCCTGGCCGACGATGGTCGCCACGGCCGAGTAGTGGTCGGCGGGGTCCTCAAGGCTGAAGAACGTGGTGTCGACCGCCTGGTTGCCGCATAGGTCGACGATGCGCAGCGACTGGCCGGGCATGAGGTCGTAGGACCAGGGCTCGCCGGCGTTCACCGTCTTGTCGTAGATCGCCTTGGCGGGGTCCAGGGCGCTTTCCTTCTCGATGAATCCGAACATGCTAATCTTTCTCCTTCCTTCCTGAAAGCGCCTAGCGGCCCAGCAGGTTGCGGTAGTCCCAGGTGTTCTCGAACGCGCGGTAGTTCTCGGGGCGGTGCTGCACGCACTCGTCGGTCAGGCTCACGGGCGGCGCGTCGTACACCGTCACCTCCACCGGGACGGAGGGGTACTCCGGCGTGGGGTCGAGCGGGTTAGGGGTGTTGGACAGGATCACGACGCTGTCCATCTCCGTGCGAAGGGTCACCGTGGCGCCCTCCTTGCACCATTCGGGGTCGTAGTGCATGCCGCCGTCCTCGGTGATGAACACCTTGGCGAACAGGTTCACGCAGGGCACCAGGTCGCGCAGGGACATTCCGTTGCGCACCAGCTCCATGGACACGTTCTCCATGCCCGAGCGAAGCCAGTCGTTGCCCTGCTCCTGGTAGGTGGTGGCCCCGTACTTCTCGTCGGTCATCTCGCGGGTGGTGAGCCCGGAAAGCGAGTCGTGCCAGCCTAAGGAGTCCTGCACGATGCTGGCAAGCACGCGCCCGTTGTCGCTCATAAGGACGTTGCCCTGCGCAAGATGGGCGGTGAACTGGGCTTTCAGCGTGTCGGGCATGTTGTAGCGCTCGGTTTTGTCGTAGAGGTTGTACATAAGAAGCGCCACGTTGGCGTTGTCTCCCAGCGCCTTGAAGCGGACCAGCTTCCCGGCCCCGATGGCGCCGGACCATTTCTCACCCGGCTTGAGGGTTTTCTTCCAGATGCACTGCATTTCCTGCTCCTATCTATCCGGGGTGCTGCGCGCCCGGGGGGATGCCCCGGGCGCTCTTGGAAAAGAACGCAGCGCCGGGCGGGGTCGACGCGCGCTTGACGTCCGCCCGGTGTGCGGCGGGTTAGTCGATAGCCGCGGTAAGGGCGGCCTTAGCTGCTGCGAGCTCCTTGTCGACCGGGAAGCCCGCGGCTTTCGCCAGGGTGTAGTACTCGTAGGTGTCCTCGCGCTTGGCCATGACGGCTCGGCGGTAGAGCTCCTGGGTCTCGATGGTGCGCTCCTGCTCGAGCTCCGCAAGCTCGGCGAGCTCGGCCTCGTTCTCGGCCTCGGTGCGGGGGGCGAAGGCGCACACGCCCAGGAACACCACGACCGAAACGCCGAAGCTGATGAAGGTCACCCAGCCGTCCATGTCGGCGGTGAACAGGTCGTTGGGGATGTAGAGAAGCGTGTTGTCAACGCCGTAGATGGTGGGGGTGAGCACGAAGAACGCGATGCGCAGGATCAGTCCCACCAGGCACGAGGCGAACACCGCCTTGCGGGAGGTGCGCTTCCAGAACAGCCCGCCGAAAAGCGCCGGGATGAGGCAGCACAGCATCAGGTCGAAGGCCAGCGTCAGCAGGATGCCGGTGGTGGACAGGCGCGCGGCGATCAGGATGCCGGCCAGGGCGAGCGGCGCCATGCAAAGGCGCACCCAGCGAAGCTGCGGGTCCTTGCGGTCCAGGTTCACCGAGCGGCGGGCGCCGCCGATGTTGCGCACGATCATGTCGGACATGCCCAGGATCGCGCCCGACGCGGTGGAGAACGAAGCGGCCACGATGCCCGACAGCACGATGACGGCGATGATGGGCGGGGTGTAGTCGCTCAGGAACACGTAGAGCAGGGGGTTGCCGTCCGGGTCGATGGCCAGCGCGCCCGTGCAGGTCAGCGCGATCATGCCGTAGATGACGCCAATCAGGCAGGTCAGCCCGGCTGCGATGAAGCAGGAGGTTTTCGCCACCTTGGGGTTGCGCGCGCTGTAGATGCGCTGCTGGAAGTCGATGGCCACGATGTCGCCGATGCCCAGGGAAAGCAGCGTCGCCCAGTTGACCACCGATCCCTGGGCGGGATCCAGCATCTGGCCGAGATCAAGCGGCCCCATGCCCTCGGGAGAGGTGAAGCCCCAGTTGACGAGGACGAACACGGCGATCACGATGGAGGCCGCCAGGGTGATGACCGTCTGGATGGCCGCGGTGTAGGCGTCGGACAGAAGCCCGCCGCACAGGGTGTAGGCCAAAACCAGCGCGGCCATGATGAACAGGCCCGCAACGTAGGGGATGCCCAGGAAGTACTCGAACAGGTACCCGATCGCCACCAGGTTGCCGGCAAGAAGGATGATGTAGGCTAGGATCATGACCACGGATGCCAGCACCTCGAAGCGATGCCCGAACTTCACGCGGAAGAAGTCGCCCAGCGAGAACAGGCCCATCTCGTTCATCGGCTTGGCGACGAAGAAGCCCGAAAGCAGCAACGCCACCGCCAGGCCGATGGCCAGAAGCGAGCCTGCCCAGAAGCCCGCGGTGCTTGACAGGTCCATGTTGCCCACGGTTGCGTTGGAGTCGACCGCCGCCACCATAAGGGCGGGAGCCACCAGGTAAACGGGCAGCATGCGGCCCGCAACCAGGAAGTTCTGGGAGTCGCCTTCGACTTTCTTTCCCACATACATGCCCACGATGAGCACGAGCAGGACAGTCATGCCGACGCCCGCGATGATAAGCACGTCCATGGTTCCTCCTTTTCGTCAGGTTTTCGAATATGTATCGAATATAGGAACGCATGATTGCCTGATTGTTGCCCGACCGTTGCGTGTTTGTAAAATCAATAGACTATTGAAATAAGGTCGGCTTGCCCTTGCGCGGGGGCGCGGGGGCATGCCGGGGGATGGGCGCCTTTGGTGCGCCCATGGGCTCCTAGGGCGGGCAAGGGTAACGCGCGATGCGCCTGCTATCTGGTATTATTCCGATAGAGGAAATCCGATAGCGCTAAGGAGGCGGGCATGTCCGAAACCGGATCGAAAGTCAAGGGAAGGGGCAAGGGCCGCCCCCGCAAGAGCGGCACGGTGAGTCGGAACCAGCGCGAGGACATATTGAAGAAGGCCTTCGAGCTGTTTCAAGACCGCGGGTACCAAAACACCAGCATGGTGGCCATCGCCAAGGCGGTGGGGCTCAACCAAAGCTCGCTGTACTACTGGTTCGAGTCGAAAAACGAGATCCTGCGCGCCATCGTGGAAAGCAACAGCGCGCCTTTGCGCAGCGGCCGCGAGGTCGCACGGCTGTCGTCCAGCGCGGCGGTCCAGCTGTACCTTCTGCTATACGCCGACACGAAGTCCCTTTGCGAGTTCCCGTTCGACTACTTCACCATCGAGCAGCTGGCGCGCTCCCAGCGCGAAAGCTTCGGGGAATTCTTCAGCCGCTACGACGAGCTCATGCATCTGGCGAGCGACGTGGTGTCCCTGGGCGTTTCCCAGGGAGCGTTCTCCGAGGGCGATCCCATGGCCTGCGCTGCGCTGGCGCTGGCCTTCGATGAAGGGGTCCAGCATCGCTATCACACCAGCATGGCGATCAGGGAGGGGCGCATGGAGGGCATCCCGCACCTGGACGCCTCCGCCGACCAGGTGGCGCGCGCGTCGGCGCGGGGCACCGTGCTATCCCTTTTGCGCGACAAGGGCGCTTTCGCCGACGTGGAGCGCGAGGCGTTGGGGCTCATCCCGAAGCTGGGCGCTTTGACGGATGAAGGCGCGCTCTAGCACGCTTCCGGTTCCTCCTGCAGAAGGACGCTCACGGCGTCTTTTATCCGCGCCGTCTCCTTCGGGCGGATCCCCGGGCGCCCGGCGATGTGGCCCAGGTCGGATTCCAGCCGCACTGTGGTCATCCCCGGTACCAGGTGCGCTTGGGCGCTAAGCGCACCGGGGGAGAAGTAGCGGTCGGTTGCGCAGGGCATGGCGAGCACGCGGGGAAAGCGGCCGTCTGCGGCGTCTTCGGACGGCGCTTCGAACTTCGAGCCCAGCCAAACGTCCAGTTGGGCCAAAAGGTCCTCTCCCTCCATGGCGCGATGATCCGCCGCCCAGCCCTCCAGCACGTCGCCCACGCTGGAGTAGCCGACCGTCTCGTACCCGTGTTTTTCGAAGAACGCGTCGGAGTAGGCCCACCCGGCGTAGGCCTTGCCGAACGCCGAAAGGCGCGCCTTCGCCTCCCGCGGGGGCAGGTCCTTGAACGACCGGCCGTCGCCCGGGTCCAGGATCCCCCTTATCCCTTCCAGAAACACCCTGTTCACCGGTCCGCATTCGGGGGTCGCGCACAGGGCGAAGGCCGCCCTTACCATGGACGGGTACAGCGCCGACCAGCAAAAAGCCTGCATGCCGCCCATGGACCAGCCGGCAACCAGCCGCACCGAAGCAACTCCCAGGCCGCTTAGCAGCCGTTTGGCGGCGCGCACGCTGTCGCGAAGCGCAACGCGCGGCCATGCCCCTTCGCCGTCCATCGCGGAAGGGCGCGACGACGCGCCCGCACCGAACTGGTCGTAGGCAACGACGAACCACCTCTCGGGGTCGAAAAGACCGCCAGGTCGCACCCAGGGAGCGTAGCTTGCGCAGGTGCCCGAGTAGTAGCTGGGCAGCACGACGACGTTGTCGCCCCCAGGGGAAAGCCGCCCCCAGGTTCGGTACCCCATCGCGGCGCCGCGAAGCACGTCGCCTGATTCCAAGGGGAAGTCTCCCAGGTCGAACGTTCCGGCGGTCATCGAAGGCTCCTTTCGCTGCGGGACGGGCGGTTTCGCTCGGGATCAGAAGAAGGACAGGTAGCGCTTGCGCTCCCAGTCGGTAACGGCGAAGCAGAACTCGTCCCATTCCTTGGACTTGTAGCTCACGTAGCTGTCGAACATGGCCTGGCCGAACACCTCCTTGGACAGGCTGTCGGCGGCGAATGCCTCCACCGCCTCCCCCAGGCTGCGCGGCAGCATGCGGATGCCGGTTGCGGCGATGTCCTCGCCGGTGTACTCGTGAAGGTTCTCGCGGTGAGGGTCGCCGGGATCGATGCGGTCGCGGATGCCCTCCAGCCCGGCCGCCAGCATCATCGCGGCGCCCAGGTACGGGTTGCAGGATATGTCGGCGGCGCGGCATTCAACCCGGTTGGCGGCCAGCGGCACGCGCATCATGTTGGTGCGGTTGTTGTTGCCGTAGCTGATGAAGATGGGGGCCCAGGTGGAGCCGGACATGGAGCCCTGGCGCACCAGGCGCTTGTAGCTGTTGACGGTGGGGGCGATGGTGAGGCAGATCGCCGGGGCGTGCTTCAGGATGCCGCCTATGAACCAGATGCCCAGCTGGGTGAGGCCCACCTTTTTAACGTCCTCCTCGGGGGTGCGGGCCTTGAAGAGGTTCTCTCCGGTTGCGGCGTCCTCGAGCGACATGTTGAAATGGGCGCCCGACCCGGTCATGTTGGCGTAGGGCTTGGGCATGAAGCTGGCGAAGCAGCCGTGCTGGCGCGCCACCTGGTTGGCCATCAGCCGGAAGAAGCAGACGCGGTCCGCCATGGTGAGCACGTCCGCATGGTCGAAGTCGATCTCGAACTGGCCCTGGGCGTCCTCGTGATCGAAGGAGTAAACGCCCCAGCCGAGTTCGTCCATGTAACGCACCAGTTCGAGCAGCCAGGGGAAGTTGTCGTAGGCGGTCACCACGTCGTAGCAGGGCTTCTCCAGATGATCCCGGTTCGAAAGGGGATGCTCGGGCCCCTGCTCCTCCTGCTTGAGGACGAAGAACTCGGTCTCAACCCCCAACCTCATCGTGTAGCCCGCTTCGGCGGCTTTTTCGACCTGGCGCGTCAGGATGTTCCTGGAGCAGGCCTCGAACGGCTTTCCCTTGCAGTAAAGGTTGCTGGGGAACAGCGCAACCTTGTGATCCCAGGGCAGGACGAACCCGTGCGCGACGTCAGGGTGGGAGGACACCTCCTCGTCGTTGATGTGCTGGGGGACGCCGTCGACCGCGGCTCCCGTGTAAAGCTCGGATCCCTTCACCATCTGGTCGAAGTGCGACAGCGGGACGATCTTTCCCTTGAAACGGCCGTGCAGGTCGACGTAAGAGGAGAAGCAGTACTCGACTCCCTGCTCTTTCAGCGTCTCGGCGATCTTTTCGGGTGCGCATGCGCTCAGGTCCATGGTGTCTCCTTCCGATAGGGTGCGGTGCGCGTTTCTTCGCTGCGCGCGCATGCGGCATGCGCATGCGCGCCATTGATTTCGAACTGCGCCCACGTAAGCGCCCATTACGAATATCAATATGCTATTGAAAATAGGAGAGCACTATTGCGCCGGGGTTAATCGGAAGTTTCGGAGGGGTTAACGAACGAGCCGGAGCGCTAAAACCGGGCGGTGGGGCGCTTCCCTCACCAAAGCCCGCCGTCGGTAGGGCGAAGTCGCTATCGTTCGATTCCGCAGGATCGAGAGCGTCGTGAACCGCGCTGCGCTTCTCCTTGAGGTTTTTCGATCATGCCTGCATGCGCCAGCCTTGCAAGCGCCTCTTGCATGCCGGGCCTTAGCGGTGGATCTTGCGCAGGATGCTCGTGGCGGTTCGGGAGGCCTCCACGAGCATCCTGCGGTCGTCCTCGGCAAGCTGGGCAAGCTTGGCTTTGATGCCCTCTACGAGCCTTGCCTTCGATTCGTTCAGGTAGCGCTCGCCTTCGGGCGTGAGGGATATCTCGACCGAGCGGCGGTGCTGCGGGTTGCGCTTGCGAGCGACGAGCCCCCGCTCGACCAGCGGCGCCACGGCGCGCGTGGCCTGCTCTTTCGATACCGCCAGATGCTCGCTGGCCTGGGTCATCGTCATGGTTCCGAACAGCGTGAGGCCCACCATGAGGTCCGCCTGGCTTTTCGTAAGGTCGCCGCGGTTGGCCATGACTATACGTCGGGCGAAGTTATCGTATGCCCCCATGGCGAACAGAACCGCCGCCTCCGGGGCGTCGTCGCACGCCGCAACTGTTGTGAAGGAATCCATCATCAGCCTCGATTGCTCCCAGTCCGCTGCTGCCGCGGACCGATTCAGCGATGATTTTATGTAGGCGGTTGATAAATGTCAAATGAACGGCATAGTACTCTCTAGAAAGATAAGAAGTTGATTTTTATCAAGCAATGCGAGTTCGATACCGTGCTTCGGGCGCCCGGTTGAGACGGGGCCTGCGTGCGGGGAAAGGGGCTTGGAGAAGAATGGCTTTCGGTCTGGAACGCAAGCAGCTGGTCATGGTGGTCGTTTTGCTGGCGGGCACGTTCGTTGCCGTGCTCAACGCGACGCTGCTCACGCCGGCTCTCCCTACCATCATGAAGGACATGGACGTCGCCTCAACCACGGTTCAGTGGCTCACGTCTGGGTACGCCCTGGTCGAGGCGGTCGTCATCCCCTTGTCGGCCTACCTCATGGGCCGCTTCCCCGAACGTAGGCTCTACATCGTCGGCATCTCCATGTTCGCGGTCGGCAGCCTTGTGGCCGCGCTTGCGCCGAGCTTTCCGTTCCTGCTGGCGGGCCGCATGATCCAAGCCGCCTGCACCGGAACGGTTCTGCCCATGGTCATGAGCGTCGTTTTGCTGGTGTTCCCGCGCGAGAAGCGCGGAAGCGCCATGGGCATCGTCGGCTTGCTCATCGGATTCGCGCCCGCCATCGGCCCGTCGCTTTCCGGCGTGCTCATCGACACGGTGGGGTGGCGCTGGATCTTCGGCATCGTGGCCATCATCGCCGCCGTCATCGTCGCAAGCGCCGTCGCCGTGCTCAAGAGCACCACCGAGTTTCGTCGGACGCGCTTCGACGGCCTTTCGGTCGTTCTTTCCACCATCGGCCTTCTCAGCCTGCTCTACGGCCTGTCCACGTTCAGCTCCGCTTCCAACCATGCGGTCACTGTCGTGCTCGTCGCGGTGGGCCTGGTCTTCGTCGGCGCATACGCGTACCGCCAGCTCCATTTGGACGAGCCGATGCTTCGCATCTCAATCCTCAAAACGCGCAACTACCGCACGGTCGTGATCATCGTCATGTTGTTCCAGGCGGCTCTCATCGGCATGGAGACCATCATGCCGCTCTACATCCAGGGCGTGCTGGGCGAGCCTGCCACCGTCTCCGGATTCGCCTTGCTGCCGGGCGCGGTCATCGGCGCCGTGACCAGCGTGTTCGCAGGGCGCCTGTTCGACAGGTACGGCGTGCGCGGGCTCATGCTCGCCGGAGCCGTCCTCATCGCGTGCGCTTCGCTCGGCTTCGCGTTCTTCGCCGTCGACTCGCATATCTTCTTCGTGTCGGGCGTCTACGCGGTCATGGCCATCGGCATGCAGTTCACCATGACCCCGCTCAACACATGGGGCGTGAACTCGCTGCCCAACGACGCCATCCAGCATGCGCAGAGCACCTCAAACACCCTGAACCAGGTTGCGGGATCGTTCGGCACGGCGCTGCTCGTGTCCATATCGGCTGCGGTGTCAAACTCGGCGACGTCTTTGGAAGGCGCGGCCCGCACTTTCGCCGGCTACCACGCATCGTTTTCCACCACCGCGGCGCTTGCCATCATCGCGGTGGTGCTGATCGTCGTCTTCGTGCGCGATCGCAGGCCTAAACCGGCTTCCGCCGCAAGCGGCGAGCAGCCCCATGCGAAGGCGCTCGAGCGCGCCGCCGCAGGAAGGGGGACCATCCTCGTGAGCGACGCGATGAACCCCGTTGCGGCAACCGTGCCCGTAACGGCTTCCATGAGCGAGGTCATAGGCCTTATGGCCAAGACCGACACGACCGGCGTGTCGGTTGTCGACGAGGACGGGTTGCTTGCCGGGTACGTGACCGACGGGGACGTGGCGCGCTATTTGGCCCGCGAGCAGGGCTATTCCAGCGTTTCGGGTAACCTCATATCGTTCTTCGACGACGCCGACGACCTTCGCCAGCGCATGAGGGCGCTGGCCGGAACCAACGTCATGGACCTTGCCACCAAGCGCGTGGTTTCCGTTGAGTCGGACATGCCTCTGGACGAGGCTTGCGCCGTGTTGGCCTCGCGCAAGTTCAAGAAGCTTCCCGTTACCAAGGACGGCTTGCTGGTGGGGGCGCTCTCCCGCCGCAACGTCATGCACTACATGATCGACGAGCTCGAGGCCGAACAGGGCGGGTCTGCAAATTAAGATGACGAGGATGATCGGGGTGGGGCGCGTGCAGCCGCAAAGGCAGCGCTGGCGCTGGCCGTCGCAGCCTTTGCGACAGTGCGTTTACATGCGGATAATCGCCGGCTAACATTCGGCATAGCAGACGACGGCTTGCCGTCGCGAACATCGATGCTAGGGAAGGGACGTTTTCATGCTGGGAGATTTCACCTACTGCAATCCGACCAGGGTGCATTTCGGCAAAGGGGCCATGGACGCCCTCGCCTCCGAGCTCTCCGGGTTCGGAAACACCGTCCAGCTGGTATACGGCGGCGGTTCCATCAAAAGAAACGGCATCTACGACCAGGTAATGTCCGCGCTTAGGGCAGCGGGGAAGACGGTGGTGGAGGATAACGGCGTTATGCCCAACCCCACCATCGAAAAGCTGCGCGAAGGCGTTTCCATCGCCCGGGAAAACGACGTGGACCTCATCCTCGCCGTGGGCGGCGGTTCCTGCTGCGACTACGCGAAGGCCGTGTCGATCTCCGTCAACCTTCCCGAAGGCCAGGATCCGTGGGATGTGTACTACGACCGGTGGGAGGAGCCCAAGTGCGACATCGTGCCTGTAGGCGTGGTCCTCACCATGGCGGGCACCGGGTCGGAGATGAACGGCGGCGCCGTCATCACAAACCGCGAGGCGGGCATGAAGATCGGGCACGTCTTCGGGTCCGAGGTCTTTCCGAAATTCGCCATCATGAACCCGGAGTTCACCTTCAGCGTGCCGGCCTACCAGATGGTTTCGGGCATCTTCGACGTCATGAGCCACATCTGCGAGCAGTACTTCTCGGGCGAGGACGATAACACGACCGACTACCTGGCGGAAGGGCTCATGCGCGGCCTCGTGCACGCCAGCCGCGTCGCGGTGAAGGACCCGAAGGACTACGAGGCCCGCTCCAACATCATGTGGACGGCGACCTGGGCCCTCAACACGCTCCTTGCGAAGGGCAAGACCACCGACTGGGAGGTCCACATGCTGGGCCAGGCGGTAGGGGCCCTCACCGACGCTGCGCACGGAATGACGCTCTCCGCCGTGTCGCTTCCCTATTACCGCTTGATCATGCCCTACGCCGTGCCGAAGTTCGCGCGCTTCGCCGCGGCGGTTTGGGGGGTCGATCCCGCCGGGAAGGCAGACGAGCAGGTTGCTGAAGAGGGCCTGGCCGCCATGGAGGCGTGGATGCGCGAGATAGGCTGCGTGACCAGCATCTCTGAGCTCGGGTGCGACGACAGCATGGTCGACGCCCTCGCCGACGCCACGCTCGTTCTGAAGGGCGGCTATCACGTGCTTTCGCGCGACGAGATCAAAGCTGTGTTCGAGGAGAGCCTCCGAAGCGCGTAAGCCCCGTTCTGAAGGGTGCGTGCCCTAGCGCCCCTTGGCGGGGAGCTTCTCGACCTTGGCGTGGATTCCGCCGCGCGGGTTGGGAAGCTCCTGCTTGGGGTCCGGGTTCCAGCCCGCGTCTGGGAACAGCATCCCGTCGTTACGGAGAAAGGTCTTGTTCGTTTCGAACGCCCCCGAAGGGTGCGACATACATGACGAGGCCGGTATGTCCACGGGGTATAGCCGACGCCGACCCTTTGCATGGCCTGCTTGTATGCATTAACGCACTGTTTTATTCCCACTCAAAAGTCGATTCGTGGTTCAGGGGATTTGTGGTCGCTTCGCATACTTTCAGCTGCCCAGCGTGTGTTCTTGTGCTTGTTGGCTTCTCTTATCAAATATCGTCAAAGCGGCGTCATGCCGGGGCGCGTCAGTGGCTATTCTCGCGCTTTTCGTCTTCTCCGTCCTTTCGAAAACTTTCAGAGATGTGTCTTATTGTCGCCGCGAAGCTGAGCATCCCTTTTTCCTCAAGCTGCCTTGCCTTTTTTGCATAATTATCTGAAAGCTCAAAATAGTATTTCCCCGTTCCGTCTATGGAATGAGCCCCTAAAGAATTTACGGATTCGATGCTGAATGCCCTCCGAGCTTTTGGATGCGCATCAAGATACTTGGCAACATGCTCGTTAATGAAGAGTCCATTTTGGTCGGCAGGTGCGTGAAAAAGGCATTGTCCTATTGCTCGCTCACAAGCGTCGACGAGATCGTTCTCTTCCGAAAACGCTAGTGCTCCGTTAGTCCATTGGTCAAACGTCGAGCAGTCAATGTGGCCATCAACTGTGGTGCCCGGTACGATTTTCCAATGTCTGAGTGCGATGAAGGAATTGCGCGCAAGCCAAGAAGGTCGGTCGTCTTTGGGCGTCATCAAGTCTTTTGGCTTGTATGCCGACGATAGAACAAAGCAGAAGAAACTATATGAGTTTGACATGTGCCTCATTAGGAATTGAGGACTCTCGTTACCGAATAGCGAGATCAAGCGGAGCTCTTCGTATGCCAGTTCGTCACTGGGGACCTTTCCTTCAATCGAGGGCACTAGGTTTTCGAGGCAATATGAAGTCAGTGGATTCGCCTCGCCATCGGATAGCTGCTGCATGACTGCAAAAACCAGAGCGGGTTCAAGCGTGATTGTATTCTGCAGGCAGTAACAGCACAGTTCGATGGCATCTAGCGATCGATTGACTTTCAGATAGGAGTTAACAATCCTGCTTGCCTCGTCTGCATCTTCAGGCTGCCTGCACGGCTGGGAATTTGCGAAAAACAGAAGCCGAATATTATCGGGCAGGGTTTCGGCTCTGTCCCAAACAGCCTTGGAATAAGGCAAGCAAGATAAGAAGAATCCGATCTCTTGATCATCCCAATGCTGCCTTTTAGGAATATCGATTGCGGAATCGCCCAAAAGGACGCCGCTTGCCCAATAGAACGATTTCAGAAAAGGGTGATATTGAGTTTCAGCAGACTGATAACGAATCCGATTAAATATCTCATTTGCAAATGAGACGCTTGCGCAGGCTCTGCCTAATGGATCAGGCAATGCGTTGCTTTCGACGAGACTAGAGAACCCGCTCCATCCGTCACTGGAATACAGCTCCTCCAGAGAGGATACCCTTCGATCATGGAGCAGCCTTGCACTTGCCTTCCAATCTGCATTTTCACGATAATCGAAATCGTTGTAAATGAACCAGTACTTGGACTGAAGGCATTTTGACTGTGGTTTGAGCCGAGATACGGCATCCGATGCATCTCGAAGAGAGCTGTCATCGGCATGACCTTCGGCTTCTGTTTCCCTGCTGCAATCTGCCACAAAGCGCTTAAATCTCGTCCAAAGCTCAAAGCGGATATCGTCTTCGGCATCGCAGTACGAAGAAGAGATGATTTCGCAAAATTGTTTCATATATCCAGAGACGACGACCGCCCTGATATGGTCAGCCATCTCAATCGCCTTTTCATGATTGCTGGAGCAGGCGTTTATGGCGGCTTCGACATAGGCTCTACTTACCGTCCAGTAATCTTCAAGATTCGCCTCATCAGGAAGCGGGCAAACGGGAAGGAACTTCGGGTCTTCAGCTCCCATTGCGAAGGTTGTCTCTCCTGGCAGCAGCTTGATGAGGACATTCCAGCAACCATTCGCTATCAAGGGTTCCCCTAGGGAAGCCCTTGCTTTGGCGTCGAGCGCGATTTGGGGAAACCAGGGCAGCAATATTGAGACAAGGTGTGATTCGGCGAGCGTCGTGATCGTCTGGAGTCTCATTAGAAGAGTTATCGCCTGCGATGCCTCGCCTTCTGTTCTCGCCGCAAACCTGATTCCCATAAAAAAGCCGTGGCACTGGGAGCGGCCGAACGAAGGGGCTTCGTTTCGTTTCAGATAATCTCTGATAGCGCCTTTGGGGAGAGCTCTTTCGATTTGGAGCAGATACGAGCTCGGAGAAGCTTGGGCGAGCAACGGAAAAAGCTCGTCTGAAATCTCAAGAACCCTCCAGTCGTCGTTCGCGACCACGGTGGCCATCACTTGATAGATGAAATTGCTTTGATACGTGGTGGAAAACGGTCCCAGGTCGGCCATCTCGGTCCCAAAAACTGCTAGAAATTCAGCAATCCCCCGACGCATCCCATTAGAACATGAGGCTTTTATGGGCAAGTTGCCAGTATCTTGATCTCGTATCGAAGACAAAGCTTCCATGAGGTGTTCCTTGATTCGGTCAAGGAAGCGAGTGTCAATTTGATTATTGAACAAATTCAAAAGAGATGCCCGGTCAGCAACAAACCATCTTGAGCCAGCCTTGCTGAACAACCCTGCATGTTGGAATGAAAGTTCTGTTATTTTGGACTTCCATTCCTTGAAGGGGATCCCAGCTGATTTGGAGATGATAGCTTGGTCAAATTCATTCTCTTCATCCCATGCTCCAAAGATTGAAGCGCAAGAAAGAGCGGATATCCCCTTGTAGTCTAATGATGACTTCAGGACTGCGTAGTCGATGCGCTCTTCTTGTATGTGGGTCGAACGAATTATCTCGCGGATTTCCTCTTGCATAGGGTAGTTTTTTGAGCCGTGCCTGTAAAAGGAAGTGCCAGGTTCGTAGCGGCGCCACTTTTTCAAATCTTTCTTCGTCATGTCGTCTTTTATTGGATTGGAGACGCAAGTATTCAACTCGTAGACTTTGCCGAAATTTGAGGACGGAATATAAAAGCAGGAGAACTCTCTAATTCCCGGTTCGATCTCTAGGATCTCCGAAGCGTCAACACTGTGGAACTCAATATTAGGGCGAGGAGAGATCTTGCTGAATAGCTCCTCGTACGCGGCGCTATCAAGCGCAGAGTTTTCGTTCTTGTCGTATCCTTTGGCATATTTTTGGCTGTCTTCGACTCCATATACAAGGAACCTGTCTTCATTGGGTCTATCGTACGAGTTCAGAAGACCGAGGATGTCTCGGAAAAACTCGCAAGGCTCATTCTTGGAATCATGGGGGATTAGTTTGTATTCGAGAATGGATGTCTCACTGTGCTTGCTGCAAGAGGAAACGAGCTCAATAAGTTTCTTTCCAACTTCTAGAGACTCGATCATCTGTCCGCCCATGCCTTTCCTGTTGCTGTCCTATCGCTCTCGTTCGGCAGCTTCGCCAGCTCCTCTTCCATCCGTTCGGGGCCCATTTTCGCATTGTCCCAGTCGGAATGGCTGTTGGCGCCCCCGCTCGCGATGCGCCTTTGCGCGCCTGCGGGGTCGCAGGAGGCCTTCCAGCGGAGGTACTCCTCCTCGCCGATCTTCCCGAAGCGCCAGTCGCGCTCCTTCTCGACCCACTCCTGGATGCCGTCCTCGAGGTTCGCCTGTACCGGCATCACGTAGGCCGTGCCGTCTATCAGGACGGGCCTCGGGAACCCCGCGTCCTCCATCTCCATGAGGAAGTGGGACTATCCCTCTCTTGCGGCGCCCGTCGTGCTCCCGCAGGTAGTCGGCCGACACGCTCAGCGCCTCGGCGATGGCCTCGCGATGCGCGTCCTTGGGGTTGCGGGTCCCCAGCTCGTAGCTGCGGACGGCGGTCTCGGAAAGCCTCGTTCTCTCCGCCGGGTCGAGCTGCGTCATTCCTAGCTCCTGGCGTCTTCGCCTGATTCCCGTGCCGCAGGTAGTCTCTTGAGGCCTCCATTTTTGTCCATGGTCCCATGGCCACGTTCCATTACATTATAAGGCTGTCCTTCGCTTAGCCATGCACTACCTCTTTGCAGCTTGGTTTATTTTGTCTGGCGATCTACGGCTGCATTCGATAGGGGGATGGGTGCTCTCTCTTGCTGGAAAAAGGGCCGCAGCATTGCTACGGCCCAAAAAATATGCTATGATAAGGTAAAATAGAACAAATGTTCTACTCCCACTCAAAAGTTGATTCGCTGCTCCTATTAGCTGCTAATTGGATGAGTTCTCCAATGATAGTTCCTTTTTCGCGGCGAACTTCGAACTGACTCTTAGATATGGCGTCAAACGTGCGTCGTGAATCAATGAAAAGCGCAAGCTATCATTAATCTAACCAGTGTTGCTTAATTAATCGACAGGTTTTTTCTTTGTAAAAATTTTCGGCAGGAATTTTTGAGGCAACTTTGTAACGATTTCCTTCGATGTCAATTGCAAAAAACTTCAGAGGCTTTTTGAGGTTGAACAATCTGGATTTCTCCCTGTCGAGTTGGGCTTGCTTAATGCAATCACAGTCAACAGCTAGAAGTTGCCGTTCGTTTGGCTTGATCAAAACCGGAAAACTGAAAGGATAGAACCTTTCTCCAAATTGTAAGTCAATCGAAATAAAGCCATCCTTCGTTAAGGAGGAGACTTTTTTATGCCGCATTCTACTCAATCTTTTAAACAAAGCCTTGATCGTATGGTTAAAACGAGCGCGCTCGGAGAACCCAACTATAACAACATCTTCGGCGCAGTTGTTTCTAGTGTTGAAGCCGAGCAATAGGGGGCCAGCATGCTCATCGTTTAATTCAGAAGCCAGAATCATATATTGCGGATCGATCACCTTGTTAACTACATGAGATTTTTCGTAGAAATTAACTCTGATCGAAAGGCTTTTCTTGGGTTTTCGTAATCCTAAATACAAAGCAACTATGCATGCACCAGAGGTAGCGATCGCACTCAGGACCGTGCCTATTGCGTTGATAGCGTCATAGTTCATCGTAAGTCTCCATCCGTATCCGGAAGCTACTGCTTATATTCGCATTCTTTGCAGAGTTCCCAATCGACGGTTCCGCGCAGCTCGCTGTCAAGGTAATGCCCCGAATCGTCCGAGACGGGTGAATCGAAAACTCGAGTTGATATGAAATCCTCATCTATTGCAAGCGGAACCTTGATGCACTTAATGCTTGAATCTCTTCCAGCGAGCCACAGCTTGTCGACGCTCGCAACCAATCTCACTTCGGACTCGTATGACCAAGACTTGTGCTTAATAATCTGCTGAAGTCCATCAAGCGTACGATACGACGATAACTCTACATAACGGTCTCCAGCTCGCCCCACTTTGAACGATTCGGTACCGTCTTCCTTCCTGCTAAAGTAAAGGATGTCGACCAGCTGAAAAGTAATTCTCTTGGCATCCAATAGCTCAACGCAGATAAACTGCCCATCTTTGTCGAAATGTCCGCATTCGTATTGTTTCAAGTTCATGGCGTTCTTTAGGGTCTTTTTGTCGAAATTGATCATCGCCCCATTCCCGTCAGTCCCTCCGTAAAGCATCCACATGGCAATGCTCTCACTACCTGTTGCAGACATGCAGATGCCGAAACGTTTGAATGGGGAGAACTTCGGGTTGAAGCGCTCCCGGTCGTATTTATCGTTCCATCCGGAACCATCTGTAAGGTAAATCTCTTTGTTTGACAGGATGCTGTCGATTCTTTTGCGAGTAGCGTAATGGCGATAATTTTGTCTTCGGGAACCTTTTATTGCCAAAAAATCGAGCACATCAAAATATCCTTCTGTGCACTCGGCTAGTCTGCTATGCGCAAGAACTGTGTCGTCAGTAATTTGACGCTCATATTCGAGGAGGAGTGACTCAAGATCACGCGTTTTAGATTTTTTGGGAGACATTATTCCTGCCTATAGTCCTTTGCTCTCTCTTTTTGGAGAGTTCTTTCTGGTCGTCTTTGGTATCGCCATTTGCTTGACTTGCTCATATGAAAAGCTATTTAGAGTTCTATTTGAGTGGCAACTCTCTCATTGCGAACGTGCTGTAGCCTTCGTAGCTGTAACTAGCATCGATGCCCTTCATGTAGACCTGGCGATCGTCGACCTTGTCGGTGAGGGCTTCTTTTAATGCTGCTTTGATCTCGGTGTCGCGGATGGGACTGCGCTCCATGGCGAGCAGGTAGTCCTCTTTGTTGATGAGGCTCCAATTCACGACAACTCCGATCTCCTTCTTCATTATGGCATCCAACCAGATGCGCGTGGCGCGACCGTTGCCCTCTCGGAATGGGTGGGCGACGTTCATCTCCACGTATTTCTCGACGATCTCGTCGAAGGTCGACTGCGGCATATTCCCGATTGCCTCAAGAGCTTCGGGGAGGTAGATGGAGGGTGCGAAGCGGAATCCTCCCTTGGCGATGTTGACCGTGCGCATCTCACCGGCGAAGTCGTACACGTCCTGGAACAGGTATCCGTGGATCTTCGCAAGTCCGTCGAAGGTTCCGACCTCGAAGGTGCCAAGCAGACCCTTGTCATAGAGTTCCAAAGCCCTGCGCTTAGTCAGCAGCTCTTCCTCATGCGCCAACTCGACGGAGCTGGTTATGCCTAATTTGTTCTCCAGGGTCATTGTTTGCCTTCCGTTTCGAGTAGATGGCTGCGCCAATTATTCTTTCTCTGAACGCTCGCGGTTCTCAAGCGACGACCGAATCGCCTCTCCGTCGCTCTCGCTCGGAAGCTTCACCAGCTCCTCTTCCATCCGTTCGGGGTCCATCTTCGCCTTGTCCCAGTCGAAATGGCTGTTGGCGCCCCCGCTCGCGATGCGTCTTTGCGCGCCTGCGGGGTCGTAGGAGGCCTTCCAGCGGAGGTACTCCTCCTCGCCGATCTTCTCGAAGCGCCAGTCACGCTCCTTCTCGGCCCACTCCTGGATGCCGTCCTCGAGGTTCGCCTGCACCGGCATCACGTAGGCCGTGCCGTCTATCAGGACGGGCCTCAGGAACCCCGCGTCCTCCATCTCCATGAGGAAGTGGACTATCTCGCTCTCGCGGTACCCGTCGTGCTCCCGCAGGTAGTCGGCCGAAACGCCCAGCGCCTCGGCGATGGCCTCGCGATGCGCGTCCTTGGGGTTGCGGGTCCCCAGCTCGTAGCTGCGGACGGCGGCCTCGGAAAGCCCCGTCCTCTCCGCCAGGTCGAGCTGCGTCATCCCCAGCTCCTGGCGTCTTCGCCTGATCCTCGCGCCGCAGGTAGCTCCCATGAAACGCTCCTTCTCGTCCATAGCCGCATCCGGCGGCGATTATTGTCCAGCAAGATAAGAGCAATTATGGAGCGACCTTACGTTTTTGTAAAGGTTTGCTTGACAGCACAAATATGTGAGGCTAAGTTATCGACAACAGCACAAATAAGTGCTGTATGAAAAATCAACGGCAGAAGAGGATAGGAGAGGCAATGACGGACAGCAAGCTGCTCAACGTGGACGAGGTCGCCGAGGTGATCGGCGTATCGCGTTCCTACGCGTACCGCGTCATCCGCAAGCTCAACGAGGAGCTCACGGCTTCGGGGCATTACGTGGTGCCCGGCAGGGTCAACCGCGCATACCTGGAGCAGAAGTACTTCGGCGTTCCAGGAGGGCGCTCCAAAGACGAGGGGGCGGTCTAGATGCCCGCGTACAAAGACGAGAAGAAGGGAACGTGGTTCGTCCAATGCTCGTACCGCGATTACACGGGCTCGCGCATCCGAACGACCAAGCGAGGATTCTCAACGCGCCGTGAGGCCCTGCGCTGGGAGAAGGAGTTCATCCTCAAGAAGGAAGGCGCCCTGAACATGACTATGGCGGCTTTCTATGAGCTTTACGAGGCCGATGTGAAGCCGAGCCTCAAGGAGAACACCTGGAACACCAAGGCGCACATCATTGAGACGAAGATCTTGCCTTACCTGGGCGACCTCAAGGTCAACGAGATCACCTCCGCGGACGTGCTCCATTGGCAAAACGACGTCAAGGAGCTGCGCGATTCCTCTGGGCAGCCGCTTGCGCAGACGTACCTGCGCACAATCAGCAACCAGCTTTCCGCGATGTTCAACCACGCGGTTCGGTACTACGGGCTCCAGGCCAACCCGATGCGCCGGACGGGGAAGATGGGCTCGAAGAAGAGCTCGGTGGAGATGAAGTTCTGGACTCGCGAGGAGTACCTGCAGTTCCGGCGCCAGGTCATGGACAAGCCGATCTCGTTCCTGGCCTTCGAGGTCCTGTATTGGACGGGCATCCGCGAAGGCGAGCTGCTGGCGCTGACCCCGGCGGACTTCGACGCGCGCAGGAGCACGCTCTCCATCAGCAAATCCTACCAGCGGATCAAGGGGAGGGACGTCGTCACCTGCCCGAAGACGCCCAAGCCGAACCGCGTCATCACCATCTCCCCGTTCCTCATGGAGGAGGTCCGGGAATACGTGAAGGTGAAGCACGTCCCCAAAGGCGAGAGGATATTCAGGCTGTCGAAATCGTTCCTCTACCACGAGATGAGGCGGGGCTGCGCGCTTGCGGGCACGAAGGTGATCCGCATCCACGACCTGCGCCACAGCCACGTGAGCCTGCTCATCGAGCTCGGCTATTCCGTTCCCGCCATCGCCGAGCGCATGGGGCACGAGGGCGTGGACATCACCCTTCATTACGCCCATCTGTTCCCAAACAAGCAGGCGGAGATGGCCGCCGACATGGAGCGCCTGAACTTCGCGGGGGAGGAGTAGGCCATGAGCGAAAGGAACAACGACCGCAGCGGACGGTGGCGCAACAGGACCGTAGCGTTCAGGGTCTCGGAGGAAGAAGCGCGCCAGCTCGATATGCTCGTCAGCATCAGCGGCCTCACCAAGCAGGACTACATCACGTCGAAGCTCCTCGATCGTCGCGTCACCGTCGAGCCGAGCAGCCGGATCCAACGGAACCTGGCCGGAGTCATGAAAGAGGTGCTGGCGGAGCTGGAGCGGGCAGATCCCTCCGAGCTCACCCAGGAGCTCCAAGAGGCGATCGCCATGCTCTCGAGGGTGTTCGTGGGACTTGGGGAGGAGCCGCGGGAGCCCGATCGGGACCCCATGCTGCTTCTGACGCCGGAAGGGCTCGGTCCGGAGGGGAGGGCGCCCTCAGGCGGCTCCGCTTCGGACGGGCGCTACGGAGGGGGCGGGGTGCGATGAAGGGCTCCAACTCATACTTCGGCGGCATGGTCCGCACGGAAAGGCTGCTGCGGGAGCACGGCTTCGACCATTGGCCCACCGATGACGAGCTGGTCCGCTACCTGTTCGCCACCAACGACCGCTTGGATGCCGTGTGCAACGCGATGAACGCGGAGCTCGTGCAGGACATCCGGGGGAACTGGCAGGTGGTTCCAAAGGGCAGGGTGATGGGGTGATGGAGGATTTCGAAACGCGCACAGCGCAATGGCTGCTGGAGAATCCCCTCGAGCAGCCTGGGTGGGTCGTGGAGGACCTGATCCCGTGCGGCCTCACCCTCTTCGCCGGCGACCCGAAGATCGGCAAATCGTGGCTCGGACTCGACCTTGCGCTCCACGTCTCTTCCGGCGAGCCGTTCTGGGGCTTCGCCACGGCGAAGGGCACGGTGCTCTACCTTTGCCTGGAAGACACGTTCGGGCGCGTCCAGAGGCGCCTGCAGAGGCTCGTCGACGAGGCGAACGACAACCTCTGCTGCGTCGTCTCCGCCAGGCGTATCGGTACGGGTCTGATAGAGCAGCTCGATTCGTTCGCGGGGTCCCATCCCGGCCTGCGCATGGTGATCGTCGATACGTTCCAGACCGTGCGCACCCCGAGCAATCAGACCATCTACTCCGCCGACTACGAGGACATGGGAGCGCTGAAGGCCTTCGCGGATGAATGGAAGATCGCGATGCTGGTGGTGCACCATACCCGGAAGATGGGCGACGGCGACGTGTTCAACACCATCAGCGGCTCTAACGGACTCATGGGATGCGCCGATGAGACGATGGTGCTAAAGCTCAAGGCGCGCGGGGGCAGCGGAGCGACGCTTTCCATCACGGGCAGGGACGTCAAGGACCAGGAGTTCAGCGTGAGGTTCGCCAACTGCCGCTGGGAGCTGGTGGAGAAGGTGAGCGATGAAGAGCTCGAGGAGCGGGCGGTGCCCGAAGCGGTGCACGCGGTGGTCAACTTCATGCTGGACGGGGTTGCCGACGTTTGGGAGGGGACGGCGACCGAGCTGCTCTCGCTGATCGACTGCGGGGGCGTCCGCGCCAACGTCCTGAGCAAGTACCTTAACGAGCATTCGGCATACATGCGCTCCAAAGGGGTCGCGTTCAGTAGGAAGACGGTCACGGGCACGAGGGTGAATCACCTTGAGAAGGTGCCGATAGGTGGCGATGGTGCAGATGCTTAGGATATATGGGTTTCATCTACACCATCTACACCATCGACATCCTGGGGTCGGCTCCGCGTTCGTCGGCCGTCGGAAAGGCGGTGCGTGAGGGGTTCGGCAAGTAGCCCATTGCGTGGATACATCCGCGATTCCAATGGTGCACCTGCCGGAGAACCCCGCCTTACGATGCCGCTGCCGCGCCTTTCGTACTTGCCATGCTAGGCGCGCGTATCAGGTTTAGCAAGTATCCCATTGGAGGGACGCATTTCCGATCCAATGGGTTTTCGTGGATACGCGCGGCGCGGCGGATGCGCATCCACGGGCTCGTCGATCGGGCGTGCATATCCATTTCAGCAAGTAGCCCATGAAAGGGACACATTCCCTATTTCATGGCTCCTGGTGGATACGCACGCCTTCATCGCGCCTCTCGCGGGGGAGCCCCCGCTGGCCCCTGCTTTGTCGGGATGGGCAATCCTGCGAGGGAAGCGATGGCGTGCTGCTTCGGGCCGGACCTTTTCGTCTGCCCGCTTCTTTCGCTACTGTTCCTCGAAGTAATCGGTGTCGATTCGCTTGATCTCCACCACGCTTTCGACGGAGACGCCCAGGTTGTACTCGATCATCAGCTCGGCAAGGCGCTTGCCGTCGATGAGCGAGAGCGTGGCTCCGGGGTAGCCCTTTGCGTAATCGAGAGCCTCCTTGGTGAAAGACGAGGTGGTGATGAATACCCCGTTAGGGGCGCCGTTCAGCGCGCCTACGAACTCCTGGATCGTCGGCCTGCCTATCTTGTGGTCCGCGGCATAGCGTTTCGCCTGCGTGCAGATAGGGCGGAACCCCAGCACGTCCGTCGTTACGAGGCCGTCTATACCTCCATCGCCTGTGCGCTTCGTCACCTCGCCCTTGCCGTAGCCCATCTTCTCGAGAAGGTCCACGACGACGCGCTCGAAGAAGCTGGAATCGCGGTCCATGATGAGCGCGATCACCTCCTCGGCGAGCGTCTCGTTCATCTCCTCGGCGAGGGATTCTATCTGCTCCTGCGGCGAGGACTCGGCCGAGTCGGGTATTTCTTGCGTCTCCTCCCTGCAGGTGCCGGAGTCTTCTTCCACGCTTGCTTGGTCTTTCCTGTTCCATGGGTCGAGCTCGTCGATTCGCTTCTGCAGGTAGACCCAGAACGCATGGGCGTCCATCCCCTCGGAAAGGGCGGCCCTCCCGTCATCGCTGATCACGTAGACACCTCGGCGGACGCGAGTGATGAGCTTCGCCCTGGACAGGTACGAGACCGACCAGCCGACTCGGGCGCCGTAGACGGGAACCCCGCTGCTCGTCCTTGCCGCCGCCTCTTGCTCCGTGAGCCGGAGCTTTTCCAGCGTGAGACCCTTGAGCTCGTTTCGGGTGTGCTCTTTGCCGTCAGCCATGATATCGAGAACCACGCTGAACATTTCCGTTTGGGTAGGGATTGGCATTCTATTCTCCTTCGGTTAGTTCGGCGTAGAGCTTGAACAGATGGGCTACTATTTTTTCCTCATCGCCTTGGAAGTCGACGCCGTATGCCTCTTCGACGGCAGCATCGAGCTTGAGGTGGGCATGGGAAAGATCGGGGAAGAGAACGTCGAGGTTTTTGCCGTACAACTCGGCGAAACTGCAATCAGGATGATTGTCTCTGCACTTCAAGATATCCTCTGCGCAATCCTCGATCTCCTTTCTTTGTTGGTCGGATGGGTGCGGCCAGGGGAACGTGTTATAGACCAATCCTGGGGTGTAGCGGTAGTCGCTCTTTAGCCGTCCTCCAGCTACGCGCATCCATGCATTGTGAAACTGTGAAGTGAGTATGCCAAAGTCATAAAGAGAGGCGTGCTCGGCTGTGGCAACTAGATCAGAGGCGATTGTGACCGGATCCATAAAACCAATCGGAACGTATCTCCTATTACATGATGATGCCTTCGGAATTATTAAATAAGGGTCTTTCTGCACGTTGTCGCAGAAAAAGCGCATTGGCGTATTGGCTGACTTTATTGTCGGTGCTGGTGGTTTCTTTGCTGCTATTTTGCCTTTTGAGTTGGGGCCAATACCCAGCCTAACTTTACGGACGGCTTCGATTCTCTCTACTACCTTTGGCATGTGGGCGACTTCATCGGGGGCGACGTTGCCGAGGTAGAGGCACCAGCGGCATGTTCTGTTGATGAATTCAACCGAGCCGACCCATGGTCTGAAATACTTAGCGCTGCCTGGCTCCTCTTTAATAAAGTTGTCTTTTTCATCCTCGGTAAATAGATACCAGCCGCCGTCTGTAGGCTTTGACCCGTTTTTCATCACTGGATGGCCCGGGCAAAGCGGTTTGCTCCTGCTCGATACGACGACATTAGGCGCGTCTATAAGGTAGGGACTAATATTATCGGCGCGTTTACGTTCGCCGTTCGGAGAAAAAATGGTCTTAAGCCCACGATGCCCTTCGATTGAAAATCCAACAATGACACAATGGACATGCGCTTGGTCGGTCGCCTCATTGTTCCAGATGAATGGACGCCAGGCGAAGTCGATCGTTATATTAAAGCGATTGATCAACGTTTTCCAGAGCGGAGCAACTTGCTCTCCTTGGCAAATCGAGTTTGTTGAAACGAGGGCTGTCGCGATGCCAGGATTTGAAGCCATCGCTTCAGATGATTTGAAATACCAACCCGATACGTAATCCAGAGAATTAGAAAGCTTGATTTTGCCAAATAGGCTAACAACGTCTTCCTTTTGAGAAGGTGTGCAGAACGACGCGCCCACAAAAGGCGGGTTGCCCATGATGTAGCTGCATTCCGACGCGGGCAACACGTCGTTCCAGTCGATGCGCAGGGCGTTGGCCTCGACGATGTTGGCGGAGTCGCGCAGCGGGAAGTCCTCGGCGGAGACGTCGAGAAGCATGTCGGTCTCGTTGTTCGCCTGGAGCTGCGCGATCCAAAGCGCTGTGCGGGCAACGTTGGCGGCGAAGTCGTTTATCTCTATGCCGTAGAACTGGGAGAGCGTGACGCGCTCCGCGTCTTCCTCGGACTCGTCGCCGAGCACCATCTCGATCTGGCCGTCGTTGAGCTCGGAGAGCACGTCGTCCTCCAGGCGGCGAAGCGACAGGTATGTCTCGGTGAGGAAGTTGCCCGAGCCGCAGGCGGGGTCGAGGAACTTGAGGCTGGCGAGCTTCCTGCGGAAGCGGCGCAGGGCGTTCTTCCTCTTGCGCGGCGTCACGCCCTCCTGCGAGCGGATGGAGTCGAGCTCCTCCTGCAGGCCGTCCAGGAACAGCGGGTCTATCACCTTGTGGATGTTCTCGGGGCTGGTGTAGTGCATGCCGCCCGAGCGGCGGGTCTCCGGGTTCAGGGTGGACTCGAAGATGCCGCCGAAGATGGTGGGGCTGATCTGGGACCAGTCGGTCTGCTGGGACACCTCGAACAGCAGCTTGAACTTGATCTCGTCGGTGAAGTTGGGGATCTCGGATTCCTCCGCGAACAGCCCGCCGTTGACGTAGGGGAAGGGCTTGACCGACTCGTCGTAGGGGTCGCGCTCCCCGATCGGCGTGTCGAGTGCCTTGAAGAGCCTCTTGAGCGCCACGCGCATGTTCTTGGGCTCGACGTTCCTCAGGTAGTTCAAGAGCGCGTCCTTGGGGAAGAGCTCCGCGTCCTCGCAGAACAGGCAGAACACCAGGCGCACGCACAGGATGTTGAGGGCCTTCTGGCTCTCCTCGGATTCCGGGTCGATGTACTGCGCCTGCAGCAGGGAGTGCAGCTCGCCGATGAGGCGGCCCGCCTCCATCGAGACCTGCTTCTCGCGCTCGGAGCGGCTGTTGGCGGGGTCGGTGATGAAGTCGAGCAGGTGCGGGTTCTGCCCCAGCTCGTCCAAAGTGAACTCGATGTACTTGCCCGCGAGCTCGGCGCGGGGGCACGCGTCGCGGTCGTGCACGCGGAAGGTGGAGAAGTTGCACACCACCACGAAGCGCGGCTGTCGGTTTCGCGGGAAGCTCTCCGCGTAGGCGAGGGCCTGCTCGAAGGGCGTGACCATGCGGCCCTGGCGCTCCTCGGGCTTGTCCAGGTCTACGCCCAACCCTTTCTGCTCGATGATGACCCCGGCGTCCGGGATGAGGCAGTCGATGAAGCCGCCGGAGGCGGTGCGGTACTCGAACCTCACGTTCCTGCTGATGTTCTGCATGCCGACGATCTGCTGCAGGAGCTCCGTCCAGAACACCTGGGCGTCGCCCTTCTCGTATCCGCGCCCGCTCCATTCGGCGGCAAACGCGGCCGCGTTTTTCTTCCTTTGCATGCTGTCCATCGGCGTAGTCCTTGTAATGATCGTTCTTGTATTGTTCTTAGCTATATTATATGTGCCGTCTTGCGTTCCTCGGTTGTGTGCTGTCCTTTCGTTGCCTGATTTATTGGTCAAGCGACCTGCGGTTTTCCTTTTGACGCATATCTGACGTCGCTTATTTCGCGAAATCGCGCAATTTTGGGCGTGAGCGTGCTCCCGTGACGTCGTTTTTTGTCTCTCGACGTTTGATGCGGATTTTCAGCACATTATTGTGCTTTCGAATGGACGTGAATACGACCGATCGTCATTGACCTGCGATTTTGCTCGTCAAATGCTCGTTATTCGGATTGCGAGGCAAAAAAGAAATCCAGTGGCTTACAGGTTTGCCGGGTGAAAAACCGGCCTAACTGAAGCCACTGGATGAAAAATCAGGCTACGAAATGAACCTTACAATAATGTGCGGATGTTATTCCCACTCGATAAAACAATAGTGCTCCATTTTTACGATTTCGTCCTTGTTTTATCCGCAGTTTCTTCTCGTTGTCAGCTGTATTCGGTTGGCCTCTCTCAGAGAAAACTCATCCCAAACTCAGCTCTTTTCACTTTACCATTTCGTGAGTTTTACGCCTGAGTTTAGACGAAGGATGGATTTGCTGCGTGACCTGTGAAAACCCGCTATCCCCGTTCGATTGAATCCTTTTCTTTCGAATGAAACCCCCATCGAGAACGCGACTACGACAAGGGTTCTTGATGCCCTTCATTTCGAGTCGGCTTGCCAAGCATCATTCTGATCGAAACTCAAAGGGGGCAAGTTCGCTCTTCAGAAGGATTTCGCTGTCATTCCAGAACAAACTCACGACATCTCCGAAGATAGCTAAGA
>JAXJZF010000007.1:0-349539 GCA_036306585.1 Eggerthellaceae bacterium
ATGCGCAGCACCTCGAGGCCGGCGATCTTGCCAGCGTCCTTGGTTGCCTGGCGCTGTGCGTCGTTGAAGTAAGCCGGCACCGTGATGACCGCCTGGGTCACCGGGCCGCCCAGCTGCTTCTCGGCGTCGGTCTTCAGCTTTTGCAGCACCATTGCCGAAATCTCTTCGGGGGTGTAATCCTTGCCGTCGATGTCGACCACCGCACGGCCGTCCTTGCCTTTCTGGACCTTGTAGCTGACCGTCTTCTGCTCTTCGCGGGTTTCATCGAACGAACGGCCGATGAAACGCTTGATGGACGAAACGGTGTTCTCGGGGTTGGTGACTGCCTGGTTCTTTGCAGCCTTGCCGACCACGCGCTCGCCGTCCTTGCGGAAGCCCTCCACCGACGGGGTGGTGCGGTCGCCTTCCGCGTTTACCAGGATTTCGGGCTCGCTGCCCTCCATGACCGCCATAGCCGAATTAGTCGTGCCAAGGTCGATACCGAGAATCTTAGACATTTCCTGCTTCCTCTCCTTTCAGAGTTCCCGCTTCGCGGCAGCAGTTCCATGTGCTCGCTCAGGGGGAGCCGCTCCCGAACATCCATTGCGTGGGCGCGGCTCAATCCGTTTTCAACACTTCGGAATATATAATCTAAGTCTCTGCCTGTCAAGTTAGTTACCATTTTGTCAGATAAGTTTTTTGCATTGTTGATCTTATGCCCGAGCCAAGCAAGGGAAAAGCCTTACAGCAGGAATGCGCCGCCGCGAAGCCGGAGCTGAGGAGGTGGCGCAGCCGGCACGGTCAGCGGAGCCAGCGCAGCCGGCACGGACGGTATGAGGCAAACATGGAGAAACGGCCGCCCGGAGAGACCGCATGCCCGAGAAAGGACAGGCCCCGCAGCGATTGCTGCAGGGCCTGATGCGAAACTTTCTATCGGCACCTCTATATATGGCAGGGGAATTTGCAACGGCGGACCCGTCTCGCGGAGGAGCAAGCGAAACGCCCGTCTTGCGCCCAGCTGGGCGCAAGACGGCAAGAGGGCCCGAGGCGCGCCTCATTGCCGTACGGCTTCCCGCGACATCCTGCATTCGCGAAAAGCTAGAAGCGGCAAAGCGGCATGCCTCGAACCCTCTTGGCTGACAAGGTTTCGCGCACCCCAGGCGCGCGAAAGCACTTGCTAGTCCTCGACGACCTCCGTGATGGCGCCCATGGGGCATTCCTCGACGCAGTCGCCGCAAGCGACGCAGGCTTCCTCGTTCACGACGTCGGCAGTGCCGCCCACGACTTCCAGAACCTCCTGGGGGCATGCGTCAACGCAGATGCCGCAGCCGATGCACTCATCGGACTCGATTACAGGATGGGCCATGATCGTTCTCCTTCTCGTCTGTTTCCTCCATCGCCATGCGACGGAGCCCCCAAAACTGCATGGACGCAAGATACCACGTTTCGCGCTCTATGCAAGCGAGAACTGAATGCCGCGCGACAACAGATGGGTAACACGCAGCGGAACGGGGCGGACAGACGCAATCGGCGGCATCCGCCAGCACGCATCGTCCAGCAACCGGCAACGACGTCAGGCGCGCGCACGAAAAAACAAGGGGAGCCGCACCGGCCCCCCTCGCTCGAATCGGTCCATCGCCCCAACGCGCCCTGCGGCGCGATGCCGTCGCTAGCAGATGCGCGGGAGCTGCTCGCCCACAAGCATGTCCAGGATGCGCGTTCCACCGAACGCCGTGCGCAGGAACACCTTCGGCCCGCGCTCAGGCTGAGCCTCGGTCACCTCGCCGATGATGGCGGCGTCGGCGCCGTAGCGGTTCGCCTTCATGGCGGCGAGGGCGGCTTCCGCCTCGTCGGCAGCGACCACGCACACCATCTTGCCCTCGTTGGCAACCTGGAGCACGTCGTAGCCCAGCATGTCGCACGCGCCCTGCACGGCGGACTTCACCGGCACGGCGTCTTCCTCGATGGTCATGTCGACACCCGCCTGGCCGGCCAGCTCGTTGAGCGTGGAGGCAAGGCCGCCGCGGGTGGGGTCGCGGAAGCAACGCGTGTGCGGAGCCGCCGCCAGCACGTCGGCGATCAGGTGGTTCAGCGGCGCGGCGTCGCTTTGGATATCGGCGGAAAAGCCCAAGCCTTCGCGGCAGCTCATGATGGTGATGCCGTGATCGCCCAGCGTGCCGGACACCAGTACGGCATCGCCAGGCTTGCACTGCGCGCCGCCTAGGTTCACGCCCGGCGCCAGCACGCCCACACCGCTGGTGTTGACGTAGACGCCATCGCCGTGGCCGCGGTTGACAACCTTGGTGTCGCCAGTCACCAGCGCAACGCCCGCCTCGCGCGCGACCTCGGCCATCGAAGCGCATATGCGCTTGAGGTCCTCGATGGGGAAGCCCTCTTCCAAGATGAACCCACAACTGAGATAACGGGGCACGGCGCCGCTGGTCGCCACGTCGTTCACAGTGCCGCATATCGCAAGGCGCCCGATATCGCCGCCGGGGAAAAACTGCGGCGTGACCACGAAGCTGTCGGTGGAGAACGCCAGGCGCTCCCCTTCCTTCAACGCGGGCAGCACCGCCGCATCGTCGCCGCGCAGCAGCTCCTCGCCGGCATAAGCCGCGAAGAACACCTCGTCGATGATGCGTTTCATCATGGTTCCGCCGCTGCCGTGGCCCAGCATCACCGTCGTATCCATGCTCGTCGATCCTCCTCCTACGGCTGCGGGTTCGCCGTGGTCATGACCAGGCGCCCGTTGCGCACGCCCTTCGTTCCCAATATCAGGTTGGCGATTTCCTGAACAATGCCCGTTTCGCCGCGCAGCACGATGACCTCCAGGCAGTTGTGCTGGTCCAGATGGATGTGCATCGACGAGATGATGAAGTCGAAGTACGCATGCTGGATGTTGTGCAGCTTCTCCTGCAGGTCGCTGGCATGGTGGTTGAACGCGATGGTGAGAGTACCCACCACCTCCACGCCAGGCGTGGCGCATTCGTCCTCCACGAGCGCATCGCGCACCAGATCGCGCACCACCTCGCTGCGGTTCTTCGCCAAACCGCGCCGCGCGACCAGCTGGTCGAAACGGATAAGCAGCTCCTCGGGCATCGCCACCGAGAAGCGCATCAGGTCCTGTGCCATACGCGGCCTTCGCTACACCAGACTGACGGTGACGTTGGCGGCGGCTTCGGCATCATCCTCCAGGGCGTCGCGCGCCTCATCGAGCTTCGCGCGCACGTCGTCGAGCAGCGCCTGCGCTTCATGCAGCTTCGCGCCCACGGTGGAGAAGCCCGCATCCTCGGCGATATGGGCCAAGTTGTGGGCCCAGCGACGCTCCAGCTTCACATGATCGTCGATCTGCTCGATCATGGTGTCGAATTGTCCGGTGTTCACTCCGTTAGTGCACATAGCGATTGCCTCCTATTGCAAGCGCCCCGCCGGCGGCGCCGACGGGGCTTTCTATGCGGGACGGCGGAAACTTCGCCCCGCTGCTGTAACGTTGCTATCATATGCCTGTGCCCAGGAATCGGTAAGACCAATAGGGGAACGCGTGTGAAAAAATCTGCAAATGGTAACATGTACGAGGTCGCCGCGCAGGAATCGCGCGATCTGTTCGGCGCTTTTCTGAGCGGAAGCGAGCTTCCGCTGGTCTGCGTCGCAAGCGGCGCGCCACTGGAGGGCACCGCGCGCACGGCGCTTGAGAACTCCGCCCGACAGCTCGGCTACGGCGACGCGTGCACGTTCGTCGTGCTGGAATGCCCCGAGGGAAGCCTCGACGCCCCCGCGCTTTTCACACTGATCGAAGGATTGGACCCGCTGTGCCTGATCGCCGCCGACGCCGATGCTGCCCGCCTGCTATCGGAGGCGTATCGCTGCCCTGTGCCGCAAGGCGGCGCGACGCGGCTGTTCGGCCGGCCCACCGTAGCCTTCCGCTCCTTCCCGGCGATGCTGCGTTCTCCCGACGACAAGCAGCGCGCCTGGGCCCTTCTGAAGAAACTTCCCCGCCGCGACGGCTAGCAGCGCGCGCGGCGCCCGGCGCACGCCTTTTGCGCTACGCGTTCGGATCGACGGGCTCGTACTTCCGCGCCGCTTCCCGAAGATGCTCGATGATGCCGATCCCCTGCGGGCACACCGCCTCGCACGCACCGCACCCGATGCAGTCGGACGCCTTGCCCGGTTCGGCCTGCCACGCGTAGTTGTGCTTCGAGAACGCCGCGTTACCGGTCATCGCCTCGAGGTTCAGCAGCATCATGATGATGGGGATTGCCACCTGACGCGGGCAACCCTTCAGGCAATAGCCGCAGTTGGTGCACGGGATGGTGGGCACGCTTTTCAGCTCCGCCAAAGACTTATCCAGCGCCGCCTTCTCGTTGGCATCAAACGGACGGTTGGCTTTGAAGGAAGCCGCGTTCTGCCGCATTTGCTCAAGCGTCGACGCGCCGGAAAGCACCGTGATCACGTTGGGAAGGTTCCAACAGAATCGGTACGCCCACGACGCCAGCCCGTCTTGGGGCCGACAGGCCAGAAGAGGCTCGGCAGCGTGCGGCGGCAGCTCGGCCAAGCGCCCGCCGCGAACCGGCTCCATGATGACGACGGGTTTGCCGTGGCGCGCAGCGGCATCCATGAGCGAGCGCGACTGGATGACAGGGTCCTCCCAATCCAGATAGTTCACCTGCAGCTGAACAAAATCGACCTCGGGATGATCGTCCAACACACGGTCGAGCACATCGGGGTCGTCGTGCAGCGAAAAGCCGATGTTGCCCAGCACCCCTTCCCGTTTCTTCTGCGCGATGAAGTCCCACATGCCGTATTCCTCGAACTTACGCGTGCGTTCCGCGCCCAGATTGTGCAGCAGGTAGAAATCGATGCGGTCCACGCCCAACCGCTCGAGCGACTCGTCCAGGCATGCCCGCGCGCGCTCAGCGGAATCGAACATGCTCGCAGGATTCTTCGTGGCGATGAGATAGGCATCGCGCGGATAGCGCTTCACCAGCGCCTCGTGCAGCGCGATTTCCGATGCGCCGTCGTGGTAGCCATAGGCAGTATCGAAGTACCGGCCGCCCGCCTGGATGAAAGCGTCCACCATGTCGCAGAACTGCGGGATGTCAATGCTGGCCTTGTCATGCTCGTCCAAAAGCGGCAGGCGCATGCACCCGAAGCCGAACTTGGGAATGGAGCTGAAACCGGTCGCCATGGAAGATCCCCTTTCTTTCGACGCCAGTCACAGTATCGGCTGGCGAACACGCCCTCGCAACGGTCCGAAACGAAAAACGGCAACGGAGCCTGTCCGTTGCCGTTGAGTCCTCTGGAGCGGGTGACGGGACTCGAACCCGCGAATACGAGCTTGGGAAGCTCGGGCCTTACCACTTGGCGACACCCGCATGCAGAGAGCTAGTATAGCGCATCGCCTCGGATTGTCGGGGCAAACCTCCTTGCTTTTCTTATGTAGCCGCCCCGTCAACGTTTGGCCTCCCGCGCGGACGGCCCTACAGGTCGTCCAGCAACGAACGAGCCTCTTTGAACTGCTGGGCGAGTTCGGCCGTGGGGTCCACTCGCTTCTCGGAGGCGCGGATGCTGTCCTCGGTAATGGCCATCGCGCATGCCACCGCATCGGTGTGGGTGAACGAGAGCGAGATGGGCAGCTCGTGCACGCCGGCATCCCGCGCCACCTCGCGCGCGCGGCCGGTCAGCACCACGTACGGGCGGCCTTTCGAGGTGCGTTTCACCTCGATGTCGCGCGGACCGATGCCGCAGGAAAACCCGGTGCCCAGCGCCTTCACCACCGCCTCTTTCGCCGCGAAGCGCGTGGCGTAGTGCACTTCGGGCGCCGCTTTGGAATCGCAGTAGGCGCGCTCCTCCTCCGAGAACATGCGCTCGCGGAACCGCGGCGTTCGCTCGAGGATGCGCCGCATGCGCTCTATCTCGACGATATCCACGCCCAGCCCCACCTGGCCGTCGGAGCCCAATGCTTCCTGGGCGCTGGCAGCGGTTGCAGCCGCCTCGCCCGCGCCCTCAACACCCTTGCCTGGAGAAACGCCAGCCTTCTCGTCCATGCGCCGCCCCTATTCCACCGTCACGCTCTTGGCCAGGTTGCGCGGCTGGTCCACGTCGCACCCGCGCATCACCGCGATGGAACGGGCGAGCAGCTGCAGCGGTACGCTCGCCGTGATAGCCGAGAACGCGTCGCGTACCTTGGGGATGTAGATCACATGGTCGGCGTGGTTGCGGATCTCCTCGTCGCCCTCAGTGGCGACGGCGACCACCATCGCCCCGCGAGCCTTGCTCTCCTGCAGGTTGGAGACCACCTTGTCGTACACCGGACTCTGCGTCGCGATGGCGATGACGGGAAACCCTTCGTCCAGAAGCGCGATGGGGCCGTGTTTCATCTCGCCGGCGGGGTACGCCTCGGCATGCAGGTAGCTGATCTCCTTCAGCTTCAGCGCGCCCTCCTTCGCGATGGCGGCGCCCATGCCGCGCCCGATGAACAGCGCGCTGGCGGCATCCTTGCAAGCGGCGGCGGCTTCGTCCACCGACGGCCCGCAATCCGAGAGGATGCGCTCCACCTGCTCGGCGGTGTCGGCAAGGTCGCGGAACAGCAGGCGAACCTGGTTCATGCGCAGCTTGCCCTTCACCTGCGCCAGCAGCAAAGCCAGAAGCGTAAGCGAGACCACCTGGCCAAGGAACGACTTCGTGGACGCCACGGCGATCTCCTTGTTCGCCTTGGTGTAGATGACGCCGTCGCTTTCGCGCGCGACGGGGCTTCCCACCACGTTGGTGATGCCGAACACCTTCGCGCCGCGCACGCGGGCGTCGCGGATGGCGGCCAAGGTGTCGGCCGTCTCGCCCGACTGCGACACCGCCACCACCAGCGTGGTGGGCGTGATGATGGGGTTGCGATAGCGGAACTCGCTGGCAACCTCAACCTCGCAGGGGATACGCGCCCAACCCTCGATGAGGTTCTTCGCAATGAGCCCCGCATGGTACGACGTGCCGCAAGCGATAACGTACACACGGTCGATGAGGTTGAGCTCTTCGGAGCTCAGGTCCAGCTCGTCGATGGAGAGCGCGCCGTTCACCAGGCGTCCTGCCAGCGTGTCACGGATGACGCGCGGCTGCTCATGGATCTCCTTCAGCATGAAATCGGGGTAGCCGCCCTTTTCCGCCACGTCGATATCCCAATCGACATGGGTGACGCGTGGCTCGAAAGGGTTGCCTGCAGCGTCGAAGTACTCGATGGCGTCGGGCGTGAGGCGGGCGAACTGGTTGTCGCCCAGCATCACCACGTCGCGCGTGGCGTCGATGACGGCGATGATATCCGAGCCCACGTAGCTGCCATCCTCGCCGCGGCCGATGACGATGGGGCTGTCCTTGCGCGCCACCGCGATGGTGCCGGGCTCGTCGGCGCACACCACCGCCAGCCCGTAGGCGCCCACCACATGCGAGCACGCCTCGCGCACCGCGGACAGCAGGTCGTCTTCGCCTTGGCGGTATGCTTCCTCGATAAGGTGGGCGAACACCTCGGTGTCGGTCTCACTCTTGAAGCGATGGCCTCTGCTTTCGAGCTCCTCGCGTAGTTCGGCGAAATTCTCGACGATGCCGTTATGCACCACGGCGATGCGCCCGTCGCAGGAAACGTGCGGATGGGCGTTGGCCTCGCTGGGGCGCCCGTGCGTGGCCCAGCGGGTATGGCCGATACCGCAGGTGCCCGTGAAATCGAAGTGCCCGGCGGTGTGCTCGAGACTTTCCACCTTGCCCTTGCGATGCAGCACCTGCAGGCCGCCGTCCTGCTCGACGGCGATGCCCGCGGAATCGTACCCGCGGTATTCAAGGCGCTTGAGGCCTTCAATGAGGATATCCTTCACCGGGCGCTTCCCGGTATAGCCGACGATGCCGCACATGGCAGGTCTCCTTCGCAACGACGCCCGCGGAAACGGCGGGCTGCAACCTTCGCTAGATGGGCGCCGCGGGCCGGACGCCCGGCGCGCGCCGCAGACAATTGTAGGGGCAAATGCCCGCTCCCCCGCCCGTATGCACCGAATCAGCAGGAAACCCCGCATGCGTCGCGGCGGGCGGCACGGACGGCAGGCGCAGCGGACAGGCGCGCCTGCGACGGACCCGAACCCGCGTCGCCGACGCCCGGGCGCGCCCTTCCCGCAACCGCGCCGCCAGGACACCGCCCTCCCTACAGCCGTGCCGCCAGCTGCTGTCCGGCGAGCGCGGCGACCAGGCACGCAGCACAGCTCGCCACCATATAGGCACCTGCCACCAGCACGTCGCCACGCTGGATGAGCTGCAACGATTCCCATGTGAACGTCGAGAATGTGGTGAATCCGCCGCACACCCCCGTCATCAGGAACAGCAGCGCCCTGCCGTCCAAGCCCTCGTGGCGCAGAAACAGCGTGGCGATAAAAGCGATGGCGAACCCGCCCACGACGTTGATGGCGAACGTACCCAGCGGGAAGCCGGAGGCGTGCGCCGGGATGGCAAGCCCCATCAAATAGCGGGTGATCGCGCCCACGCACCCGCCCGCCCCCACGAACAGGCAGTTCATCAGCACATCCGTCATCCCAGACCCCCGTTTCCCTTGATCGATCGGTCGCATTCCCCGCGACGCGGCTCCGCCCCGCAAGCGGCAGCCGCTGCGCAGTTATTCGATTTCGTACTTATAGCGCAAATTCGCCCGGATCGCACCGGGAAATCCCCCATGCGCTATGATGCAAGCCGCGCACTGCCGCACGCTCACGGGTGCGCCCCGCTTCGGGCCGAACGCGCCCCGTCGCCGCCAAACCGCGGAAAGGAAGCCTGCCATGCATTTCGCCCAAGTCCACACCGCCCCCGACGTATACCGGATCAGGGTGCCGTTCGACAACTACAAGCTCGACTCCATGAACTGCTACGTGGTGAAGGACGGCGAGGACGCGCTCGTGGTGGACACCGGCGCCCCCGCCGATGAGAGCCGGAACTACCTGTGCGCCGCGCTCGATGAGCTGAGGGTGGACCCGCAACGTGCCTCGTTCTTCCTCACGCACCTGCACTTGGACCATGCGGGCCTGGTCGACGCCGTCGTGGGCCCCGAGGCACCGCTGTACGTCAACGAGCGCGACTTCCGGCGCATCCAGCCCGACGAGGTGCAGCGCCGCTACGAGGAGCTGTACCGGGCGCTCGTCGCCGAAGGCGCGGATGCTGATTCCGCGCGGTGCTCCATCGAGTCGCGCAAGCAGTTCTCCCACATCATCCAGAAGAATCACGACGTGCGCTTCGTGCACGAGGGGGACGGTATCTCTGTGGGGCGCTATCTGTTCCGCGTGGTGGACACTGCCGGCCACACCCCTGGCCACCAGGCGCTGTACCATCCGGAATCAGGTGTGCTGTTCAGCGGCGACCATATCCTGTTCGTGATGTCGCCGGGCATGGGTCTGTTCCTTCCCGACGGCGACAGCGTGCAAACCTACCTGGACAACCTGCAGAAGGTGCGCGACCTGGATGTCAGGCTGCTGTGCCACTCGCACGGCCCGCTGCATGACGGCGTGAACGAGCGCATCGACTATCTGATGAGCCACCAGCGCAAACGCGCCGAACGCGCGCTGTCGCTGATGCGCGAAACCCCCGGCGCGACCGGGTTCGAGATCACCCAGCGCATCGGGTTCAAGCTCCCCTTCGTCACCTGGGACGAGATCCCCTGCGTGCAGCGGCTCACGGTCATGGAGATCGGCGCCGCGTTCTTGCGTCACCTGGAAAAGCGCGGGGCGGTGCGCCACGAGCTGGACGATGACGGCGTCAAACGCTATTGGGCTTGCAAGTAGACCCGATGCACCAGGGTGATAGGCACCGTGCGCAGATCGCAAGCAGCGAGCCGCGCGCCCCGAAAGCAACGTTTCCGGCAGATTCGAAGAAATATTGGCGCTTTGCCACTATTTATGGGATGATGTTCAACGTGCTATCAGACCGAAACGGCGACGGCAAGCGCAGATGCAGCCGCATGCCGCGACCATACAAAAAAGGGGGAACACGGAATGTGGAGTTCATGCCATCCGAAATCCGATGAAGATCTAAAAGAATGCGCTGAGCTGGGTAAATCGCTTAATCGTCTGTCCCAGCCCACCATCCTCACCATCCTTGCCGCCAATGACAAGCCCATGCACGGCTACATCATCGTGCAGCAGGCGGCCCATTCGCCCATGTTCGGCGGGAAGAAGCCCGACGCCACCGGCATCTACCGCGCCCTCAAGCGCATGGAAGAAGCCGAACTGGTCACCTCCGAGTGGGAGACCCCCGAAGAGGGCTCGGCGAAACGCCTGTTCACGCTTACAGACAAGGGCCGTCACTGCCTGCGCCGCTGGATCGACGCGCTGGCATGCTACGGGCTAACGCTGGAAGAGCTGCGCGCCCAGGCCGCGCAGGCGCTGGGCATCGATCTGCCCGACGCGCCCGTCTGCTCCCACGAGGGCTAGACGCCCGGAAGACGATTTTGCAGGATCGAGCGCCCGCTTCCCGCGGGCGTTTTCTGTAGGGACCGGCACAAGCAGAAAGGCAACCATGGACACCGCGCATCAGCATCCCTTCGACCCCGCCCTGAAGCCCATCGAGGGCCGTGACGTAGCCGCTTCCGGCGGCCCGCATCCCATCGCCATCATCGGCGGGCGCGCAGGCGACGAGATCTGCTTCGCCACGGTAGCCTGGAACATGCCGGCATCGCACAAACCGCCCATGATCGCGTTCGCGCTGCGTGCCAAATCGCGCACGTTCCAGCTAGTGGAGCAGTCTCAGGCGTTCACCATCAGCACGCCGGATGCGGCACTTGCCGATGCGGTGAACGAATGCGGGAACAAAACCGGCAATATGGTGGACAAAAGCGCGTTGGTGGAGTGGTCGCTGCTGCCCGATGCCGGTAACGGCGACGCAACCGCACTTCCCGCGCTGGCCGGCGCCCTCACCGTGCTGGAGTGCCGCGTCACGGGCATCCAACCCGCCGGCGATCATATGCTCATCGTGGGAGAAGTGAAGCGCGCCTGGTCACGAGCCGGCTTCGACGACCGCGGCCGCATCGATGCCACCGATGCCCTGCTTTGCGTGCAGCACGACCTGTTCGCAACCGTGCGCTAACGCACCGGAGTGCCTACTCCCCCAGCTTCTTCCCCATGGGCTGGGGCTTGCATTCGTCCACCAGCGTGCAAACGCGGCAATCCTCCGCCACATCCAGGCACACGTCTTCCCAAGGGATGGCGTGGTACCCCAGATTTTCATAAAAGCCCACCGACGACCCGCGCGCCACGAAGCGCAGCTCGCCATGCGCCGCCAGCGCCTCGTCCATGAGTGCGCGGCCCACGCCGTAGCCGCGCCACGTGGGGTAAGTGACCACCGGGTTCACGTGGGCGACGCCTTCGGGGCTGAATGCCAGCCGCAGGTACCCCACGATCTCCCCAGCCGCGTTCACCGCCACGCGGATACTCTCCACCGAGGGAAACGCATCCATCCCCTCCTGGTAATTGTACGCGTTCAGCGTGGGCAGATCGTCTTCCCGCGCATCACGGATGCTGAATAGGTCCGTCAAGGCAACCCTTCCTTACATGATGGGGGGCACGTAGATTTTCATGCGGGAATGCGGGATGGCCTTTTTCGCAAGCTCGGTGAGGCCCTTCACCACGGTGGGCAGCTTGTCGGTGGGAATACCCATGAACATCATGTCCTCGCCGATATCGCTGGCGGCGCGGCAGCCGTAGCAGCCGAACGTGATGTTGGGCTCGCCATCGCGCAAGGGGATGAGCACCGCCTCCACGCACATGGAGTTGTAACCGGACGCATGGAAGTCGAAGCGATGGCCGGTATAGTAGCTCATGGACATGCACAGCCACATCATCTGCTCGGGCGTGCCGGTGAACACCACCACTTCAGGCACGCGCACCGTCTTGTCCAGCGGCGCGACGTAGGTGGCACGACGGCTGTGCGGCGGCAGCGTGGGGCGCTCGGCCACCATCTGGGCGGCGGCTTCGGCGGTGTCCAGCTTATGGAACAGCACGTAGATCTCGCCGGTGGCCAGCTTCTCGGGAACGCCGGTCATGCCGAAAATGGAGGTGCCGTCGGGACAGGAGTGTTTGCTGGGCGGCATGAGGATGCTCGCTCCACGGCGCGCCGCCATGAGCGCCTGGCAGAAGCGCAGGTTCTCGGGGGGCATGGGCACGTCGGGCAGCAGTTCGCCGGCTTCGATGAGGCTCACGGCCACCGGTTGCCAGCGCAACCCCAGCTTCTCCATAATGATGCGCTGCCACTCGGCATACTGTTTGTGCAACTCGTCGCTGATGGGTTCAGCACGGTCTTCATCGGCGAACGGATCGTACACCGCGTCGCCGGTGGCCTCCACCGTCAATGCGCGCTGTGGGCAATTGCCCGAGCAGGTCTGGCAGCCCACGCACGTGTCGATATCGACGACGACCGGGTATCCCTCCGCGCCGATCTCGATGGTGTCGCACGGACAGAACGCTACGCACAGGCCGCATTTCACGCAGCGGTTGGCGTCATGCAGAATCCTATAGTCAGCCATTATCGCCTCTCGTCCATAATAACCGGTATTCCCTCTTGGATAGTAGATCACATCTTATATGAAAAAGGGGCCCTTGCAAGCAAGGGCCCCGAACCTGCACATTCTCTACCGCAGCCTAGCGCAGCTCCTCCTTGCACCAAGGCGGATAGACGCGGCGCCCATCAGCGTCGGTGAGATGGTACGAACAGAAGGGGATGGCGCGCCCATCGGGCACGGTCACCATCATGGAGCACTCGCGCAGGCGCTGCACATCCATGGAATAGGCGTCCATGTAGTTCATGATGATGATGGACAGACCGTCCTTCACCTTCACGCCGCGCTTGGACAGGATATCCAGGAAGACCGAGCCCTGCGGGCTGTCGGGGCTGTAACCCTCGCGGTATTCCTCGGGCGTGAGCAGCTGCGTGGCGGGCACGAAGCCGCTTGCATGGGTGGCGTCGTCGGTATGCACCAAGAACACACCGGTGTCGCACAGCGGGTTGGAGCAACCCAGCGGCCAGATGTCGCGCGGCTCGATGAGCCCTTGCGACTGCTCGGCCAGCTTGAAGATGACATCGCCCGCCGTCAGCTGCATGGCGCGCTCGGCCTCGAAGCGGCCCGAGACGAACGCGGGCTGCAGCGCCAGGCCGGCAACAACGTCGGAGTTCTCCAAGCTGAAGCGCAACAGGTCGCCCAGCTGGTTGTCGTTCAAGCCAGCAACCACCGCCACGGACAGCACGCACTGGATGCCCACCTCGCGGCAGCGCTCGATGACGCGCAGCTTGATGTCCAGGATGTCGCGACCGCACGTGCCTTCGTACACATCGCCGGTCAACCCATCGAACGACAGGTACACGCCCGTCAAGCCAGCGCCCACCAAATCTTCCAGATATCCCGGGCGCGACGCGATAACCAGGCCGTTGGTGTTCACCTCGATGCCCCAGAAGCCCTTCTCTCGACCATGGTAGATGATCTCAGGGAGGTCCTTGCGGCAGGTGGGCTCGCCGCCAGTCAGCTGCACGGCGCCGTCAGTGCCCACGGCATTGGCGATGACGTCGTACATGGCGTCGATCTCGTCCATGGTGGGGTCGTCGTCGCCGTTCTCCGAGCTCATGAAGCACACCGGACAATGCAGGTTACAGCTTTTGGTCACTTCGATCTCCAGCAGCGTGCCGCGACGCTCGTGGCGCGAGCAGGTGCCGCATCCGAACGGACAGGGCGTGCTCGCAGGGATGGTGTTGCGGGGTGCCGTCTTGGGGAACGCCTCGGACATGAGCCATTGGTAGTGGCCGGCATCGGGCCACACGCGCGTGGTCAGCGGACCATGGTCGGGGCAGGTGCGCTGCATCCACACCGTGCCCGCATCGTCGGCGTACACGTCGGCCCTCAGCTCGCGCAGGCACTCCGGGCACAGCGCGATGGTATCGTGCAGGTGCCGGTGGCCGGCACTATGCGGCGCGCTGCCCTCAGCGGAGACGTGCGCGACCTTCACCGTTTCGTTCATTTCGCTTCCCTACTCTTCTTCGGAGGTTTCGGCGTCCTCGGCTTCGTCCAAGTATTGGCGCGGATCGTGCTCCTCATTGGGCGGAGTGGACACGGTGATGCCGTACCAGTCGACCCAAGCCAGCACGCGCTTGGGGATGAACACGTCGTTTTGATACTTGCCCGCCTCGGCGATGGCGCGCATGCACGAGATAGCGTGCGCCAGGTCGGTGCGTTCGTCGATGTCGGCCACGGGTGAGAAGTACGCGGAGGGGATGTTGCCCTCCTTCAGCTTCTCGACGTAACCGTCGAGCGCCGGGCGCCCGTCCATGTTGTAGTAGATGCCCTGATGATTGATGGGCGTGTTGTAGCTGAAGCCCACAAGCGAGGTGCCGCACTCCTGGCACGGCGCCTGCACGAACCCGGGCGTGCCCAGGCTCTGGAAGTAGTCGAGCCACTGGAATGCCTGTCTGATATGGGACTTCGGGAGCGTGGGGATGTCGCCGCCCACCGACACGATGTGTTCGTAGCCCATGTCGAATATCTGCTTGAACGCATAGTCGAAGTGGTCGTCGAACGTGGCGCCCTTGTCGGTGAGGTAGTGGATCTCCATCGGCCACGGACCGATCTCGTCGTAGGTGGCCTTCATGATGTCGAGGTCGGCAGCCGGGGTGGACACGAAGAAGTCGTAGGTGATCTTGTCCTTCGACGGGTCCTCCTTCACCGCCGCATCGTTTTCCCACTGCATCTCGATGAGCGTGTGCATGCACAGCTCGGAAACGTCGTACAGGCAGTTCTTGTAGAAGTCCGCCGACTCCTCGGGGGTCATGAACCCGCCGTGCTCGATAGTCAGGCGCGTCTTCACGCGGCCCGCCACTGGGGGCTTGCTGAATAGCAGCAGTGCCTGCTTCTTTTCCTCCATAAAGTTGGTCCTCCTCATCTATGTTCGCGAGAGGCGGCGGGCGCCGTCTCTCCTCAAGGGTTTCGCGAACGTATCTTAGCAGTTCGCCCGGCGCTCGCCGAGCGCAGAGCCCTTTACTTCGCCGCCTCCTGCGCCGTGCGGACCCGCTGGTCTTTCTGCCAGCTGATGGGCTCGTCCACCTGGCGGATAACGCAGTCGATGTCGTTGTAGCTCCAAGTGCCGATCATGGGCTCGGCCAGCTGGCAGGTGGTCAGGCAGTTGATGTTGCTTTCCCACATGCCGCCGAACTCAGGCGCGCCGGGCGTCCATTCGGGGTGCCACCAGCCGTAATCGACGTTGACCAGATCATCGCGCATAGCGGCTGTCGCCAGCTGGAACCGCGCGCTGCCGTTGTCGGTGGCAAGCTCCACCGTGCAGCCGGGCTCAAGGCCCAGGCGCTTCGCCGTGGCCTCGCTCACCTCCGCCACCGGGATCGGCGACTTTGCGCGAAACTCTGGGTTGTTGAAGTACATGGAGGCATTGTAGGGCTGCTTGCGAGAGCCGGTGATCATGCGCAGGTGTGCCCCGCCTGCGGCTTCGGCGCGTTCCACCAGCTCCGGCGAGCACAGCGAAAGATGCCCACTCGGCTGAGGTAGCCGCGTGCCGCCCACCAGGGGCAGAAACTCGCTGGCCAGCTCCACCTTACCCGTGGTGGTGGCGAAGCCCTGCGGCTTGCCGTCCGGCCCAGGCAGCAGATGTTTCCGGTATGCCGGCGGCTGGTAGTACAGCCCCAACATGCAGTAGCCCTCCCAGTCGAGACCGGTGGGCGCCAGCTGTGCCTCGAACGCCTCTTCCAGCGTTTCCTGCGGCCATGCATCCGCCTGGCCCAGGCGCAACCCCAGGCCGCGAAACACGTCGTAGTCGGTGCAGCGCTCATAGTAGGGGACGACCGCTGCGGGCCCGCCATAGCCGTTGTTCGCCACGCCTCCGTGCACCTGGAAAATGGGCCGTTCGATGGCTCCGGCGATGGGCAGCACATAATCGGCGATGCTCGCCGTGGGGGTCATGTAATAGTCCAGCACCACGATGAGATCCAAGCCCATGAACGCCTTGAACACACGGTGGGTGTCGGCGTAGGTCAGAAGCGGGTTAGTCGCATTGACGATGAGCGCCCGGATGGGATACGGCTCGCCGGTTTCCATGGCCTTCAGCACCAGGTCGGGCGCTGCGGAGGTGAGATAGCGTTCCGGCAGACGGCGGCCCAGCTTCTCAGTGAGCCTACGCGCCCTCTCGTAGCCGTCGTAGCATTGCAGCGGAGTGCGCTCGGTGTTCAGGCAGCGTGTGCGATGTTCAGGAGCTAGGCTGTCGGACATCTCCATGTCCACTTCCGACACGAAATCGCTCGCCTCGGCCAGCACGCAGGCGCCCTGCTTGTCCACATTGCCTGTGATGGCGCGCAGGCAGCAAATAGCGCGATGCGTGGGCGCGACGTTCACACCCACCTGGTCGATGCCGCGACCGGAAACCAGCGCGGAAGCGCGCCCCTGCGCGAACAGGCGCGCGGCGCGCACGATATCCTCCTCGGGTACCCCGCACACCTCTGCTGCATGCGCCGCCGTGTAGGGCTTCACGTGCTCGGCGAGCTCATCGTAGCCATGGCACCAATCCCGCACGAAATCGTGGTCGATGAGGTCTTCCTCGATGATGACGTGCATCAGGGCGAGCGCCAACGTGATGTCAGTGCCGGGGCGCACTGGCAGCCAGATATCGGCGAGCGCGGCCACCTGCGTGCGGCGCGGGTCGATGACCACCAGCGCAGCATCGGATTTCGCGAAGTGGATGATGGCGCGCCAGAACGCGGAATTGTCGGACTGCGCGGGGTTGGTCCCCCAGATGAACAGGCAGTCGGTAAGCCCCGGCGTGATGTCGTGCTCCACGGTCCAGCCGAACGTGAGCGCATCCATCCAGATGCGCGGGTTCCAGCAAATCTGTCCGATGCCCATGTTATTGGGGCTGCCGAACAGGTTCATGAAGCGGTGCAGCGGCCAGAACGAGGCGTGCGGCCCGCCGATCGCACTCGCCAGGGTTTCCGGGCCGTACTGCTTCGCCAAGTCACTCAGCCGCGCCGCGATGTCATCGAGCGCTTCATCCCAGCTCACGCGCTCCCACTGGTTGGACCCGCGCTCGCCTGCACGGCGCAGCGGGTGGTTCACGCGATCCTTCCCGTCGAGCGCGGGCAGGTTCATGCGCCACCGGCGGCATCCGGCCAGGATACGTTCATCGTAGGGATAGCGCGAGGGGTCAGGCTTCAGGTCCACCACGCGCCCGTCCTCCACCGTCGCCAGGAACGCGCAGCAATAGCCGCAGTAATGGCAATTGGTCGGCTTGATCTCCTGCATCTAGCGATCCTCCCCCTCGCCGCCAGCAGCAGCCTCGACCCCATCGGAGTTCAGGCCCACGAACGTCCGACGCGATTCCTCGGACGGTTCGGGTTCCTCGAACAGGAAACGCAGAGTCATGTACGGAGGAGTGTTGGGCCAATCGATGCGCCAGTTGTACAGCAGCTCGAGATAATGGAACACCGGCACGTCGTGTTGCTCTCTAGACAGCAAGAAAGTGCAGCTCATGCAGGCTGTGACGATGGCATCGGCCTTCGCGGCAACGGCTTCCTCGCCATGTTTGCGCGACTGCTCGGCACCCTTCTCGGGCTTACCCGCCGCGCGCAGCAAGCTGCCACAGCAGAAGGAATGACGTCGGTTATGCTCCGCCTCGCGGATGGTCCCCTCAGGCAGCAGGGCGCGCACGCCGTCGGCGAACTCGCCCGTCTGGCGGTCGGGACAGGAATCATGCGGCGCGAAATGAGGCATGCCGCCCTTCGCCGCCTCGGAGTCGGGGACTTCGGCTGCCACCATCGAGCGCGCCACGTCAACGTCGATGCGATAGCCCATGTTCGCCAGCTCCAGCGGCAGCGGCACCACTTGGATCTGCGCGGTCCGCTCGTCTTCTGCCAGCAAGGCGCGCAGCGCCTTCACGCAATTAGGGCATGCCGTGATAATGCGCCCGGCACCCGCCTTCAGCAGATGGTCGCGCAGCTGCACCTCGTAAGCGGCGCGCACTTCCTTGCCGTCGGGCTCGTACTGCAGGATCTTGCCGCAGCACACCAGCGAGATGCCGTCGACGCGCTGGGCCCCCTTCAGCAGGTCGTACACCGCCTGTACTAGAGGCAGCGAATAGTTAATGAACGAGCACCCCGGAAAGAATATCGATTCCGCGGCACCTGCAGCGCAGCTGATGCCCTCGCCCGGTTCCACAAAAGCGGAAAGCTGCGGGTACTCGCACGTCACGCGGCTACCCGACAGCGCGTCGTCGTATACGTATCCAGACATTCCTGCCCCCTTTTTCGTTTGCCTAGGGCCGCCGTCCTGCCCGAAGCGGTGCCAAAACGCTCTGCCAGGGCGGCGAACCTAAGCAAACGGGGGCACAGCCAAAAGCCGCACCCCCGTTTAGTGAAAACCGTCAACCGGTTCCGTTGGTCCTCAGACCGTCGGAATTAGAACAGGTTCTTCCCGTATTCCCACTTCTTCACGAAGTCGGCATCGGGCTTCGCCACACGGTTGTAGTAGCGGATCTCGCCCGGGATGTCCGCACGGTCGTCGGTGTTGACGACCATGAAGCGCAGCAGGCAGCCGCCGCACAGGACCAGGACAGGAGCCACGATGGTGGAAGCGGCGGAATGGCCGCCGCCGATGTACATCATCAACGGAACCAGCAGGCCCAGGAAGACCATGCCCACCCAGAAGGGCAAGGCGTAGGAACCCTTGACCCAGCGCATGGCCGCCTTCTTGGCGGTCACGTTACCGGCACCGGCGAAGGACAGCACCATGGTCAGCAGCACGATGATCTCAGCGATGACCAAGACGATGTCGACGATGTGCAGGATCTCCAGCACGAGCGCTGCGGCGAACAGGCTCTCCAGCGTAATCTGTGCCGGCCAGCCGCCCACGGTCAGAACGATCGCAGCGCAGCCGGTGGAGATTGCGGATATGGTGAACAGCACGGGCAGAGCCGGGGTCGCCCAGAAGGCATGGGCCTTCAGGGTGGACAGCATGATGCCGGTGTACATCATGATGCACAGGCCGAAGAAGCCGGCGACGATCAGGAAGAAGTCAGCCGCGGGCAGCAGGAACTGCGACAGCGGCGCAAAGATCGGCCATGCCTGATCGAGGTACGCCACGAAGTACAGCAGCGCGAACACGGCAGCGATGACCAGGAAGGTTGCGCCCCACTTGATGATGGAAGTAGCCGTGGTCCATACACGCCAAAAAACGCCGGGCTGGCCCAGGTCGATGACCAGGAACACGCAGCCGATGGCCACGCACACCAGCGAGATGAGCACCGGGAAGGCGAAGATCTCGCCATAGCCCGGGATCACGAACGTGTTGAAAATGGCGGACAGAAATAGAATGCCGCCAGCCAAACCGCCCAGGAACAGGTACAGGGCGATAGGCGGTTCCCAGTAATGATGCTTCATTATGCCTGACCTCCCAAACACGGAATGTAGTAGATCTGAGGCTCAGTGCCGAACTCCGTGAAGATGCGCTCGGTCTTAACGGAGCCGATGAGCTTGGACACCTCGCTGTTCGGATCGTCCAGATCGCCGAAGATACGAGCCTTCTGGTGGCAGGTCTCCACGCAGTAGGGCTGAGCGTCCGGGTCGAGCTGGCGCTTGTCGCGGCAGAAGGTGCACTTGCGCACGAAGCGGTGCATGCGGTTCTCCAGGTGAGAGGCGTCACGCATGCCATAGGGGCAAGCGTTCACGCACACCTTGCAGGACAGGCACTTCTTGGGATCAACCCAAACGGTGCCGTCATCGTCCTGCTGGCTTGCGCCGGAGGGGCAGCACGGCACGCACTCGGGGTTCTCGCAATGCATGCACAGAAGCGGCGTCCAGTTGCGGTGAACGTTAGGCCAGGTGCCCTGCGTTCCCTCGGAGACGACCGGGTTATAGATGATGTCGAGCGGAAGCTTGTTCCACACACGGCAAGCAACCGTGCAGGAGTGGCAGCCGATGCAACGACGCTGGTCGATGACCATGACGTAACGGGTCATTTCCTATCCTTTCTCCTACTCGATGCTTACTACTGTTCAATGGGGTTGTACGACATGTCGTAACGGTTGCCCGTCGCCTCGTCCACCAGGCAGTTGCCGGTGGCGTCGTACAACCAGCCGTAATAGGCGTCGTGATAGGCGCCCGTGGCGGGATCGAGCATCCAGCCGCTGTTGGGATCGTACACGTACGGCTTGTCGCCCAGCACGGCGTAGCCCTTCTCGGAATCCCAGGTGAGCTGCTGAGGAACCTCGTACGGAGCCTCCTGACCGGGATAGGTGCGCACACCCGCCACGTAGATGATCTCCACGCGCTCCATGGTGTACTTCTTGCCCGTAGCGTCATCCACCAGGCACTGCTCGTTGCCGTCGTAGCGCCATCCAGTGTAGGCGTCGATGTAGGACTTCGTCTTCGGGTCGATCAGCCAACCGGAGTCATCCAGCTTGAAGTGCGTGCCCTTCTGGTACAGGCCGTCATTCTGCCACACCCAGTAATAGCCCTCGGGAACGTCCTTGGTGGGCTGGGGCATGTCGAACGGGATGGGCTCGCGGTCAAGCTTCATCTCGGAAGGCGTCATGTGGATGCCGGGCTCCTTGGCGGAGCTGGGGATGGAGAACAGGGTGTCATCGTGCTTGAACTCCTTGTCGAAGTCACCGCACTTGTACACCTTGCACAGCAGGCCACGGTTGGACCAGGAGCCGCCCATCGGGTCGCAATCCCAGTCGTCGACGGAGGTCAGCGTGTTGACGTTGGACTCCAGGCAACCGAACGGGTTGTCCAGGTCGGCCGAGCCGTCGCGCTCGGGGAACCACCAGCCGCGCGGGCACATTACGACGCGCGGGTCGACGATGGGCTGCACATCGGCGCGCATCTTGATGCGGCCGCGGCGAGTTTCGATCCAGCACCAGTCGCCCTGCTGGATGTTCAGCTTCTCCGCGAGCTCCGGGTTGATGTAGAAGTACGGATCCGGATACAGGTAGCGGATGTTGGGCATGTTGAAGTGCTCGCTGTGGTGGTAGGGCATGAAGCCGCCGCCCGTGGTGAGCACGATCGGGTACTCCTCGGCGATCTCGGGGGTGTCGATCGGGTTCTCCGCGGTGCCGACGTAGGTGGGCATGCCCACATAGCCCAGCTGGCGCATGATGGAGGAGTTGCACTCGATCTTGCCCGACGGAGTCCAGAAGCCGTTGTTATCGATGAACTTGCTCTGGTGCAGCGGCGGATAGTACATGCGGTAGTTGTCCACGAACTCATCCCAGCCGCTGATGGGCAGACCCAGCGGGGCGATGATGGCGGAGTAGGCCTCTTCGATGGTCTCCCACGGCCAATCTTCCTCGGACTGACCGCAAGCGATGCCCAGCTTGCGCCAGAAGGTGAAGTCGTCATGACGATCGAACTTCGGCTGGATAGCGCGGCGACCGCCCATGACGGAGTCGGTTGCGCCGTAATGGGTGACGATGATGGGACGTTCCAGAGCGCCGGCTGCCGGGAACACGTAGTCGGAGAACAGCGCGGCGGGGGTCATCCAGTAATCCACCGTGACCAGGAACTCGCACTTCTTCAACGCGGCGAGCGTCATCTTGGAGTCGCCGTAGGAGTTCACGGGGTTGGTGGCGTTGACGATGAGGGCGCGCACCTGGTACGGGTCGCCCGTCAGGATAGCCCTGAACACGCTGGGGCCATGAGCCTCGCAGAACCACTCTGCCGGCAGGGTCTTGCCCCACGTGCGCTTGGCGTTGTCGGAGATCAGCTGGTAGCCAGGCCAAGAGGTCAGCTTGAACTTGTTGGAGCCGATCTGCTTCGCCTTCTGCTCCTCGGGCAGGCGGTCGTTGAGCTCCATCTCCTCGTCGGTAAGATAGTTCAGAGCCGGGCCGGGCATGCCGTCGCCGCCGGGGACGTCCAGGTTGCCGCAGATGGCGCGGATAAGCGTCAGCGCGTGAGCCACCGTGGTGGAAGCGCGGCCCATCTGATCCCACGTGCAGCCCCACTGGATGCAGCCGGGCTTGTTCATGGCGTACAGGCGGGCAGCCGCGCGGATCTGCTCGGGATCGAGCCAGGTGATCTCGGAAGCCCATTCGGGGCTGTAGTCGATCACGTGGTCCTGCAGCTCCTCGAAGCCGTCACACCACTTCTCGACGAACTCCCAGTCGTACAGGCCCTCGAAGATGATGGTGTGCAGCAGCGCCAACGCCAGGGCGGCATCGGAGCCGGGACGCAGCGGCAGCCACATGTCGGCCTTGGAAGCCGTCTCGGAATAACGCGGGTCGACCATGACGATCTTCAGGCCGGTCTGCTGCTGCAGGTCGGTGTAGCCGCGCATGCTGGGCAGCGAGGAAGCGCCGGGGTTCATGCCCCACAGGATCAGGCTCTTCGCAGCGCCCAGGTCGGTCTCGAACGGGGACCAACCGCACACGCAGGTCTCGGTCATGAACGTCGGGATCCAGCACAGCAGCGCGTTATGGAAGCCGTTCGGGGTGCCGAACAGGTTCAGGAAGCGGCGACGCGCGAAGTCGTCGGTGCGGGTGGTGCCGCCAGCGGAGGCCACAGCCTCGGCGCCGCTTTCCGCCTTGATCTGGTTCAGACGATCGGCAACCTCCTGGATGCCCTGATCGTACGGGATCTTCTCCCACTTGCCCTCGCCCTTCTCGCCAACGCGCTTCAGCACGTGGTTGATGCGGGCGGGGTGGTTCACGTGCAGCAGCGCGCTGGTGCCGCGGCAGCACAGGCCTCCCTTGTTGCTGTAATCGGGATCACCCTTGATCTTGATGACGTCACCGTCTTTGACGTACGCGAGAACGCCGCAGTTCGCGTGGCAGAAATAGCACAGCGACTTGACTACCTCTACGCCAGGAGCGTTGACATCGACCTCGGTCGACACGATGTCAGGACACACGAGGTCCTTGAGACCGGTCGACTCTTTGGAAATCTCCGCCATCTACCTTCCCCTCTTCTACTCGTCGGGTTTGCTTTCACTTTCTTGCCGTCCGAGCACGACCGCATGCCACAAGGGCCGCCGTCGCACATAGGACAGCCCGCAAACGCTGCAAGTTTATATAACGCCCGAAACTTGCACATCGCACTCGAGGCTTTAAATCGCCCGAACGGATAAACCCATCGGTACGAGGGACAACCTATACCGCAATAGGCCGACCGTCACCACGGCCAGCCTGTGAAGAAGCCCTCATGCGGGCAGCCCGCGCCGCCCAACCTATGAAATTCATCCGCTCCCGAACCACGCCCCCGCGCGTTTCGGTGCGAAAAAGCCCCAGCATCCACAGATCTCCGATGGATGCAATCGGCTAGTAGATTATAGCCATTAGCACAAGGGCGGGCCACCCATTGTGGGCGTTTTGTGTGGGCGTTTTGCGGCGAAAAACCCGAGTGCGCGCCGCCGCTTTGCGCCTATACTCGATGCATCGGCGCCCAACGGGCAGCCGCATGCATCGAACGAGAGGAGCGCCCATGCCCGAAGCCCATGCCCACACCTTCACCTTCATGGGAACCGGCGCCGGCTGCGGCGTGCCCGCCTTCTTCTGCGAATGCCCCGCCTGCGAGGAGGCGCGCCGCGACCCACGCGCCCGCCGCGGCGATTGCGGTGCCATGGTGCGCAGCACCTCGGAAGATGGCAAGACCGTGCTCATCGACACCCCGCCCGATGTGCGTCACCAGCTCAACCGCGAGGGCGTACGCGTCGTCGACGAGCTGCTGGTGACCCACGGTCACTCCGACCACATTGGGGGCATGGAGGAGCTCGAGTACATGGTGCAGCTGAAGAGCAAGGCGCCGCTTCCCATCTACGCCAGTCCCGGCACGCTGGAGACCATCTCCCACGAGTACCACTACATGACCTACTGTCTGGATATGCGCGAGCTCATGCCTTGGAAAAGCGTCGAGATCGACGGGGTGCGCTACACCGCCCTGCCCGTACACCACGCGCCGGGCACCTACGGCTACCTTCTGGAAACCCCCTCCACCCGCCTGTTCTACGCATCCGACACCGGAGCCCTGCCCGAAGCAACCGCCGAGCGCATCCGCGGGGTGGACTGCCTGGTGCTCGACGCCACATATTGGAAAAGCTGCCCAACCGACCAGCACCACAGCGTGCAACAGGCGATCGAGGAAGGGCTCGCGCTCGATGCCGGCACCATCTTCCTCACGCACCTGTGCATGCATTACGCCGAGCCCATAACGCTAGTGGAGCTGGAAGGCTTCTTGAAACAGTACGATGGACGCGTGCGCGCGGCAGCCGATGGGCTTTCCTTCGACATCTAAATGTCGCATCGACAGATCAGAAACAAGAAAAGCGCAGCTACATGCATTTATTCGACGCCCTACACTCATTTCCCCGCATAACCTCGGTATAATATAGCGAAGCGCTGCTTCAGCCCCAAGCGACATGCATATTAGAAAGAAGGCGTTTGCTTCATCATCTGGAGGGAGAGGTATGAAACAGCCCAAAAGCATCGTGTATGCATTCTTCATCGGCGGTTTGTTCGCGCTTATCGCCCAAGCCATCCTATCGTTTTGGCAGATGACCCTCACCGGCACCCCCATGGAGTTCTTCTCCGGTGGCGCCACGCTCATCTCCATGGGGGTGATCGGCTGCATGCTGGGCGGCTTCGCCGTATACCAGCATGTGGAGGAGTGGGGCGACTTCGGCGCGCTGTTGCCGTTCTCCGGCTTCGCCATGGCCGTGGGCATGAAGGGCGTGGGACCTTGGACCACCTCCAACGAGAGCTTCGGCAAGTGCGTGTGGAACTGCGTGTGGTTCGTCGTCTGGTTCAACGTGCTGTTCGCCGCCATCTGCATTGCCATCGGCTTCGTCTGCGGCGCCACCGGCCTGAACAGCCACATCATCGATGTGCCCAAGACCGAGGGCGGCATGCTGTTCTTCTGGGCGTTCGTGGTGGGCGGCATCCTTGCCGCGCTGTTCCAGTGCCTGTATATGATCGTCCAGCGCATCACCCCCAAGGTGAACCACCTGCACATCCTGATCACCGCATGGATGGTTGGCGCTATCCTGGCCCCCTCGGGCATCTCCACAGCCCTCGCCAACTTCTCCGGCGAGGGCTTCTCGGTAATGATCACCGTGGGCGGCTACAACATGTACAACGTCGGCCTGGACTTCTTCCTGGGCCACACCGACACCGCGCTTCTGCACCTGGGCTCGTTCCTGCTCGCAGTCGCCGGCCTGGCGCTGACGGCGCTGTTCACGTTCTTCATCTACAACTGGAAGTTCGGCCGCACCCCGCTGCGCGAGGTGCACAAACGCCAGGCGCTTTCCTCGCTGGAGCACCTGGGCTTCGAGGCGGAGCTCACCGACACGAGGGCATAGGGCCCGCACCGCACGCGGCCATCCTAGCGGAGCGCTTTCGGAAAGCCGCGCCGTCCTTCCGGGCGGCGCGGCTTTCCGCTAGAATGGCCTGCATGCAATCGAACGCGAGGAGGGCGGAGCGATGGCGAAGAAAAGGAAGATGCGCCGCGAGCGCGCATTGACGGAGATCCCCAAGCTGAAGGCGAAGCGTCGCGAAGGCATCGTGATCACCGCACTCGGAGGCATCCTGGCGGTGTTCGTGATCATGGGCGTCCCCGTGCTCCAGCAAAACGGCATCCTCCCCTATGGCAACATGATCGTGAGCATCGTCACCTTCGCCTCGGCGGTGGTCGCCTGCGGCGTGCTAGGCGTCGGCGTGCAGCGCTTCGTGCGCGCCAACCAAGCGCTCAACGCCATCCGCCAGCAATACGGCATCTCCCCCGAGGAGTACCGCAAGCTGTAGCCAGCGACACATGTCAAAGCAAAAGAAAAGCCCCGTCACCGGGGCTTTTCTTTTCTGCGGCTTATCCCGAGCCCGAGGACGGACGCGCCAGCCTCGCAGGAAGCGGACGCCCCGCCGACCAGAACCCGTGCGGGGGATTTAGAACTCCAGGCCCTCCAGGCGCTCGAACACCGTGTCCTTGCGGGCGAGGAAGTCCCATGGGTCGAAGATCTCGTCGAGGGTCTCCTTGGACAGCTTCGCCTCGGGGTCGGCCTCCAGGTTCTCGCGGTAGGTGGGCCCATCCACGGCGTTCTGGATGTCGGCCCACACCTTCATGGCGTTGCGCTGCACGATGACGTAGGCCTCTTCGCGCGTGATGCCCGTCTGCACCAGGGCCAGCAGCACCTTCGAGCTGAAGATGAGCCCGCGGGTGCGCCAAAGGTTGTGCTCCATCTTGTCGGGGTAGGTCTGCAGGCCGTCGAGGATCCACTGCATCTTGCCGAACATGTAGTCCAGCGCGGTGAAGCTGTCGGCCAGCGCCACGCGCTCGGTGCCGGAGTGGCTGATGTCGCGCTCGAACCACAGTGCCACGTTATCAAGCGCCACCTGGGCGTTCGCCTTCACCACGCGCGCCAGGCCGCATACGCGCTCGGCAGTGATGGGGTTGCGCTTGTGGGGCATGGCCGAGGAGCCCTTCTGGCCCTTGGTGAACGGCTCCTCCGCCTCGATGACGTCGGTCTGCTGCAGCAGGCGTACCTGCAAGGCGATGGACTCGAGCGTGGCGGCGACGGTGGCCAGCCCGCACATCACCTGGGCGTGACGGTCGCGCGCCAGCACCTGGGTGGACAGCGGATCGGGCTTAAGCCCCAGTTTGTCGCACACGTACTGCTCGACGAACGGGTCGATGCTGGAATAGGTTCCCACCGCGCCGGAGATGGCACCGGTCGCCGCGACCTCGCGGGCCTGCTCCATGCGAGTCTGAGCGCGCTTCAGCGCCCATGCCCAGCTGCCGAACTTCATGCCGAACGTCATGGGCTCGGCGTGGATGCCGTGCGTACGGCCCACGCACAGCGTGTCCTTGAACTCGAAAGCGCGGCGCTTGCAGGTCTCGCCCAGCTGCTTGATATCGGCGAGGATGATGTCGATCGCCTGGGTGATCTGGTACGAAAGCGCAGTGTCGCCCAGATCCGACGACGTCATGCCGTAATGGACCCAACGGCTGGGCTTGGGCTGGCCCTCGGGGACATCGGCGTCGATGTGCTCAGCCATGTCGGTGGTGAAGGCGATCACGTCGTGGTTGGTGACCTTCTCGATCTCGGCGATGCGCTCGGCCGTGCAGCCTGCATGATCGCGGATCCACCTTGCCTCTTCCTTGGTGATGCCCGCCTGGCCGAGCTCGGCCTGGGCCTCGCACGCCAGCACCTCGATTTCCTTCCAGATATCGAACTTGTTCTGAAGCGTCCAAATATGGCCCATCTCGGGGCGCGTGTAGCGATCGATCACCGGCGTGCCTTTCCCTCGTTGCCTGGTTTCATCTTGGCAGATTATACCGCGACCGCGTGCACCGCCGCGCCGTGCACGTCATCTCTACAAGCCGCGAAAAAGAACGCGCACCTCGTCTATCACCTCGTTGTCGGCGGCGATGATGGCCGTGCTGCCCGGCATGAGGATAGTATCCTCCCCCACCACTTCCACCTCGTTGGCGGTGGAGACTGCCACGATCAGGCTGCCTTCGGGCATGGGCATGTCCTGCGCCCGGATGCCTGTCTCGTTGGAGTGGACGCGCATGCGCGGCACCGTGAGCTCGGTGAGCGACACGTTGCCATGCGTCAGCGACGACACGACGCTCACGCTGCCGAGCAGCGTCTCCTCTTCGATGAGGCTGGCGATGAGCGTGGTGGACGACACGCACTCGATGCCCACTTCCTTGAAGATGCGCAGGTTCTTGGGATGATTCACGCGCGCGATGCAACGCGGGACGCTGAACACGCGCTGCGCGATCTCGCACGACACCAGGTTGTTGTCATCCTGCCCAGTCGCCGCAACAAATACGTCAGCGCGACGGATGCCGGCGTCCTCCTGATATTTCGAGTCGCAGCCGTCGCCATGGATGACCATGTAGCTACCCTGCAAGACGATGGAGAGCTTGTCGGCGGTCGCCAGGTCGTTTTCGATCAGAGCGACATCGTTTCCACTATTCAAAAGCACCGTGGCGAGGTATTCCCCCACCTTGCCGCCGCCCATGATGACTACGTACATGCCGCCCCCCTAATCTTGGATATAGCGCGAGAACGAATCGATGAGGTCATGGCGGATGCACACCAGCAGCGAATCGCCATGGTAGAGAATGGAATCCTTGGTGGGGATGGAGCTGGCGGAGCCGTCGCTGCGCTCGAACGCCACCACACGGATGTCGTGGTCGCGTTCCAGCTCGCCGGCGCGTATCGTGCGCTTCTCCGCCCAGCTGAGGTCCAAGGAGAAGCGCAGGACCTCGAACTCCCCGAACGTATCCAGATGCGAGCCATGCCCCGAGACGATCTTGCCGAACACGTCCTCGGCCACCAGCGAGGTGCCGCACACGTAGTCGATGCCCAACTGCATGTAGGCGCGCTCGTGATCGGGATTGTACAGGCGCGCGATGACATGGGGCACGTCATATAGCAGGCCACCCACGCGCGCCACCATCAGGTTGGTGTTGTCGAACTGGGTGACCGCCGCCAAGACGTCGCATTCCTCGACGCCAGCCAGCTCGAGCGTGTCGCTGTCGGTCCCCAGGCCCTGGACCGTCGCCCCGTTGAAGTTGCGGCCCAGGTTGGCGAAGGCGTCGGCGTTGCGGTCGATGACGCAAACGTTATCGCCGTTATCGGAAAGCATGTTGGCGAGCTGCGAGCCCACTCGGCCGCATCCCACCACGATCACATTGCTGCTCACGGCATTCCTTTCTGCCTGCTTAGACGATGCGCCCTTGCGCGCACCAGCCAATTCTACCGCACGGAAAAGAAACGGGGCCGCGGCAAAGCCGCAGCCCCGTCAACGCCTTTCGGTGCGCAACCGCTAGATGAGCTTCATCTGGGAAAGCGTGTTTTGGAACCAGTGGTCGTAGTTGGGCGGGCAGTACTTCTGTGCCGCCGCGTAGGTGAGCGAGTAACCGTATCCGGCCGCCAGCCCCGCCACGTGGGCCTTGATGGCCTGATCCCAGCTGCTCCACGACGAGTTGCCCCAGCCCCATGCGTTGTAGGGAAGGAAGCAGTGCGAGCCGTTGCCGCTTTCCGTGTTCGAGATGGCCGGCGAGAAACGCGGGTCGACGCCGTTGTCCCAAGCGGATTGCGCGAAGATGGCGCCGGTACCGGCAAGCGGGGTACCCGTCAGATAGGCGTCGATGCGCTGCGTCCATTCGGCCACGAACGCATCTTCGCCGACGCTCCAGTCTACATCGGACAAAGTGGCAAGAGCGCTGGCGGAGGCATCGCTCGCCGCCGCCTGCTGCTGGGCGGCCTTGGCGGCTTCCGCCGCGGCTATACGCTCGGCTTCTTCGGCGCGCGCGAGCTCTTCCGCAGCCTTGCGCTCGGCCTCGAGCTCTTCTTCGATAGCTTGAACGTTCGCGGAGATGTCACGTTGGGAGGTGCTGGTCAGAATGGATTCATCGGCAGCAGCGCTTGCGTCGGGCACGACGAAAGCGCGATCCTGCGCAGCGCTTGCGGCGACCGTCTCGTCCATGCCGAACGCGCCGTTGTCCACCGGGGCGTCGCCTGCCGAGGCGATGCCGAACCCGATGCAGCCCACCAAGGCGATGGAAACGACCCCCATCGTTGCCATGATGGCGACTATGCTCGACTTGCGTTGCTTGTAACGTTTGCTAGCCAAAAACTGCCTTTCCGCGCAGCAATGCCACTGACTCAACCATACGGCGAGTTTTCTGCAGCTTATTCGGTTGTAGGTGTGATTGCTGCGAGAACAGGTGGTTCTATGCTGTTGTCTGACATCGATATTTTACCGTGAGGCACAGGATGGGGCAAAAATTGTGGAGATCGGCGAACCGCTTTCGCCCGCCTCGCGCAGGCAGATTTCCCATTGCCGCAGATAGTCGCGGAACGTTCGGCATGCGCATCGCCGAAGCGGATTATGGATCTTTCCTGAGTCCAACCTTAATTAAATGGATAGGAGAACAGGACCTCGCGCCCGAGCGGCAGGTTCATGGTCACCGTGCCCACCGGGCCAGGCTCGGCGAAAAGGATGAGGCCCCCGACGAAGAACACCGTGAACAGGATGCCCGCGACCAGCGACCACGGCCACGACCTCCTGACCCAGCCCACCGCCAGGCACGCGGCGGCGAACGCCGCAACAGGCCACAGCGTCAAGCACCACGGAATAAGCGACGCCCAGCACACCAGGCGCAGGCTCATAGGCAGTATGGTGCTCCCCGCGATGAGCAGCACCCATCCGGATACCGCATGCGCCATGCGCAGCGTGCGACGGCCGGGGACGGCGATCACCGCGATCCCGGACAACGAGAAGAACAGCGGCCACAGGCGCCACCAGCTTGCGCCCTGCAACGCGAACCCCAAGACCCGCATGATCCCGATGAACGCCAAACCGAAGCACACCCATAGGAACAGGGCTTTCACCGGGCGGGGAACGCGCGCGAGCATGCCGGGCTTTGCCGGCGGCGCGGCGACGGGCTCGCTTTCGACAGCAGGTGCCTGCTGGGGAAAGTCCATGCCGGCGGAGGGCCTCAGAACCGAGCCGCCCATCGCGAGCTGCGAGGCGACAGCAGCAGCAGCAGCCCGAGCGGCAAGCGGCGGCGTGGGCGGCTCATGCGCGACGGACCCGTAGGCGGGCCGGGTGGATTTCCGGCGGGCGGTAGGCTCCCCTTGCTGGAAAGAGACCGTGTCGATAGCGCCGTAGGTCTCGGAAACCGCCTCGTGGGGCGCCACGTCCACCGGCTCCACCTGCTTCGGCTCCAAGGGAAGGGCAGTCCACAATACGAAATAGAGAATCACGCCGGCGCCCAGCGTCATGAAGCACAGGAGGACGGCGAGAATGCGCGCCACCGCGGGGTCGACGCCGAGGCGATCGGCGATGCCGGCGCAGACTCCCCCCGCAACCGCATCCTGTGACCGTTGCAACCGCCAACCGCTCAACCTGCACTCCTTAGACCGCCCCGCCTGCACGCCGCCGCAAACGCGGAGGCGCCCCGCCCGTCGCGGGAGGCGGCGGCGGAAGCCTACTTGCCTTCTTCCGCTTCGGAACCGTGCGCCGCCGCCGAAGCAGCCTGCTCGGCGTCCGCCTCGGCAGGCGCTTCCTCGGGTTGCGGCTCCAAGCGGCTCACTCTGATGGTGGAGATGCGGCGGCGGCGCATCGCCTGGATCTTGAACCGGTACCCCTCGATATCGAACGAATCGCCCATGGAAGGCACGACATCGATGGTGTCCATCAGCCAGCCGGCAATAGTCTCGTAGTCGCCCGGGTCGGTGACCGGCCAGCCCAACTCGGCGGCGTCTTCCACCGGCAGGCGCCCGTCGACCACCCATTCGCCCTCCGCGATGGTGGAAACGAACTTGCCGTCGTCGACATCGGTCTCGTCGCCGATCTCGCCGACGATCTCCTCCAAGATATCCTCGACCGTAATTAAACCATCGGTTCCGCCGTACTCGTCCACCACGATGGCCATCTGTTGCCTATTCGTTTGCATTTCCGAAAGCAGTGGGTACACGTCTTTGGTCTCGGGGACGAACAGGGCCTCGTAGGCGTAGGGACCCACCGGCTCGTCGCCTTTGCCGTCGAGGATGGGCGCCACCAGGTCCTTGTAGTTCACGATGCCCACGATGGTATCGTAGTCCTCGTGGTAGACGGGTAGGCGCGAATAGCCCGTGCCGCGCATGCGGTCGATAGCCTGGCGCACCGTTTCCATATCTTCCACGAACATCATGTCCACACGCGGCTGCATGACCTCGCGCACCGTCATGTCGCCCAGATCCAGGATGTCGTGAATCATGCGCTTCTCGTCGTCGAGCAGCTCATCGTTGTCCTTGACGATGTATTTGATCTCCTCCTCCGAAACGCTTTGGCGATCGTCGGAGCTTTTGATGCGCAGCATCTTGGAAAGGCCGTTCGCGGAAGCCGAGGTGAACCAGACCAGCGGCTTGGCTATAGCATGAAACACATTCAGCGGCCCCGCTACCATCTTGCTGACGTCCTCGGCGTTGGACAAGGCGATGCGCTTGGGCACCAACTCGCCCACCACGATGCTCAGATACGACACCACCAAGGTGATGAGCACCGGGGATAGACCGGGCGCCAAGAACGTGAGCCAATCGACGTTGAAGCTGGAAAACCACTGGGCAAGCGGTTCCGACAGGTTGGTGGACGCCGCTGCCGACGCCGCGAAGCCCACCAACGTGATGGCAACCTGTATGGTCGCGAGGAAGCTGCCGGAATCGCTGGCGAGCGTCAAGGCGCGCTTGGCCCGGCGGTCGCCCTCGTCGGCATCCTTCTGAAGCATGACCTGCTTGGCATTGACCAACGCCATCTCCGACATGGAGAAGTAGCCGTTCACCAGCACGAGGATGAACGTAACGACGATGCTAATGCCTATGTCCATAAAGGCTTCTCAACTCCTTTTCGAAGAACCGAACGCACCGCTGCAACCGCGCTCGGCCTACATTACGTAAAACAGCACGGCGAAAAAGTGGCATACGCTGCCGGCGAGCACCAGCACGTGGAAGATCGTATGCATGTAGCGGATTTTCTTCAGCACGTAGAACACGCAGCCCACGGTGTAGCAGACTCCCCCCGCCACCAGAAGCGCGAACCCCTGCGGCGGCAACGCGCCGACCAGCTGCGGCAGGAACCATACCACGCACCAACCCAGGGCAAGGTAGAGCACCGCCGACACCCAACGCGGGCGGAACACCCAGAACGCCTCGACTGCCACGCCGGCGAACGCGATGGCCCACACGGCGACGAACAGCCACACGCCTCCGTACGGAGCGAGCGTGATCAGGCAAAACGGGGTGTACGTTCCCGCGATGAACAGGTAGATGCAGCTATGGTCGAGTACCTTGAACACGCGCTTGGCGCCATCGGCCGAAATGGCATGGTACAGCGTGGACATGGTGTATTCCAGCAGCATGGTAATGGAGTACACCAGGGCGGTGACCAGGTAGATCCCCCCGCCTTCACCCAGCGCCGCCACCACCAGGATGGGGATCGCCGCAATGGCGAGCAGGGCGCCGAGACCGTGACTGATGGAATTGGCGATCTCCTCGCCGAGGGTGTACTCGCGCACGTTACGCTTCCTACGCCGCTCGCTGGCGGGCGTTGCCGCGGTTTCGCCCCTATGGGCGTACGCATCGCGTGCGGTGCGCGGACGGAACTGCGAAGGGGTCCAATCGTGGACGGAGGGCTTGCTTTGAGGTTGCCCGGCATCGAAGCGCGTCTCCTGGACATGCGCGATCGTCAAGCGGCTACTTCGGCCACTCCCGTCGGCTGTCGATGTCGTCTGTGCGCTCATGGTGATTATCATACCGCATTCGCACGCGGTCTCACCCAGGCGAGCCAGGCGCGGGCATCATCTTCACAGACATCGACCAATTGCACGGTGGTACCGCCCGTGCCCGCCGCCGTGCGCACGGCGATGGTGGCGGTGCCGGCGCGGCGCTGGAACGGGTTGGTCTTTGTATAGCCGAATTGGATCTTCCGGCGGGGGAAGCTGACGGTCTCGCGCGCCATGCCACCATTGACCACCTGCATGAAACGACGGTTGTACGCGAACCCGCTGTCGCGCGCCCACAGGATGGCGGCGATCACCTCCAGCACGAACACGATGGTGCACACCGCGTATGCCGCGACGGACACGATGTTGATGTAGGAGAGCATCTCCCGGTCTTCGCCGCCCGAAGCGCCCAGCACAAGGTTCGCGGCAACCTGCGCGCATGCCACGATGACGGCGATCCACAGGCCGGCGCCCTGCAGGAGGGAACGGCGAATGACCGCGCGGCGCACCGCCACCCTCGGCAGGCCGATGCGGTCGACAGGGATGTCAGCGAACTCGGGGATGATGCCCTCAAGGATCTGAGGCACGCGATCGAGTTTCACGAAGGGATGGATGACCAGACCCTGCTGGGAAAACCCCTGGTTCTGATCCGGCTGCGAGGAGCCGGCGGCGTCGATCTTCCCCAGCGACAGCTCGCAGTAGCCCAGAATGCGGCGGATGACGCTCTGCTTGACGACGACGGACTGCACACGGTCCACGTCGACGCCCTGGATGCGGTGCTGCAGCAGCCCGTGCTCCACTTCCACGCGGCTGCCGCGGCGGCGTGCGACGAACCCGCCAAAGCGGATGCACGAGCTTGCAACCGACACGGCCCATAGGGCGAGAACCACCAGCAGCACCACAACGACGGTGAACAGCACCACGCTGCCACCGAACAGCCTGCCGCCGATGGAATACGCCACCGCCCCGGCGTTCTCGATGGAGCCGGCGACGGAGCCGATACCGCCCACCACCTGAAACACTGTCGCCAACGCGCCGATGAGCGCCAGCACGAAGCCGGTGTTGTTGGAAAGCCCGGTGAACACGAGCTCCTTGTTGGTCATGCGGCATTCATACGACGAGCGGCCCATGTCCACCGCTTCGCCGGCGAACACGCCGCGCACGTCGTCCCATACCTCGGCGCCTATGTCCAGCACGTTGCCATCATGCAGGTGGGGGGCGGCTGCGGCGGCTTGCGAGGCCGGCTGTATCATCGCAGCGGGGATGGCGCCCGCCGGAGCGACCATCGTAGCGGGATCGGGGGCGGGCATGGCAGAGCTCGCAACGCAGGCGGCGTCGGATGCGTTTTCGAGCCCCAGCACACAGCGCTTACGCGTGTACAGCTCCATACGCAGACGCTCCGCCTGGTCTTTTCGCATGTACGGGACGTTGATGGCGGTGTGCGACGCGCCGCCCGCCGTGTCGATGCTCACCGTGCATACGCCGAAGATGCGCTGCAAAAGCGACGCACGCTGGTCCACCGATTGCACGCGCGCGTAGGGCACGTGCATGCGCTTCTTGTTGAAGATGCCCGAGTGCAGACTGAACTCGCTAGGCCCCAGCTCGTACCACAAGTGCCTGTAGGAGCGCCATTGGTACAGAAAAGCGACGATGCACGACAGCACGACGACGAGCGCAAGGCCGATCAATGCGACGATGGGCTTCATGCCGTCGTCGCCTCCCCCGAACAAGGTCTCCGCCAAGCTGCCGACGAAGGAGATGATGAGCGCCATCACCATGACGCCCGCCACCTGCAGCGACCCCAGCCAAATGTAGCTGTGATGCACGTGGTGGCATTCGGATACCTGGGTAGGATCGACAGGCTGCGAAGGCATGGTTTGGTCGTCAGGGTTGATTTCAAGCGCGCGCTCGTCCATCACACGTCCTCCTGGGCGATGCGGGCAAGCTCGGCGGCACGGTCGCGCAGCTGCTCAGCCACCTCGGCCGCGAGGCCCGGGATCTCATGCTCGCCGGCGGCCGTGGCCACCGTGGCGCTGGCCAAGCCGAAAGCGCGCTGGATGGGCCCTTGGCGCGTGTCGGTGTTCTGCACGCGAACGAACGGTATGACGTAGCGCTTGCGCCACACGATGCCCTTGGCGATGTCCAGGTAGTCTTCGGAGAGCTCGTAGCGCCACCGCGCATAGCGGATGGGCGGCAGCACCGCCAGCCACACGATCAGGCACAAGGCCCAAACCGCGCCGATCGCTGAGGCGATGACGCCCGCCAACGCAGCCTGCGGGTTTACCAAGGCGATGACGAGCGGCGCCGCGATGAGACAGAGGAACAGCACGCAGATCCACACGGCATCGTTGATGCGCCAGACGGTCTTCACGCGCGGGTCGAGCTGGTTAGCCGGCAGCTCCTTCATGGGCCCTCCTGATGATCGACGGATGAGTGCGAGCGGCGATGACGTTTCACCTTTTCATCTTAGCAAAGGCCTCGCAGAATGCAGGGCGCCGTGGAATATCCGTTACCATGCGCCTCCTTCGAACAGCTTCAAGGGATCCGCGCCGGCGTCGGATGCGGCGGCGCAGGGATTCCCGGCATTCCACGCCGTCCGGGGCCGGAGGGACGCGCCGCGTCCGGCGCAATGAGAGGTATACTCATCTGCGGCAAAACGGAACGCGCGGCCCCACCGGGAGCCGCTGGGAAAAGGAGTTCGACATGACCTACGACGAACTTAAGGAACTGATCAAGGAAGCGCTGAAGGCGCACGACAAGCCGCGGCTTTCCATCCTGCGCCAAGTACACGGTGAACTGAAGAACATCGAGGTGGACGAGCGCCGCGAGATCACCGATGCCGATGTGGCCGCCATGCTCAAGCGCGTCATCAAGCAGACGCGCGAGACGCTGGAAGGCTCCATCAAGGCCGGCAATAACCAGGAGCGCACCGACATCCTCACCGCCCAGGTGGAGATCCTGGAAAGCCTGCTGCCCAAGCAAGTGTCGGGCGACGAGCTGATGACGCTCATCGACACCGTGCTGTCCGAAACCGGCGCCACCACGAAAAAGGAGATGGGCAAGATCATGGGCGCGCTCACCCAGAAGACCGACGGCAACTTCGACAAAGCCGCTGCAGCCAAGGAGCTGCAGAGCCGCTTGGCATAGCGCAGCGACCCCGCAACCGTCGAACGGCTGCAAAGGGGTCCTTTCGCTTTTCTCGGAGAAACGGAAGGACCCCTTCCTTCTCCGTTCGCGGGCGCGGATGTTCCGCGCAGCTGCGCTAAGAAAGGCCGAACAGGTATTTCATCTCGCTATCCCAAGATGCCTCGTCGACGACCCAGGTGCCGTCTTCGTTGAGCACGTCCACCGAGAAGTACCCATCGGGGTACAGAGGAGCCTCCTCCACCGCCTGCAAGATGAACTCACCGAGCTTCGCCTTGCGCTCGTCTTCGGTGGCGTCTTCATGCTGCGAGCTATCGATGTAGGCGCCCAGCGCATCCGTGAATGAATCCATGATGTCGTAGGAGTCCTTCGCCGTCACGTCTGCCGACACGAAACCGTCGTCCGCTCCGCTATACGCGCTTGCCAGGCAAACTTCCGCAGCGAAGCCCTCCAGCGCAGCAGCGCCGTATTCCGCCGGATCCACCCCGCATTCCTGCATGCTGTAGCCGGTCAAGGCAGTGAAATCCTCATCGGCGACCGCGCCCACTTCGGCAGCCATTTCCCCGTCGCCTTCCACAAGCTGCGTGAGGCGAGCGCCCACCGCGTCGACCGCTTCCCGCTCGTCATCGGAGGTGATCGCACCCGCCTCGATGCTGTAGCCCGTCTGACCAGCGGGAAGCTCGCCGTTCAAGATGCCATCGACCGCCGAGGAAAACGTCGTTGTGCCCATGACCGTCGTTGCAGCGGTAATGACGATGGACAAGATGATGGCGAGGATGCCGCAGGTGCGCCCGGTTCGCGCGAAACCCGTGCTGGCACGTCCCTTCAGATGGAACCCCGCAAAAACGATGGCGACGATGCCCACGACCATGCCGAGCGGCGGCGATACGAAACACGTCACGATAGCGATGATGCCGCAGATGAGGGAGACAGCTCCCGCTGCACCGCCCTTCCTCCCCGCACCCGTGCCCTGTGAGGCGACGACAGGACGAGCCGATGCGGAGCCCGGGTCGGGAGCCCACGAGGAGGCACTTTGGCGATAGCGCGGCGCATTGAACGACACCGTGTCGTTTTCCTTGCATCTCCGGAAGCCGAACCTGCCGGAGAATAGGCCGCCTTGCGGTTCGACGGCACGCTTTTGGATGGGCCGGGTGGGCTGCACCACCGGAGCCGTCGACTCCCGATCGGCGTTCCCGTAGCCGGCATCTCCGAGCCTTGCGTCATCCATTGCCTACCCCCGATCTCCCCGTCCCGGCCGGGCGCATGCCCTCGGCGCACCCGCATCGCTGTCGCCGCTTCCGCGCAAACCGCTTCGCCACGTTTTTTCTGCAGTATAGCAAGGAGCCCGCTTACGCGGGCTCCTTTCGGGGGGTTATTCGATTACCACTCGCACACGATCGAGCGAACCTGCCCTGCCTTTCTACGCCACGTCCTTTTCGGAGATCCTTCCGCGGAACGTGCGGTAGATAACCACATGGTAGACGAGCACCAGCGGCAGGCCGATGCAGGTGATGATGGTCATCCACATCAGCGACAAATCGGTGGCGGAACCATTCATGAGCGTGATGCTCGCGCCCACGCTGTCGACGGAGGCGACCACCAGATTCGGGAACATGGAGGTCGCCAGCAGCCCCACCAGCATGATGGCGGCGACGCACTGGGCAAGAAACGCCGGCTTGTCGCCCGACTCCTTGCGGCCCAACACGATGGATGCGGCGATCGCCACCACGAACAGGACGGCGAACGCCCAGCGCGCGACGCCCAGCGTCGGATCCATGGCGGGTTGGATGACGAAGTGTCCGAACACCGACACGACCACGAACAAGACCAGCACGACAATGCCCAGCGGCATGCGCAGCTTGGCGGCACGGGTGCGCAGATCGGAGCCGATCTCGGCCTTCAACGCCACCCAACATGCGCCGGCGGCCAGGAACATCGCAAGACCCAGCAGTCCGGTGAGCAGCGTGAACGGCGTCACCAGACCCAACAGCGGAATACCCGCGTAGTCGCCGTTGGCGTCCATGGGGATGCCCGCGTAAATATTGCCCACGGCCACGCCGAACAGCAACGCCGGCAGCAGCGAGCCGATGATGAAGCACGCATCCCAGGCTTTGCCCCACTTGGGATCATGGGCGCGGAACTCCAGCGAAACGGCGCGCACGATCAACCCGAACAGCACCAGCATGATGGCCAGGTAGAAGCCCGAGAACGTGGTGGCATAGGCCATGGGAAACGCCGCGAACAGCGCGCCACCAGCCGTGAGCAGCCACACCTCGTTACCGTCCCACACCGGGCCGATGCTGCGGCGGACCACCGCGCGCTCGCCTTCGGTCTTCGCGATGAAGGGGTACAGCACGCCGGCGCCCAAATCGAACCCATCGAGCACGAAGTAGCCGGCGATAAGAACGAAGATCAAAAAGTACCAAAGGCACTGGAAGATTGACATATCCACGTTACTCACCGTCCTTTGCAGCACCCGTCGACGCCGTGGCGGCAACGGCGCCGTCGTCGGGCCCCTTCTTGATGAAGTGGGCCATGATGCGCACGTACGCCACGAAGATGAACAGGTAGATGAGCGTGAACAGCACGATGGTGACGAGCACCTCCACCGGCGACACCGACTGCGAGATGGCATTGCTGGTGAGCAGGCTCACGCCGTCGGGACCCGTCGCAGACGGATACACCACCCACGGCTGACGACCGACCTCGGCAGTGATCCAACCGGTCAAAATGGCGATGAACGGGAACAGCGGGCTGATGCACAGCAGACGCTGCAACCAGCGCTTATCCTTGATCTTGCCGCCGCGCATGAAGACGAGCGCCAGCACGACCGTGACCAGGATCAGCCCGAACATGATGACCATCAGGTGATAGCTCTGAAACACCGCGTTGACCGGCAGGTCCCCCACGCTCAGGCCGGCATACTGCTCGGTTTGCGCCAGCTGGTTCAGGCCCATGTACTCGGTGTCCCACGTCCCGGTTGCCAAGAAGCTGGTGCCTCCCGGAATGGCAATGGGCGAGATGACTTCCTGGGAAGCCTCGTCAACCCAGCCGAATGCGTACAGCGGGGGCACCTCGGAATCGTACATGCCCTCCATCATCGCCAGCTTGGTGGGCTGCTCCTCGGCGACCTCGACCGCCGAGGAATGGGCGAACACCAAAAGCACGCACGTCGCGCAGATCCCCACTACGGCGCCGATCTTTATGGCCTTCTGGGCGAAGTCCTGATGGCGCTTCTTCAGCAGATAATAGCCGCCCACGGCCATCGCAACAAACGCGCCCATCACCAGCAAAGCCGAGACGGTATGGCCATAGCGCGGCAGCGTAGAGGGGTTGAACGCAGCAGCCAAGAAATCGGTGATGACCGCACGCGACCCGTCGGCAGCAAGCTCGGCGCCGGCAGGGGTCTGCATCCAGGAGTTGGCAATGATGATCCACAGGGCCGACAGGCACGAGCCGAACCATACCAACCAAGCGCTGGCCAGATAGAACTTGCGGTTCACCTTACCGCGGCCGAACAAAAGCACGCCCAGGAACACCGACTCCAAGAAGAACGCCAGCAGCGCTTCAGCAGCCAGTGGGGCTCCGAAGATGTCGCCCACGAACCTCGAGTAATCTGCCCAGTTGGTGCCGAACGAGAACTCCATGGTGATGCCGGTCGCTACGCCGACAGCGAACGTCACCGTGAACAGCTTCACCCAGAACCTCGCAGCATGCTGGTCCTTCTCGGACCCCGAACGGAAGGCGCGCGTCTCGAAGATGGCCATGATGAGGCCGATGCCGATCGAGAGCGGCACGAAGATGAAGTGGTAGACCACCGTGAGCGTGAACTGAATGCGTCCCAGCATGACAGGATCAAGCCAATCCATTTCCCCTCCCTCCTTTCTAAATTTGTCGCCGCGCCCCTTATGCGCAACGAAGAATCGGAGAGCGCGTCACCAGGCGAAAGCGCAGATAGCCAAGCGGGGCACACTCCCTATTTCATTGTAGCACCTTGAAACCGTAAATCGGATCCAATTGCTAGTAATTTCGTGGCAATTTACTTTGAAAGGAGGGCCCCGGTCGTCGACGTTGCGAGAAACGGCGCAGAATGCCCGGGCCGACTCGGGTCCTGCTCCGACCAGTCGCCGGCATGCGCGAGCTGCACGAGGGCGAGGCAGGCAACGCCATGTCCGGAAAGGAAAGGCTCCTCTCCCATCTGGACACCGTCTTGTCGGCGGCCCCATCTTCCGAGCCAGATCGAGCTGGGCCATTCCCGCTTCCTTACGAAGGGCCGCTATGACGTCTCCGAAGTTTTGCTAGGCCATGATTGTTCCTTTCGGTGGACGACTTCGATATGAGATCGATCATCATGCAAAGCCGCCTAGCGCTCAACCGACTATCGGTCGAGTCGGCTCGACCGCCAGCAGAGTCGCAGTTTGCCCCAGATATATAGGTTGTTTCCCATCCTGCAGGCGCAACGTGCCGGGCTCATCGCCTATCAAGACAGACATTGCCTACGATGCGGCCGCCAACATTCCTTTGGCACTGCCAACCGAAAGCGTTGGAAAAAGCGAACGAAGGATGAAGCTACGCGTTGAAGACATGCTCGTCCAGACGGCGAAATGCCTCTCGCGCGCGACAGCGGAAGCGCCAGGTTCATGCGAATGGCGTGCTCGCCATAGAGGAGGTGGCCGTCCTGACATCCCACGCCCGCGCGCCACCCTGCACGCAACAGCCAATCGAGGTCGCGCCCGTGCTCCCCAAGCCAGCCCGTGCAATCGAGGAAAAGCATGCAGGTGCCTTCAAGACGCGCGAGTTCAACACCGGGGAAATGCTCGGCAATACAGCCGTACGCGAAGTCGACATTCGCGTCGATCACCTGGCAGGGCTCCCACACGCGTCCGCACGGGTTATGAGGAGAGCAGGATATGGCGGCATGAACCTCCGTTCTGCACGAGCTTGCGCTCCATATCGGCAAAATCCATATGCCAGATGCCTTTTTCGTCACGAACGAGCGACGAGCGAACGATGCGGTACCCGGCGTTCTCGATCGACCCGGTGAAACCGATGCAGGTAGGGCTGTGAACCAGCACCGCGTCGCCCGGCTGGGCGAATGCGGCGAGCGTCGATGCCACGCCACCGCGTACCCCGTTCTCATAGCCGATATGTTCGGACGCAAGGCCAGTGACGCCGTTACGGTCGCGCTGCCAGTCGATGATCGCCTAGAAGTATTCGTCCCGTGGGACGAAATAACCGAAATGCGGCTCGCGCACGCGGGCGACGAGGGCATCCTGGATGGCGGGCAGCAGGCGAAGCGTCCTCGCGCATACCCCCACCACGGTCTAGTAATAGCGGTAATACGCCGCGCAGCTGCCCTCGCTGGACACCATGCAGGGGCCCACCGGGTTCTCGGGCGTGCACACCTTGCGGAACAGCGGGCAGTCGCTGGGGGGCATCACGCCGCGCAGCACGTCGCCGCAGCGGCAGCCCTTCGGCTCCTGCGTGGGCTCGACATCGGGTTGGAAGCGGCGCAGTGCATCGAACTCGGCATACTCGTCGCGGATGCGGTAACCGGAACCGGGGATCTCGCCCAGCCCGCGCCACACAGCGGGACACACCTCGAACACCTCGTCGATGGCAGCAAGCGCGGTGGGGTTGCCTTCGGGCATAACCCCGCGCGCATAGGCGATCTCGATCTCCGCGCGGCCTTCGTGCAGCTGGCGCATGATCATGGCGATGCCCTGCAGCACGTCCACCGCCTCGAAGCCGGTGATGACGCCGGGCACGCCGTACTTCTCAGCGAGGAAGCGGTACGGCTCGGCCCCGATGATAGTGCTCACATGGCCCGGCAGGATGAGCGCATCCAGCTTCAGCTGAGGGTCGTTCACGATGACCTCAAGCGCGTTGGGCATGTTCTTATGGATGGCCAGCACGCTGAAGTTGGCGAGGCCCATGGCCTTGGCGCGCTTGACGGCGATGGCAGAAAGCGGCGTGGTGGTCTCGAAGCCGACGCCGACGAACACCACCTGACGATCGGGGTTCGCCTGAGCGAGCGCCAACGCATCGAGCGGGGAATAGACGATCTCGACGCTGCGCCCCGCCGCCTGCTCCTTCAGCAGACTCGAGGTGGAGCCAGGAACGCGCGTCATGTCGCCGAAGGTGGCGATGGTCACTTCCGGGATGCGCGCGAGAGCGATGACCGCGTCGATGTCGTGGTTGGAGGTGACGCACACCGGGCAGCCCGGTCCCGACGACAATTTGACGCCTTCGGGCATGAGGGCGCGGATGCCGTTGCGGGCGATAGCGACCGTATGGGTGCCGCATACCTCCATGAGGGTGGCACCGCCTTCCGGCGCAAGCTTGCGGATGGAATCGATCAGCCCGCGGGCGAGCTCGGGATCCTTGAACGCCGCAAGCTCCTCCTCCATGGTGTGGGCGGCCGTCATCGCGCCGCCCCCGCCGGCTGGGGAACGTCGTCCCCAGCAAGCTCGGGGAACTGCATGATGAGGTCGATGGTCTCCTGGGCGTAATCGGCATCCACCACTTCGATGGCGAAACCGGCGTGCACCAGCACGTAGTCGCCCAGCTTCGCCTGCGGCGTGAGGTCAAGCGCGATGTCGCGTTTCACACCCAGGATGTCGACAGTCGCCAGGCTGCCTTCCTTCATTTCGATGATCTTGGCGGGAATGGCCAGGCACATGGTTGCTCTCCCCTTTCATGCCCGCGTCCGCACGGCGCTTGCCAGGAAGCTCCAAGACGTCAGGCGTTATCGTTGCTCGCGGCCCATGCTACCACAGCCTGCCCATAGGAAACGCAGCCATCGTTGGGCGGTAGATCGCGATTGACGGCCACCGTGAAACCGGCGCGCTCCAGCTCAACAAGCGCATGCTCCACCAGATAGCGGTTCATGAACACGCCGCCCGAAAGCGCCACCGTCCCGATGCCGTACAGGGCATGGCACAGCTGCGTCACATCGACGATCGCCTGGACGAACGCGTTGTGGAAGCGCTGAGCGATGACAGCAACCGGTACCCCGTCCGCCATGTCGTCCAACAGCGCCTTGAACGTGGAGGCGGGGTCCAGCAGCAGGACGGAAGTGTCCTGGGCGGTACTTTCCGCCGTGGCGACGTTCTTGACGATGCCGATACGATAGCGCCCCGCCCCGTCGTCGGCGTCTTCAGCCGCCGGATCGAGCGCCGCCTCCAGCAAGATGGCGGGCTCCCCCTCGTAAGTGGGCGTGCGGCACGCCCCCAGCAGCGCGCTTGCCGCATCGAACAGGCGCCCAACCGACGAGGTGTAGGGGGTGTTCAACCCGCGCTCGATCATGCGCTCGCATACCGACAGCTCCTCGCTGCCCAGAAACGCAAGCGCTTCCTTCGCAGCGGGGTGCTCCAGCAGGTCGCACGCCTGCAGGACGCCGTAGGCCATGCGCAGCGGGTTCTTGATCGCCGCCGCGCCGCCCGGCATGGGCACATAGGTGAAATTGGCGAAGCGCTCGAACGCCTGACGATTCGCCAGCAGCACCTCACCTCCCCAGATGGCGCCGTCGACGCCGTAGCCCGTCCCGTCGAAGGCGATGCCGCACACCGCTTCGTCGATGCCGTTCTCGCCCATCACCGAAGCGATGTGGGCATGATGGTGCTGGACCTCCTCGAGCGGGGCGTCGCAAGATGTCACATGCTCGTGGGCCCATTTCGTGGAAAGGTATTCCGGATGCCGGTCGCAGGCGAAGACGGAAGGCGTCAGGCGAAACAGTCGCGCATAGCGCTCTTTGGCCTCCAACCAGGCGTCGAAGGTCTCGGCGTTCTCCATGTCGCCGACATGCTGAGATACGAACGCTTCCGCGCCTTGAGCCCCGGCGCGCACGTAGCACAGCGTGCTCTTCTGCTCGGGCCCTACCGCGAGCAGCGTCGGGCGGTTGAGGTCGGCGTCCTTGTCCACTGCGATGGACGCCGGCGCGAAACCGCGGGCACGGCGGATCATCTGCACCGCCTCGCCCGAAGAACCGGCGGCGATCACGCGCACCACCGAATCGTCATAGCGGGACAGAATGGGCCGATCGTTGCCTAAAAACGCGTCGGCAACGCCCGCCAAGCGATCGTAGGCGACCGCGTCATCGGTGACGATGGGCTCGTCGTGAATGTTGCCCGACGTCATCACCAGCATGGGCGGCTCGCCCTCCGCACCGGGCGCTACCTGGGCGAAATCATGCATGAGCAGGTGCTGCACCGGCGTGCAAGGCAGCATCACGCCCAGTTCGGGCAGTTCGCCCGCCACGCCGGGGGCGATGCCCGCACCGGGCCGTTTGCGCAGAAGCACGATGGGGCGCTGGGGGCTCTCCAGCAGCCTTTGCTCGGCATCGCCCACCAAACACGCTTGCCGCGCCTCGTCGACGCCTGCCATCATCACTGCGAACGCCTTGCCCTCGCGGCGCTTGCGGACGCGCAGCCGCGCCACCGCATCGGCGTTGCGAGCATCGCATACCAGATGGAACCCGCCCAAACCCTTCACCGCGACGATCCCGCCCTCCTTTAGGAGCCCGACGGCGTGCGCGAAGATCGCATCGCTCTGCTCGCGCGTGCGGCCCCACACAGGGTCGCCGTCGCCCTCCTTCCACGACACCGCCGGCCCGCATTCGAAGCATGCGTCGGGCTGGGCGTGAAAACGCCGGTCGGAAGGGTCTTCGTACTCGGCAGCGCACGTGGGGCACATGGCGAAGCCCTTCATCGAGGTGGCGGGACGATCGTAGGGCAACTTGTCGATGATGGTGAAGCGCGGCCCGCAGTTGGTGCAGTTGATGAACGGATAGCGATAGCGCCGATCCTCGGGGTCGAACAGCTCGCGCAGGCAGTCGTCGCATGTGGCGAGGTCGGGGGACACCAGCGTCGTGCGTTCCTGGTCGGCTTCGTCGGAAAAGCGGATTTCAAAACCCTCGCAGCCCTGCAGCGGGACCTCTTTCAGGTCGATCTCGCGCACCTGAGCGGCAGCCGGTGCGTTCTCGGAAAGTTCGATGACGAAGGCGTCAAGCAGGTTCGACTCGCCTTCCGCATGGATGCTCACCCCGTCAACCGCGTTGAGAACCCAGCCGCTCACGAGGTTGCGCTTAGCCGCACGGTACACGAAAGGGCGGAATCCCACGCCCTGCACCACGCCGGTCACCTGTATGTCGAGCGCCTCGGTCATGCGCCCCCCTCTCCGCCCGCGTTCGGATTGCGGGCATCCACCACCACCGACAGGAAGGGCCCCGGACCTCAGGCGAGGGGCAGCGCGAAGGACATCCGCGCGTGCGCCGCCTGAAACCCGAGGGCCCCTTGCAGCCTATGGCGCAACGTACGCGCAGCTAGACGCGCTTGTCAAGAATAGAGTCGATGATCTCCGCGAGCGCGCGGATGGTAACGCTGGAGTTGTCGGGCAGATGCAGGTGCACGCAACGGCGCCCGCGCGAGGCAAGCGTCAGCAGGTCGCCTTCCGCCTGAGCTTTCGCCAGCATGCCCAGGCTTTCCGCCTCCTGCTTCAACGGAATGTCCTTCAGCTCGTCAGCCGACAGGATGAGGAACACGCCCGAGTTCGGGCCGCCCTTCTGCAACTGGCCGGTGGAATGCAGGTAGCGGGGACCCACCTCCAAGCACGACGCCACTCCGCACTTGTCGGCGACGCCGTGGCGGATCTGCTCGAGCGCCTCGCGGCGGCCTTCGCCGGTAAACGGCAGAAACGCGTTCAGCGCGAAGAAGTCACCCGGCTGGATGCTGCCTAGCAGGGCCCGCAGCGCACCCAGAATGTCGGTGCAGTCCTTGAAGCACGGAGCCAGGCGCACCTCTGCCTCGCCCATGTTAACCTCGCCGAAGAAGCTCTGCACGAAATCGGGCTCCGGATGGCCTTCGCGCAGGATCTCAAGGACCTCAGCCTTCGCCGACGCGACGTCGGGCTGGTCGAACGGGCACACCTTCATGAGGTAGCCGCACATGGCAATGGCGTATTCCCACATCACGAAATGCTCGGGGAGGTCCTCCACCGAATCGATCTTATAGTTGGCGCGCGGGATGGCCGGGTTGATGTAGGACAGGCTCATCTCGAAGTTGTGGCGCTCGTCCCACAGATCGTTGCGCGTCTGGTACATGATGACGGTGCGGTCGCCGGGGTCTTTTGTCAGAAGCAGCGTGTCGATCTCGATGTTCGGCAGGATGCCCTTGCCCTGCTTGCCCAGGCTCTCCGCCACTAGCTGCTCGATCCACAGGCCCAGAACGCGGCCGCGCTTCTGCGTGAGGAACGAAAACTTGTTGCGGCCCGCCAGGTAGTTGTCGTACAGGAACGCCGCCAGACCGATCGCCGGGTTGTCGATAGCGTCTTCGCTGCACTGGCGCTCGGCTTCGGCGCCGCGCGCGACGAACTCCTGCAGGTTGATGCCCACCAGAGCTGCCGGCAGAAGGCCGAACACCGACAGCGCCGAGAAGCGGCCGCCCACGGAAGGCTCGCCGGTGAACACCGCACGCCAACCTTCCTCGTGCGCCTGCTTCTCCAGGTCGGAACCGGGGTCGGTGATCGCAACCAGATGGCGGACGAGCTCCTCTTCGGGCATCGTGTCGGCCAGCTGCTCGCGGACGGCGCGCAGCATCAAGCGCGGCTCGATGGTGCCGCCGCTTTTCGACGAGATGATAAACAGCGTGGTCTTAGGGTTGATCTCCGCCAGCATGGCGCGCACGCGCACCGGCGAGTCGGAGTCGATGGTGCGGAACTTCACCAGGGAGCTGTCGGGCTTATGATACTTGGTGATGGTCATGGGCGCCTGGGTGGAGCCGCCCTGGCCGATGAGGACCACCGTCTTCAGGCCGGCGGCGATGATGCCGTCGGCGAACGCCTGGATATCATCCAGCGGGAACGGGGGGTTCGATGCCAGATCGGTCCAGCCCATGAAATTGCGGGCGCATTCCTCGGCTTCCTCGGAAAAATCGTAAACCGTCGCATCCTTGGCATGGATGCGACTGGCGATGCAGTCCTTCACGAGCGTTTTCGCGGAAGGGTACAGTTTTTCGGTATCGCTAGTGAGCATGTTGCCTTCTTTTATACAGGTACAAACAGTTCCTTGCGGAAACGTGCCTTTCATTTTAGCAAACGCCCTGGGAAGCGGCATGTTCAAGGCTCCTATGTGCGCTAGTTGTGAAGGAAGCGCCGTTGGAAGGCAATAAAAAGGCGGAGCCGCGCCTTAGCGCGGCCCCGCCGATGATCAAGAAAACTTACAGCCCCAGCGCCTTTTTCAGCGCGGATACGCGGCGGCGGGACACGGGGATCTTGTCCTCCACGCCGTTGAGCGTAAGCAGCAACGTGCCGCCGGATACCGACTCCACCTCGTCGACCATCGAGAGGTTCACCAGATACCCGCGGTGCACGCGGAAGAACCCATGGCCGTCCAGGCGCTTCTCCAGCTGGGCTAGGCTGACCGTCGAGAAGTAGCGGTCGGTATCGGTCTGCAGGTAGGCGTAATCGTCGCGCGCCATGACGAAACGGATCTTATCGATGCTGATGAGGATCTTCTTGCCGCCCTTTTCCACCGGGATGCGCTCGGACTTCTGCGCCTGCATGTGCAGCGCGACATGCTCGCGCACGCGTGCGATGGCCTGGGCCAGGCGGTCGGACTCGACCGGCTTCACCAGGTAGTCGATAGCATGGACTTTGAAAGCGTCCAGCGCATGCTCGCTATAGGCGGTGACGAACACCACGGCAGGCGGGAATTTCAGATGCTGCAGGGCGTCGGCGAGCTGCAAGCCGGTCGCCTCAGGCATGTTGATATCCAGGAACATCACGTCGCAGGGATATTCCTTCAACTTCTCGATCGCCTCGCGCACGCTTGCTGCCTCGGCGGTCACTTCGGTTTGCCCTAGCTCGTCGAGAAGGAATCGCAATTCCGAACGTGCAGGGGCCTCGTCATCGACGATCATTGCCTTAAGCACGAAAACCTCCTACTGCCTTTCACCCTAATCGGTACTAAAACGCCCCCATTATACGGCAACTGCCTGTCGTGCCATAGGGATTTATCGCAAGCTTTTATGGTTTTTACCGGTCACCCCGGGAGGTGACCGGTAGCAAAACAGGTTTCAGCGGTTGTAATTAAGGGGCGAACGGTAGCTTTAAGCTAGAACTCCAACTCCATCAAGCGGCCGATGGTGAGCGCATAGATGCGGAACGCCTCGCGCAGCAGCTCCTCGCTCGCGCCTTCGTCGGGGCCGTGCATGCCGCCCACCCATTCGGGGACCTTAACCCACGATTTCTCGGGGCCGAAACTCGCTGCGTTGGAGAAGTGGCGCGCATAGGTGCCGCCGCCCTGCGTGAAGACCTCGCCCTGCTCGCCGGTCGCCTCGTTGTAGGCTGCCAGCAGCGCCTGGATCATCGGGGAGCTCGGATCCATCAGGAACGGTTTTTCCTGGCGCCCGACGCCGTAAGTCGCGCCGATCGCCTGCGCCTCCTTTTCCATCGTGGCCGTGATCTGCTCGGCGGTGATGGAAGTGGGGAAGCGGATGTCTATGCTCTGGACGAAGGCCCCGTCGCGCGTGGCGATGGTGCCGCCCACCAGCGTGAGCGGGCCGAAATGCTCATCCTCGCAAGCCAAGCCCACACCGCTGCCGTCAGCGTGCGAGGCGATGCGCTGCTCCAGCTCGAGGAAGGAGCGCTCGGCCTCGTTGCAGATGCCGTTTTCCAGCAGGTAGTCGACGATGAGCCCGATGGCGCTCACGCCCTGTTCCGGAGTGGAAGCATGGGCGCTTTTGCCTTCGGCGTCGATGCGCGCGCAGCCGTCCCCGGCATCGCTGATAGTCAGCCGATTCTCCGCGGGAAGATCGGCGGCGTTGGCACGGACCACGGCATGCGCCAGCCCGGGAACGGCGTTGGTGGCGGCGCCGCCTTCGAACTCGACGATGCGCCCGTCAGACGACGCGGGCATATGGATGCTTCCGTCGTAGAGGCCCTTTTCGCCGTAGCTCACAGGGAATTCGGCATCGGGGGTAAACAAGAAAAGCGGATCGGCATGGCGCTGGCGGTAGTACGTCACGTCCGCCATGCCGGTTTCCTCGTTCGCGCCGAAAAGGAAGCGCAGCGTGTAGGGAAACCGCTCGGCGGCGCCTTCGTCCTGCAAGTCCTTCCAGAACTTCATGGCATGCAGCGCCACCACACTCGGGCCCTTGTCATCGATGACGCCGCGACCGATCAGGTAGCCATCCTTGCGGGTAACCTGGTAAGGCTCGAAATTCCAGCCCGGGCCCGCGGGGACCACGTCGGTGTGGCCGATGATGCCGATCTGTCCCTCGGTCTTACCCGGGAAGTCGGCATAGCCGATATGGCCCTGCTCGTCATGGGGTTCAAAGCCCATGCGATCCGCCATCTCCAACGCCGCGGTAAGCGCGGCGCGCGGACCGGGACCGTACGGGGCGCCTTTCTCGGCTTTATCGAGCTCTTCCACGCTGGGAATGCGCACCAGCGTATCGATGTCGGCCACGATGTCGTCCCAATGCTGATCGAGGTACGCGTCGATCTTAGCGTTGATCTGGGATTGATCCATGTTCGGTCTCCTTCTTCGCAGGTTGGCCCGCAGGCGGGACGGCAAGGCAGCGCGCGTGCAGGTAGCGCAACGCGCTCAACGGCTTGCACGGCACGGCTTGGCAGCACCACCGTACCGCCGGGAGCGCAGCTCACGACGAACACGGCCGCATGCCGACGCCTCGAACGGACCGTTCGCCTGCCCGTTGCCCAAGGCCTTTACATTCCGGATCATTATGCTGCAGAATCGATAAGCCAAGCCGGGAAACACAAAAAATCGAGGGGGACGCATGATCATAGCCGTGAGCGCATGCCTACTGGGGGCGCACTGCCGTTTCGATGGGGAGGCACGCCCGAGCGACGCCGTCAAAGCCCTGCGCGAGAACCACACGCTCGTACCGATCTGTCCCGAATCGTACGCGAAACTGCCCATACCGCGCTGCCCGAACGAAGTGGTGGCTGCCGCCGTCGGGCTGCGCGTAGTGAACTCGGTGGGAGTCGACAACACGGAAGCCTTCCGGGCTGGAGCGCGTAAAGCGCTACAGCGAGCGCAGGATGCTGGCTGTGAGCTTGCCATTCTCAAGTCGAAAAGCCCCTCGTGCGGCAGCGGCCGCATCTACGACGGCACCTTCACCGGCACGCTGACCGAAGGCTGGGGGGTGGCAGCACGCCTCTTCCGCGACGCCGGCATTCCCGTCATCGACGAAACGCAAGTGCCCGAGCATCTGCTCACCGGCAAGGAGCAAACACGCCGGAAATCGTCTCGCTCCCAGAAGGCAAGCCCCGAGCTCTAATGTGGTTTGCAACAGCAAACAGCACGACGCAAACGAAAGTGCGAAGAATGCAATGCGCCACCCAGCGCAAACTGGGTGGCGCATTGCCGCAGCGGCAAGGTTCGGGTATAATGCGCTTTTGCGCCCGAGTGACGGAATGGCAGACGTGGCGGTCTCAAAAACCGTTGTCGCAAGACGTGCGAGTTCGACTCTCGCCTCGGGCACCATACCGAACGCAAAAGAGGGGCTGCTACGCAGCCCCTCTTTTTTAATTGCGCACGACGCATCGGCGGAGCGCGAGTGCCCTATCGCGCGTCATCGGCAATCGGATGTCGCGCCGCGGCTCGGCAGAAGCGAATGTCATGCCGGGTTTCGGCAAAACCGGACGCCAAGCGAAAGCCGGGCGTCGCACAGCACGTCCGGCTTTCCATCGAGCGCCCTACCGCGCGCAGTGCGGACCGAGCGCTACGCCGCCTGCTTTTGGACTGTGTCGTCGGGCGTCTCGTCGACCGTCGGGTCGAGTTCGCCGCTTTCAATGCGGCTACGGCGCTTGAAGCCCGCGCGCAGCACGAGCGCCGCGTACACCACAGTCAGCACGGCAGCCACGATGTAGGCGATCGGCCAATCTAGTCCGAAGCCGATGCGCGCATTCAACAGATAGCTGGACACGACGAACATGTAGAAGCAGCCCGGAACGATGGTCATGATCCACGGCTTCTTGCGACCGCACAGGTACACCGTGATCAACGCGAATGCGAACACCGCGCACGTCTCATTGGCGAAGCTGAAGTAGCGCCACAGCACGTTGAACCCGTTCGAATCCATTTTCGAGTAGATGAGCACCACGGCGACGGGGATGAAGATGGCCAACGCCAGACCCACGCGCTTGGCGCGCTTGAGCTGATCGATATGGAAATAATCGGCAAGCATCAGGCGAAGAGAGCGGAGCGCGGTGTCGCCTGACGTGATCGCCAGCACCACCACGCCCAGGATGGCGACGATGCCGCCGATATCGCCCAGGAAACTGTGGGCGATGATGCCCACGACGGCGGTCGCACCGGTCACGCCCGGGTCAGCGGCGCCATTGCTGTACACCACCATGGCAGCAGCAGCCCATATCATCGCGATGAAGCCCTCCAGGATCATCATCATGTAGAAAGTCTTGCGGCCTTCGAACTCGCTGTTGACCGAACGGGCGATAATGCATGCCTGAGTGCTATGGAAGCCCGACACGATGCCGCAGGCGACCGTGATGAAGAACATCGGGATGATGTTGGCCCACGTGCCGCCGAATGCCTGGCCGATGATGCCGTTGTTCACCCATTCGGGCCACGGGCCCCAAACCTCGGCGAGCGTGAAGATGCCGCCGCCGATGAACAGACCCAGGAACACGCCCACTGCCGACAGCAGCAGGATGGCGCCGAAGATCGGGTAGATGCGGCCGATGATCTTGTCGATGGGGAACAGCGTCGCCACCAGGTAATACACTAGGATGATCGCATAAATAGCCAGCAGCGGAGCAAGCGCCGACCACGGCACCGGCTGACCGGTCTGGGCATCGGTGAACGACGTGGTGAAGCCGAACACCGAACCGGCGAGCATGTCGCCCGGCGTGTAGATGAACACGACGCCCACCAGGAACATGAGCAGGCACACGAACACGTTGTACACCTGGAACACGCCGTTGCCCATGAAGCGCTTCATGAGACCGGGCATCTGCTCGCCTTTGTTGCGAACGCTGAGCATGCCGCTGAAATAGTCGTGGACGGCACCGCCCAGAACGCATCCGATGGGGATGAGCACGAACGCGATAGGGCCGAACAGGATGCCCTGGATAGGGCCGAGCACTGGGCCGGTGCCCGCGATGTTCAGCAACTCGATAAGCGCGTTCTTCCAGCGCTTCATGGGAACATAGTTCACGCCATCGGCCATGGCGTACGCGGGCGTGGTGCGCCGGTCGGGACCGAACACGTGCTCGCAGAACTTCCCATAGAGAAAGCCGCCGACCAGCAGGACGACGAGCCCGATGAGAAACGTATACATTCAAACCTCCCTTACCTACTTGGCACACCAAACAGCAGCACGGAACCCCGTCGGATAGGCATAGAAACGCATTCGCTTTCGCAGTGGTATGCCGGCGAGGATACCGCAGGGCCGTGTTCCACCCTGCGCCCGCACGCGTGCCGTAGCGCAAGTGTAGCCCCCAAAATCGGCGCGAATGTTTCCTGTGCTGCATGCGTCGGTGAACGGAAATCGGATAGGAAGCCCCACGAAAAAGGGCGAAAAAAAGCCCTGCGGCAGTGCTGCCGCAGGGCTGGAAACGCTTGGGAAAGGCGAAATGCTTAGAGCGAGAACTCCTTCTGTCCTCTGAACACTGCCAGGGCGTCCTCGACGGAGTAGTCTGCCAGCGTGATTGCGCTGATGGCCTTGGTCAGGCGCACCGCCTCGTCCAGGCTGCGCTGATGGATGTTGCGACCGGTGGCGTTGCCGCAAGCGCCACCCACATGGATCTGCTCCCACAACTGGGTCAGGAACGTCTCGGCATCGACGGTGGAACCGCCTGCGCACACCAGACCGGTGCGACCAGCCGCCATGGAGGCGATCTTCAGCGCCTCGGCGGGGGTGCGATTGTCGTCGCCCTCGGGCTTGGGCGGGTTCACCTTTACGAAGTCGGCGCCCAGACACAGTGCGACGCCGGCGGCGCCGGCGATGAGGTCGGGGTCCTTCTCGGCGGTAACAGCCTTGCCGCGCGGATAGATCCACAACACCACCAGCAGACCGTTCGCATGTGCCTGCGCGATAAGCTCACCCGCCTCTGCCATCATGGTTGCCTCATACTCGCTGCCCAGGTAGATGGTGTAGCCCAGTCCCACGATGTTCACGCCGGCAGCGCGCATCGCCAGCACGGCCTCGAGGTCATGCAACTGCGGCGAATACGGGTCTTCCTGGGCGGTCTTGACCAGGTTGGTCTTGGAGTTCATCTTCACCAGGTAGTTGATCTCCGGATAATCGGCCGCATAGCGGGCGATAAGACCGCGCTGACCCGCCAGCACGCCGCAAATGCCTTGGCTGCCGATCTTGAACAGGTGCTCGGGCTCGGCGTCGGAGATGTCGATTCCCTCACCGTAGAAGTCCTTGTTCAGATGCTCGATCTTCTGGTCGCAGGCAAACAGCATCAGGCGGCCGGTGCCGCGCGTTGCCTTGAGGTAATTCTCGATATAGTCCTCGCGTGCCTCGGGAAGAACGTCTGCGGGCACTTTTACGTCGTCATGGGTGATAGTGGGCATGATCTCCTCCGTTCGTCTTAAAACGTTCCGCCATCATGCTGGCGGAAAAGCCCTACCCTTTCATTTTACCTAACCATCACGGCGCGCGCGGCGGCGAGCCCCGTAATCCAGGCGGTCGGGGAAGATTTCCATCCGGAAGCGCCGACAGTCGGCCGAAACGGCGCTTATCGGCGGCAGGCCTCCTCGATACGCAGGCTCAGCATGGCAGCGGTGTCGTAGGCGACGCCGCCCGGCTCGTCCACATCGCTGGCAACGTTGAACCCCACCAGACGCTCCCCGCCGTCGGCGGTGGGCTCGAAGATACGCACCACGGTCATCGCATCATCTTCCTGCACCTCGGCACGCTGGCCTTCGCCCACCTGCGACACGCCGGCGGAGATGAACAGCGTCCCACGCACGGCGATGGTGTTGGTCATGATGGCGCCCGGATACGCATCGGCAGACGTCGGCTCATGCCCCGCCAGTTCGGCGGCGATCGCCCGGCCGGCGCATGCGCCCTGCAGCGCCGCGGTCTTCCAAATGCCCAGCACCCTCTTCTGCCCGGAGATCAGCTCGAGCGCCTGGGCGGCATCGCCGGCGGCGTACACGTCGGGATCGCTCGTGCGCATAGAGTCGTCCACGACCAGCGCACGGTCGATCTCAAGAGAGCCTTCCTTGACGAAGCCGAAATCCGAACGCACGCCGTGGGCGACTACGATCTCGTCGAACATCTCCACGTCGCCGCTGGAGAACGTCACCCCCGCACGGCAGCGCTCCTCGTCTTCCATCATATCCACGCGCGCGATGGTCTGCTCGAAGCGCATGCGCACGCCTTGCTTGGCGAGGCCGCGCTCAAAACGCGCCGCCGCCTCGGGCGTGGCGCTGAAATCGAGGATATGGCTGTTCATGCCCACCAGCGACACTTCCAAACCGCAGTTCAGCGCCGCCTCGACGCACTTCAGCGCGATCATAGACGCGCCGCTTACCAGCACGCTTTTGCACGACGGATTCCGGAACGCCTCCTTCATGCGCACGGCGTCGTCCATGGTGCGCAGCACCAACGGATCGTAGCCGCAGCCCTTCGGGAACCCGACCGTCATCGGGCGCGCGCCCACGCACACCACGCACTTATCGTAGGCATGCTCGCCGCCCTTTTCGGTGCGGATGAGATGGGCGGCGACGTCGAGCTCGGTCACGCGCCCTTCGCGCACCACCTCGACGTCCAGCTCGTCCAGCTCCTCGACGCTCCAAGGAAAGCACTCGTCGTAGGTTTTCTCGCCGCCGACGTAGTACGAGGTGAGGATGGGGCTGTAGGGAAGGATCCCCGTGTCCGAAAATGCCTTGATGCAGCCGGCGTACCCCGCCCCGCGCAGCGCGATGGCGGCATTGACGCCCGCCGTTCCCCAGCCGATGATGGCAACCGTTCCAGCTTTGCTCATGACCTCGCCCCTCCTACGCGAACACCTGGGCGAGCCACGGGCCGTACTCGCCGGACCACATGCCGCCTAGCTGGGAAAACGTCTTATCCCAATCGAACTGGCTGTCGAACAGCAGCTCGGTGTAGTGCTTGTTGGCAACCGGTCGCGGCGCCTGCATCAAGCGGAACGCATACGTGTAGGTGCACGTGGGACACATGGTGACCACCGTGGCGCCGTCGGGCGCGAACGACAGCTTACCGTCAGCTTGCTCTGCCTGGCGCGACGGGTCGAAGGCGCTCACCGCACCGCCCGCACCGCAGCAACCGTGGAAGATGGACGCGACGCCCTTCTCGATGCCGAGCGCCTCGCGCGTTTGCTCCAAGTAGGTGCCGTCGCGATCCTGGCACGATTTCGACAGGCACAGCGGCCCATCCGGCAAGGGGTGCTTGGGGGTGAACCCGCGCTCGTGCAGCCAATCGGCGAGCAGGCGCACCTTCACGTCGATGCCCCGCTTGGCCAAGGCCTTCCGCATGTCGTTCGCACAGCCGGGGCACACGCACACGAGCTCTTCGCAACCCGCCGTCACCAGCTCGTCGGCATTGCGGTCGCACAGCGCCTCGGCACGATCGAAGAACCCGGCGCTTTTCAGCGACGACCCGCAGCAGCTGTCGATCATGGTCAGGCTGCCCTCGGCGTACCCGTCCATGGCCTGGAAGATCTCGCGCGTGAGCTCGGGACCGTAGGCGGCAAGCGAGCATCCGGGGAAGAACGCCGTGCGCAGCCCCGTCTGCGCCTCATGGCCTTCGTAGGCTTTATGGCGCGTGAGATCGACGTAACCGATGCCGTAGATGGCGCGGTAGGCCTTGAAGATGTCCCACTCCTCGTCCACCAGCACGCTCGACCACGCCTCGCGCTCGATGAGCCCCAAGTTCTGGAAGTCGACGCGCGCACTGTAAATGAGATCGCACACATCGTTGTGGGCGAAGCAGGTGTTCTTGCACGAGGTGCAGAAGAAGCATCCACGCACCGCCTGGACCAGATCGGCGTTGGCGGCGATGCTGCGCGCCAGCTCCTCTTTCGAGGACGCATTGCGCTGCGCATCCAGCATCGCCTTGGCGATCTGCCCCAGCGACATCCCCGCCTTCGTGAGCGATTCGCACGCCCCCGTGCAATGGCCGCACTGGGTGCAGGTTCCTGCAAAGCGCCAATAGGCATCAGCGCGTTCAAGCAAAGCCATTTCGAAGCCCCCTAGAATCTCGGCGCCGCGTCCGCCGTGCCGGACCGGATACGGCAATCGCGCAAAGCACCACCGGTCGGCGGCGCCGCTATATCATCCATAGCGTAGTTTAGCGAAAACGACGCCGCGCGGCGCTAGAACCATTCCTTCTTGCCCACCACATACGCCGCATCGAATTCGCTCTGGGATTTGGAGAGGTAGATGATCCCCTCGATCACGGTGATGACGAACATGGTCCCAGCGGCCAAGCCGATGGTGAAGATGCTGCCCAAAATGGTGATGGCCAAGATGATGAAGCCGGAGGTGTTGTAGCCCAGATAGAACTTATGCACGCCGAACACGCCCAGGAAGATGGCGAGCAAACCGGCCGCCACATGGTCTTTCGTCACCACCGGCACGCCATATGGGGCCGACGCATACGAAACCGGCGTATACGGCTGCCGGGGCGCCGTGTAGGTTTGCCCGGGGTGCGGGGGCTGCCAACCTGCACCGGACGGCTGGCCCGCATAGGCGCCGTGCGGTTGCTGCGGGGGGATGCCGGCGCCAGGCGATTGCGGAGCAGCACCGGACGACACCGGGGGAAACGGCTCCCGGCGCTGCGCTTCGTCCGGCGCCTGCCACCGCCACGCCTCGCCGCCCTGCCCGGTCGCGGGCGCCTGCCCCTGCTGCATCTGGCGCACGTAGGCAGGCGGCATCTCGGGCGAGCCCGCGGGGCGCTCGAAGCTTTGGCCGGCTCCCTGGCCTTCGCCGCCTACGCTGTCGTGCCCGGCCTCGGGGTTAGCGCCCGGTACGCCGCCGTCTTTCATCGGCGTGGTGTTCAGCTCGTCCATAGCCTCTCCGATCTTCGCCCTATTCGCCCTTGCCCGGCTTGTGGCGATGCTGCGAGAAAAAGTCCATGATGCGGTCACGCAGCAGGATGCCGACGACGGCGATGGCGGCGAGCGCCACGAAGATGATGACGCTCTCGGTCACGCGGCCGTCCGCCAGACCGTCCGCCGCATAGGTGGAAACCACGATCCCGGGAATGCGGCCGAGGTTCGACAGAATCAAGAACGTGCGCATGGGCATGTCGGTCAGTGGGACCAGATAGGTGAACACGTCCTTGGGCAGGCCAGGGATGAGGAACAGGATGAACACGATGACGTTGAGCTTGCCCGACTCCTCGAACGCACGGAACTTGCCCAGGTACTTCTCGGGCACCATCTTCTGGACGAACGGCGCACCGAGGCGCTTCACCACCACGTACACGAACGCGCTCGACAGGACGCATCCCACCAGGATGACCAACGCCCCCACCCAAGGCCCGTACAGCAGGCCCGCCGCCATCTGGGTGACCTCGCCGGGAATGAACGCCACGACGATCTGCAGGAACTGCAATCCCAGCAGAATGACGAAACCCACCGGACCGGCGGCGCGCACATCCTCGATGACGCGGTCGAGGCCGCCCGGTTCGAACAGCTCGTGGAAATACGGCCAGAGCAGGTACACTAGCAGCGCCATGATGACCAGGAACGCCAGCAACCCGACGAATCTGAAGATGCCGCCCATCTCCATGGGATGCCCATGCACCGTGGTGGGGCGCTGCGCCTTCTCGTGGAGCTGCTCGCTGCGCTCATGGACGCGCTCGCGCAGCGTTTCCGACTCGTGACGATCGCCCTGCTTGTGGCTACTCGTCGCCATGGCGCGCCTTGTCGTATTCCTCTTTGAAAGAGGAGAACATGCTCTTCTTCGTAGCGGGCTGCGCCTTCTTGGAAACCGCCCGGGCGGGCTCGGATCCCGCCGCCTTCCCCGATGAGCCCACGGCCTTCCGATATTCGTCCTTGAACCCGGAGAAGGCGTCTTTAGTCTCCTCGGCGCGTTTGCCCACAGCGCGAACGCCCTGCCCAACGGCCTTGGTGGTCTTCTTTGCGGCGTTGGAAACCGCGGGCTTCACCGTGGTGTTCATCTTGTTGACCGCAACCGCGGTGGCCGCGCCCGCCTTCTCGGCGACGCTGCCCTCCGCGAGGATATCCTTCGCGGCATCGGACACCAGGATGGCGCCGAGCTCGACCTCGTCCTCTTCCTGCTCGGCACCGTCGCTGCCGGTCGACAGCGCAACGCCGATGCCGCGGCGGAAACCCTTTATGAGCGATGCGGGAATGATGCGCTTGCCCAGAAGCGTGTTGGCGGTGGCACCTGCATCGGCGAGCACCGTGGAGATAACGCCCGTATCGCGATCGAAGGCGACAGTGCCGACCATGCCCAGCATATCGCCCGATTCGGTGATGAGGGGAAGCCCCTCCCACATGACGCAGGAATCGTAGTCGATACCCAGGGCCTTGCAGGCCCCCTTGTCGGTGGCGTCGGCTGCCTGCCGCACGACCACGCGCCCATCTACCATGTCGAAGCCGCCGAGCTGGACGAACAAGTCTTTGCGGTGGAACATCAGCGCCAGATCGGGCCGCTTCACGATAAAGCCCACCACGCGGCGCTCGCGCGGATGGAACACAAGGCGCCGCACTTTGCCGATATGCGAGGTGCCCTTTTTGCCACCGAGCACACGCAGGCCGCGCAAATCGTTATTGGTTATGAGATTGCCCGCCATGCCGCTGAGCTGTTCCTTTCAGCAGGGGGCCGGGAACCCCGAACCCCGGTTGAGCAGCGCGCTTCGCCCGGCGGCTGAACCCGCCTGACGAAAACGCTTCGGTTATAAGAAAGCTTAGATGCCCTGCGGGGCCTGGCCCTCTTCCGGCTGCGCCGGCCGGGCCTCCGCCTCGACGACCGGAGCGGCTTCGGCTTTCACTTCGGACGCACCCGCAGCCGCAGCGTCCTCGGCATTGCGCGCCACCTGGGCGGCGATGCGCTGACGAGCCGCTTCGATCTTCTCGCGCAGTTGATCGTTCTTGTCGGTGATGACCGGCTTCACCACGCCGGCGGCGTCCTGGACGCGCGCCTGCGCCTGGCCGTAGATCTCCTGGCCGCGAGCGGCGACATCCTGCGCCACCGACTGTCCGCGCTCGACCGCAGTCTGATAGGCCTGCTGGGCGTTAACCTGGGCACGAGCGCCGAAATCCTGGGCGCCGCCCCAAGCAGCCCCCATGCGATCGGAAACCATCGCGCGCGTCTCCACGCCTGCACGGGGGGCGTACAGCAGCGCAACCGCAGCTCCCACCAAACCGCCGACGATGAAAGCTCCCAGTTTGTTGCTCATGTTGGTTCTCCATTCCGGGCGCGCTCCACGGCGCCCACTGACATGCAACCATTATAGGCGCGCGCCCAGCCTCCCAACCCGAAAACACACCCGCTTTAGAAAACGGTTGCCATTCCGTAGAAAACCCCGCGAAGACAGAGTGGAAGCCCCCTCGACGCGCGGCGAGAAGAGCGCGCAGATGCAGCGCCTCGGGCCTTCTCGTAATCGAGCGGCTCCGGCGGTCGGCAGGCCGCCGGAGCCCTGCCAGGCAAGTCCTACCAGACAGGCGGATGCTCGAGCGCCGCGTGGACCAGCTCGTCTAGGACCCTTGACAAGGTGAGTCCGGCGCCGGCGCAGGCGGCGGGGAACATGGAGTACTCGGTCATGCCGGGGGACACGTCCATCTCGAGCACACGTGCCTGAGCGCCGTCCCAGATGAGATCGACGCGGCCGAAGTCGCGCACGTTGTAGGCGCGGTACACCTCGAGCGCGGCGCGCTCGATCTCGGCGCGGATTGCCTGCGCTTCGGCAGGATCGGTGGAAAGCGATTCGGGCCGCACGGGGCAGTGGAAGTCGACCGCGCCGGCCGTCATGCGGGCGGCGGTGTCGTAGAGCCCCTGGCGCGGGACGATCTCCACCGGGGGCAACGCGTAGGCGTCCCAACCGGTTCCCAGGATGGAAACGCCCATCTCGACGCCTTCCACCCACTGCTCGATGACCACGGCGCCGTCGTAGGACAGCGCGTCGAGCACAGCCTCGCCCAACTCATCGATGCTGTCGACGCGATGCACGCCCATGGCCGAGCCGCCGTGCGCGGGCTTCACCGCAACGGGGTAGCCGCCGATGACGCGGTCCTCAACCATGTCGAGAGCCGTCGCCGCGCCCATGCTCTTGAACGCGTCGCGGGCGATGTAGAGGCCCTGGGGCCACGAGGCGATGGGATCCTCACCGGTGATGTTGCGATAGGCCGCCAGCTCGTAATGCAGCGAGTCTTTATTCCATGCGCGCTGGCACACCGAAGCCGACGATCCCACGAACGGGATGTCCAGAAACTCAAGCAAGCTCTGCAGCGTGCCGTCTTCGCCGTGCTTGCCGTGCACTGCGATGTAACAGACGTCGGGGCGCTCGCTGCGCAACGTGGGAACCAGCTCTTTGGTGGTGTCCAGCGGCACCACCTTGTGTCCCGCCTCCTCGAGGGCGTCGCACACCGCCTTGCCGCTTTTCAGCGAGAACTCGCGCTCGAAGGAGGTGCCTCCCATCAACACCGCTACTTTCAATCCCATGTTCGTTCCTCCTCCTATTCCGACTTGCGGGTCGGTGCGGTTTCCTTAATAGCGCCCGCGTCGATGAACGCCCGGTACAGCTCCAGGCGATCTTCGATGACGCCCGCCAAACGACGGATGGCCTCTTCTATGTTCTCGGGCGTTTCGTAGCTGAAATTGATGCGCATGCAGTTCTTGCCCAGCTTGCCACCGGGGAAGAACGAGTCGCCCGGCACGTAGGTCACGCCCGCATCCAGCGCCTCCGCCAGCATCGAACCGGTGTCGACGTACTCCGGCAGCGTCACCCACACGAAGAAACCGCCTTCGGGGTGCGTCCACGTGGCTTCGGGCGGGAAATGCTCCTCAAGCGCCGACAGCATGGCGTCGCGACGCGTCTTGTACGTCTTCACGAACTTCTGCAGCGTGCGCTGCCAGGGAGTGTCGGTGAAATAGTGCTCGACGATCAGCTGGTCAAGCGAGCTTCCGCACAGGTCGGAACCCTGCTTCACCAGGTTGATCTTGGCGATGGTGGAGCGCGGTGCCGCCACCCAGCCGCAACGCAGCCCCGCCGCGAAGATCTTCGACATGGTGCCCAGGTAGATAACGCGGTCGTCCATGGCCTTCAGCGGAATCTGGTGCCCGCCGTCGTAGCGCAGGCGGCCGTACGGGTCGTCCTCCACCACCAGGAAATTGTACTCGTGGGACAGCTCCAGCAGGCGCTTGCGGCGATCGGGCGACATGGTGACCCCGCCCGGGTTCTGGAAGTTGGGGATGGTGTAGCAGAACTTCAGGCGCGGGTTGTCCTTGCCGATGCGCTCGAGTTCCTCCTCCAGCACGTCCATGCGCATACCTTCGTCGTCGAAGGGGATGGTGTGCACCTCGGGCTCGTAGGTGGAGAACGCTTGCAGCGCCGTGAGGTAGGTGGGGCCTTCCGTCAAGATGATGTCACCCGGGTCGATGAACACCTTGCCCAGTAGGTCGAGCGCCTCCTGCGCGCCGCTGGTGATCATGATCTGCTCGGGCTTCACACGCACGCCGATGTCGCGCATGAGGCTGCAGATGACCTTCTTGGTGCCCAAGCGACCATCGGTGCTCCCGTACTGCAGTGCGCCGTTGCGATCGCTTTCGAGCGCGTTGCGGGTGGCCTTGCGAATGGAGGTGATAGGCAAAAGCGACACGTCGGGCATGCCGCCGGAAAGCGAGATGATATCGGGGCGCACTGCCGCCGAGAACAGGTCTCGCACCGGAGACGAGCGCATCTTCTCGATGCGATGCGCATGTTTGTCGTCGGATTTATCGAATGTGAGATGGGCTGATGTCATACTCGTCCTCGATCCCCTCGCTCGAACTATCCCGCTAGGGTAGCACTATCAACCCGTTCAGGGCTTTCACGGCATCTTGAAATGACCGCAACGCCATCAAATCGTCGGTGAAGCTCATCTGGATGCGCGCGGTGCCCTTTTGCTCGTCGATCCAGTCCGTGGTCCCCACGAACATCACATCGTCTCTTCCGCAACGGCGCGTCTGCAGATCGATGGCCAGATGCTCAAGCAGATGGGGCAGCGGCGTGCGATCCATCGCGTCGCCGAACAGCTGGCCGTTCTCGTTGACGCACGCATGCTGGGGAAGATGGGGAAAGCCCGACAGGAGAGCGCGGATGAGATCGGGCCAGGTATCGCGAGGCACGCCGGGCGCCAAGTGGACCTCGCACACCAGACGGCCGGCGCCGACCGTCATCTTGTCGATGGAGACGGCATCCACCGCGACGCACGCTACCTGACGTCCTCGGGGCGCACAGCGTTCGCGCCGACCTCGCCCACGCTGCCGCTCTCCTCGAGGGCACCCTCGATGTCGAGTTGCTGCTGGCGCTGCTCCTCCTCCGCAGCCGCCTGCGCCTCGGCGGCGGCGGCCTCCTCCTCGGCGAGACGCTGAGCCTCCTCTTCGGCGGCGGCACGTTCCTCGGGGGACATCCTATCCAGCTTGAGCTGCTCGATCGCTTGGCGCTCCTCGTCGGTGAGGGCGTCTTCGCGCACCAGCACGACCGACCCGTCACCGAACGATGGGCTCGTCGCGCCGTTGCCCATGATGGAGCTGCCGACATCAGCGAGCGTCCAGGCAAGATCGTCGAAGAAGTCGCCCACGGGCCCGTACACGCCATCCTGCAGCGCGACGCGCGTGCGATCGGAGGAGAAGCGATAGCGGGCATCGCCCGACAGATCGCCGTAGCTGAACGAAACGGTTTTCGCCATCGTGTCGAGAGAATAGCCGTAGGCGTCCTGGTCGGTGAGGTGGATGGAGCCCTCGTCGATGGTGATGGCATCGGTGCCGCCGACGACGATCCACCGGCCCTGCAGGTCGACCGCATCGTCGTAGCGCAGCCATCGGTTCCACGAGAGCGCCGCGATGCAGACGATTAAGATGACGACGACCGATAGGATGGCAATGAGCGCCGCCCTGAGCTTGCCGTGGTTTTCGGACTTCGCCTTCGAGGCGCGACGCGGGCGCCCTTTTCGCGGGGCATCGCCGTCGGCGATGTCTGGTGCGGGGGCTTCGCTTGCGGCATCGGGAGCATCGCTGCGGCCCTGCCCGGCAAACGCATCCGGCAATGCCGCATCCTGCTCGGTCGGATCGGGCGCTTTGGCGGCGGCATCCCGCTCGGGCGTTCCCGTCCGCCCCGCAGGCGCATCGTCCAAGGCGCCCTGGGCGAGCGGCTGCCGAGCCTGCGCAGGCACGGTGCCGTCGGCGGGTGCGGGCACAGGCACGGCGCCGTCGGCGGGTGCGGATGCAGCCCCGTCGCTCCCCGACACCGCAGCCTCCTGCTCGCGCTCAGGTTGCGGCTTCTCCTTCGCGGCAGGGGCCTGCGCCCGCCCCTGCGCTTCAGGAACCGATGCTGCCGGCGCTCGATCCTGCCGACGGCCCTGCTGGCGATCCTGCTGGGATTCCGAGTGAACGCGCGCAACAGCGGCCTTGGCGGAATCGTCAAGGAGCGAGCCGCCTTCCTCCTGCAGTTGCGCGGCCTTCTGGGAAAGAGGGGCGGTGGCTTTGCGCGGACCGGCCTTACGCTTCCGGAGCAATGACCTCAACGCCGCCCATGTAGGGGATCAGCACATCGGGCACGCGAATGGTGCCGTCGGCCTGCTGGAAATTCTCCATGATGGCAGCCATGGTACGGCCGGCGGGCAGGCCGCTGCCGTTGAGCGTATGCAAAAAGCGCGTGCCCTTGAAGTTTGCCGGGTCGCGGTACTTGATATTGGCGCGGCGCGCCTGGAAATCGCCGCAGTTCGAGCACGACGAGATCTCCTTGTAGCCGTTGTAGCTGGGCAGCCATACCTCGATGTCGTAGGTCTGCTGCGCGGAAAAGCCCAGGTCGCCCGTGCACAACGAGATGACGCGGTACGGAAGGCCCAGCTGCTGCAGCAGATACTCCGCCTCGGCGGTCATGCTCTCCAACTCGTCGTCGGACTGCTCAGGAGTGGCGAATTTCACCATCTCGACCTTGTCGAACTCGTGCTGGCGGATGATACCGCGCGTGTCACGGCCCGCCGAACCGGCCTCCTCGCGGAAGCACGGGGTGAAGGCGGTGTAGCGCAGCGGCAGCTGCTCGGCGTCGAGCACCTCGCCGGCATGCAGGTTGGTGAGGGTCACCTCGGCGGTGGGGATGAGGAACATGTCGCCGCTCACGTGGTAGGCATCGTCCTCGAACTTGGGCAGCTGGCCGGTGCCGAACATGGTCTGGCGCTTCACCACCACTGGCGGCCACCATTCCTTGAACCCACGGGACGTGTGGGTGTCCACAAAGTAATTGATGAGAGCGCGCTCAAGACGCGCGCCCGCGCCCGCCAGCACGGTGAAGCGGCTGCCAGACAGTTTGTTGCCGCGCTCGAAGTCGAGGATTCCCAGCTCGGTGCCCAGGTCCCAGTGAGGCTTCGCCTCGAAGCCCTCGGCGGCGAAATCGCGCGGAGTGCCCCAGCGGCGGATCTCGGGGTTCTCGGTTTCGTCCTTGCCCACCGGAGTCTTGTCGTTGGGGATGTTGGGGGTATGCGCCAACAGGTCGTTGAGCTGGGTTTCCACCTCATCACGATGGGCATCGAGCTCGGCGATCCGGTCGTTGATGGCACGCACTTTCTCCTTGGCGGCCTCGGCCTCGTCCTTCTTGCCCTCCGACATCATCTTGCCGATGGACTTGGACGCGGCGTTGCGTTCCTGTTGGAGCGCCTCCACCTGGACGATGGCGGTGCGGCGCTCCTCGTCGAGCTCCGAGAAGCGCGACGAGTCCCAAGAGGCGTTGCGATTCTTCATCGCCTGGGCGACTTCCTCCTGATGCTCGCGGACATAACGGATGTCTAGCATGATCGCGCTCCTTCGTCGAATGGTTCGAAAAACCCGCCTCGATGGCGGGCGGTTTGTCAGTATAGCGCAGCGGAAACCCGCTATGGCGGTGGGCGGGCATTCCGCACGGCATCGCCACGACGGGCGCGCAGGCGCTCGGCAGCCGGCGCGGTTTCCCGTCCTCCGGCGTCGTTTCCGCCCTCGACGCCTCCGTCAGACGGACGGTTGGACTACCCTGATGCAAAACCGATCGGCACGACAAAGCGGGGAAGCCCGCTCGACAAGGGGATCCATGGACCTGAACCTCGTCCATCTGAAATATCTGAGCACCGCCATCAAGCTGTCCAGCTTCACCGAAGCGGCCGGCCAGCTGCACGTCAGCGCGCGTGGCGTGTCGAAAGCGGTCAAGCAGATCGAGCGCGCCTTTGGGGTCCCCTTGTTCACGCGCTCGGGCAACATGATCGCCCCCACGGAGTTCGCCCAAGCGCTCGAGCCGCGGATCGAGGCGATCTTGGCCCAGGTGGATGAGCTCGTCGTCTTCGCAGAGACGCTGCGCGGCGCATCGGACAGCGGGAAGCAGCTGTTCGTCGGGGTGGCGAACTCCCCCCTGCGCTGCCAGCTGTTCTCTCCGGAAGACCTCGGAGCCCTGGCGCATGCCCACCCCTCCCGACGGATGCGCATCCGCTTGATGGGCAACGAGCTATGCGCGTCGGCGCTCAAGATGGGCCTCGCCGACGCTGCTATCGTGTTCGGATCCATCGACCGCGCCGATATCGAGTGCCGAGCCATCGGCGATCTGCGTATCTACGCTGCCGTGTCGCATGATCATCCTTTGGCTCAGCGCAGGCGCTTGAGCCTCGGCGATTTCGATGACCGCCTCATGGCGACGCCAGTCGACGAGCGGCTCGTTCTCCCGCTTCTGGCGAGCGTATGCCGCCGCTGCGGCATACGCCCCCGCTTCATGAAAATAGGGACGGACCCCGCTTCGGCGAAGCACTTCATCCGCCATGGTGGATTGGTGCTAGTGGCCGGGACGACGCTTCGCAGGGCGCAGGCAGAAGGCGCGACGGCGATTCCCTTAGACGACGATCGCTTCGCCATACCGTTGAATCTGGCGTACGCAAGAAAAGAAGGCGGGCAGATGGCACCGCTGCTCGCCCAGCTCGCACGCTGGAAAGACCTTGATCAAAGAGGGGCCTTCCGTCAGGCGAGCCCCCTGAAGAACTCCTCAGGCGACACATCGAGTCCATCGAGGATCTTGAAGAACGATCCCATGCGCATATCGAGCTGACCGCGCTCGATCGCCGAAAGATGGCTCTTGTTCAAACCGGTCATCAACGCGAAGCGTCGAAGGCTCAGCCCCCGTTCTTCCCGAAGGGCTCGAATGCGCACGCCGATTGTCAGAGCCGAAACCCCCATGCGAACCAGCCTATTGACACCGATCGCTAAGCTGTACGCATAATTGCGTACAAGAAAGCCGATTGGAAAGAAAATGCTGAATTTAACCGAAGAGCAGATGATGCGGCTCGAAGCGTGCAAACGCGCCGCACGGAGCTTTTTCTCGACCTTCCCCGATACCGGCGATCTGCAGGAGGCCCAGCGACTCTTGCAGATCGAGATGGGCAACTGCGCCGAGCTGGCGCGCGACGGGGGCGCCGGTGCGCCCGCCCCCGAGCCGCCGCGGGGATGACGGCCGCCGACGATCCGCCTGCGACGGGCGGCGGTGAAGTATACTGCCCTTGACGCATTGCAAAAGCGCAGGACGCTGCGCCGGAACCAGTAGAAGAGGATCCATGGACTTCAATCAGATATATCATTTCCTGTTCCAGACCTACGCGGGCATCGGCTGCATGGTAGGCGCCGGCATCGTGATCTGCCTGATCGCGTGCGTCATCATGGAACGCCGCACGCGCAAGCTGTTCGTCGACCGCCCTAAGTCCGAGGACGAATGGTCGCTGTTCGACGATGACGACGATGAGAACGACGGCGGAAAATAGCCTTAATTTTCCGCCCTTTTCCGAAAACAACCCTATACTTGCCCTAACCGCACCACCCGATCGGCACGGCGCGCTTTGCGCATGCAGGAAAGGAAACAAGCGATGACCAACGATTCTTCATCGGCATCGAACGCTCTCTACGCCCGCCAGGACGGCTACATCCCCCGCATTGCCGCCGTCCACGACCTGTGCGGCTATGGGAAATGCTCGTTGGGCGTGGCCATCCCCGTCCTCTCGGCAGCAGGGTGCGACGTATGCCCCGTGCCCACGGGGCTGTTTTCCAGCCACACGGCGTTTCCCGGCTGGTACATGCACGACACCACCGACATCCTGCCCGATTACCTGAACGCCTGGAAGGGCATTGGAGTCGAGATCGACGCGGTGTACTCGGGCTTTTTGGGGGCGCCCGAACAAGTGGACATCATCCGCGGCATCTACGAGACCTACCCCGACGCCCTGCGCGTGGTCGACCCGGTCATGGCCGATCACGGCAAGGTCTACCCCACCTACACCCCGGATCTTTGCGATGCGATGGCGCAGCTCGCAGCCGATGCCGACATCCTCACGCCCAATCTCACCGAAGCCGCCATCATCCTCGGCGAGCCCATCGGCGACGACTGGGGCGGCGTCGATATCAGCGAAGCCGAAGCAGGCCGGCTGGTGGACGCCCTCATCGCCAAGGGCGCCAAGAACGTGGTGCTGAAGGGGATCCAGCGCGAAGGCGAGAACATCATCCGCAACTACGTGGGCGGCACCGCATGCGACCTCACCGAAGTGCACAATGGCTACCTGCCCTACATGCTGCACGGCACCGGCGACCTGTATTGCTCGGCCCTGATGGCGGCAATTATGTGCGAGCGCAGCCTCCCGGAGGCCGCGGCATTCGCCGGAGACCTCGTGCACGACGCCATGATCGTGAGCGCTAAGCAGCCCAGTTTCCAAGACCGCGGCGTAAGCTTCGAGCCGCTTTTGGGGAAGGTGTGCGCGCTATTGGGCTAGCCCGTTGCGCTCGCAAGCAAAAGAGAACAGGCGCCTAGCGCCTTTCGACGGCCCCGCTTTCGGGGCCGTCTTCGTGTCGGGGGAACGTCCAAGCAAACGCAGCCACGATGGCGGTGCAGGCGAGGATGGATGCGAGCTCGCCCGCTTCGGGGGCGAAGGAGGCGCCGGAGGTCGTAACGCCGTGTGCCGCGCACGTTGCGATCAGCAGCACAGCGCCCGCGACGACGGTGCCCGCCGCAGCAAGCGCCCGCGCGCGCCTCGAAGCGAGCAGCGCGCACGCGCACGCCGCCACGATCCACCCCGCCGCGCAGATCCACGTGCCGGGGTCCATCGCCACGGCAACCGCCCGGGCGTTCAGCCCGAAATTCGAAAAGCCCCAAAATGCCGGCGCGTTCCAGCCCGCCATGGTCCCGCTGCCCAACGTCGCCAGGATGCCGCAGGAAAACGCGTCGAACGCCGCGCTGGCTGCCGCCTGGAGCGGGCGCAGCGCGCAGCCCGCCGCCAACGGTGCGACGGCAGCCCCGCCCAGCGATCCCGCTAGCGGGCCCGCCAGCGCGATGTTCGCCTGAGCAGTACCCCGACGACCGACGAACCACCACCACGACCCCGCTGCAAGCACCAGCAGGCACCCCTGGGCGAGGGCGCCGTTGGCGATGAGTGCCGCCGCAAGCAGGGCGTAGGCGGCCAACGCGCCTGCAGAAGGAACGATCGCCGCCAAGACGCAAGCAAGGGCGAGCAGCCCCCAGAACAGCGGGTTGCCAACGCCGGACGCCCCGGGCAGATGGGAGAGCCCCAGCCCGGCGAGAAGCATCGTCCCCGCCACAGCGACCATGCGTCCCGCGATCTTGCGCGGCAGCGCGCCAACGCGCTCATCGAGGGGGATGCGCGCGGCGCGCGGGAGCGCGGGGCGCGCCGGGAACTCGTCCGGATCCTCCGGCGCATCCGCCATCAGCGACGCGAGCTGCCGCCTGCCCTGTTTCGGGTCGCCCAGGAATTTCCGCATCTCCTCTGCAAAGTCGGCCACGGTGTCGTAGCGCTCCTCGCGGTCGGGGTCCAACGCGTAGAACAGCACGTCATCGGCCTGTTCGTCGAGATCGTCCCAGCAAAGCGAAGGCAGCACCAGCTCGGCTTCCTCCACCGCTTCCTCGGCGTGCGCCAGCGTGTCGGCCAGGAAAGGGTTCTCGCCGGCAAGCATCTCGTAAGTCACCGACGCCAGCGCCCATTCGTCGCAACGCGCGTCCAGCAGCTCGCCGCGCATCTGTTCGGGCGGCATGTAGCCGATGGTGCCACCCGCGGCCGACCCGAACCCTCCGGCGCCGGCGAGCCTCGCCAGGCCGAAATCGGTCACTTTCACCTGCCCCTTGCGGTCGATGAGGATGTTGTCGGGCTTTATGTCCAGATGAAGCACCTGGTTGGCGTGCGCGACCTCCAGGGCCCGCGCAACCCCATCGAAGACCGCGGCGACGATATCGAGCGTCAGCTCTTCCCCACGCTCGCCCATGAGCTGGGCGAGCGTGGGGCCCTCAACGTACTCCATGATGAGGTAGGCGGTGTTTCCCTGGACTTCGAAATCGTATACCGACACGATGGAGGCGTCGTTGAGCAGCGCGGCGGTGCGAGCCTCATCCAAACCAGGCACGTGCAGGTACGCCCGCACCGCGGCAGCGTAATCGTCGGGGGCGCCGGTCACCTCAACGCCGTCGGAGGCGCCGATCGGCTGGGTCTCCCACCCTTCCATCCCGCCCAGGCGCACCGTGCGCTGGGGGTCGCCGGAGCCGGCAGGACCCGCCCCGGCGAGGACGAGGTCGTCGAGCGAGATGCATTTGATGGCGACTTTGCGCTGGATGCGCGTATCCCACGCCACATGGACCGTGCCGAAGCCTCCCGACCCTGCTTCGGCAAGGGGCGCATAGCGATTGAGTATGAGCCGGCTTCGTGACATGGCGTACAGTATAGGGGTTTTCGGCCCCTTGCGGGCGCGGACGCGATTCGGTATACTGCATGCTTGCGCTTCGCAAGAAGCCGTGTGCCAACGTGGCTCAGTTGGTAGAGCAGCGCACTCGTAATGCGCAGGTCACCGGTTCGAGTCCGGTCGTTGGCTCCACGCATGCACAGGCCGTCGGTTTTTCCGGCGGCCTTTCGCTTTTCAGGGCGCCGTTAGTCGGCCGCCTTCGCCACCAGCACCGGAACGCTCGCCTCGCGCAGCACGTAGTTGCTGACGCTTCCCAACATCCCGCGGATTGCCCCGAGGCCGCGCGAGCCCATGATGATGAGGTCGCAGCCGTTATCCGCCGCGTACGAGACGATCTGCGATCCCGGCGACGTTTCCTCCAGAAACTCGATGACCACCCGATTCGACAGCCCCTCCAAGATGTCGTCGATCTGGCGATGAACCGCCTTGTCGGCCTCGTCGATGACGCGCTGGAGCAGCTCGCGGATATGCGTGGAAGGCACATCGCTTACAGCCCGTGACTCCTTCTCAAGCAAGGCGGCAACCGCGGTTTCGGTGTCGAGGATATGGACGATGCGCAGCGTCATGCCCGGATCCTCCCGGGCGAACCGCACCGCCTCCTCGAGCGCCGCGCGCGACGACGGCGAGCCATCGTATGGAACCATGACGTTGTCATAAAGCATGCGAAGCCCCTTTCGCTCCGCTGCGGTGACGCCCGCAGCGTCCCTTTCCCCCTTTTTCTCCTTCGAACATTATACCGATGAGCGGGCCCGCGGGGCGCCCATCCCGCAACATGCCGCATGGTCCGAAAGCGGCCTTCGCGCCGCCCGGGAGCCGCACTTGCGTTAAGTCGGCGGAACTTAGGTGAAAATGCGTGTCCGCCACGCCTGTTTGTGGCAAGATGGAACATCGCATGGATATGCACACCATCCGGAAAGATTCGATAGGAGACGTTGATGGGCTTCCTCTCTAAATTCGAAGGAAAAATGGAAGACACCGTCGAAGGAGCCGCCGACAAAATGGGACGCTCGCCCATCTCGCCGGTGCAGATAGCGAAAAAGGCCGAGAAGCAGATGAAGCGCGAGAAGATGGTGGGCGCGGGCAAACAGTACGCCCCCACCCTCTACACCGTGCTGGTGAACGCCGACGACGACGAGCGGCTGTTCGGCTACTACCCCACACTCGCGGGTGAGACCGAAACCTACCTCGCCGCGAAAGCCGCCGAGCAGGGTTTGGTGATGGACGGGCAGCCGTTGGTCCGCTTCATCGTCGACGACGAGCTCAAGCATGGGAAGTTCGACGTCATCGCCGAAGCGGTGGCGGCGCCCATCATCGCGCAGCTGCGCGCCGAAGAAATGCAGCGCTACGGGCTTGCCCCCGAGCCGCAGCGCGCGCACCGCCCGCAGCGGCCGGTGCGTCCCGCAGCCGGCGGCTACCGGCCCGCACCGGCGCCCGCGCGCTACGACGAATACGATCAGGACTACGATCGATACGACGGCTACGGCCAGCAGGGCTATGACGATTACGAGTTCGGAGCCGCGCCCGCCCCTGCGGGGGTCGACCGCCGCACCGCGTTCAACGATGAGCCGGCGGGCGAAGCCGATCTGCTCGCGGCACCCGCTGCTGCGGCAGGCGCCGGCGCCGCAGCAGCGGCACCCCGGCAGCAGCGCGCTGCCAACACCGTGGTGTTCGCCGGCGGGCAGGCGGCAGCCGAAGCAGCGGTTGCCGCGGCATCGGCGCAGCCCGAGCCCGCACGCCTGATCGACACCACCAACAACCGCGCCTACAACCTCGCCGCATCGCGTCTGATGGTGGGCAGGGAGTCGAAAAACGACATCGTGGTGTCCGATATCAACGCCAGCCGCTCGCACGCCGAGCTCACCTGCGATCCCCAGGGCATCTGGCGCATTACCGACCTGGGCTCCACCAACGGCACGCTGGTGAACGGCTTCCAGGTAGCATCGCAGGAGCTCGAGGAGGGCGATCGCATCACCATCGGCACCACCAACTTCGTGTTCACGTACCGAGGATAAGGTCCGCTTGCCATGATCGACATCGTATTGCTCATAGGCCGCCTCCTCTTCGTCGCGCTGCTGTATCTGTTCCTGCTCGCCATCATGCGCACCGGGATCGGCCTGGTGCGCGGCCAGCGAAAAAGCGAGCGCGCCTGGAGCATCTCCGTCGAGCGCGGCCCCAAGGAGCTGCGCGGCGTCTCCATCGTGGTGCGCGGCCCCGTCATCGTGGGTAGAAGTCCCGGCGCCGACATCGTCGTGGGCGCGGGCTACGTTTCGGCACGGCACGCGCGCTTCTCGCTGATGGGCCAGAACCTGTTCGTCGAGGACCTGGGCTCGACCAACGGGACCATGGTGAACGGCCAGTACATCCAGGCGCCCACAGCCCTCAACAGCAACGACACCGTGACCATCGGCGACGTGGTCATCCGAGTGAGGCGTTCGTAAATGGCACGCGCGAAACGCTCCTACCGTTCCACGGCGCGCTCCCGCCGCGGCGCCATCACCGAGTTCGGCAGCCGCACCGACATAGGCTGCGTGCGCGATCATAACGAAGACAGCCTGGTGGTCGCCCCGCCCCTGTTCGCCGTGGCGGACGGCATGGGCGGGCACGCAGCGGGCGAGGTCGCATCGGAAATCGCGACCACGGCCCTTGCCGACCAGGCCCCGAAGGAGCCCGATGCAGAAGCGCTGGGGCGCGCCATCGAAGCGGCGAACCACGCCATCATCGAAGCGGCGCGAAACGGCCTGGGCCGCGAGGGAATGGGCACCACCTGCACCGCCGCCATCCTGAAAGGTGAGCGCTTGGTCCTGGCCCAGGTCGGCGACTCCCGCGCCTACCTGCTGCATCAAGGCAAACTGCAGCAGCTCACCCGCGACCATAGCCTGGTCGCCATGATGGTGGAAGCAGGCCAGCTCACCCCCGAGGAAGCCCGCGTCCACCCCCGCCGCTCGGTCATTACACGCGCCCTGGGCACCGACCCCGCCACCAAGCCCGACCTCTACGAATTGGACGTCGAAACGGGGGACCGCCTGCTTCTGTGCTCGGACGGCCTGTCCGGCATGGTGGAGGACCGTGACATCGAAGCCATCATGAACCGCACCGCAGACCCGCAACGCTGCGCATCGCAGCTGGTCAACGAAGCCATCGCCGCAGGAGGCAACGACAACGTCACCGTGATCGTCGCCGATGTGACGGGGCAGCGGGAAGCGAAACGCCGCAAGATGGCCCTGAAAACCAAACTCGGCGTGGCGGCAATCATCGTGATCCTCATCGCGCTGTTCGCCGCCGTCGCCCTCGGCGCCAACGCCTTCGTGCGCAACTCCGCCTACCTCGCCGAGGACGACGGCAACGTGGCCATCTACCAAGGGCTCCCCGAGCCGTTCCTGATGTTCTCCTATTCCGAGCTGGTGGAAAAGACCGATATCCCCGTCGATCAGCTCTCCCCCGGCGTGGCCAGCCGCATCCGCGAAGGCATGCGCGTCGACAACGTCGATGCCGCGCGCGCGTTGGTGGAAGACTACCGCGAGCAGCTCGACCCCGATAACCAGCAGACGCCCGCCGACGCGGATGCCGCCTCCACGGGGGATGACGCCGATGGGAGCTCGTCTCCCGGCGCAACCTCGTCGGGAGATGCCGCGGCCGAAAACGAGCTGTCCTCCGGCGGCTCGCCGCACCTCGGCGCCACCGGCTCCAACGCCGTCACGCCCGACGACGTCGCGCGGGAAGGGAGCGGCGCATGACTCGGCGCAACCTCGAACTTGTCCTGCTGTGCATAGCGGCGCCTCTGGTCATCCTCATGTTCGCCATGATGGTGGTCAACCAGGGCCAGCCGCTCGACTTCAACACGCTCGGCGTTCCCATCGGCATCTTCCTGGCGTTCGTGGTGGCGCACCTGGCGGCGCGCAAGCTGGCGCCCGGCGCCGACCCCGCCATCCTGCCGCTTGCCTTCGCGCTGTCGGGCATCGGCATCGCCTTCGTCACCCGCCTGCGTCCGGAACTGGCGGTCGGCCAGCTCATGTGGCTGTTCGTGGGCGTGGCGTGCCTGGTGGTGGTACTGCTCATCGTGCGGAACCTCGACAAACTCGCTCAATATAAATACACGTTGATGCTGGTGGGCCTGATCCTGCTGGTATCGCCGATCATCCCCGGCATCGGGCAGGAGATCAACGGAAGCCGCATCTGGCTGTCTATCGGGCCGTTCTCGTTCCAACCGGGGGAGATCGCCAAGATCGCCGTGGTGCTGTTCCTCGCAGGCTATCTTGCCGCCAATCGCGAGATGCTCTCGGTGTTCACCTGGCGCATCGGCCCGCTTCGCTTGCCCGACGCCCGCGCCCTCGTGCCGCTGTTGGTGATGTGGCTCATTTCCATCGGCATCGTGGCGTTCGAGCGCGATCTGGGCAGCGCCTTGGTGTTCTTCTTCGTGTTCCTGGTCATGCTGTATGTTGCCACCGGCAAGAAATCCTACGTCATCGCCGGCGTGCTGATGATGGCGGTCGCTGGTGTCGGCCTATACTTCGTCTTCGACCATGTGCAGGTGCGCGTGGCGACATGGCTCGACCCCTTCGCCGATGCGCAGAATACCGGCTATCAGCTGGTGCAGACCATCTATTCGCTGGCCGACGGCGGGCTGTTCGGCGTCGGTATCGGACGCGGCCTGGCCGAGCAGATCCCCGTCGTGGAGAGCGACTTCATCTTCGCCGCCATCGGCGAGGAGACCGGCCTTCTGGGCGCGGCGGGCCTGCTGTTGCTCTACCTGTGCCTGGCGATCCGCGGCATGCTCACGGCGGCGCGCGCGAAAAGCGACGTCAGCTCGTTCACCGCGGTCGGCCTCACTTCCATCATCGTCCTGCAGGCGTTCATCATCGTGGGCGGCGTGACGCGCCTCATCCCGCTCACCGGCCTGACGCTGCCCTTCATAAGCCAAGGCGGCTCATCGCTTCTGGCAAGCTTCATCTCGGTGGCGCTGCTGCTGCGCGCCGGAGACGAAGGCACCGGCGTCGGCAAGGAGATGACCTCAGCGACCACGATGATCTCCACCGCGAACGTGTTGGGGCGCGTGGCGCTCGGCAAACGCCTCACCGTCGCCATGGTGGGGTTCTCGGTGCTGTTCGCCCTGCTGGTGGCCAACCTCACGCTCATCATGGTCGTGCAGGCTGACTACTACCAGGATATGCCGGGCAACAACCACACCATGGCGAAGGAGGCCAATACCGAACGCGGGTCCATTTCGACCTATGACGGCGTGGTCCTCGCCGAAAGCCAATTGCAGGACGACGGAACGTACGAGCGTGTCTACCCTGCGGGCGACTTGGCAAGCCACGTGGTGGGCTACTACTCCACGCGCTACGGCACGAGCGGCATCGAGGCCAGCGAGAACTCCACGCTGAAGGGGCAGCAGAATTTCGCCAGCTGGACCGACGTCATCAATGCCGCCGCCGGCATCTCCACGCCGGGCAACGACGTGCGCCTGACGCTGAGCTCCACCATCCAGCAGAAAGTCCAGGATGCCCTGGAGGGGGTGACCGGCGCCGCCGTGGTCATCGATCCCCGCACCGGCGCGGTGCTGGCCATGGCCTCCTCGCCCACCTACGACGCCAATGACGCCGAATCGCTCCTGGAAAGCTCTTCGGGCGACTCCAGCCAGCTGTTCAATCGCGCCACGCAGGCGCTGTACGCCCCGGGCTCCACGTTCAAGATCATCTCCCTCGCCACCGCGCTGGAAAACGGGGTTGCCAGCGAGGACACCGTGTTCAGCGCCCCTGGCTCGATGGAGCTGGGCAACGCCGCAGTCACCAACTTCGGCAACGAGAGCTACGGCAACATCACGCTGGCACGCGGCACCGAAGTGTCGTCGAACACGGTGTTCGGCCAGCTGGGATTGCAAATCGGCGCGCGCCTGCTGGTGGAAGGGGCCGACGCGTTCGGCTTCGACCGCGAGCTGGACTTCGAGCTTCCCGTCACCGAGTCGCTCATGCCCGACCCCGACGAGATGACCGATTGGGAAACCGCCTGGGCGGCAGCCGGTCAGCCCGTGGGCGAGCACGAAAGCCCCGCCGGCCCGCAGGCAACCGTGCTCGAGATGGCAATGGTGGGCTGCGCCATTGCCAACAACGGTACCATCATGGAGCCCTACCTGGTGGACAGCGTCTACGGTGCCAACGGCGAGCGCAGCTACCAGGCGCAGGCAGTCCCCTACCTCGATGCGGTCGACAGCGATACCGCCAATCGCACCAAGGAGGTCCTGAAAGGTGTGGTGACGTCGGGCACCGGCACCGCCGCCGCCATCCAAGGCGTGCAGGTGGCGGGCAAGACCGGCACCGCCGAGCACTCCGACGGCGATGACGGCTGGTTCATCGGCATCGCAGACGCCGATTCCGACAGCCCCTCGGCAGTGGTCGCGATCGTCATCGAGAACAGCTCGTCCGGCACGGCGGCGGCCAAAGCAGGCGACATCCTGGAAACAACGCTGAGCGTGCAAGGGGAGCTATGAAGATGTGCAGGTTGATGTTTCGTTCATCGGCACAAACCGCCGTTATGCGGTATGCTTATGAATCGGATAAAATCAGCTTTTTCGATACTGCATGCATGTAACCAAAAGGAGCAAAAACGTGGCTGGAAGCATGATCGGCAGAGTATTCAGCAACCGCTATCAGATAACCGAGTGCATCGGCGTGGGCGGCATGGCGGAAGTCTACCGTGCGCAGGACAACGTGCTCGGGCGCATCGTCGCCGTGAAGGTGATGCTGCCTCAGTTCGCCTCCGACGAGAACTTCACCAAGCGTTTCAAGCAGGAGGCGGCGTCGGCGGCCAACCTGTCGAGCCCCTACATCGTCAACGTGTACGACTGGGGCCAGGATGAAGGCACGTATTACATCGTCATGGAGTACGTGCGCGGCAGCGATCTCAAGACCGCCATCAACGAGCGCGGCGCCATCAACCAACGCAAGGTCGCTGAGATCGGCTCGCAGGTATGCCAGGCACTGTCCGTCGCCCATAAGCAGGACATCATCCACCGTGACGTCAAGCCGCAAAACATCATGGTGCAGCCCGATGGCAACGTGAAAGTGATGGATTTCGGCATCGCACGCGCAAAGAACTCCACCATGGACAAAACCGCATCGGTGCTGGGTACCGCGCACTACATCTCGCCCGAGCAGGCGCAGGGCAAAGACCTCACGCCCGCCAGCGACATCTACTCGCTGGGCGTGGTGCTCTACGAGGCCGTGACGGGCAAGCTTCCCTTCGACGGCCCCGACGCAGTGAGCGTGGCTATGAAGCAGGTCCAGGAACAGCCCGAGCCCCCCAGCCAGCTGCGCCCCGACCTCGACCCCGGCCTTGAGGCCATCATCCTCAAGGCGATGAGCAAGAACCCCAACGAGCGTTTTGCGACCGCGCAGGAGATGCGCTACGCGTTGAACGACTTCCTCGCCGGGCGTCCCGTGGACGTCGCCGGCTTCACCAGCGCCCAAACCGCGTACCTCTCGCCCATCGGCGGAGCTCAAACGCAGGTGATCGGCGAACGCGGCATGGGAGCGCCCGGCGGCACCGCCGTCATGCCCGTCACCCATGCGCAGGGCGGCGGCAGCGGCAGCACCTCGTACCGCTCGTCCAACACCGCGAAGAAGAAGTCGTCGGGTAAGAAGGCAGCCGGCATCATCGTGGCAATCGTCGCCGTCATCGCCATTATCGCGATCGCGGCGTTCGCGCTCGGCGGAAACGTGGGCACGGGTGATCCGGTGCCCAACGTGGTCAATAAAACGCTTGACGAGGCAACCCAGGAGCTGCAGGAAGCCGGGTTCCAGGTGGGCGATGTGACCGAGCGCTCCGACAACAACATCGCCGAGGGCAACGTCATCCAGCAGGATCCCACCGCCGGCAGCAAACGCGAGCAAGGCACTCGCGTCAACCTGGTCGTCTCCAGCGGCAGCTCGCAAGGCTCGGTTCCCGACGTGACGAACAAATCGGCAGACGAAGCCCGCCGCATCCTCGAGGATGCCGGTTTCCAAGTGCAAGCCGGCGCTGCAGAATACAGCGATACCATCGGTAAGGACCTGGTGGCACGCACCAACCCCGCCGCCGGCCAGCAGATGCCCAAGAACAGCGTGGTCACCTACTACCTGTCACTGGGCCCCGAGGGCACAGAGGTCCCCAACGTCGTGGGCTCTTCGAAAGGCTCCGCCGAGACCACCCTCTCCAACGCTGGGTTCAAAGTAACCTCCGAGAACACCTATAGCGACACGGTTGCCCAGGGCGTCGTCATCAGCCAGACCCCCAATGCGGGAACGCTTGCGCAGGACGGCGACACCGTCCACCTAGTCGTGAGCGCCGGCGTCGACCCAGCCACCCAGAAACCGGCTCAGGTGGACATCCCCAACCTCGTCGGCTGGAGGGTATCCGACGCGAAGTATCAACTCGAAAGCCTCGGCTTCAGCGTGTACGTCGCCAACAACATGCCCGACAGCGCCTTCGTCACCTCCACCACCCCCACCGGATCGGCGGATAAGGGCTCCACGGTGACGCTGTACGCCCAGAGCAGTTCAAGCGGCTCCGACAGCAACTCGGACAGCAGCGGCAGCACTGACACGGGCAAATCGGAATAATCCGCACCGAGCAGCGCTCGTGCCGCTGGAGGCCCTTTCTCCTCGGTAACGTGGTACAATGCTCGCCGCGCCTCCGTAGCTCAGGGGACAGAGCACCGCTCTCCTAAAGCGGGTGCCGCGCGTTCGAATCGCGCCGGGGGCACCATCGAAATCCAAAGCCGTCGGGCAATCCGGCGGCTTTTGCATTTCAGGCGTACAATGGCCCGTAACAGCCAACCGAATTAGGAAAGGACGCCTTATGGATCCCAGCCAGTCCACGCAGGCCCCTGAAGCCGCTTCCTCCGAACCGGCCAAGCTTAAAGCCAAGATCCCCCTTCTCTATAAGCTCTACGGCCTCTATTGCCTCATCGCCGGCATGATCGTTTTCTCCCTCGTGACAGGCGTGACTGTACTTTCTCTGATCGGCAAGCTCAACCTGACGGCAGGCTCCGACAACGCCTCGCTCACCTTCATCCTCAACGTTGTCCAGTTCGTGCTGATGGGCATCGAAAGCATCGTGATGTTCGTCTTCGGAATATCGCTTCTGCGCAACCGCCGGCGCCATGCCGCCCAGATCGCCTACCTACTCATCGCCATCAACGTGATCGGCACGCTGATCGAGATCATGCTCCGCGGCATCGGGGCGAACCTCGTGGGGGCGGGGGTGCAGCTGCTCATCCTCATCGTCATCTCGGTCACCGTCGATCCCACGCTGCGCGAAGAGCGCCGACGCCAGCGCCTTAAACGCGACGAGGAGCTCGAAGCCGAAGCGAAGGCGGGCACCCTCGGACGCGCCAAGGGCGACCGCGGGTTCATTGAACTGGATTTCTTCAACCTTTTCTGGGTGTTCGTCGTGTGCAGCGTGCTGGGGCTGATCATCGAGACGGTGTTCCATATGGTCGTGGTGGACCCCGGCGTGTACCAGGACCGCGCCGGCATGCTGTTCGGGCCGTTCTCGCCCATCTACGGCGTGGGCGCCGTGCTCATGACGGTGGCGCTCAACCGCTTCTACAAATCGAATTTTCTGATCATATTCCTGGTGAGCGCCATTATCGGCGGGCTGTTCGAGGCGTTCGTCTCGTGGTTCATGCAGACCGCTTTCGGCGCCGTTGCCTGGAATTACAGCGGCTCGACCATCTTCGGGCTGTTCCCCGATCCCATCGCCGAACTGTTCGGCGGCCGCACCAGCGCACTGTTCATGTGCATGTGGGGTGCGCTCGGCTGCGTATGGATCAAGCTATGCCTACCCTGGCTGTTGAAGCTCATCAACCTCATCCCCTGGCAAGCACGCTACGGCGTGACCACCCTATGCGCCGCGCTCATGCTGGTAAACAGCGTGATGACGTTGGAAGCGCTGGATTGCTGGTACCAGCGCGAGTCGGGATACCAGCCCACATCGCCTGTCGAGAAGTTCTATGCGAAGTATTTCGATGACGACTATATGGCGCATCGATTCCAGTCGATGACCATCACGCCGGATGAGACCGCGCGAGTGGATGCAGGAACGGCAGATCGGGCATCGTAAGGCCCCCGACCACCAATGCGAGGTCGTCTTCGGTGAGCGGCTTCTGGCTGCGCTCCGGCGCATTGTATTCCGATCCCTCGGTTTCCCTGATGACGCGAGCTGCCTCGCCGAGCGCCTCGCCATGCGCGCCGGCGAACTCCCATCGCTTGGTGATGGTGACCTCGTTGCGGTTGTTCACATGCCGATAACCGCATTCATCCATCAGCCTTTTAACCAAGGGAAGGCCCAGCCCGCCGACTCCCGAGAGAGCCGGATCGGACGAGCGCTTGCGCTCGTAGGCGAACGGGTCGAACTCGATGCCGTCGTCCGCCAAAACCACCGACGCGAATTGAATGTCGTCGTCGACGGAAACGGTGATGTCCACAAAACCCCCGCCGGCGCCGTATGCGTACGACGACACGTTGGTGAACAGCTCTTCGACGGCAAGGTAAACGTCGTTGCGCGCCCTCAAAGGCATGGTGGATTGATCGAGGATACCGGAAAGGAACCTCTTCACGGAAGGCTCGCTGGTCGCAAGCGCCTGAAAGCGCTGGGTTTTTGTCATGCGGTCGCCCATGCGCTGCTCCTCAATGCGCTTCGCTCGCTCGATGTCGAATACTGTTTCAGCATCGCTTCCATACGTCCTTAGTGCTTCAGTTTACGTGCGTTTCGGACGCCCCCATCATAGGGTCTCCCGCATTTTGCAGTATAAATCCTGAAGAGGCAATGATTTCGCTTAATTCGCATGAATGCTGAAACCATCAGCACGAAAATGCTCAAGGGATACCCCGTTTCGCCCTTATCGGCGATCTGCGGCACCTCCCTGCCGCCATGTCGGGGCAGAAAGGCGAATCGCCCCGCCTATCCGATCGACACAACATGCACGCGTGCATCCCCCATCAATTGCCCCAACCTGGTAATATATGCATACGGTCGATCTCAAACCAACTTCGAGGAGGCGAATAGGCTTGGCAGAAAGCGGCTTCAAAGCAGCCGATACGCTTCCCGCCCTCGCCGAAAGCGTGATCGCCGCTTTCTTCTCGCACAATGAACGGCCCCTTCTCGATCTGATCACCGACGATTGCCTCATCATCAGCAGCACCGGAGTGATGCTCGAAGGCCTCGAAGGACTCGCCGCCGCCATCAAGGATCATCGCAAGATCCCCTCGATGATGGTCAGGGAGACCGACTTCCGCCTAGTCAGCTCGCCAGAAAACCGCAAGGCAGGGGTAAACGCCGTGATTGCGGGTACCTACAAGCTCTATTCCTCTCCGCGCGAGCAGATGCTCTTCTCGTCGACGGAGCACGTCACCGTTTGCTTCACGCTCACCGAGGAAGGCTGGCGGATCTGTCATATGCACACGTCCACCAAGCCGTCTGAAACCGTGACGACCGACATCTTCCCCATAGCGACGAGCCGGGAAACCTACGATTACGTCCGTGAGATCCTGCGGACCGGCGCCAGGGCGGGAATCCTTCCATCGCGCGTCATGCTGGAGAACCCCGACTCCTCGCACTACATCAACCCCGACAGCATCCTGTACGTCGAAGCGGAGGGCAAGCGCAGCATCATCCATTGCACCAACACGGAATTCCCCGTTGCTTCGCTGATAAGCGAGGTCATTCCGCAACTGCCCGGGACGTTCTTCCGTGTCCATAGAAGCTATCTGGTGAACACCGCCCATATCGTCGGCATCCGCAAATACATGCTGGAGCTCTCCGACGGAACGGAGATCCCCATTCCCGAACGGCGCTACACCGAAGTACGCCGCGAGATCACACTGCGCGCGGCAGGCGGGCATCGATAGCCCTCCAGCCCATCGATAGATACGGTAAGGCCCCGCATGCATGCAGGCACGCGGGGCCTTACATTGAAAACCTTTGGAGACGCTGGCGCTACAGCTGCCCCAAAGCGTCGGCAACTTTGCGCGCCGCCGCAGTGATGCTCAGATCGTCCACATCCACGGTGATGTCGGCATAATGCTCGTAGAGGGGCTTGCGCTCGTCATAAAGCTCCCGCAAGCTCATACCGATGCCGCCTTTCAGCACCACGCCGCGTTCCTGCAGGTCGCTCAGGCGATTCACCAGTTGTTCGTAGGAGATTTTCAAATACACCACGCGGCCGATAGAGGAAAGATGCCCCATGGCCTCGGCAGAATACACGGCGCTGCCGCCGGTGGCTATCACCGTGTGCTCGGCTTCCATATCACGCAGAATCTCGTTCTCCACCTCGATGAACCCGTCCGGGCCGCAGGCATCGATGAGTTTCTGCAGCGTTTTGTCGCACTGCTGCTGGATAACCAGATCAGCATCGACGAAATCGTAATTTATGATCTTCGCCAACACGATGCCGAGCGTCGATTTGCCTGCGCCGGGCATGCCGATAAGGATGATGTTGTCATTTGCCGCCATTGGGAGCCCTCCTGCCCCTCGGAAACCGTCCGGGGACACTATACTCTATCGCGCCCCGCCGTCCGCGGAGAATCCGCGAGCCCCGCGGCCTGCGCCACCAGCATCGCCGCCTGGGCAACGGCGTGTTCTCCTGCCAATGCCTCCCTTTGCTCAGGAAGGGCTTCCGAGAGCACCTGTTCGGCATGTTCCGACACACCGAAAAGGAAGGAATACGCCGCAAGCTCGCCCCAAGGGGCATCCGGCGCTTCGCGCACGTCGCGCGCGCCCAAATCCCTCAACCAATTGCGCAGCGCTTTGCACTTCGCGCACAGCTCGTTTCCCGTGCGGCTGCGACGTTCGCAATAGTTGCCCAGAAGGACCAGGCACGAGCTGGATACGACGGCGAAGACGAACGGCAGCACGGTCCCCGTCGCCAGCGACGCGCCGAGTAAAACCGCCGCCAAAACGCCAGCGACGACGACCAGGCGGATTTGCCACTTCTTGCCCGTCTCTTCGAAGAACGCGTGCTCCGCAGACCGTTCCGAAAGCAGCGCCTGCCACCCGTCGACGGCATCGCGGAATGCCTGGGGATGAAGCGCAGCATACTCGCGGAGCTGCCCGAGGCTCACTCGATCGGCGCCCGCGGCACCGAACACGATGTCCAGCGCTCTGTCATCCAGCGGATCGCTCGGACCTTTCCCCGGCACGCGCACCAGCAGGCTGTCCTGCGCTTCCGCATCGCTGCCTTCCAAGCGCAGCTTCCCCAAAGCGACCAAGTGCATAAGCGTCGCGCAGAAGTCATCGAAGCTCCGCCGGTTCCAACGCCACAGACGGCCGATCAGCGCCGGATGAACATCGGGATCGGGAACCTGGCGCCAATAGTCGTCTTTGAAATCGGGCTCGTATTCCCTACCGTAGCGGAAATATACCCGCAGACCGAGCACAAGCACGATCAAACAGACAAGCGCGCTCCCCATGACCACGGCAAGGGCGATGGCGCGGGAGCGGCTGCCCTGATCGGCCCACGCCTGCTCTTCCGAAAGCGCCGAGGAGAGATGCGCCTCGGTGCGGCGCGGCTGCTCTTCGGTGCCGGCAGGCAGGTTCGTGAGCCACCCGGACGGGAACAGCACCCGTGCTTCGGCGTATTCGCCTGCTTCGACGCGGCCCACCGTGTAGACGATCGATCCGTCCTCGTTAACCTGCACCTGGCCGCCTTGCGGGCCATGTCCCCAGGCGCGCACGTTGTCGCCGGGCACGATCGTCGCGTCAGCGGGCATCGGCAGCATGAGCGTCATCTCGACGTTTTCGGAAGCAGCATCCCACTGCGTGCCGATGAACTGCCAGTACACCTCCCCCACGTCGGAGTAGGCGTTTACACCGTTTTTCACGGTGTAGTCGAGCTCGATCAGGCGCTGCCCGCCGCTCGCATCGAAGAACACGTGCACGGCATTGCGCGCCTGGTCGAACGAATATGCGTCGATGCCCGGCCCGCCGGAATCGCGCCATTCCAGCACGAACGGCACGCTTTCGAGGATCTGAGGGTAGCCTGAGGTTGCGCCGTCACCGCCGAGCGACACCATGCGCACGGAGTTGACATGCACCTCGGAGGTAGGGGAAAGGCTCGGGAAATCCCATTGAACCGAACTGCAATCGCCATCGAACCGGAACACTCTCTGCTCGATCACATGCAGGGACCCATCGGTCTCGGCTTGCGCTGTGATGCTCACCTTGGGCATGGAATAGTCGGCGAAAGCGCTGCATGGCCGAATCGCCACGCTGGCGGCAGCCAGCAGCAAGGCGAGGAGTGCAAAGCAAAGCAGCGCAGACAGCACGCGAAGATTCTGCGAATGCGGGTGCGTTCGAACCATGAAGCTCCTTGCAAGTTCCGATTGGTCACGGTATCATAGTCAACCGCACCATTATAGTACGGAGAAGTGACCGAGAGGCCGAAGGTGCTCGCCTGCTAAGTGAGTATACCCCACAAGGGTATCCGGGGTTCGAATCCCCGCTTCTCCGCCACGGTGAGTTCACGGGCCCGGCAATACGTCGGGCCCGTTTTGTTTTCCGGTGTCCAGCCCAAGTCCTGGCACCCGCAGCGACGCCGGGAACATGCTACTTCATATGCTTCGTACGCTGCGGTTTCTTCTTCCAATTGGGATGGTTGCGGACGAAAACAGCATGGCAGATGCGGGTGACGCCCAATGCGATGAGCGAGGTCGCCAAGAAGCCCGCTGCCAACTCGAGCACCGGCCTGTTGCCGTCCAGAAGCACGTATCCGCAGATCATAGCGAACGCGATGCTCAGCACGCCGGTGAACCAGGCAAACACGCGGATGAGGATCTCCTTGGCCTTGATGGGGGAATAACGCCATGTGGCAAGCAGGTAGATGATCGCCGCGGCGATAGCCAGGACGATAATCAGGGGAATGATGCGCGAGAGACGGGCGAGCATGATGCTACCTCGTGGGGACCACGGCGGCGCGGGCGGGTCCGAACGTGGTGGTGCGCGCCCACCAGCCCTGGGTGCGGGCAGCCGAAGCCACGCGACAGGCAGCCGAGAAGTCGCGGCAAATCACGAATACGGCGGAGCCGCTGCCCGACATGAGCGCATCCACGACACCATCCCCTTGGCCGAACACCCAATTGCGCACATCGACGAGCGCAGGAAGCAGCAGCTCGGACGCGCACACCAGGTTGTTGCGCAGAGGGACGTCCTTCGCGTCCTTCGCCGACAGGGCCTGCTCGCGATCGGCATCATCGATCATTTGGGGGCATTCGTCGAAGGCCTGGTACGCCGCTTTGGTGGACACGCCGCCATCGGGCTTGATGAGGGCGATGGCGTCGCTGCGCGGAGTGAGAGAATGGTGGAACTCGTCTCCGACGCCGGTCAGGCAGGTGCAACCGCCATGAAGGAAGAACGCCACATCGGCGCCGAGCTCGTGCGCCGCCAGCTCGACGCGCTCGTCGTCGGCGGCGAGGCCCCACAGCTTGGCGGCGCCCACCAGTGCAGCAGCCGCGTCAGAGGAGCCACCGCCCAAGCCGGCTTCGGCGGGAATGTGCTTTTCGATGAGGATGCGCAGCGTCTCATTCGCTTCGCGGCCGATCTTGCCCGCGAGAAGTCGCACCGCCTTCGAGGCGATGTTCTTCTCCACGGGGACATCCAGGGGCGCGACGCCTTCGCACGGGATGCAGCGAACGTCGAGCTGCAGACCGCCCTCGGCCTGGGGCGTTGTCTTCATGCGCAGCACGTCATGCAGCATCAGCGCGTGCATGACCGTGGAAGCATCATGGTAGTTGTCGGGCCGCTTGCCGCGAATGTCCAGGAACAGGTTCACTTTCGCGGGTGCGATCAGACGGATCTCGCCCGGTTCCATGCGGCTGTCCGCCGTCTGCATCATCTGAGCCTGCTCCACCATGTTCACTGCTTGCGTTTCGGTCTGCTTGGTCATCGTTTCCTCTTGCTTTTGAAAAACCCTTTCAGCAGCGCGGCGCATTCGTCTTCCAGAACACCCGGCACCGCCTCGAAGGCATGGTTCAATCGTTCATCGGAATGAATGGAGTACAGTGTGCCCAGGGCGCCCGCTTTCTTGTCGCGCGCGCCGTACACGCAGCGGCTTATGCGCGCTTGGTGCATCAACCCCGCGCACATGATGCACGGCTCCAGCGTGACGTACACGGTGCACCCGGTAAGCCTCCAAGCATCCAGTTGGCGCGCCGCCTCCTTCATGGCGAGGAATTCAGCGTGCCCGGCGGGGTCCCGCGTGGTCTCGCGCAAGTTGCATGCCCGCGCGATCACCTGAGGCTCGGCCAACGGACGCCGCGTCGCCGGGTCTATGGGCTCGTAGACGACCACCGCCCCGATGGGCACCTCGTCCATCTCCGCCGCCCGGCGCGCCTCGTCGAGCGCCATGCGCATGTACTCTTCATCCGTCATGGCCCGTATTATAGGCGATGGTCCTGCGCGCTGCTCCTCACCTGGGCGAATCGGCACATAGGCGTTACCTGCCCCGCACGTCTACGACGAGAAGCTCTCCGCCATAGTGGTGATGGCATCGGTACTCGCCTGGATCTTCGCGTTGATGCGGTCCGCCTCCGCCCCTTCCGCGGGCGTGGGCTGGTAGTTGTTCGAGGCACTCGTCGACGAGATGGAACAGGGGATGACGTTGATGTCGTCGTTCTGCTCGACCTCGTCGCCGGTGACGGTAAAGGTCTGTTGGAAGATCATGCAGTCCTTGTCCGTGGGGTTGGAATTGCCCCCAAAGCAGAAGTTGCCCAAGCTGTACACGATGTAGCGACCGTTGTACTTCTCGTAGCCCTGGATGACATGCGGATGCGACCCGATGACCAGGTCCGCCCCAGCATCTATCGCGGCATGGCCCAGCATCATCTGGGTTTCGTTCGGCACGGTCTCGCGCTCCACGCCCCAGTGAATGTAGACGAGGACCACCTGGGCGCCTTCGTCGCGGGCGCGCTGGATGTTCGCCACCATGGAGTCCTTGATGCCGGCATGCTCGGCGAGTTCGTAGGTACCCACCAGTGCCACCTTCACGCCCTTGACGTCCATGTAGGCGATATCATCGTAGCCGAACGGCGAGATGCCCGCCTCCTTGAGCGCGTTGACGGTGTCGGTGTAGCTTTGCTCGCCGTAATCACGGGAATGGTTGTTCGCCATCGAAGCAGCCTCGACATCGCCGGCGGTGAGGATCTGGGCGAACTCCGCCGGGCCTTTGAAAGCGAAGGTCTTATCCTGCCGCGCCGTCGACTCGGTGAGGGTGCCCTCCATGTTCACGACAGTCAGGTCGTCGGCGCTGAAGACGTCATGGACATTGCGGAAGAAGTAGGCGGGGTCTCCTTCTGCGTCGTAGCGCGCGTTCAAGCTGGTGGAGGCGTTGAACGCTTCGTCGGTGCCCAAGGTGCAGTCGCCTGCGAACGACACGGTGAACGTGACGGGCTGCGCCGCAGGGTCGGCAACCCCTCCTGCATTCATGGTCTCGTCCGCCGGTTGGGACGCCTGCGTCGCGGCGCCCCCGAACAAGCCGAATATCCGCGGGACCGCGAACACGCCGATCGCCACCACGGCGACCATCGCCACCACGGTGACGACGATACGGGAGGACGGCCCTCTGCGACGAGGCTGCGGCCCGACGTACACCTCGCGATGACGCGCGCGGCGCGTCTGCGTGCATGACGAACCCGCTTGCCCGCGGGAAGCGTCAGCCCGCCCACGCAGAGCAACCGCCTGCCCGCGCGACGAGGACGGACGGCGACGCGCCCCGTCTTGGCCCACACCCGCGCGTTGGCGCACATGGCCGGACGTTGCCGCTTGATGGGAACGGCCAGTCGCTACCGCTTGATGGTAGCGGTCTTGCCCCTCCGCTCGACTGGGGCGGCGGGATCCCGCCGCCTCTTCCGCGTATCGATCTTGTTCGGTCATGAGCCCTTCTCACTTTCGGCTCGTACGCTTGCACTGCACCTGGTCGGTAATAAACCATGATAAAGCAAGGAGCCCTGCGCGCCCGCATCATTCGACAAGGGTGCACAGGAAGGGCGCCATCCTATTGTGGTATCCTGAAACGGCGCTCGCGACAGCGCCCGCATAGGGAGGAATGGCCGAGTGGTCGAAGGCGGCAGTCTTGAAAACTGTTGAGCCGAAAGGTTCCGTGGGTTCGAATCCTACTTCCTCCGCCAGAAACACGTCGCAGGCCCGGGATGTCCGGGCCTGTTCTGCTTTTCAAGGCTTGGAGCAGGCTCCGCAGCCGCGCAATGACGAAAAGGCGCCATGCCGCTGGTGCGGATCCCGCGATGTGCGGCAAACGGCCGTGCGTCACGAGGTTTTTCACAAGCAGTAAAGCAAAACACAGCGCGCACCCCGCCCTCGGCAAGCCGCGCTCTCCGCCCGACGCCCGCCGCAGGCCATGGCTCTCGGCACGGCGCCCGTCAGCACGGGCAGAAGGCTACTAGTTGTGCTTGAACAGATCGGCGGGGTCGAATTCCTTGCCGTCGCGCTCGCACTGGAGCTGGTATTTGCGCTGGTTGCAGATGGAAATGGCCTTCCCTTGGTAGATACCGTAGGTCTTGAAGCCGCAATTGCCGTATCCGCTGCAGGAACGGCACTTGATATCGGCCAGATCGAAGCCGTCGAAATCTTCTTCAGTCATCTCGCGGATGGCGTTTCGTCCCCTGGGCACATGCTTGAGGTCGACCATGGAATTCCCCTTTTGCCGAAGCTGAACTCATCGGCGCCATTGTACCCCACGTATCGGAAAATGGCAGCCGGCGTCGCCCGGGCGGCACCGGCTGCGAAATGCCGCGAGTCTTAGCGCTCGTCGATGGGGATGTAGGGACGGCTTCCCTTGCGCACCGTCCGATATGCCGGGCGGATGATGCGCTTGCCCGAGACGATCTCCTCGAAGCGATGCGCCGCCCAGCCCGCCATGCGCCCGCATGCGAACAGCGGGGTGAACAGCTCCTCGGGAATGCCGAGCATCGTGTACACGAAGCCGGAGTACATGTCCACATTCGCGCACATGTCCTTCTTGGTGCCCTTCTCGCGCAGGATCACCTCGGGCGACAGGCGCTCGATGGACTCCAACAGCTTGTACTCCGCCTCGAACTCGGTCCCCTCAGCCATCTTCTGGGCGAATTGCTTCAGGACGACCGCGCGCGGATCGGAGACCGTGTAGACGGCATGCCCCATGCCATACACCAGCCCCGAGTGATCGAACGCCTCCTTGCGCACGATCTTGCCCAGGTAGGCAGCCACTTCATCGTCGTTCTCCCAATCCTTCACATTATCTTTGATCTCGCGTTGCATGGCGCGCACCTGATGGTTCGCCCCGCCGTGCTTGCGGCCCTTCAACGAGCTGATGGCGGCGGAATACGCGGAATAAGGATCGGTGTCGGCGGAGCTCAGCACGCGCGTGGTGAAGGTGGAGTTGTTGCCGCCGCCATGCTCGGCATGCAGGCATAGCATGATGTCAAGCATGCGCGCCTCCTCCTTGGTGAATTCACGGTTGGGGCGTAGCATGGACAGGATGGTTTCGGCGGTGGACTGCCCGGGGATGAAACGATGCATGATCATCGACTCGTTATGGTATTGCGCGCGCATGGCGTAATATGCCAGCACCATAATGCGCGGCAAGCGCGAGAGCAGCGAGATCGCGGTGTCGATCTCATGGACGTAATCACGGTCCTCGGCATGCGCGTCGTAGGAGTACAGCAGCAGCACTGATCGCGCAAGCGCGTTCATGATGTCGTTGGGGGTGGCGCGCATGATGGAGGAAGCGGTGAAACCGTCGGGCAGCTCGCGACGCGAATCGACCACCTCGATGAAACGATCCAGCTGCTCGCGCGTGGGCAACTCGCCCATCAGCAGAAGATACGCGATCTCCTCGTAGTTGAACCGGCGATCGACGTCGCCGGCGTCCAGCAAATCGCTCAGCTCGTAGCCGCGATAACGCAGCGATCCTTTGTCCGCCACCTTCTCGTTGTCGTACATAACGTAGCCATGCACGTTGGAGATGGCGGTGATGCCTGCCACCACACCCGTTCCGTCGGGGTTACGCAGCCCGCGCTTGACGCCGTACTTCTCGAAAAACGACGGATCGATGGTGTTGATGCTGCGGAAACGCTCGTACAGTTCGAGCTTCTTCTCTTCGCCCATGCGGAACCCTCCTCGAGAATGGATGGCTGTGCGGAAAATGCTGGGTACAGCGCGCAACGTCGAACGTTGCAACGCATTCATGTTTCTCGTATAGATGATACCGCGGCCGTCTCGCGTTTCAGGGCGGGCAGCCGCTTTGTTCACCGATGTTTACCCATCTGCAACGAGCACGCAAAGATCGCGGCTCAAACGCACGCTCGACCAGGAGTATTAAAATTCCCCAAAATGGCCCCTTGCACACCCCTGGATACTGGAGTATCATATCCAATTGCTTCTGATGAAGCGCACCTGCTTGCGGGCGTGGCGGAATTGGCAGACGCGTACGGTTCAGGTCCGTATGGGGGCAACCCCATGGAGGTTCAAGTCCTCTCGCCCGCACCATCGAAACTTCGGAATCTCGGCCTTGTGCCGAGATTTTTTATTTTCCTGCCCGTTTTCCCATCAACACCCTGCGGCACCCCCGCTGCGCAGCGCCACCCCCATTCAGACCAGGACTTTCCCCACAATCGTTAAGCGGCGTCGAGGCAAATGGGCTGCGCAGCGTCGATTTCCGTGGCACAATGAAAGGGCATTCAACCGGTTTGCGGGGAGGAGCTCACATGCACACCGATCAACTTGTCCACCGCCCGCCCTACGACATGAACTGCCCAGTGCTCCAGGTCACACGCGGCTGCTCGCATGGCAAATGCCTGTTCTGTGATATTCAGGAAGGCAAGCGCTTCCAGCCGGTGCCTTTCGAGGAGCTCGTCGAGGACATCGACGAGCTGGCACAAGGCGCCACGCAGCTCACGAAACGCATCTACCTGGCAGGTGGCAACCCCTTTGTCCTGCCCAACGGGCAGCTCATCAGAATCTTCGATGCCGTCGAGGAGCGCATCCCCACCGTGTGCAGCTACGGCGGGTTCGCGCGCATCACCGACTTCAAAGACAAATCCGACGAGGAGCTTGCCGCCCTTGCCGCCCGCGGCGTGACCGACCTCACCATCGGCGCGGAAAGCGGCTGGGACGAGATCCTCGAGTACATGCAGAAGGGTCAAACCGGCCAAGACCTCATCGAACAGGGCAAACGCCTGCATAAGGCGGGGATCCGCTTCACCTTCTTCTACCTGGCGGGCATGGCTGGCGCGGGGAAGGGACAGCAGAACGCCTTGGAATCCGCCCGCGTGTTCAGCGAAGCGGCGCCCGACCGCATCCTCGTGGTCACGCTCACGCCCGCGAAAGCATGGCCGCTCGCTGACGAGATCGCCGCGGGCAAATGGGTGCCATACGGCGAGCGCGAGGCGGCGGAGGAGATCCGCACGTTCATCGCCAACCTCACCTGCGACACCAGCGTCATCGCCTCGCATGACACCGACGTGATCCGCTTCGAGGGCCTCATCCCCCAGAACCACCGGCAGATGATCGAGCTGATGGATAACTACATCCCCAAGATCAACGAGAAAGCCGCCCGCCGCTTCCGTGAGCTCATCCATAAAGCGGCGTTCTAAGCGCCCCATGCAACGCCGAAGCGAAAAACGCCCGCCGGAAAACCCAGCGGGCGTTTTTCGCGGGATGGCAGCGCGCAAACGTGCGGGCGCAAGCACGCTGGTCATCGCGCTACATGCTGCGCCCGCACGTAGTTTGCGGCGAACAGAATGCCCGCCAAAGCCAGCGCGCAACCCAAACCGGTGTAGAACACAGCGATGAACACGTCGGGGGCGAGATGCAGCATGCGGATGGCGATGCCGCCGGACATCATCACCGCCATGATGACGAACGATTTTCCGTCGAAAAACTTCACGAACAGTTGCCGCGCGTCGCCATACTCCTTGATGCGCTTGGTGTGCTTGGCGGCAAGTTTGTGGAACACCATGAACCAGAACACGAGGCCGACGGCGATCGACAGCACCACGTTCAAGGCGCTAACATAGCCCAACGCATACTCCTCGATGCCGATATGCACGATATTCGCACCGGCAACGAACCAGACCGCGGCGGCTATGAGCAGAAGCGTGGTGTTCTTCACTTTGAACATGGGCCCTCCTGTGAACACTGTTCATCTGAACTTCGTTCATGTTAGAATCGCCCGATCGGCACGGCAATGGAATCCAGCCGTTTCCTTCCCCGGCAGGGGAATTCAGCATGAACCCTCCACCAGGATGTTCATCGCAAGCAAGCATCGTAAGCAAGGAGGCAAGGCCATGTCATCCCGTGCGACGACCCGCAAAGCCATCGTCGAAGCGGCATACGCCCGCGCCCAGGAAGAAGGGGTCGGGTCGCTGAGCGTGCGCGGCATCGCAGCCGACTGCGGCGTTTCCATCGGCACGATCTACAACCATTTCCCCGACAAAGCGGCCCTGGTGACCGAGGTCATTAGCATGTTCTGGGAGCGCATCGCGCTCCCCTCCCCCGGCGCGACGTGCTTTTCCTACAGTCCGGGCGAGAACTTGATCGGGTACTGCAGACGCGTCGCGCAGACCCTGGGCAGCGCCCTGCAGAGATTCCGGGAGAAATGGCTCGTCGACCTTTCCTCGCTGGACGGCAGAACGCTCCAAAGCAGCCACGAAGCCGAGAAGCGCTGCTTCGCGCACGTCGAGCGCGGCATAGCGATGGCGGCGCACAACGATGCCTCCATCGCATCGAGCGCACGCGACAGCCTGGAAGCGAACATGCTGTCGCATTTCATCTGGACGAACATGCTGGCCTCGCTTAAGGAGGGGGATCAGGACTGCAAGGTGCTGTTCGAGATCCTCGATCGGGCGCTATACCGCTAGGCCCCGAAATGCAACGGCCCGCAGCGTCCGAACGCGCTGCGGGCCGTTGCTGAAGGCCTGGCGGACGCAAGCCGAAACCCGCCCCTCATTCGGGAGAGATCTTCTTCGAGGCCATGCGGCCGAAGAAGCGCGCCAGAAGGTTGAACACCAGGATGCACACCATCAGCACGGCGGCGGTGCCATTTGAGACCATATCCAGATCGGGCACGACGCCTTCGGAGTTGATCTTCCAAATATGGACGGCCAGCGTCTCCGCCGGACGGAAGATGTTCCAGGGGCATGCGGGGCTGGTCAGGTCGAAGTTGGTGAAGTCCAGCGAGGGGGCCGACTGTCCCGCGGTGTAGATGAGAGCCGCCGCCTCGCCGAACACACGGCCCGCCGACAGAATGATGCCAGTGATGATGGCGGGCAGGGCCGCGGGCATCAGCACGTGGATGGTGGTTTCCCAGCGGCTGGCGCCCAGTGCCAGGCCGCCTTCGCGCTGGTCGTCGGGGATGGCCTCGAGAGCCTGCTGAATGACGCGCACCAGAATGGGCAGGTTGAACATCGTCAGCGCCAGGGCACCAGAGATGATGGAGAAACCCCAGCCCATCTGAAGCACGAAGAATAAGAAACCGAACAGGCCGACCACGATGGAAGGCAGCGAGGACAGCGCCTCGATGACCGTCTTCACTACATTGGTGATCTTGTTCACCGGCGCGTATTCGGACAGGTAGATCGCCGCGCCCAGTGAGATGGGGACCGAAATCACCAACGTCAAGACCAGCAGGTAGAACGAGTTGAACAGCTCAGGGCCGATGCCGCCGCCCGCTTTGAACTGCTCGGGGTCGCCTGTGAGGAAGTTGATGTCGGTGAGCTTGCCGAAGCCGTTCACCAGGATATAGGCGATGATGGCGACCAGCACCACGCAGATGAAGGCGACGATGAGGGTGAGCACGCCCGTGGCGATGCTGTTCTGCGAAGCGATGTGCTTCGCGTAGGCCTTTTCGTCCTTAGCCATTCTTCTTCAACCCTCCCTTATGCTCGATGAAGTGGATAATGGCGATGAACACCAGCGACATGATGAGCAGCAGCAGCGCCAGCGACCACAGCACGTTGGAGTACACGGTGCCGGTCATCTCGTTGCCGATGCCCATGGTCAAAACCGAGGTGAGCGTGGCGGCGGGGGTGAACAGACCGTCGGGCATCTGGGCGGCGTTGCCCACGACCATCTGGACGGCCAGCGCTTCGCCGAAAGCGCGGGTCATGCCCAGCACCACCGCAGTGCACAGCGAGGGCATAGCGGCGCGCAGGACCACGTGCCAAATGGTCTGCCAGCGCGAAGCCCCCACACCATAGGAGCCTTCGCGGTAGGCGCGGGGCACCGAAGTGAGCGCGTCGATGGAAAGCGAGGTGATAGTGGGAAGGATCATTAGCGCCAGCACAATGGACGACGACATGATGCCGTAACCGGTGGTGCCGGTGAGATCGCGCATCACGCTCACGATGATTGTCAGACCCAAAAGGCCGTACACGACCGAGGGAATGCCCACCAGCAGCTCGACGACCGGCTGGAACACGCTGCGACCGAACTTGGGGGCGATCTCCACCACGAAGATGGCTGACCCGATGGCGAACGGGATGGCGATGACGGTGGATAGCAACGTGACCGAGAACGAGCCCACGATCATGGGCAGCGCGCCCACGGTGGGCATGCCGTTTGCGTCATCGACATGCGGGTTCCACTCGGTGCCCGTCAAAAACGCGATGGGATTGATGCCATTCACGAAAAACGTCGCCAGACCATGCTGGGCGACCATAAAGATAAGGGTGATGACCAGCAGCACCACGATGGCGATGCAGGCCGCCGACACCGTTTTGCCGGCAAGGTCGACGCGGCCCTTCTTGCTGAGCTTGCGCCGCCCACCCTTTGCGGGGGTGTCCTGTGCGGTTGACACGGATGAACCTTCCTCTTCGATACCGCGTAAAACGGAGGGCCGCGCCTCCCACCGAGTTTGCGAGGCGGGAAGCACGCGGCATGCCGCCGCAACGATCCATTGCACGAAGAAGCCCCCCGAGGTGCCCCGGGGGGCTTCTCCAGGAAAGGGAAGCCTAGAGCTCGGTGACGTTGCCCTCTGCGTCCTTCTCGACCTTCATGCCGGAAACCGGGATGTAGCCGTTCTCCTCGACCAGCGAGCCCTGGACCTCATCGCTCATCATGTAGTCGATGAAGGCCTGGGTGGCCGCGTCGGGCTCAAGAGCGGTGTACATGTGCTCGTAAGCCCAGATGGTCCAGGAATTGTCTTCGACGTTGGCGGTCTCAGGAGCGACGCCGCCCACCGACAGAGCCTTGGTGGAATCGTCGAAGTAGGAGAATGCCAGGTAGGAGATAGCGCCAGGGGTCTCGGAGACCATCTTGGCGACGGTGCCCGAGGAATCCTGCTCCTGGAACGTCGCGGATTCCTGGTCGCCCAGGACGGCCGCCTCGAACACCGCACGGGTGCCGGAGCCGGACTGGCGGTTGATGACGACGATCTCCTCGTCGTTGCCGCCGACCTGGTTCCAGTTGGTCACCTCGCCGGTGAAGATGCGGGCCAGGTCCTCGATGGAGATGTCATCGATGGCGACGTCGGAGTTGACGATGGGGCCCATGCCCACGACGCACACGCGGTTGTCCTTGACCTTCTCGGCGTCGGCGGGATCCTCGACCTTCTCCTCGGCGAACACGTCGGAGTTGCCGATCTGCACAGCGCCCTGCACGATCTGGGTGATGCCCTGGCCGGAACCGCCGCCCTGGATGGTGATCTGGACGTTGGGGTTCTCTTCCATGAACTGCTCGGCCGCAGCCTCCACCAGCGGCTGCAACGCAGTGGAGCCGACGGCGGTGATGCTGCCGGAAACGTCGGCGGCGGCTTCCTCGCCGCCCTCTTCGCCGCCCTCGGTGGCGGCGGAGCCGCTGTTGCTGGAGCAGCCCGCCATGGTCAGGCCGGCAAGCGCAGCGGTGCCACCTGCAACCGTCAGAAAGCGGCGACGGCTCATGGAATTCTGCGTGATCTGCATGATCGTTGTTCCTTTCCTCAGAACTTTCGTTCACTCGTCGCGGGTGCATCCCCGCGCACTCGCTAATCGTAGGAAGCCGCCATCAGAGCCTGATAAGGGACGTGCAAAATCTCTGTTAAGTCGGCTTCGGCGAACCTGCCCCGCGTAAAGCGGGCCCAGGACCACTAGTTCAGCGGCTTGCCCTTGTATAGGCCCGTGATGGAGTACTCCACCCACTCGGCAATGTTCTGGGCGTGATCGCCCACGCGCTCCAGGTACTTGGCGGCCATCATGGCCTCCACCAGGTTCGCGGCGGGGTCGGTTTCCGCCTTGATGCCATCGATGACATCCTGCTTCACGCGCTCGAACAGCTCGTTGACTCCATCGTCGGCGCCGATGACGGCATGGGCGCGCTCCTCGTCGCGGTTAACGTAAGCGCCGACGGCTTCGTGCACCATCGCGCTCGCCCGCCCGGCCATGGTGGCCAGATGGCTCTTCAGCGCGGAATCGAAGCCGCCGTCGAGCGTCAGCACCACTTCGGCGATGTCGGCTGCCTGATCGCCGATGCGCTCCAGGTCGCCCACCATCTTCAGGGCGGCGCCCACGCGGCGCAGATCGCCCGCCACCACCGGCTGCTGCATGAGGAGCAGCTTCAGGCACAGGCTTTCGATGTCGCGCTCGAACGTGTCGATGTCGTCGTCGCCCGCGATGATCTCGCGCGCCTTGCCCTGATCGCGCGTGGAGAGCACTTCCACCGCCGCCATCAGCGCCGTCTCGGTGGCCGCTGCCATGTCCTTGAGCTGCTCGTTGAGCTGCTCAAGCTGCGAATCGAACCTCGCACGAGGCATGAAATCACCCAAACCTTCCCGTGATGTAGTCTTCGGTGCGCTTGTCGGAGGGGTTGCTGAACAGTTTCTCAGTGTCGTCGAACTCCACCAGGTCGCCCAGCAGGAAGTAGGCGCATTTGTCGGACACGCGCGCCGCCTGCTGCATGTTGTGCGTGACCATGACCACCGTGTAGTCCTTCTTCAACTCGACCGCCAGCTCCTCGATGCGGCTGGTGGAAAGCGGGTCCAACGCGCTGGTGGCTTCATCCATCAGCAGCACGTCGGGTTCGACCGCCAGAGCGCGCGCGATGCACAGACGCTGCTGCTGGCCACCGGAAAGCGCCAGGGCGCTGCCCTTCAGGCGATCCTTCACCTCGTCGAAGATTGCCGCCTTGCGCAGGGCGGTTTCCACGATCTCGTCGAGCTTGTCCTTGCTTTTCGTGCCGTGCGTGCGCGGGCCGAATGCCACGTTGTCGTACACGCTCATGGGGAAGGGGTTGGCCTTCTGGAACACCATGCCGATGCGCTTGCGCAGCAGGTTGACGTCCATGTCCTTGCTGTAGATCTCCTCGCCGTCAAGCGTCACGGACCCTTCGATGCGGCACCCGTTGACCATGTCGTTCATGCGGTTGAGCGTGCGCAGCAATGTGGACTTGCCGCAGCCCGAAGGCCCGATGAACGCCGTGATCTGGTTCTGGGGAATTTCCATGTCGATGCCATGAAGCGCATGGAAATCGCCGTAGTACAGGTCGAGATCCTTCACGGTCATCTTGATGGAAGCCGGAGCACGGTCGTTGGCGCCCTCATAGGCGACCTTCCCCACTATGCCCTGTAGGCTGGCTTCTACCATTCAATCTTCCTTTCGCCTTTGCCGGAGGCTTGCGCCGGTTCGAGCCGCCCGCCGCCCCGGTAGGAGCGCGCGGGACCCGAAAGCGCATGTGCCAACGCAGAACTCTATGGGGCGGGAATTAAGAGAACGTCAGACGGATGTCATTTTTTGGTAAAAGCAAAAGCGCCCGCAGGGGGTGACCCTGCGGGCGCTTGAACAGGCGGGGACGAAGACGCTATGCGCGCACCGAGCTGAAGATGGTGCAGACGCTGTTGCCCTGCTCGTCGGTCGAGTACGCCTCGAAATCGGCGATGTCGCCGCGCGGGAAATCGGGGCCGTAGATGATGTCCCACGCCGCGTCCATGGTATCGGGGGTCACATCGAAGCGGGCGTACGTACCAGCAGGGATGGTGAACTCAGCCATGCCCTCAGGGACCGCGCCATCGGCGGGACAGCCGATGATGGCATCGTATTCCCACACGCTGTAATCGTAGTTGCAATAGATCGCATAGATGCCGTAGGGCTCGCTGCCGCGTCCCTCGATCTCGTTGATGCGGCCCTCGGGAGTTGCGGGCTGGCCCATAGGAGCGCCCAGCAGGCTACGCCACAGGTTGGGGATCTTCAGGCTGCACTCGCCCGTGGTCGATTCGATGCGGTCGCGCACGCCCACAACACGCGTTTCGGGAAATTCTACGAGCTTGTATTCCATGGCTGCCTCGCTTTCTTGGAAGGGCCGATTCACCGGGCATCATGAGCGCCCTTTCCGCGACCTTAGCACACCCGGCACGCCTTCGCCAGGAGCTTTCGCCAGGCTGCGCATGCTATAGTGGAAGGGTCCGCGGGAATCGCCATGCAGTTTGCATAAGCAGGCGCAACGCCTGCGCACGGCGGCCCGTGCCCACACGCATCCTCGAAAAGGAGCACATCATGGCCAATTGTCTTGTCGCCCAATCCGGCGGCCCCACCGCCGTCATCAACGCCAGCCTCGCCGGCGTCATCCGCGCCAACCAGCTCAACCCCGTGTACGAGCACGTGTACGGCGGGCTCCACGGCATCGAGGGAGTGCTCGACGACAAGCTCTACGACCTCACCGACCTGCCAGGCCGCGAGATCGAGATCCTCAAGCAAACCCCCTCCAGCGCCCTGGGCACCTGCCGCTACAAGCTGAAGCGCGGCAACGATGCCGACTTCAAGCGCCTAGTGGAGGTGATGGAAAAGCACGGCATCGAGGTGCTGTTCTACATCGGAGGCAACGACTCGATGGACACCGTCGATGCGCTTTCCGAATGGGCGCAGGCGCACGGCATGCCGCAACGCTTCGTGGGCATCCCCAAGACAGTCGACAACGACCTGGTACCCGTGGACCACTGCCCCGGGTTCCCCAGCGCAGCGAAGATCGCCAACCAGATCGTGCATGCCACCTACCTGGACTACGCCGCCTACACGCGCCCCGAGGTGTTCATCGTGGAAACCATGGGCCGCGACGCCGGTTGGCTGGCGGCAAGCTGCTGCGTGACCGGCGACGTCGACTTGGTGGTGCTGCCCGAAGTCGACTTCGACAAAGAGTCCTTCCTGACGGAGGTGAAGAAGAAGTTCGACGAGAAGGGCGAGTGCTACATCGTGGTGTCCGAGGGCGCGCATTACGCCGACGGCACCTACCTGTCCGCCGGCGACACCGCCAACGACGGCTTCGCGCACGCGGTGCTGGGCGGCGCAGGCCTGCAGCTGAAACAGATGATCATCGATGCGGGCATCGTGCCCCGCGGCGTGGTGCAGGACCTCTCGCGCGCGGCGCGCTCCAGCAATTTCGCGCAAAGCCTCACCGATGTGACCGAGGCCTACGAGCTGGGCATGAGCGCGCATATGCGTAGCGCCGACCCCTCCTTCACCGCGCAGGTGGTGGGCATCGAGCGCGAAACCGACGCCGACGGCAGCTACTGCGCGCGCTACTTCGCCAAGCCGGCGGCGGAGTTCGCCAACTTCGTGAAGCACTTCCCCGCCGAGTGGATCCTACCCGATTACCAGGGCATCGCGCAGGAAGCCGTCGACTACTTCAAGCCGCTGATGGAAGGCGAACCCAAACTGGTGATGGACGGCGCCGTGCCGGCGACCATCGTCCCGTTCAACAAACGCTAGCCGAAACGCCACCGCCGCATGACGAAAGGGCCGCCCGCGGGCGGCCCTTTCGTCATGCGCACAGCGCCCTGCCGATGCGGAGCTCGCCGACAAACCCCGCTAATCCCGCTTCTTCGGAAGCCTCACCTGCGACATCGCCAGGCCGCAGATGGTCAGCACCGCCCCCACCACGATGGCGGCGGTGAGCGGCTCTCCGAGAACCGCCACCGAAACGGCGATGGTGATGACGGGCACCAAGTACTGGTAGGTCATGGTGACGACCGGGCCCAAACGGCGCAGCGCGGCATTCCACATGGCATAGCAGGCGGCGCTTGCGCCCAACCCCAGAAACAGCAGGTTCACCAGCGGCGCCGGTTGCACGACGAATGCCCAATCGGGGCTGAACCCCGTGACCGCCAGGCAGGGAATCATGCCCACCAGGCCCCAGAAGAAGAAGCGGCGCGTCATGGTGATGGAGTCGTGACCGCCCAACGACACGCGCTGCGACAGGAGGGAGTAGATGGCGCACACGACGGCGTTCATAGCCGCCAGCGCGCAGCCGGTAAGGCCCATCCACACGGCGGCCTCGCCCGTTTCCTGCGAGAGCACGGCCGCTTCTCCCGAGAAACTGATAAGCGCGATGCCCGCAATGGCGAGGACGAAGCCTACGAAGAAACGCGCACCCAGCGGGCCCTTCTTCAGCACATACGCGCTGATGAGCCCGGTGAACAGGGGGGATGTTGCCACGATGACGCTCACGTTCGATGCGGTGGTCATTGTGAGCGCGGTGTTCTCCAACATGAACGACACCGTGACCCCGCACAGGCCCGCCGCGGCGAACAGCGCCTCCTCGCGCCAGCCCGACGTGCGCAGCAGCTTGGGACGGATAGCCCACAGGGCCACGTAGCCTATGAAGAAGCGTAAAACCAGTATCTCAGCAGGGGAAAGCTCGACGAGCAGCACCTTGGTGGACACGAACGTGATGCCCCACAGAAGAACCGTTCCCATTGCCAGCATATGGCCGCTCGATGCCGTTCGCGCCATTCCTCCCCTTCCTCTACGCAAAATGCCTTGCGTATTGTAGCAGGTGGTGGAGTTTTTCCTGGCAACCATGCGCCACCGGCCCCGGATGAATGCGCGATCGCGATGCAGTATGCGACTCGCCGCGTTTCTAAGACGTGCTTTTCAACGCGCTCGCCGCCGGTGCCCCTAGCGCCTCCAGGCAGCGTGGCGGCATTTCCGCCGCAGCAGAACCGCTTTCAGGCGCCCGACGAAAACGCGCCTCCTAACGGCCAAGTGCCGAGAGTAGCGCATCGATTTCCTTCTGCACACTGTGCTGGGAATTGTCGCCGATAACCCGGTTGGCGATCTGCTTGATTGCCGAGCGGGCGTTGCCCATGGCCACGCTCTCGCCCACCATGCGCAGGATCTCGTAGTCGTTCATGGAGTCGCCGAACGCCATCACCTCGGATGCCACCACGCCGCGAGCCTCCATCACCTGGCGGATGCCAGTGGCCTTGTTCACGCCACGCTGCATCACGTCGATCCATTTATTGCCCGAAGGGGCGAACACGAAATCGTCGCCCAGCTCGCGCGTGAGGGCATACGCCATGTCCATCACGCTCTCGTCGCAATACACTGACGCCTTCACAATGTTCACCTCAGGAGAAGGAACCTCCTGCATGCGCACGGGAAGCGGCAGGTTCTTGTCCACCTCGCGTTCGAACCTCGACTCATCGTCCATCAGGTAGCTACGCGCGTCATCGAACAGCGCCAAGTGCAGCGTGTCGAACAGGCGCACCGCGGCGTCCAACCTACGCACCGCCGCGTGCGAGAACACCTCGATGTCGATGAGCTTCCCCGCCACCGCCACCTGAGCCCCGTTCGCCGCGACGAAATCGATGCGGTCCGCCACGGGAGCGAACAAGTCCTGCAGGGTGTCGAAACGACGCCCGGAGGCCGCGACGAAGCAGATGCCCGCATCGTGGAGACGGTCGATCAGCTCGAAAGTCTGCTCGGGAAGCTCGCCTTGAGGGTCGAGCATAGTCCCATCCATGTCGCTTGCCACCAGTTTGATGGCCAAGGGGCGGAGGGCCACCGCCCGCTGCACCTGCTCACGCTGTTCCATCTACATCCTTTCACTCTTACCGCAATCGCCGCCATTGTACGTTCCGCCTGCGGGGAAACGCGCGACGACACAATTGCATCACAGCGATTTTGCACGCTTCAGACATCGCCCGTGCCTGCCCTTTACAATCGGGCGCATGCTGCGGCGTGCCGCTATAATAGGGCGGTTGGGCCGCCCTGCCTTCCCCGGATGGGGATCGTCTGCCGTGCAGGGCGCAAGGAAAGGCGAGGGTTCATGGCGTTTTTGCTCGGCTGCGAAAAGGTGCGGGTGGAGTTTCCCACCAAGATCATCTTCGACAACGTGTCGCTCGGCATAGACGAGGGCGATCGCATCGGCATCGTGGGTCGCAACGGCGACGGCAAATCGACCCTGCTCAACCTGCTCTCGGGTTCGCTCGAGCCCGACGGGGGGCGCGTCGTCAGAAACGGTGCCGTGCGCGTGGGCGTGCTGGGGCAGACCGACCAGCTGCACGACGACGACACCGTGAAGTTCGCGCTGGTGGGCGATGCCCCCGAATACGTCTGGGCCGGCGATGCGCGCATCCGCGACATCCTGGCGGGCTTAGCGTCCGACATCCCCTGGGACTCCACCATCGCGCAGCTTTCGGGCGGGCAGCGTCGCCGGGTCGACCTCGCACGGCTGCTGATGGGCGACTGGGACATCCTGGCGCTCGACGAGCCCACCAACCATCTGGACATCCGCGCGATCTGGTGGCTTGCCGAGCATCTAAAGCATCGCTGGAAGCCCGGCGCGGGCGCCCTGCTGGTGGTGACGCACGACCGCTGGTTCCTCGACGAGGTGTGCTTGGACATGTGGGAAGTGCACGATCGACGAGTGGAGCCGTTCGAGGGCGGCTACTCCGCCTACATCCAGCAGCGCGTCGAACGCCAACGCGTCGCGGCACTGGCCGAGGAGAAACGCCAAAATACGTTGCGGCGCGAGCTCGCCTGGTTGGCTCGCGGTGCGAAAGCCCGCTCCACCAAGCCGAAGTTTCGCGTGGAAGCCGCCCAGGCGCTTATCGCCGACGTGCCCGAGCTGCGCAACCCCCTGGAACTCAAACGCATGGCCATGGCGCGCCTGGGCAAACAGGTGGTTGAGCTGAAGCAGGTGAGCGTCGAGTTCGACGGCAAGAAAGTGCTCGACGGCATCGACTGGATCATCGGCCCGGGCGACCGCTACGGCATCGTAGGCGGCAACGGCGCCGGCAAGACCACGCTGCTGCGCACCATCCAAGGCCTGCAGCAGCCCACCTCCGGAACCGTGAAGATCGGCAAGACGGTACGCTTCGCCGTGCTCTCTCAGCATCTGGACGAGCTAATGAAATTCAAGGGCGATCGCGTGCGCGAAGTCATCGGACGCTACGGGCGGCGCACCATGCTCGACGGGAAGGAGATGACCCCCGCCCAGCTTCTCGAGCGCCTGGAGTTCACGCGCGACGACTTGAACGAGCCGGTCGAAGACCTCTCCGGCGGCCAAAAACGCCGCCTTGCCCTGATGCTCATCCTGCTAGACGAACCCAACGTGCTCATCCTCGACGAGCCCGGCAACGACCTGGACACCGACATGCTCGCCGCCGTCGAAGGCCTGCTCGACGGTTGGCCCGGCACCTTGCTGCTGGTGACGCACGACCGTTACCTGATGGAGCGCGTGACCGACCACCAGTTCGCGCTGATGGACGGCAAACTGCGCCATCTGCCCCGCGGCATTGACGAATACCTGCAGCTTGCCGCGCCGCGCCGCGCCGCCAAGTCGGCCTCCTCGCCGACATCCCCCGCGAAAGACGAGACGAAACCACCCGACGAAAAACGCCTGAGCGGCGGGGAGATCCGCACGCTACGCAAGGCCATGGCCTCCGCCGAGCGCAAGATGGAAACGATGAAGGGCAAGATCGAAGCCGCCCGTCAGGAAATGGCAGAAGCCGATCCGTCGGATTTCATCGCCTTGGGCGCATGTCAGAAGAAGATAGACGACCTGCAGGCTCAGCTCGATGCCTTGGAAGAGGAGTGGCTGAAAGCAGCCGAAGCGCTCGACGAGTAACGGCGGTAGGCTAGCTTCCCGAAGCCGCAACCCGCAGCACCGCTCTGACGGCGTGCGCGCTTAGCGCACCTTCCACACCGCGCCCACCAGCACGCACAGCGCCAGCACCGCGGAAAACCCGAACGCCACCTGGTAGCCCAACGCCACCGGCGCGCCGACGGCGCTTACCCCCAACGCCGAGATGGCGAACACCATGAGCGCGGTGCCGAACGACGCGCATGCCTGGCGGATGCAGGCGAAGAACGCACTGCCGTCCATCATGATCTGCGGCGGCAGCTGGGACATGCCCCACGAGTTAAGGGGCCCGATGAGCGAGCTCACGCCTATGCCGCGCACCGTCTGCATGATGGTGAGGAGCCACAGCGGCGTGCTCGCATCCGCGAACGCCATGGAAACGGCCCCTGCGAACAGCAAGCAGCCCGCCGCGATGGTCACCGGACGGGGCCCTATCTTATCTGCGAGGATGCCCGCCAGCGGATTGAACACGATGGCCAAGATGGTGGCGGGGATGAACACCAAGCCCGCTTCCAGCGCGGTACCGCCGCACAGCCCCTGCACGTACAGCGGAACGATGAGCGTGATGCCCATAAACGACCCGAATAGACAGTTCTGGATGACGAAGCTTGCGCGGAATCGCGCCGACTGGAAGATGCGCATGTTGATGAGCGGATGCTCCACGCAATTCTGGCGCAGCACGAATGCCACCAAGAACACAGCTCCCACCAGGGCGGGCGCCCACACCGCAGGGCTTGCCAAGCTCATGCTCGACGCGTTGGAAAAACTCAACAGCAGCCCGCCCAAGCCGCAAGTGGAAAGCAGGAACGAAGGCACATCCAGCGATGCATCGCGCTCGGGCGTGCCCTCGAATTCCACCAGAAGGATCGAAAGCACGAACAGCACAGCCAGCGCTACCATCAGGATGAGGAAGAAGCTGCGCCACCCCAGGGAATCAACCAGCGCGCCGCCGATGGTGGGGCCGATGTTGGGCGCGAAGCCCATGGCTATGCCCGCGATGCCCATGGCGGTGCCGTTCTGTCCTTTCGGGAAGCGCATCATGGCGATAGACTGCACCAGCGGTAACGTGATACCCGCCGCGAACGCCTGCATCACGCGCGCAATCACCAGCATGGGAAAATTCGGCGCTACATAGGCGACAAGCGAACCGGCAAAGAACACGCCCAGCACCAAGAACAGCAGGCTGCGCGTAGACATTTTCAGGGAGAGAAACGTGACCAGCGGCACCGTGATGCCCAACACCAGCATGTACACTGTGGTGAGCCATTGCCCGAGCGCGGCATCCACCCCCAGATCCGCCTCGACGCCGCCGAGCATCGCATTCATGACGGTCTGCGTGAGCGAACCGAATGCGCACACCAGCACGACGATGGCGAACAGGGCGTACACCTGCCCACGTTCCGATTTGATCATGCTCGCCACGGCACCCTCCGTTCCGCCTAATTGAACTTCTGCTGCGTTTTCTCGAGCCCATGCTCGATGAGGTACAGCGTTGCCCGGCATGCCAAGTCGCAAGCATGCTCGAATTCCTCCGCTGCCTCCTTCTTGGGCAGTGAGAGCACGTAGTCGGCGACATTCATGCGCCCCGGCGGGCGCCCGATGCCGCAACGCACGCGGAACCAATCGCGCGTTCCCAGCTTGTCGCAGATGGAGCGCAGCCCATTGTGCCCGGCATGCCCGCCGCCAAACTTCACGCGGATGGTGCCGGGAGCGATGTCCAGCTCGTCATGGATGACGATCAGGTGGTCGGGGCTCGCGCCGTAGGCGTTGCACAGCTGCTTCACCGGGCCTCCGGACGTGTTCATATAGCTTTGCGGCTTGGCAAGCACCACGTCGATATCATGGTAGGCCCCCTTGGCGGTAAGCGCGCCGCACTCGGTTTTCCAGTAGCGCGCGCCCACCTCCCCGCCGATGAGATCCACCGTGTCGAACCCGGCGTTGTGCCGCGTGTGCGCGTACTCCTCGCCCGGATTCCCCAGGCCCACTATCAGATACATGCCCCTCCTCTAGCAAAAAGCCCTTCCGCAAGACGCAGAAGGGCGCGAATTCCAGACTACCCCTACTCGAACAGGGAAGCAACCGATCCGTTCGCGTAGACGTTCTGGATGGTCTGGGCGAACAGAGGTCCCAACGACATCACCTTGATCTTGCCCGTTTGGCGCTCGAGCGGCACCGGGACGGCGTTGGTGACCAGCACCTGCTCGATGCAGGAATTCTCGATGCGGTCGTAAGCGGGGCCGCTGAACAGGCCGTGCGTGGCGCAGGCGAGCACCTTGGCAGCGCCCTTCGCCTTCAGCGTGCTTGCAGCTGCCACCAGCGAACCGGCGGTGTCGATCATGTCGTCGTTGAGGATGCAGATCTTGCCGGTGACGTCGCCAATCAGCGCGGTGATCTCTGCTTGGTTATGCTTCGGACGATCCTTGTGCATGATGGCGATATCGCAATCGAGCATGGTGGAGAACTTCTTGGCGGCCTTGGCGCGTCCCACGTCAGGAGACACGACAACCACGTCGTCAGGGTCTAGACCCATGCTCTTGTAGTAATCCACGAAGATACCCATGGCAGTCATATGGTTCACCGGAATGTTGAAGAAGCCCTGGATGGCATCCTGGTGCAGGTCGATGGTGATGACGTTATCCACACCAGCCGCTTCCAGAAGGTCAGCCACCAGCTTGGCGGTGATGGGCTCGCGCGGAGCGGCCTTGCGATCCTGGCGCGCGTAGCCGTAATGCGCGATGACAGCGGACACGTTGTGGGCGGAAGCGCGCTTTGCGGCATCCGCCATGATGAGCAACTCCATGAGGGCGTCGTTGACGTCCATGCCCGAGCCGCAGCACACGGACTGGATAAGGAACACTTCCTTGCCGCGAACGCTTTCCTGATAGCGCGCGTAGATCTCGCCGTTGGCGAACTTCTCCAGCTTCACGTTACCCAGCGGCACGCCAAGCTCCTTGGAAATGTCATCGGCCAGCCCGGGGTTCACCGAACCGGAGAACAGGGCGATGCTTCTCTCTTCCGCCATAATGCGCGCTCCTTCGTTTCGCGAAATGATAAAGGCCTGCACTCGTGCTTGCGAATGCAGGCCCTATTGTAGCGGGATTTCAGTCCGACATGCGCAAAGCATGCCAGATCCCCATGTTCTACCGCGTTTACTTTTTCCTGCTGAACAGGCCCAAGCGGGCGCGCTTCTTCTCTGCCCAGCCTTCCACCTCGGTCTGCTCAGCGCGCGCGATGCCCAGCGCATCCGCCTGCACGTCCTCGGTAATGACCGACCCGGCGCCCACGATGGCGCCCGCGCCGATGCTGACCGGCGCCACCATCATGGTGCTGCTGCCGATGAACGCCCCATCGCCGATGACGGTGGAATGCTTCCTCGCGCCGTCGTAGTTGCAAGTGATGGAACCGGCGCCGATATTCACGCCCTCGCCGATGAGCGCATCGCCGATGTAGCTGAGGTGCGGGACCTTGGAGCCCCTGCCGATGGTGGATTTCTTGATCTCCACGTGCGTACCCGCCTTGGCCCCTTCGCACAGATGAGCGCCGGGTCGCAGGTAGGCGCGTGGACCGCAGGTGGCGCCGTCATCGATGGCCGACTCGTAGGCGATGGTCTCGTCGACGGTGCATCCGCGCCCCACCGCGGTGTCGACAAGGCGGGTGTTCGGCCCGACCACGCTGCCCTCGCCAACGCTGGTCTTTCCGTACAGGAAGGTAAGGGGCAGAAGTTCGACATCGCGGGCGACCTTGGCGTCGGGGCCGACCCACACCATGTCGGGATCGGTCATGGTGACGCCTTCGTCCATAAGGCGCTGATTGATGCGATGCTGCAACTGCTTAGTGGCCTGTGCCAACTGGCTGCGAGAGTTCACGCCCAGGCACTCTGCCGGATCGTCGGCGGGAAGCGCCAGCACCGAGCGGCCCGCCTCACGGCAGATGTACAGCACGTCGGTGAGGTAGAACTCGCCTTGGGCGTTGTCGTTGCTCACCTTCAGGAGGGCGTCGAACAGCGCCTTGCCGTCGAAGCAGTAAAACCCGGAATTGCATTCGGTAATGGCAGCCTCCGCCTCGTTGGCGTCCTTCTGCTCGACGATGCGCTCGACCTCGCCCGCACCGTCGCGCACGATGCGCCCGTAACCGGTGGGGTCGTCGAGGTTCATGGTGAGCACCACCACGGCAGCGCCGGAGCGCTCGCGCATGGAGACGAGCTTGCGAATGGTGGAAGCCGTGATGAGCGGGCAGTCACCGGACAGGACCACGACCGAACCGTCGAAGTCTCCCAGCTGCTCGCGGCAAGAGTTCACAGCGTCGGCAGTTCCGCGGCGCACATACTGCTCGGCGATTTCCGTGTCGTCTTGCACCAGAGGGATCACCTGGTCGCGTTCGTGCCCGACCACGGTAACGATGCGCGTGAGGCCGGCCTCGCGGGCGGCGTCCACCACCCAGCGCACCATGGGCTTGCCCAAGACCTCGTGCGCCACCTTCGGCTTGCGGGACTTCATGCGGGTGCCGGCACCGGCAGCCAGAACAATTGCAGCAGACTCCATGGGACCTCCCTATCGTCCGTCAACCTCGAAACCCGAAACGCAGCAACTGCGAAGGTTTTCTTGCAAAAGTATAGCGCACCGCCGAAAGCGCTAGCGTTCGGATGGCGCTCCTTCGGGAAAGCCGGCCCCCTCGCCACGCGGAGCGCGCCTCGCCTGCACGAAGAGAAACAGAAAGCCCGCCACCCCCGCGATGAGGGAAGCAAGCAGGATGCCCATCTTCGCGGTGGCGATGTGCGCTGGATCGGCGTAGGCGAGGTTGGCCACGAAAATTGCCATGGTGAATCCCACGCCGCCCAGGATGCCCGCACCCAGCATGTGCATCCACGTGACGCCCTGTGGCAACCGCGCCGCCTTCGTCTTCACCGTGAGGAAACTCATGAGCATGATGCCCGCCGGCTTGCCCAGCAGCAGACCCAGCAGCACGCCGTAGAGCACCGGGTCGGAGAAGATCGCCGCAGGGTCGACGTCGACGAAGCGCACGCCGGCATTAGTGAGGGCGAACAGCGGAAGCGCCGCGAAGTACACCCAAGGATGCAGGCGGTGTTCCAAGCGGATGGCCGGCGGCACCACCTGGCGCGACACGCGACTGAGAATTTTCACCGTCTTCAGATAGTCGCCCTGGCCAAGCAGAGGGGCGTCGGGCTCGAACGCTTCCCGCGCCTGGCGCACCTTCTCGCCCGACCAGTCCATGAAGCTATGCAGGTTGACACGCGAGCCGGTAGGGATGGTGAAGGCCAGCAGCACGCCGGCGATGGTGGCGTGAACGCCCGACATCAGCACGCAGTACCACAGCACCGCACCCACCAGCAGGTAGGGGACGAGCGCGTACACATGCGCGCGGTTCATGGCGATAAGCACCGCAAGCACCACCGCCGCGGCAGCCAGCCACGCAAGGGAAGGCGCATGCCCATAGAACACGGCAATGACCAGGATGGCGATAATGTCGTCGGCGACAGCGAGGGTGCTCAGGAATACGCGGACCCCGCTCGGGACGCGATCGCCCAGCAGGGCAAGGATGCCCAGGGCGAACGCGATGTCGGTCGCGGTGGGGACGCCCCAGCCGAACGCGGTTTCGGGATTGGCCGCGTTAAATGCCAGGTACACGCCGATGGGCGCTAGCACGCCTCCGACAGCGCCCATGATGGGCAGGATGGCCTGGCGGATGTTGGTGAGCTCGCCCACCGTCATCTCGTACTTGATCTCAAGGCCCACTAGCAGGAAGAACAGCGCCATGAACAGATCGTTGATTACATGCGCCACCGACATGCTCGCTGTGCCGCTGCCCAGGAACACGCCCACCTCCAAGTGGAGCGCTTCCTCGAAAGGCTCGAACGCCGCGGTGTTGGCGATGATCACTGCCGCGACGGCAGCCAACAGCATGACGAACGCCGCACGCGTGGTCGAATGGGTGAAGTCGATGAGCTTGCGATAGCGTTTCTGATGCCCCTGCACCTCATCGATGAACAGATTGTCGGTCATACGGCCGCCTAACATCGAAGGTTTCCACAGATCATAGCACGAGCGCTGCAAGGAGGCAGCGCGCACCCTGCCTCCAACGGCGCATGGACACACGCGGACGCGTGGCGTATTCCCCTATTCACCTGCGGATACGTTTCTTGTTCCCCGTTGAGTAACATTGCAAAAACAACCCGCACAACAGGTGGTTTTGCGCTAGACTAAACATGCAGCAAGTTGAAAGGAGCCCGCCCCGATCGTGCCTGAAGAGCATACGCCCTCCCGCACGCGGCGGAGGGAAACGGCCCTTTCCACAGCTGCTTTTTTATTCGTTACGAGGTAAGAGGTGATCTCATGGCCATTACCGTCGCCGGACGCAAAATGACTGTAACCGATGCACTGCGCCAATACGCCGAAGAGAAGATCGGCAACTCCATGAAGGTCATGGACATAAATCCGCTCGACGCCGAAGTCGTGCTGTCGGTCGAGAAGAACCCGGCCAACCCGACCCCAGCCACGTGCGAGGTCACGTTGCACACGAAGGGCCATGTCATCCACGTGGAAGAACGCGAGGAGGACATGTACGCCGCCATCGACGTCGCCGCCGCCAAGGTGGTGCGCCAGCTGCGCAAGTACAAGACCAAGGTCGTCGATCGCAAGGTGCGCGCAACCGACAAGGTCGCCGCCGGAGCTCCGAATGCATCCGGCGATGTCGACTTCGACGCGTTGATGGAAGAGCTCTCCGCCGACGACGCCATCCTGCGTGTTAAGGAAATCGAATTCGAACCCTTGACCGAGGAGGAAGCGCTGGTCCAGATCGACCTGCTCGACCATGACTTCTTCGTGTACACCGACCGCGACAGCGGCAACGTGAACGTTATCTACCGCCGCAAAAACGGCGGCTACGGCAAGCTGGTCCCCAAGGAGTAACTCGCCCGGAAGAAACCTCTTCCCAATAAGAAACGCTCCGGCACAAGCCGGAGCGTTTCTTATTGCGCGACCTTCGTGGCGTGAATGGCGGATTTGACGCTCCCCACCGAATATAGACTGCCGAACGCGCAGATGAGCCCATCCGAGCCCGCCAGCTCGCGCGCACGGCGCACGGCGTCCTCGAAGGAATCGGCAGCGATGGGGTTCAGACAGGCCGAGCAACCGAGCATGTCCTGCCCCGTCCAGCGGATGGCGCGCGCCAGCTTCTCGGCGGAAAGGGCGCGCGGGCTGTCGGGCGTCACGCACAAAAAGGCGCTGCCCAGCGGCAGGACTTCCTCCAACATGAGCGGATAGTCCTTATCCTCCAATACGCCGATGACGAACACCGCCTTGCGACCGGGGAACACCTCGGCAAGCGATTCGGCGAGCGCCCGGGCGCCTTGGGGGTTGTGGCCGCCATCCACCACGATGGCGAACCCTTCGGGCGACGCGCCTCCTTCCACTACCTCGAAACGCCCCGGCCAGCGCGTCGCCGCGATGCCGCTGCGCACGGCTTCGTCGGGGATATCCCATCCTTTTTCGCGCAGCGCTTCGGCCGCCTCGAGGGCGAGCACGGCGTTGCAGGGCTGGTAGGAGCCGATCAGTCCGGTCACCAGGTTTCCGAACCCTTTATACGAAAGCATGCGCCGCGGTCGGCGAGCAGCTTGCCCGGCATCGGCCAAGGCACTGCCGCTTTCGACATCCGGCCAGGTGACGGATCCTTCTTCCAACTGGGAGAAATCAGGCACCCGCAACGGGCAACCATGCTCGCGCGCCGCCTGCTCGACCACCGCCATCGCCGCGGGATCCTGCGGCCACGACACCACTGGACAGCCGTCCTTCACGATCCCCGCCTTCTCGGCTGAGATCTTCTCCAGAGTGTTTCCCAGAACCGCCGTGTGGTCCAGCCCGATGCGCGCGATGACACAGACCTCCGGGGCCTCGATCACATTGGTGGAATCCAGCCTGCCGCCCAGTCCCACTTCCAGCACGCAGATGTCACAGCCGCTCCGCGCGAAATGCTCGAGCGCCACGGCGGTCATCAGCTCGAATTCGGTGGGATGCTCGCCGGTTTCCCCTGCCATGGCCTCGGCATGGCGGCGCACCTCCCACGTGACCTCGCGCAGGTCGTCATCGCCGATCATGGCGCCGTCCACACGAATGCGCTCCTCGAACCGTTCGATGTACGGGCTGGTGAACAGCCCGGTGCGGTATCCTGCCGCCTGCAAGATGTTTGCAAGGTAGGCGCACACCGACCCCTTGCCGTTGGTGCCGGCAACGTGCACGAACCGCAGACGGTCCTGCGGCCTTCCCAGCCGGTCGAGCAGCTCCGCTATGCGTTCGAGCCCCAGGCGCGACTCCTGCCAACGCGGCGTGTTGATGTAGGCGATGGGATCGAATTCCATGGCTTGCCTTTCACTTGATACAGCGAACCCGCCGGGATAGCCCGACGGGTTCGGGAAACATCGCATTGGGAAGGGGCGGTGCTATTCCCCCAGCAGGTAGTCGGCGATTCCGGCAGCGGCGCGCTTGCCCGCGCCCATCGCCAAGATGACCGTCGCGGCGCCGATAACGGTATCGCCGCCGGCGAACACGCCAGGCTTCGACGTCGCACCGGTTTTCTCGTCTGCCACCACCAGGTTGCGGGAGGTGACCTCCAGCCCGGGCGTGGTCTGCGCGATGAGCGGGTTGGTCCTCGAGCCGATGGCGACGACCATCATGTCGGCATCGATGATGTACTCGCTGCCTTCCACCGGGACAGGGCGGCGACGCCCGGAGTCGTCCGGCTCGCCAAGCTCCATGCGGATGCACTCCACGCCGGTTACCCAGCCGTCGTCGTTGCCGATGATGCGCACCGGGTTGCACAGCAGATCGAAGATGACGCCTTCCTCCTGCGCGTGGTGGATCTCCTCCGCGCGGGCGGGCATCTCCTCCATGCTGCGGCGGTACACCACATGCACTTCCGCCCCCAGGCGAAGCGCCGTGCGCGCAGCATCCATGGCGACGTTGCCGCCGCCGGAAACCACGCACTTCTTGCCGGCATACACCGGCGTGTCGTATTCGGGGAAGCGGTAGCCCTTCATCAGGTTCACGCGCGTGAGCAGCTCGTTGGCGGTCATCACGCCGTTGAGACCCTCGCCTTCGATGCCCAGGTAGCTGGGAAGCCCTGCGCCGGTGCCGATGAACACCGCGTCGTAGCCGCGCTCGTCAAGCAACTCGTCGATGCTGTAGAGCTTGCCCACCAATGCGTTCATCTCGAACTCGACGCCCTGATCTGCCAGCTGGGACACTTCGCGCCTCACCAGGTCCTTCGGCAGGCGGAACTCGGGGATGCCGTAGGTCAGCACGCCACCGGCCTCGTGCAGCGCCTCGAGGATATGCACCTGGCAGCCGCGCTTGGCAAGCTCGCCTGCGCAGGTGAGCGATGCCGGACCCGAGCCCACCACCGCAACGCGCTTGCCTTCCAAGTCGTGCGGGGACACCTCTTCCTCGGGGGCGTCCGCGCCTGCCATAGCGCAGGCGTCGGGGTTCTGCATGGCCCAGTCGGCCACGAAGCGCTCCAGGCGCCCGATGCCCACCGGCTCGCCCTTACGGCCCCGCGTGCACACGCCCTCGCACTGCGTCTCCTGCGGGCACACGCGCCCGCAGATAGCGGGCAGCGCGTTCGCATCCTTCACCAGCGCATACGCCTCGGCGAAGTTGCCATGCGCCACCTGCTCGATGAACTGCGGGATGGGCACGCCCACCGGGCAGCCGCCCACGCAGGGCGCCTTCGGGCACTGGATGCAGCGGCGCGCCTCGTTGACGGCATCTTCGGCGGTGTAGCCGCACGCCACCTCATCGAAGCAGGCCGCGCGTTGGGCGGGGTCCAGCTCGGGCATGGGCGTCTTCTCCTGCTGCTTGTTGGTCTCGTAGCTTGCGCGCGCCATGGACCCTACGCCTCCTTCTTGGTTGCGGAAGCGGCAACGTCGCAGTCGCGCGCCTCGCTAGCGTACTTGCCCGCCGCCGCTTCGCGCGCAGCGGTTTCGAAATCGCGGTACATCACGCCACGGTGCATCGCGTCGTCGAAATCGACCAGATGCCCGTCAAAATCGGGGCCGTCGACGCAGGCGTGCTTGTATTCGCCGCCCACCTTCACGCGACATCCGCCGCACATGCCCGTTCCGTCGATCATGATGGGATTCATGGAGACCAGCGTTTTGATGCCGTGCGGCTTGGTGGTGAGCGCCACGAACTTCATCATGATCACAGGACCCACCGCCAGTACCAAGTCATAATCCGCACCGGCGTCGATGCGTTCCTGCAGCGGCGCTGTAACCACGCCTTTGTTACCGTTGGAACCGTCGTCGGTCATCACTTTATGCCACGAAGAGCAGGCTGCCAGCTCGTCCTCGAATAGGATGAGATCCTTGTTGCGGAAGCCCGTGATCACGTCCACTTCGCAGCCATGATCGTGCAGCCATTTCGCCTGGGGGTAGGCGATGGCGGTGCCCAGACCGCCGCCGATGACGCAGGCGCGTTTCACGCCCTCGAGCTCGGTGGGGTTGCCGAAAGGGCCGGCGAAGTCCAACAGCGCGTCGCCTGCCTTCAGCGTGGCGAGATGCATGGTGGTGGCGCCCACAGCCTGGAACACGATGGTGACGGTTCCCGCCTCCGGGTCGCATGCGTTCATGGTCAGCGGAATGCGCTCGCCATGCTCGTCGATGCGCAGCATGATGAACTGCCCGGGCTTGATCTTCTTGGCGATTTCCGGCGCGCGCACCACCATGCGCGTCACCTCGGCGTTCAGCCGTTCTACCTGTTCGATGGGATACACAGGCACGACCCCCTCGTGTCGTCTTCTGTCATTGGGATTGGGCACAGTATAGCAACGCGCGGGGCGCAGGCTTCCCGCCCCGCCCTTTCCGCATGTCGACGGCGGGTTTTTCTGGTGGCGGGAGACATCTGCCGCCCGCTTCGAGCCGAACGGACGAGGTCGGGGCCGCTACCGTGCGGCAGGAGCGGAAGCGTCCTGTTCCGACTGACGCAGCAGTTCCCCCAGCGTGGCGAAATCATCCTCCAGCGCCACGCGTTTGCTGCTGTCGTACAGCGCAGCGGCGGGGTGGAAGATAGGGAACACCTTGAACTTGCCGGCCATCTGCAACTTACCGTGCATGCGCGTGATGCCCACTTCGGTCTTCAAGATGAACTTGGTGGCGAAGTTGCCCAGCGTCACGATGAATTCCGGGTCGATGGTGCGCGTCTGCTCGCGCAGAAACGGCGTGCAGCACTCGATCTCCTCCACACGCGGATCGCGGTTTCCGGGGGGACGGCATTTCAGCACGTTGGCGATGAACACGTCCTCGCGCGCAAGCCCGGCGATGCCTAGCAGCTCGTTGAGGTATTTGCCCGCAGCGCCCACGAAAGGGATACCCTGCAGGTCCTCGTTCTTACCGGGAGCCTCCCCCACGATGAGCACGCGAGCTTCGGGGTTGCCGTCGCCGAACACCGTCTGTGTGCGCCCGCCGGCCAGTGGGCAGCGGTGGCATGCCGCCACCTCGGCGCGGATCTGATCCAAAGGGATATGCGGTTTATGCATTGTCGCGGCCTCCTCTCCCGCACCCGGCAGCGCACCCCAGCCAGAGGACTCGCAGTGCGGAACTCGCGATTGGTCTCTATTTATACACCTTCGGCAAGCGCATCCCGAAGCCGCATGCCAGTTCGTAATTGATGGTGCCCAGGGTGTCGGCAAGCTCGTCAAGGGCGATCTCGGCGTTGCCCTGGCGCCCCACCAGCAGCACCTCGTCGCCGATCTGCGGGTCCAGACGGCGGCGCGTGCCGTATATGCGCATGTCGACCTCGAACATGCACATGTCCATGCAGATCCGGCCCACCTGGCGGCAGCGTCGTCCATCGAGGATCACGTCGCAGCGGCCCGACAGCCCATGGGACAGTCCGTCGGCGTACCCTAGGGGCAGGGTGCAGATCTTCACGCTGCCGGGGCTGCGATATTCCAAACCGTAGCTCACGCCTTCGCCCAACGGCACCGTGCGCACATCGGCGATACGCGCGTGCACGCTCATGGCAGGGCGCAGGTCCATCAAGGGCCGCGTGGCGTCGGAAGCATGCAGGCCGTACATCGAGATGCCCAGACGCGCCATGTCGAATTGGATGTCGCCGAAGCGTGCGCCGGCGGCGGTGTTGGCGCAGTGGACGATGCCCGGGTTGATGCCCGACGCACGCAGCGCCGCGATCGCCTCAATGAAATGCTTCGCCTGGATCTGGAAGTCGAGCAGCTCGGACGAATCGGCCGTGGCGAAATGGGTGAACACGCCGGTGAGATCGAGAGCGCGATGGAAGCCCACTTGCGTCATGAACTCGATCACCTGATCGTGGCGCACCCCGATGCGATTCATACCGGTGTTAACTGCCAGATGGTACGGGGCGCGCAAGCCGAACTCATCGGCAGTCTCGGCATAGGCGATGGCGAACTCCGGCGTGTATACCGCCGGGGTGATCTTGTAGGCGAGCAGAAGCGGCGCCGTCGTGGCGGGAGGTTCGGACAAGACGAGGATGGGCGCATTGATCAGCGCCTCGCGCAGCGCGATGGCCTCGTCCACCGTGGCGACGCCCAGCCATTCCGCGCCGGCGCTGAGCGCCGTGCGCGCCACCTGCACGGCGCCATGGCCGTACCCGTCCGCCTTCACGACGGCCATCAGGCGCGTTCCGCTTTTCAGGCGACGGCGGAACTGCGCAACATTGTGGCGGATCGCCGACAGATCGACCTCCACCCATGCCCAACGGCGATCGGTGGCGGATATGGTGCGCAGCTTATCCGGATCGAATTGGAGAGAGCCCGACTCGTCGCGCTCGTGGTCGCGCGCGTACTGGAACGCGCCTTGCGCGACCGTGCTCACCTTCGATGGGCTGAACGGGTATTTCGTGGAAGGGCCGTTGCCCACGTTGGAGCGGGCATGCGATGCAGCATTCGGGCCGACCGGTGTATGACCCACGCTGACGCTTGCCGGGATGAAGCCCGGCTTGCGCCGTGCGAACCCGGTGAACCCGTTCAGCGGCTCTTCTTCGGTCACTGCGCCTCCTCTTCCGTCAATCGGGCATCAGTATAGCACTGGCGAACATCCCCAACGCCTCGCCCGACGGGCGTTGGCCCGATAACGAAAACACCCCATATCGGGGTGCTTTCGAAACGATTTGCATCAGGAGACTGCGGCACACGCCGCGCCGGCCAAGGCCTAGTGGCCGCCGCCTGCCATCATCTTGGCGGCATGCGGAAGCGCGGCAACGACGCCTTCCCAGTTCTCGCGCGCAGCCTTCTCGCTGCCGGGCAGGTTGATGACCAGATGGCGCCCGCGTTGCATGCAGAGCGCGCGGGAAAGCATGGCGAACGGGGTGATCGCCAGCGAATGCGCACGCATCGCCTCGGCGATGCCGGGAACGTTGCGCTCGCACACGTCCATCGTTGCTTCAGGCGTCACGTCGCGCAGCGAAAGACCGCTGCCGCCGCAGGTGAGGACGATATCAACATCCAGGTTGTCGCAGGCATCCACGATGGCGGCGGAGATATCGGCGCGCTCGTCCTTCACCACCACATGGTTCTTGCACTCCCAACCGCTCTCGGCGATGAGCGACTCCAGGGCCGCGCCGGCCGTATCTTCCTTCATGCTACGAGTGTCCGAGCACGTGATTATCGCAAACGTCAAAACAGGTTCCGCCATCCCGGATCTCCTTCCGCACTTTTTCCTTCCCCGTCTGAAACGATGCTGCAAGAACGCTCGGTGCTCCAGCCCCCGGAGGAGAGGCCCCGATGAACTCGCAGCCCCTTCAGCTAGATAACAGTCTCTTCCGCAACATCGAGGATGACGCACTCCACCAGGTCGCCGGCGCTGCGCCCGCCCTGACCCTCCGGCAGAACCGCCATGCAGTTACTGCGTTGGATGACACCGAACAGACCCGAGCTCTGGTTCTTCGCGGGCTCGACGATGTAGCCGTCCTCGGGATCCTTGCGCAGCGTGGAGCGAAGGAACAGGCGGCGTGCATCGTTTTTCTTGGTGTCGCGCGCCAATTTGGCCATGAGTTTCGGACGCTCGAAGCAGCTGTAGCCCTGCATCTTGCGCAGCGCGGGGCGAATGATCATCTCGAAACCGCAGTAAGCGGCGGCTGGATTGCCGGGCAGCCCGAACACGGGAGTGCCCTTCACCACGCCGAACGTCTGCGCCTTGCCCGGGCGCATGTTCACGGTGGTCATCATCAGCTCGCCGAGTTCCTCGACAACCGGCTTGATGAAGTCGAAGTCGCCGTTAGAGGCGCCGCCGCTAGTTACGATGAAGTCGTAGTCGTACGTCGCGTCGGACACCACCTTCGCCAGTGCCGCCTCGTCGTCGGGGACGATAGGAAGGATGGTGGGCACGGCGCCTGCCGCCTGTGCGCAAGCTGCCAGCGCATAGCTGTTGGAGTTGCGGATCTTGCCGGGCGTGGGCTTCTCGGTGGGATCGAGCAACTCCGAGCCGATGGCGATGATCGCCACGCGCGGACGGCGGTGCACTGGCACCTGGATGATGCCGCAGCCGGCGAGGAAGCCTGCGCCGGCGGAGCCGATCACCTCGCCGCGGGAAACGACAACCTCGCCCGCCTTGGCCTCCTCGCCCGCTTGGCGGACATTGGAGCCCAGCTTAGTGGGGGCATCGAAGGCGACGCGGCTGCCGGGCTTGCCGTCGCCGGACACCACGCCGACGATCTCGTACTTCACCACGGAATCTGCCGCGCCGGGCAGCGGAGCACCGGTCATGATGCGCACGCACTGGCCCTCGCCAATGGGACCGTCGTAGGTTTCGCCGGCAGCAACCTCGGCGATGACATCGAGCTCGACCGGATCCTCGACAGTCGCGTTCTCCAGCTCGGCAGCCCGCAAAGCGAAACCATCCATCGCCGAATGGGCGAACGGCGACACATCGATGTCGCTTCTCAAATCTTCCGCGGACACGCGGCCCACCGCATCGAGCAGGCCCACCGTTTCGACGGGAAGCGGCTCCACCTGCGACAGAACCAGCTCTCGCGCTTCTTCCAGCGAGATCATCTCCGCCATGAACTACCCCTTTCGGTAAAGAGCCGCCGGGCGCAGCGCCCCAGCGGCATTCATTTCTCGTTCGTTCATTATAGCGTTCTTAGGATGATTCATACACGCCCAATGCAAAAAGCCCAGCACCCAGATTAAGGGGTCGTGCGTGCACCGCGCGGTTCGGTTCAGCTCGCTGCGGCAGGAAGGTCAAGATAGAGCATAGACGGCTGAAGGGGCCGGAGGTGCGTCGAGTTGCCGCGAAGGCTTTCCATGGCGTACTTCAGTGCGCAAGGAAAGCTCGAAGCGACATGGCTGCATGCCTCAAGCCCTTTCAGCGAACAAGCGGTTTCGTCGGCCCCATGCCGACGAAACTCCCCTATTTGATGTTGTAGAACGCGCTCCAACCGGAGTAGAGGGCGTCGCCGTCGAGTTCTTCTTCGATGCGGAGAAGCTGGTTGTACTTGGCGACGCGGTCGGAACGGCAGGGGGCGCCGGTCTTGATCTGGCCGGCGTTGGTGGCGACGGACAGGTCGGCGATGGTGGTGTCCTCGGTTTCGCCGGAGCGATGCGAGACGATGCAGGCATAGCCGGCGCGCTTCGCCATCTCCATGGCGTCAAGCGCCTCGGAGAGGCTGCCGATCTGGTTAACCTTCACCAGAATGGCGTTGGCGCAGCCCAGCTCGATGCCCTTCGCCAGGCGCTCGGAGTTGGTGACGAACAGGTCGTCGCCCACCAGCTGCACCTTGCCGCCGATGCGGTCGGTCAGCTTCTTCCAGCCATCCCAATCCTCCTCGGCCATACCGTCCTCGATGGAGATGATGGGGTATTTCTCCACCAGCGCGGCCCAATAGTCGACCATCTCGTCGCTAGTGAGCTCGCGCCCTTCGCCTGCCAGCACGTACTTCTTCTTGTCGGCGTCGTAGAACTCGGTGGAAGCCGGATCCATGGCGAACATGATGTCCTTGCCGGGCTCGTATCCAGCCTGCTCGCAGGCCTTCACCAGATACTGCAGAGGCTCCTCGTTGGTGACGAAGTTCGGGGCGAAGCCGCCCTCGTCGCCCACGCCGCCGCCCAAGCCGGCGTCATGCAGCACCTTCTTCAGCGTGTGGTAGATCTCGGCGCACCAGCGCAGCGCCTCGGCGAAGGACGTGGCGCCAACCGGCATGACCATGAACTCCTGGAAGTCCACGTTGTTGTCGGCATGCACGCCGCCGTTGAGGATGTTCATCATGGGCGTGGGAAGCGTATGGGCGTTCACGCCGCCGATGTACTTGTACAGGGGCAGGTCCGCTGAATCAGCGGCGGCCTTCGCGCAGGCCAGCGATGCGCCCAGGATGGCGTTGGCGCCCAGCGCGCCCTTGTTGTGGGTGCCGTCCAGCTCGAGCATGATCTCGTCGATCGTGCGCTGGTCGCCCGCTTCGACGCCCACCAGGGCGTCGGCGATCTCGCCGTTCACGTGGGAGACGGCATTTTGGACGCCCTTGCCCATATAACGGTTCTTGTCGCCGTCGCGCAGCTCGACAGCCTCGAATGCGCCGGTGGAGGCACCGGAGGGAACCGCCGCCCTCCCGAACGAGCCGTCGTCCAGCACAACCTCGACCTCGACGGTGGGGTTGCCGCGAGAATCCAGCACTTCACGACCGAACACATCGATGATGACGCTCATTGCATGCCTCCTCAAGCATAGCCAACTCAACTGCGCTCATTCTACCCCAACACGGTCACCACCACGCAGGCGACCACGCCCGCTATGAGAACCGCGGCGCTTGACGCGGTGAAAGGCCGGATGGCAAGCGATGTGGGTTCGACGCCCGGTGCTCCATAGCAGCGCGCATCCATGGCAACCGCCAAGCTGTCAGCACGGCGGAACATCCCTACGAATAGCGGGATCAGAACCGTCGCCCATGCGCGGAGACGCGTCGTCAGCCCGCCATCGGAAAATGCCGCGCCGCGCGACCATTGCGCATCGTGGATGCGCCCCAACTCCTCCGCGACCAGCGGGATGAAGCGCAGCGCAACGGAAAGGACCGACGCCGCATCGTCCACCGGCACATGCAATCGGCGCAGGGGCCGTAGAAAGCTGGAGAATGCAGCGGTCAAATCGGTTGAGGTGGTGGTGAAGCTCACCAACAGGCTCGCAACCACCAAAAGAACGATGCGTACCGCGTAGAAGCACCCGCGTGCAAATCCGGCCGGCACGAATCCAAACGACCCGGCGATGGTCAACGACGGGGTATCTTGCAGGATCCCGGAGGAAACCGCTCCCAAACCGCCCGGGCCTGTCGCACGAGCCGCCGCTTCGGCATCGAAGGAAAACGCGTTGAAGACGATGGCGCATCCGGCGATGACCATCAAGGGGACGGATAAAAACAGCAAGCGCCCCGGTGCAATGCGCGCGGCGGCTAAGGCGGCGCCGAACGCGGCAGCGCACACGGCAAGTGCCCACCAGCTTTGGATTAGGAACAACGTGATCGAATACGTCAGAAGCAGGAGTGTCTTCACCCGTGCATCGCAGGCATGCAGAGGCGAATCGCCTGCTATGTAGGTGCTTATCCTGATATTCATGATTGGAAGTATGCCATATCGCCCCATGGAATAAAAAAGTCCCGACCGAAAATCCGGTCGGGACTTCTCAATCAGCTATGAGCAGGCGAGGTTACTTCTCCTCGGTCTTCTCCTCCGCGGGGGCTTCCTCGGTTGCCTCGGCGGCTTCCTCAGCAGGAGCCTCCTCAACTTCCTCGGCAGCCTCCTCAGCCTTAGCCTCGGCCTCTTCCTTAGCGGCCTTCTTCGGAGCAGCCTTCTTGGCGGGCTTCTCGTCGGCCTTCTTGGCCACAGGCTCGGTCACAAGCTCCATGATGACCATGGGAGCGTTGTCGCCCTTGCGGAAACCGAGCTTGATGATGCGGGTGTATCCGCCCTGGCGGTCCTGGAACATGCCCTGTTTGACCTTCTCGAAGATCTCGCGGACAACTTCCTTCTTGCCGCCCAGGTAGGCGATGGCAAGGCGACGGGAATGCAGGTCGCCCTTCTTCGCCCAGGTGATGATCTTGTCAACGTCGGGACGAATCTCCTTGGCGCGCGACTCGACCGTCTTGATGCGGTCGTTCATCAGCAGCGAGGTCACCAGGCTGCGCTTCATAGCCTTGGTGTGGCTGTAGTCGGTGCCCAGCTTGCGCCCCTTCTTGTAATGTCTCATGATCTCGTATCTCCTATTGCTTCAAGTTGAGGTCCATGGAAATGAGCTTGTCCTTCACTTCCTCGATGGACTTCGCACCAAAGTTCCTGATGTTCAGCAGATCGTTCTCGGAGAACTCGACCAGCTGGCGCACGGAATGGATGCCGGCGCGCTTCAGGCAGTTGTACGAACGAACCGACAGGTCCAGATCCTCGATCTGCTTGTCAAGCTCGGCGTTGGTCTCCTGGCCCTCGGGAGCGAAGATGGACGGGACCTCGCCCTCTTCCTCGTCCGAGTTGTCGGACAGGCTCAGGAATGCGCCCATGTACTGGTTGATGATGTTGGCGGCACGGCAAACGGCCTCGGTGGGCACGATGCTGCCATCGGTCTCAACTTCCAGCACCAGCTTGTCGTAGTCGGTGCGCTGGCCCACGCGGGTGTCGGTCACGTTGAGCGTGCAACGGCGCACGGGCGAGAACAGCGAGTCGACGTGGATGACGCCGATCGGGTCCTCGGTGCGCTTGTTGCGCTCGGCGGACACGTAGCCGCGGCCCACGCCGATGCGGATGGTCATGTCGAGCGTGCCGCCATCGGCGACCGTCGCGATGACATGCTCCGGATTGACCAGCGTGAACTCGGTGGGCACTTCCAGATCGGCGCCCGTGACCGTGCAGGGGCCGTCGATCTTCACGTGGGCGGTAGCCTCCTCAACCTCGTCGTTGAGAGCAGCGAAGACCAGGCCCTTCACGTTCAGGACGATATCGGTGATGTCCTCGATAACGCCCTCCGCGGTGGTGAACTCGTGCTGCACGCCTTCGATCTGGATGGCGGTTGCCTTGGCACCGTCAAGCGACGAAAGCAGAACGCGACGCATGCAGTTGCCGAGCGTGTAGCCATAACCACGCTCCAGCGGCTCCACAATGAAACGCGCTACGGTATCGTTGACCTCTTCCGTGGTTACCGTCGGCCTCATGAACTCTGTCATGTTGTGCAAGCCTCCTTACTGCGCGGCGATTAGTTCTTCGAGTAAAGTTCGACGATGAGCTGTTCGCGGATGTCCAGATCGATCTGATCGCGCTGCGGCAGGGCGAGCACGCTGCCCTGCAGCTTCTCGATGTCAACCTCGAGCCAAGCAGGCACCTGAACGCGCTCATTGCTGATGAGAGCGCTCTTGATGACCAGCATCTCCTTAGCCTTGGGGGCGACGGAGATCAGGTCGCCGGGGCGCACGCGGAACGAGGGGATGTCGACGCGGCGGCCATTCACATGGATGTGACCATGACGGACCTGCTGACGAGCCTCGGCGCGAGACTTGGCGAAGCCCAGGCGGTACACGACGTTATCCAGGCGGGTCTCCAGGATGACCAGCAAGTTCTCGCCCGTGACGCCCTGCTTGCGGGAAGCAATGTCGTAGTAGGCGCGGAACTGCTTCTCCAGGACGCCGTAGATGCGCTTGGTCTTCTGCTTCTCACGCAGCTGGATCAAGTATTCGTTTTCCTTCACGCGCTTGCGGCCGGCCTCGCCGGGGGCGTAGGAGCGGCGCTCCATAGCGCACTTATCGGTGTAGCAGCGGTCGCCCTTCAGGAACAGCTTCGCACCTTCGCGGCGGCACAGCCTGCAGTCAGCTCCAGTATAACGAGCCATAATGTTAGATCCTTTCAGTTACACGCGACGACGCTTGCGCGGACGGCAACCGTTGTGCGGGATGGGTGTGCAGTCTTGAATGCTGGAAACTTCCAGACCAGCGGCCTGCAGCGAGCGGATAGCCGTCTCGCGGCCGGAGCCGGGGCCCTTCACGTACACTGCGACCTTGCGCAGGCCGTGCTCCATCGCCGTCTTGGCGCAGGCCTCAGCGGCCATCTGCGCTGCGAACGGGGTGGACTTACGGGAGCCCTTGAAGCCGACGGTGCCGGCAGACTGCCACGCGATCACGTTGCCCTGAGGATCGGTGATGCTGACGATGGTGTTGTTGAACGTGGACTTGATATGCGCAGCGCCAGTGGCGATGTTCTTACGCTCGGAACGCTTGATGCGCGTGCGCACGTTTTTCTTCTGAGCCATTTACGCTACCTCACTACTTCTTCTTGCCGCCGATTTGCTTACGCGGACCCTTGCGGGTGCGTGCGTTCGTGTGCGTGCGCTGACCGCGAACGGGCAGGCCGCGACGATGACGCAGGCCTCGGTAGCAACCGATCTCCATGAGGCGCTTCACGTTCTGCTGCACATCGCGACGCAGATCGCCTTCGACATGAAGGTTGTTCTGGATGTAGTCACGCAGCTTGACGAGCTCCTCTTCGGTAAGATCGTCGGAGCGGGTGTCGGGGTTGATGCCGGTTTCGGCCAGGACCTTCTTAGAGGTGGTCAGGCCGATGCCGTAAATGTAGGTCAAGGCGATCTCGATGCGCTTATTGCGAGGAAGATCGACACCAACAAGACGTGCCATGCTTATATTCCCTTTCTTCCTAGCCCTGACGCTGCTTGTGGCGAGGGTTCTCGCAAATGACGAGCACCTTGCCGTGGCGTCGGATGATCTTGCACTTGTCGCACATTTTCTTGACCGAAGGACGTACCTTCATTTGCTTTTCCTTTCGGTAATGCGTTTTCGTCTTATCTACACGCCCAGCCGCAGGCGAATGTTTTCATGATTGCACGCGGCGATCGGCCGCGGGATGCCAGGGTAGGTCGGCTCACCGCCCCGTTTCGGCACCGCTACAAGAGCCTACTTGAAGCGATAGGTGATGCGACCGCGGTTGAGGTCGTACACCGAGAGCTCCACGGTAACCTTGTCGCCAGGGAGGATCTTGATGTAGTGCATCCTCATCTTGCCGGAAATGTGGGCCAGAATCTTGTGGCCGTTCTCGAGCTCGACCCTGAACATCGCGTTGGGCAATGCTTCCAGGACTTCCCCTTGAAGCTCGATGACATCTTCTTTGCTCAAAAGCGCTCCTTTGTGCAGTCCATACTTTTTGCAGCAAAGAAGGATTTTAGCAAAGGATTGAGGATCTTGAAGAAAAATACATAAGGGCGCAGAAAACCAACAAAACCTGTGGTTGGTTTTGAAATTACCTGCATGCCAGGCGTGCGGCTAGATGCCGCGCAGTTCCACTCGCGAACGGAACCGCCAGGTATTCGCGCTAAGCGCAGCCGCCTTGTCGGCTTGGAAGCGAAAGGGATGCTTCCCTGAGAATGGCTGGGGTACCAGGATTCGAACCTAGATAGCTGGCACCAAAAACCAGAGTCCTGCCGTTGGACGATACCCCAGCGTCGGGCTGCTCGCTCGCACCCCGCCGTGCGAGGCGGAAGAGGTGCCGCTGAAAAAATGGTGGGCCGTGAGGGAATCGAACCCGCGACCTTGGGATTAAAAGTCCCCTGCTCTACCAACTGAGCTAACGGCCCAACGATTTCAGCGCTCGTCCTCTGGCGAGAATGAGCAATTCGCTATTGTACCGACACACGTCGCCGCGGTCAAACGGGCTCCACCGAAAACATCCAACCCCCACGCAGTGCATGCCAGTCCCGCCGATCGCTGCGCAAGGCGAGACGCCGCGTTCCACCGGACCGCCGCGCGGATCGTGAAACGCCGGATAGCACGCGAAGAAACCCTGCGGCCTCGGTCGCGCAGGAGCGCGTACCTGCACCCCCTCGGCGCCGCATGCGAAGAGCTCCCCCGCCCCGTTTCCCTACATAAGGAAGAACCGTGCATTACGTCGCCTTTATGCCGACTGGGGCTACAATTTTGGTCACTTATAAGGATCAACGAAGGGCTGTGAGCGCATGGAAGCCCTTGCACAGAGCAGAAAGGTCGTGGAGCAGCATGTGGTGTAAGAACGTTCTGGTGGCATACGACGGGTCACCTGCGTCCCACAAGGCGCTGGACATGGCGAACGCCATCGCGGAGGAAGAACCCGAGGCACGGTTCGTGTTCGTCCATGTCATGAAGCTGTACTCGGTGGGGCCCAGCGCCGAAGCCGTCCTGATCGAGGACGCCAATGACACGCTCGAGGAGCTGAAGATCCTTGCCGCCCACCTAGGCGACCGCGCCACCGTGCGGCTTCTGCGCGGCACCGCGCCGGCCGAGCTCATCCTGCGCTGCGCCAAAGAAGAGAGCTGCGACCTAATCGTCATGGGCAGCCGCGGAAAAGGCGGCGTGAAGGGATATCTGGGCAGCGTGAGCTATGCCGTCGTGCAGGGTTCGCCCATCGCCGTCCTCATCATCAAAGAGGAGGCGTAACCCACCATGGATCGCAAGGAGAACATCACCGACCATCCTCCTTTATCGGGCCGGCCGGCCGAAAGCGCGCCCACAGAGCCCGCGCCTCTGCCCAAGCAAGCGGAAAAGCTGTGGACGAAGGACTTCCTACTGGGCACGCTCGTGAACTTCCTGCTGATGGTGAACTACTACAGCTTGATGGTAGTCATCACCAGCTATTCCATGAAGGTGTACGACGCACCCGCCTCCGCAGCGGGCCTGGCGGCGAGCATCTTCATCATCGGCGCGCTGATCGCGCGCGTCATCGCCGGCAGCATCATGGACAAGGTCGGCCGCAAGCACATCCTGATGGCTGGCATCGTCGCGGAAGTGGTCTGCTCGGCGCTGTACCTGGCGGGCATCGGTTTCGCCCCGCTGTTCGCGCTGAGGTTCATCCATGGATTCGCCTACGGCAGCTGCTCCACCACCATCGGAACGGTGGTGACCGCCGTCGTCCCTGCAAAACGCAAGGGCGAGGGCGTAGGCTACTACATGCTTTCCACCACGCTCGGCGCGGCAATCGGCCCGTTTTTGGGCATGTTCCTCTCGCAGAACGTTGGCTACACACAGCTGTTCATCGTCGCCGCCGCGGTCGCCGTGGTGGGGTTGGCGTTCATCGCCAGCCTGAAAGTTCCCGAGGCCAAGCGCCGCGCGCCGCGCGCCGCAACCGATGCCGTCTCCGGCAAATCGGCCGGCTGGATCGCCAAGATCATCGAGCCGTCAGCGGTCTCCATCGGAATCGTGGTGGGCGTGCTGTTCTTCTGCTATTCCAGCCTGCTCACCTTCCTAACCCCCTTCGCTGAGGAAAACGGGCTGCAAACCGCCTCGAGCTTCTTCTTCGTCGCCTATGCTCTGGCGACGTTCGTCACGCGCCCGTTCACCGGCAAGCTGTTCGACCGCAGGGGCGACCGCATCGTGATGATTCCGGCGTTCATCGCGTTCACTGTCGGCATGGCATTGCTTTCCTCGGTGCACCATCCCGCGGTCATGCTCGTTGCTGCGGCGCTGATGGGCTACGGTGCGGGCACGGTGCAGTCCAGCGCGCTGGCGCTTGCCGTGCGCATGGCACCGCCTGAAAAGCTGAGCCTGGCGAACTCCACCTTTTATGCCCTGCTGGACACCGGCGTGGGCGTGGGCCCGCTCATTCTGGGCATCGTCGAGCCGATCTGGGGATACCGCGGCCTGTTTTTGGCCATGGCGGTGCTTTCGGTCGTGTCGTTCTCCATCTACCTGGCGGTGGGCCGCAACGGCGGCAAGATGCGCAAGCTTCTGAAAGAGAACGGATAGGATGAAGCCGGGAGCACGCCTATCCAAGCTGTTTTGCTTTAAAATGGTTGCGAGGGCGACGCCCGACCGGAAGAGGGCGCCCGGCTTTTCCAAGCCTGCCTTTCGACGAAAGGAAGTGGTCGTATGTGGTTTACGAAAGCGCTTGTTGCCTACGACGGCTCGGCTGCGGCGAAGCACGCCGTCGAGCTTGCCATGGACATGGCCAATGACAGCGATCAAACGAAGTTCCTGTTCGTGCACATCCTGAAGCTTCCGCCCGTGCGCAGCGGCACCGGCGTCGAGGCGATGTTCGCCGAAGAGGCCCAGAACACGCTTGCCGACCTCGAGCGCATGATCGAACCACTCGGCGCTCGCGCCGAAGCGCGCATCCTGCGCGGCACCTCGCCCGCCGAAGTCCTCATCGAGGGAGCCAAAGAGGAAGGCTGCGACCTCATCATCATGGGCAGCCGCGGTCGCGGCGGCGTGAAGGGCTACCTCGGCAGCGTGAGCTACGCCGTTGTACAGGAATCCCCCATCGCCGTGCTCATCGCGAAATAGCGACGACCGGTCGCACAAGGCGTCGAACGCAAAGGGCATCTGCTTAGGCAGATGCCCTTTCTTGTTCCGAAGACGTTTCGCGGCGTTCAGCGAATAGAGCAGCCCGCAGACGGGAACCCATGTGGCTTGTTGCCGCAAACGCGTTTTCGGCAACGCCGCCCCATCAGGCGTCCCTCCCCTGGATCGTCGCCAGCGCTACTCGGCGGGCTGGAACGTGTCTTTGTCCGGTGAGAACGAGCGCATGGCATTGATGGTGCGGTCGAACAGCTCGTCGAGCTCCCAGCCGCACAGCTCGGCACCCTTTCGAATGATATCGCGCGAGCAGCCGGCGGCGAAGCGCTTGTCCTTGAACTTCTTCTTCAGCGATTTCACCTCGAAGTCCATCACGCTCTTCGAGGGGCGCATGATCACCGCCGCGCCGATGAGGCCGGTGAGCTCGTCCACCGCGAACAGCACCTTCTCCATAAACAGCTCGGGCGCGGGGCACGCCGGGTTGAAATCGGAGTTGTGGGTCTGGATGGAGTGGATGAGTCCCTCGGTGCCGCCCGCTGCGCGGATCATGTCGGCTGCGGGCAGGGTGTGCTGTTCGGCGGTGGGGTATTCCTCCCAGTCGAGGTCGTGCAGCAAGCCGACGATGCCCCAGAACTCCTCGTTCTCCGGATCGAACTCCTGCGCGAAATAGCGCATCGTGCCTTCGACCGTCTGGCCGTGCTCGATGTGGAACGGATCCTTGTTGTGCTCGTTGAGCAGATTGAACGCGTCGTCGCGGGAAATGCCCGCCTCAAGCTTCTTCGCCATGATCGGCTCCCCCTTCGTGTCAGGACGGCTCCGTGCCGCCCGCTCGTATTCGAATCCGCATTATAGAGCGGCGGGGGTCGCACGTGGGGAAGAACCCGTAGCTAGAACACGATTCCGAACACGTCGCCCATAAGGCCCCAGAACACGCCCATCACGTACAGCGCGACGACGATGGCGGCGTTCTGGCGCGCCGGGCGATTCGCGCGCAACAGCACCAGCAGGCCCACGCCGGCGGACACGAGCAGTCCCGCCATCATGGCACCGGCTCCCAGCACGCCCTCCACGTACAGCTGGGCGATGGCGACGCTTGCCGCGCAGTTGGGGATGAGCCCTACCAGTGCCGACGCCAACACCGACAGCACGGGGTTCGCGCCGAGGAACGCGCCGAGCGCATCCTCGCCCACGATCTCCAAAACGGTGTTGAGCACCACGGTGACGACGAACACGAACACGCCCACCTGCACCGTGTGGATGAGGGCGCTTTTGAAGATGCTCTTCCAGCCACGGTCGTGGTCATGGGCATGGTCATGTTGATGGTGGTCGTGATGGCATCCGGCGACGCAGTCGTCATGGTGGGCGTACACCAGCTCGGGATTGCGCTCACACGTGGAGCACTCGTTGCTGCAGTGGCAATGATCCTGCTCGCACAGCTCGTGGATGCGCAGCTTCTGTTTGTCGCGGCGCGCCATGCGCAGCACGGCGTCCACGATGAAACCCATCACCATGCCGATGACGATCTTCGCACCGAGGATCTTCGCAATGGCGCCCACCGGAACCTGCTCGGCGATGAAGATGGGCAGCATCTCGTCAGAAGTGGAGAGGAACACCGCGAACATCGTCCCCAGCGTGATGACGCGTCCGGCGTATAGGGTTGCCGCCGCCGCCGAAAAGCCGCATTGCGGCACCACGCCCAAAATCGAGCCGACGATGGGGCCAGCGGCGCCGGCGCGCTGGATGGCTTCCTGCGTCTTGCCTGCAGTACGGTGCTCCAGCCACTCCATGGCAACGTAGGTGACGAACAGAAACGGTATAAGGTACAGCGTGTCGGCGACGGAATGCTCCGCCACGTGCTGCGCTATGTGCATGACTTCTTCCATAGGGCGGTATTGTATGGCATCGCAACGGCGCCACCGGGCGCGGCGAGATGCGCCGTCACAGCGAATACATATAAGCAACCACCCATATGATCAGCGATTCAATCGTTTCGGCGTGCCGTACGGAGGAAGGAGCGGGACCGGTTACTGGTCCTTGCGGGAAATCAGCAGGCAAATGCCGCCCACCAGGGTTTGGAAGATGAGCGTGCAGACGCCGTACGCCGTGGTGTTGGCCTTCGTGCCCTTGTAAATGCCCCATGCGTGCACGGACATGGGGATCATCCACGCCAAGGGGATGATGAGCCAGCACGTCGCGACCGTGCTGATGAGCGCGAAGATGAACGCCACCATGCGCAGCGTTTTGTCGGATCCTTCCACGGGATACGTCGCCTGCGGCATCGGCTGCCCGGTATATCCGCCGTAGCCGGGAACCGCTGGCGAACCCGGCGTGGCGGCGAGGTTCGGAGCGGGGGCGTATCCCGAAGAGGGGTAACCGGGATTGGCTCCATAGCCGGGTGCGGCGGCGTAACCGGCAACCGGGTTGTAGCCCGCAGCGGCGCCGCTCATGTTGGCGGCATACCCCTGCGCCGGCGCATTCGCGTAGCCTGCGTTGCCGTCCGCCTGGCCTGCAACGCCCGCAGGAGGCTGAGCATCGGCGAGATGCTCGGTCCATTGCGTGCCATCCCAGTAGCGAAGCTTCGCGGCGTCGCCTGCGGGATCGGGGTACCAGCCAGCCTGTGCAGTCGTCATGATGATCCATCCTTAATCGCGTTTTCGCAGCAAGACCACTATAAACCCACTTGCCGAAAACACCTGTTTTGCAACCTTGCGGTTACCGTCCTCGGCGGCGGAATCTGTAGAATGCCTTCAAAGCGTGCTCCGACCCCCTTTTGCCGGGCAGCCGACGACGATTAGCTGTACTATAAGCTACATCACCTGAACACAGCGTAATCGCACCATCGGCTGCGCGATGCCGACGCTGGCGCCCAGCCGCTATCGACGCGAAGGAGACCGCATGGCAGACATCGCCTGGACGCCTGGCAATAAGTACCGCGAGATCATCTACGAAACCTGCGGCGGCATTGCCAAGATCACCATCAACCGCCCCGAGCGCCGCAACGCATTTACGCCGTTGACGGTCAACGAGATGTACGACGCCTTCACCGCAGCGCGCGACGACGCCTCCATCGGCGTGATCATCTTGACCGGTGCCAACCATGGCGGGCGCCACGAAGACGAGGCGTTCTGCAGCGGAGGCGACCAGAAGATTCGCGGCAACGGCGGCTATGTGGGCGAGGATAACATTCCCCGTCTGAACGTCCTGGACCTGCAGCGGCTCATCCGCGTGGTGCCCAAGCCGGTCATTGCCATGGTGAACGGCTACGCCATCGGCGGCGGGCACGTGCTGCACATCCTGTGCGACCTGTCCATCGCCGCCGACACCGCGAAGTTCGGCCAGACCGGCCCGCGCGTGGGCAGCTTCGACGGCGGCTACGGCGCAGCGTACCTGGCGGCCATCGTCGGCCAGAAAAAGGCGCGCGAGATCTGGTACCTGTGCCGCCAATACACCGCGGCAGAGGCGCTGGAGATGGGCCTGGTGAACAAGGTCGTCCCCTTCGACGACCTGGAAGCGGAATGCGTCACGTGGGCAAACGAGATGCTGCAGCTTTCCCCTACGGCGTTGCGCCTGATGAAGGCCTCGTTCAATGCCGCAACCGACGGCTTCGCCGGCATCCAGCAGCTGGCGGGCGACGCCACGCTTCTGTTCTACACCTCCGATGAGGCGAAGGAAGGCCGCGATGCGTTCAAAGAAAAACGCAAGCCCGACTTCACCCAGTTCCCGAAGTTCCCGTAGGCCGCTCAGGCGTTAACGGGCCGATCGCGCGAACGAAGAAAGCGAGGTAGCGTATACAGCAGTGACGGATAGAACGGGCAACACGGCTTCGATCATCGAAGCATTCGAGAGAACCGCGCGACAATTCCCCCAGCGGACGTGCTTCACGTACGTCGACGCGGACGGCGCGGAGGTAGCCTATTCCTATCGCGAGGTGCGCATGCTGGCCGCGGCCTTGGCTTGGCATCTGCGCCATCGGGGCGTGGCGCGCGGCGGTGCCGTGGCAGTAGATCTTCCCAATTCGCCGATGTATGCGCTGCTCGTGCTCGCCGCAGCCTACGGCGGGTTCTTCCTCGTCGCGTTGAATCATCGGCTCACCGACAGCGAGAAGCTCTCGTGCGTGCTCGAATTGCGCCGCTCGTCTGGGGTTGGCATCGCCTGCCACGTCGATGAAAGCTGCGTGAACGAGCTGTTCGACAGCATATCCACCTTGCTGTCGGGCGAGGATCCGCGCACTAGGGCCGGCGCCGCCGACCAGTTCGCGGAAACGGACGCCATCGCCGGATCGGGGTCGTTCCCCGGTGTGGGAACCGCCACGCATCCGGGCCGCTGCCGCACCGCCGACGCCCACCCCCGCACGCATGCGTCTTCCTTCGGGCGATCCATCGCCGCCGCCGCGAAAGCGCGGTCGACCCGAGCGCTCGGACGGGCGAAACCCGGGCGCGACGCCCGACGCCGCCAGGACGCCATGGACCGGCAGGACGCGGTGGAGCTGGTGATGCATTTCGCCGAGCGCACATCGCGCACGTTCAATCTCGATGCGCGCGCCGTGGTGATGTTCACCTCCGGGTCGACCGGCAAGCCCAAAGCCGTCCCGCTCACCTGGGCGAACTTGTGCGGTTCCGCCCTTGCGTCCAACCGCGCGCTCAACCCCGGCGGGCAGGGCGCCTGGCAGGCGATCCTCCCCTTGTATCACGTGGGCGGGCTCCAAGTGGTCGTGCGCAGCCTGCTGGGCGGGATGCCGTTCGTGCTGTACCGCCGCTTCGATGCCGCGCGCGCGCTCCACGATGCATCGGCACGCCACCTCACCCACATCTCGGTGGTGGATAAGATGCTTCAGGATATGCTGTCGATCGTCGAGCGGGAAGGCGAGGAATCCCCCGAAGCGGCGGCGCTGCGCGGATATCGCTGCATGCTACTGGGCGGCGCCGCGCTCAACCCCAAGACAATTGCCCGCGCACTCATGGCGGGAGCACGCGTATACGCCAGCTACGGCATGACCGAAACTTCCAGCCAGATAGCGAATACCCTGGTTGACCGCGATTTCGATGGCGGCCTGGCGCTGCTGCCCGGCTACACCGTGCGCATCGTCGACCCTGATGCCGAAGGCTTCGGCAAGCTGGCCGTGCGCGGGCCGGGCGTGACCGCGAGCTATCTTAACGCGCAGACGCCGCGCACTATGGACGGGTTTCTGCTCACCGGCGACACCGCGGCGTTCGGCGACAGCAAGCTGTATCTGCGCGAACGCACGGAGGACATGTTCGTCTCCGGCGGCGAGAACATCTACCCCGCCCGCATCCGCGATGCTCTGCTGCAACTGCCCGACGTCACCGATGCCCACGTGTTCGGCGCGCTGGACGAAACGTGGGGCCGCCGCCCCATCGCGTTCGTCGAAAGCAATCGTCCCAGCTTGCCGACGTCAACCGATGTGATGCGCGCGGTCGCCCCACGGCTCTCGAAGCTGTACCTGCCACGCGAGCTGTACGTGACCAGATACCTTCCCCGCACGGGTATCGGCAAACTCGACCGCACCGCCATCGAGCGCCGCTGGGAGCAGCGCATCGATGTGGAAAGCGTCACGTTGCACCGCATCCGCCTGCCCTTCGCCAAGCCCTTCGTCACCGCGCGCAGCACCCTCACGCACCGCGACTCGCTCATCATCGAGGTGCGCGACCGCGAGGGCCGCACCGGCGTGGGAGAATGCGTGGCGTTCGACACCGACTGGTACCTGCCCGAGATCCTCGACGACGACGAGCGCGTGATCCGCGACATCTTGGCGCCGGCCGTCGTGCACGAGGTGTACCTGCACCCCAGCGAGGCAGCCGCATCGTTCGCGACTAAGCGCGCCGCCGTGCGCTACCCGATGGCGCGCGGGGCGGTGGAACCGGCGCTGTGGGATCTGTACGGCAAGATAGCCGGCAAGCCGCTGTGGAAGATCATCGGCGGAGCCGCGGAATGCAAAGGGCGCGTACCCGCCGGCGCCGTGGTGGGCCTCGCCGACCCCGATGCTACGGTGGAAGCGGTACGCCAATGCGTGGAAGAGGGTTATACGCGCGTGAAGCTGAAGGTGGCCCCGGGCCGGCCCGTCCAGACCGTGCGAGCTGTAAGGCAGGAGTTTCCGCAGCTCACCATCACGCTTGACGCAAACCAAAGCTTCATCGAGGAAGATATCCGCCAGCTGCGGCAATTGGACGAGTGCGGCGCGGCATGGATAGAGGAGCCGCTTGACCCGCACCGCGCTCCCATGGGCGCCCCGCATGACATCCTGGCGCGCCTTGCCCACCTGCAGCGACTCCTGAAAACGCCCATCTGCCTGGACGAATCCATCGTAAAACCCGGTGACGCCGCGCGCGCCCTGCGCTACCCCGAGCTGCGCTGCTATGCGTTGAAAGTCGCCAAGTTCGGCGGCGTGCAGCCGGCGTTGGAATTCGCGGCGGCGGCGCTCGAACGCGGCTGCACCGTTTGGATGGGCGGCATGTACGACACGGGCATCTCGAAACGAATGCATGCGGCGTTCGAGACGCTACCGGGCATCGATATGCCGGGAGATGTGGGCAGCACCGCGCGCTATTTCCCCGTGGACATCTGCAACCCGCCCTACCAGGTGGAAGGCGGCATGCTGAAGCTCAACCCCAAAGGCCACCGCCATGGCATCGGCTGCGAGCTGGACCGCGAAGCCCTAAAAAGCGTGCTGGTGCGCAGCGTCACCATCAAAGGGTAGGGCACTCGAGAAAAGCGTCAGCGCAGAACGTCGAGCAGCGCCGCGACGAACGCGGCGGGGTCTTCCAAATGCACGTTATGTCCGACGTCGGGGAAGATGCGCACGTCGACGGAACGGGCGGCCGCCATCATGCCCAGCGCCACGGCGCGATACTTCTCATCTTGCGCCCCGGCGAAGAAGGCCACCGGGTACGCCTGCGCCGCATGCGCCAAAAACGACAGTGCGTCCGCACGCAGCGCCTGCCTATGCTGGCCCCACGCTTCGAATTGGAACACGAGCGAATCCTCATCGTTGCCGCAGCGTCCCTCCCTGAGCTTTTCCCGAACATCCGGGGGAAGGGCCCGTTGCGAATAGAACAGCGGAAGCGATGCCCACCAATCCATGAACTGCGGCACGCCCTGGGATCTGACGCGCTCGGCCCATGCATGGTTGCGCTGGCGAAGCGCTTCCCGCTCTGCACCGTTCACCGGCCCCGGATTGGCACTCTCCAAGATCAGCGCCGAAAGCCGGATGGGGTCGCCTGCTGCCGCCGCACGCTGCACCGCTTCCAGCGCGAGGCGCCCGCCCAGGGAATAGCCCGCGAGCACCGCCGGCACGCCGGCTTCCCGCCGAATGGCGTGCAGGCGCTTTGCAAGGGCGGTGCATACGGCGGACATCCCGGCTTCGATCGCCTCGAAGCTGTTCAAGGGGGAACCGCCCAGCTCGCTGCACGCCTCCGTCATCAGATCGAGAGTCCTCACAGACCAGCCCGCCTCGCGCAAGAGCGCAGCCACGGCGTCCCATGCATCGGGATGCTGGGCGAACCCATGCAGCAGCACGATAGTCGGACGAAGGTTATTTCCAGAATTCGCCAAGACGCCCCTTCACTTCTCGCAGCAGCGTGCGCACCTCGATGAGGCTGATGCCGGGCACGGCAAGCTGCTCGCGATACGCTTGCGCTAGCTGCTCGGCAGTGGCGGCGAAGCGGCACGGCACGCCGAACGCCGCAGCCGCATGGCCAAAATCGACTCCCTGGGGCGTGAGGAACAGCCGCTCGAAATACGGCTGGTCGGATGCCTGGGGCAGCATATCGAAGATGGCGCCGCCGTCGTTATTCAACAATACCACCACCACGGAGGGGGCAGCGGCGCCGTCTTTCAGCAGCTCACGCTGCAGCGACAGCGCATTGAGGTCGTGCTGGAACGTGAGATCGCCGGTGATGAACGTGGTCTGGTGGAACCCGCGCGCCGCCCCGATGGCGGTGGACAGCGTGCCGTCGATGCCGTTCTGCCCACGGTTGGCCAAAATGCACAGCTGCGCGCCGCGCCGCAGGAACGTATCCAGGTTGCGCACGGTCATGGAGTTGGCGGCAAACAGGCACGACCCCGCAGGGGCTTCCTCCAGCACCGTGGAGAACACCGCCGCCTCGTGCAGCGCGCCCGCCCCCTTCCCGGCGACGTTTCCCCCGTCGTGTTGGACGATGGCCCGCGCTGCAGCTTCCACACGTTCGCCAGCCTGCCGATTGAGCCTTTTCACTTCCGCCGCATACGCTGCCTGCGCTTCGGAGGGCGTTTGCCCCGAACGTCGGAGCCCTGAAAGCCCCCGCACGAAATCCAAGGGCGTGGATGCCACGAAGCAGTCGGTCATGCTGTTGTAGTCACGCGTCTCCCCCGCATCCACCACGATGGTGAGAGCATCCGAGCCGGCAAGGCGCAGCGTGGCGCGCTTGGAGACGGGCCACCGGCCAAATCGTATGATCGCCTGCGGCGCGGGGAAGGCTTCGTCGGCGATGAACGCGTCGTAAGCATCGATGATGTGCGGCTGATCCACGGCGCGCAAACCGGAAAGAGGGTCTGCCAGCACGGGCAGCTCCCATTCCGCAGCCCAGCGGGCGACCAGCTGCGCTTCTGCCAGCGTCGCGCACGTCCCCTCGCCCGCCAAGACCAAGGCGCGCTTCCCCTCAAGCTGCGCGGCGACGAAGTCGCGCGCATCTGCGTCCAACGCGGAACGGAAGGCAAGCAGAAACCCCTCGGCATCGCGGCGAGCGGCGCCGAACGCATCCGCCACGCCCGCCCCGCGCGCCAAAGCATCGGCGCCGGGAAAATCGGGTTTCAGCGGCTCATCGAAGGGAAGGTTCACCTGCACGGGGCCGGCCATGTGCTGGCAGGCGCGCGACGCCACCTGAAGCAGCTCGCCGTCGTACCCCGCAACGTCCCAGCCCGGGCGGCCTCCCGTCGCCGCCAGCACCGCCTCACGGGCAGCTTGACGCGCGAAGGCGAGCGAGCGCGCATCGGCCGAGGGAAGCGGCATCGTGCGAAACGCGCGCACATGGTTGCCGTACAGGTTCAGCTGATCGGTGGTCTGCGGGGCGCCGAGCCCCTGCAGACGCGGCGGGCGATCGCCCGTGAGCGCGATGAGCGGCACGCGCGAGGTCTCCGCCTCGATGATGGCAGGATAGTAGTTCGCCGTAGCCGTGCCCGAGGTGCAGACGAGCGCCACCGGACGCCCCGATGCCTTCGCCATCCCCAAACCGACGAAAGCGGCGCCGCGCTCGTCCACATCCACCGTCACGCGCAGCTTTTCGGGATGACGGCAGCTCAACTCGAACGCCGTCATGGCAAGCGGGGTCGAACGGGACCCGGGGCTCACCACCGCCTCGCGCACGCCGCAGCGCACGAGCTCGTCGAGAAAGGCAGCCGTCCAGAGCGCCGTAACCTGCCCATGGGTTGCCGGCAAAACCGCCTCGTTCTCCATCATCGCACGACCTTCCTTCGCCACGCCTTGCCCGCCGCTTTCGCTCCCCTACGCCTCGAACGCATCGAGGATGGTCTTCAGCTTCAGGCCGATCTCATCGTATTCGTCGTCGGCCACGCTTCCGGCGACGATGCCGCATCCGGCATACAGCCAACCGATCTCGCCGTCGAACACGCCCGTACGCAGCCCCACGGAGAATTCGCCGTCGCCCGCGCCGTCGATGTAGCCGCACGCCCCCGCGAAGAAACCGCGGTTGTAGGCTTCGATGCGACGGATGAGCATGCGCGCCTCGCCCACCGGCGTGCCCGACACCGCAGGCGTGGGGTGCAGGTCGCCCATGAGCTCCCACAGGCCCATGCCGTCCAGGATGTGCGCGCGGGCGGGCGTGTGCAGGTGCTGCACGTGCGTGAGCGACATGATGCGCGGCGTCGCGAGAACGTCCACCCCGTAGCACACGCGGTTGAACACGTCGCGCACATGGCGCACCACGTAGTCGTGCTCCGCGCGGTTCTTCGCGTCGCACATCAGCCCGTCGGCAAGGGCGCGGCGCTCTTCCTCGGTAGACCCCGCAGGGCAGGTGCCCGCCAAGCACATGCTCTCCACCTGCGTGCCGTCCTTGCGCACGAGCAGCTCGGGCGTGCAGCCGCAGAAGAACACGTCGGCGTAGCGGTACAGCAGCACCGTGCCGCGCGCCGGGCCGTCGATGAGGTTCACCAGCAGGTCCTTCGAAGAGAACGGCTGCTCGGCCACCAGCTTCTGCCGCCGCGACAGCACCACCTTGTCCACCGCGCCGCCATCGATCGCCTCGAGGGCCTCGCCCACTGCACGGCGCCATTCCTCCCGGGAATCGGGCTGCACGGTGTAGGGGATGGCGCGGCGCTTTCGGCACGGTGCGCCCGCCGCCTGGCGCAGGAACCGCTCCACGCGCCCGCGATACACCGGGCTCAAGGAGTTCACCTGCAAAAACGTGCCCTGGACGTTTTCCACCAGCACGACCTCGGGCAACATGAAGCGCAAGCGCGGAAACGCCTCGAACAGCTCATCGGTTGGCGCGGGGTTCTCCGCATCAAAACGGTTGAACGAGAAGAACACCGGCTGAATCGCCTCGGGGCCCTCCACCTCGCATTCCACACCCTCGAGCGTGGGGAAGGCCACGCAGCGGCCAAGCCCCATGAAGCGGCGGGGCTCGTCTTTGCGGTAGTACACGAACTGGTCGGTGAAGCCCTTCTGCATCAGGCAAAACGCATCGACGATGTCGGCGTCGATGGAAATCGAGCTGGAGTATATTCTGGTCATGGAGCAGATCCCTACGATAAGCTGCATGCGCACTCGGGAAAGCCGACTGCTCGCATGGCGGCAGAAGGCAGCGCGCTGCGCATCAATGCGTATCCGATTATGCAAGCGCCCGCGAAAACCCGCAGGAGCGCACACGCGCGGCGACGCGTTGCCAAGCCCCTGCGTCTCGGTCGCTAGATCTTGTACATGTACTGGAAGACGTCCTCGCGCTGGATGATCACCTGCATGCCCAGATCCTCGCCGACGCCCTTCAGGGTCTCCTGCACGGTGTTGAAATCGGCAACATCCAGATCGAGCGTGACCATCATGGTCATGGAGAAGATGCTGCCGTTCAGGATGGTCTGGCTGATATCGTCGATGTTCGCACCGCAATCGGAAAGCGCGGTGGCGACCTTCGCCACGATGCCGCTACGGTCTTTGCCCAGAACCGAGACAACACACTTCATGGAACAATCCTTTCGTCGAAGGCGGGGCGGCAACCGCCGTTGCGGAGCGCCGTTTCGTCTGCGTTCACCTTAGCAGACTTGCATGACGCGACGGCGAATCAGCGGAAAATGAACGAGGACGCAACCGACAAGAAACGCCTCGCACCCTAGTGCCGTGCGAAGATGAGCGAAAGCGCCTCCTCGCGCGTCTTCTGACTGCTCTGGAACGCGCCGCGCACAGCGCTGGTCACCGTTTTCGAGCCGGGTTTCTTGACGCCGCGCATGCTCATGCATAGGTGTTCGGCCTCCAAGACCACGATGGCGCCTTGAGGCTTCAGCTCGCGTACCAGCGTGTCGGCGATCTGCGAGGTCAGGCGCTCCTGCACCTGCGGGCGCTTAGCATACACGTCCACAAGGCGCGCCAGCTTGGACAGCCCGCACACACGCCCCTCGGCATCGGGAATGTAGGCCACGTGCGCCATGCCGAAGAACGGCACCAGATGATGCTCGCACATCGAGTAGAACGGAATATCGCGCACCAACACCATCTCCTGGTGATGTTCGTCGAACGTCTTGGTGAAATGCTCGGCCGGATCCTGCGTCATGCCGGCGAACACCTCCTGATACATGCGCGCCACGCGCGCCGGCGTCTCCATCAACCCGTCGCGATCGGGGTCCTCCCCGATGCCTTCCAGGATCATGCGCACGCCCTGTTCTATTTTCTGAAGGTCCATAGCCACCCTCTTCCCTTCCTTTTCACGCCCTTTCTATGCCAGCGTAAGGCCCACCGGGCAATGGTCGGAGCCCATCACCTCGTTGTAAATGCTAGCGCTTTCGATGCTGGGAGCCAGCTGATCGCTCACCAGGAAATAGTCGATGCGCCACCCTGCGTTGTTCTTGCGCGCGTTGAAACGGTAACTCCACCAGGAATACGCGCCGGCAAGATCGGGATGCAGCTGACGGAACGTGTCGGTGAAGCCCGCATCCAGCAGACGCGTGAACTTCTCGCGCTCCTCGTCGGAGAAGCCCGCCTTCCCCCGGTTGGGACCGGGGTTCTTCAGATCGATCTCCTCATGCGCGACGTTGAAGTCGCCGCACATCACCACCGGTTTGGGCGAGGTCGCCTGCCCGCCGGCGGGAACGCTGCCCGCTTCGAGCCCCTTGCAGAAATCGCGAAACGCATCGTCCCATGCCATGCGGTGGTCGATGCGGGCGAGCTCCGCCTGGGCGTTGGGCGTGTACACGTCCACGAACCACAGCTCGGGGAACTCGAGCGCCACGATGCGCCCCTCGGTGTCCAGCTCATCCACACCCAGGCCGTGCACCACCTGCAGCGGCTCGCGCTTCGAGAACACAGCCGTGCCCGAATAGCCTTTGCGCTGCGCGTAGCTCCAGTACATGCTGTAGCCGGGCAGCTGCAAGTCGACCTGCCCTTCCTGCAACTTGGTTTCCTGCAAGGCGAACACGTCGGCATCGAACTGCTCGAAGATATCCTCGAAGCCTTTTTTCAGCACGGCACGCAGACCGTTGACGTTCCACGATATGAAGCGCATGGGAATGCCTTTCGTCAGAGGACGCCGCCCCATCGCAGCGGCGGTTGCGCCTTCGGGCGCAAGGTTCATCCTACCGCATTTCGGGAAAAGAAAATGCAGGCAACCCCTGTTCGGAGCGCCTGCCCCGATTCTCCACAGCATCCGGCGACGTGCCGCCGGCATGATCAAGCCAGATCCGCCCGTTACTTATGGTAGGGCTCTCCGTGCGAGATCTTCTGCGCACGATACAGCTGCTCCAGCAAGACGACGCGCGCCAAATTGTGGGGCAGCGTGATGGGCCCGAACGAAAGCGTCTCGTCGGCGCGGGAGCGCACGCCGTCGCTCACGCCGTCGGATCCGCCTATCACGAAGACGATGTTGCTTCTACCCTGCACCAGCAGCTGATCGAGGCGCTTGGAAAAGCCCTCGCTCGAGCGTTCGGTGCCCTCAATGGCCAGCAACACCACATGGGCATGGGCGGGCAAGACAGAAAGTATGGCCTCCCCCTCTTTGCCGCACGCGGCCTCAACCCCGCCGGCACGGGCCGGATCGACGTCGGGCAGCTCCACCACGCTGGTGCGCATGTACGGCTGCAAGCGCTTGAGATACTCGTCGCAAGCGGCTTTCCAGAACTTCTCCTTCAACTTGCCGACAGCAACCACCGTGAATGCCATGCGCCCCTCCTTTTGAAACTTTCCTGAACGCGGCGACCCCCGCATCATACTCGAACCCCGCCGCATGAAAGGCGGGTATACTGGTTTTTCGGATTGCAACGCGCGCGCCGCGCGCATAGGGAAAGAGCAGGTGGGAACATGGACGCACGATTAGCCTGCGCGAAAGCCGTTGCGAGCATGGCATCATGGGGGCTCAGGCACCTGTTCGGCCGCGCAGGCGGAACGCTTCCGGGAAAAATCGCCCTGCATATCGACCCGCACGTCATCGCCGATCTGGCGGGCAAGGCGCGCGAAGGCGCGGTGATGGTGGTGGGCACCAACGGCAAGACCACCGTCACCAACCTGATCGCCGACGCGTTCGAGGCCGCAGGGAAATCCGTAATCTGCAACCGAGACGGCGACAACATGAGCTCGGGCGTCGCCTCCACATTCCTCCACGCGAAGCCCTCCGACGTCGCCGTCATCGAAAGCGATGAGCTGTGGTTGGCGCGCACGGCGCCGCAGATCAAGCCGCGCCTGGTGGTGCTGCTCAACCTGTTCCGCGACCAGCTGGACCGCATGGGGGAGATCGACCGCATCCAAGACAGCATCGTCTCGGCCCTTGCCGCCACCCCGGGCACCACGCTGGCATTCAACGCCGACGACCCGCTGTGCGCCGCCATCGCGGCACGCGTGTCCAACAACACCATCGCCTTCGGCGTGGAAGGCAGCATGGGCCTTGCGCAGAACACCGTGGTGGACGCGCAGATGTGCCAGCAATGCCTGTCCATGATGGAATACCGCTATCGCCAGTACGGCCAGCTGGGCGAGTACCGCTGCCCCTCGTGCGGCTTCGCGCGCCCCGCGCGCGACTGGTCGGCAACCGACGTCGCGTTGAGCGCCGGTGGGTTGCGCTTCAACCTGCAACGCAACGACGGAGGCGGCAGGGAGGCCTTCGCGGTGACCGCATCGTTCAGCGGCGCCTACATGGTCTACAACCTGCTGGCCACGGCGGTCGCAACGCGTGAAATGGGCGTTGCCCCGCAGGCGATCCAGCAGGCGATCGATGCGTTCAACCCGCAGAACGGACGCCTGCAGCGCTTCGAGCTGGGAAGCCGCCGCGTGCTGCTGAATCTGGCGAAAAACCCCACCGGCTTCAACCAGAACCTGAAGATCATCTTGCAGGACGAAGGCCCCAAGACCGTAGCGTTCTTCATCAACGACAAAACCGCCGACGGCCACGACGTATCGTGGCTGTGGGACATCGACTTCGAGGAGCTCGCCGGTCGGAAAGATCAGCTGGTGTTCGCCGGCGGCACGCGTGCCCACGACATGCTGGTGCGCTTGAAATACTCCGGCGTCCCGGCGGGTATCGTCTCGGACGTCGCCGACGTGCTGGCGAAATCCGCCGACGCCTCATGCGGCGGGCACGTCTACATCATCGGCAACTACACTGCCCTGCCCTCCCTGCGCGCCGACCTCGAGCGAATGGCGAAGGAAGGCTCCGCGCCCGGCACCGCACCTGAGCACGGAAGCGCGCAAAGCGAAGGGGACGCCGCCTGCGCAGCCATGCCGGCGGCAGCGGCGCACGCAACCGAAGCGCCGGGCGAGCCCTTGGTGATCATGCACCTGTTCCCCGACCTGCTCAACCTGTACGGGGACGGCGGCAACGTGACGGTGCTTGCCCAGCGCATGAGGGCGCGCGGCCTCGCAGTGGAGGTGCGCAGGGTGAAGCATGGGCAGGCCTGCGACCTCTCCCAAGCGGACATCGTGTTCCTGGGCGGCGGTCCCGACCGCGAGCAGCGACTGGCGTCCGAAGCCCTGCTGAGCATGGGCGAACAGCTGCACGCGTTCGCTGAAGACGACGGCGTGCTGCTGGCCATCTGCGGAGGCTTCCAGATCCTGGGCCGCGAATGGCTGCTGGGAGAAGACACCGTGGAGGGCCTGGGCATCCTGGGCATGACCACCGTCCGCGCGGAAGGCGGATCGGGCAACCGCCTGATCGACAACGTCATCCTGCAATCGCCGCTGGTGCGGCAACCGGTAGTGGGCTACGAGAACCACGCCGGGCGCACGCACCTGGACGCCGGCATGCAGCCGTTCGGCACGCTGATCTCGTCCACCGGCCATGGCAACGACGACGACAGCCACGCCGACGGCGCCCTGTACCGCAACGTCCTGGGCACCTACCTGCACGGACCGTTGCTGGCGAAGAACCCGCAGGTGGCAGACTGGCTGCTCGCGCGCGGGCTCGAGCATCTGGCACGCCGCACCAGCTCCGCCGCACCGCAGCTCGCGCCGCTCGACGACGCCGCCGAAACCGCCGCTAACGAAGCGCTTTGCAAACGCTTCGTCGCGAAATAGAACCGAACAACCGTCATATATCAATTGGAGGGGGATCGATGTTCGAAGAACTGTACGAACCGCTGCCCGACCGCAGCCAGTATTTCGAGCGATTGGGAATTCCGGAGCCGGCTGAGGGCGCCCCGCGTGACAAAGCACTGCTCGACAGCATCATCTATGCGCACCAGCTTTCCATCCCGTTCGAGGACTTGGATATCTTCGACCGTCATCTCAACGTGTCGCTGGGTATCACGGACCTATTCGACAAAGTGATCCGTCGCAAGAGGGGCGGTTACTGCTTCGAACTGAACAGCCTGTTCTTCACACTGTTGAAAGAGCTGGGCTACGATGTCACCCCCATCGTGGGGCGCAGCATGAAGAATCGCGGCTTCGTGTACCCGTTCACGCACCGCGCCACCATCGTCGAACTCGATGGGCAGCGCCTGTTCTGCGATGTGGGCTACGGCGGCCCCATGCCTCCCTGCGCCGTGCCGCTGATCGACGGCCATGAGGTCTCCTCGCACGGGCAGACCTTCCGCGTCGAACGCGGCGAGGGCAATTGGTGGACCCTCGTGTACCTGGGCCGCACGGACGCCCTCGAGGAGGCGCGCCGCACGGGAGAGCCCGCACGGGAGCCGGAACCGGTGACCGCCTTCCTCGACGAGCCCATGCAGCTGACCGACTACACGGTGCTGTCCTATTACTGCTCCACCAGCCCGCGTTCGCTGTTCACGCAGATGCGCTCGGTCAACCGCCGCACCGAAGACGGCAACGTCTCCATCTCCGACGACGAGTTCACCCGCGTGAGCGGCATCAACAAGGAAACGGTAAAGATCACCAACGACGAACAGTACCGCCGCATCCTCAAGGATGAGTTCGGCATCGTCATGTAGCGCACCGCGCATGAGCCCCGGGGTGTGAGGTGAAGAGCCTGTGAAGGTTTTCCGCTTGGAAAATTACCCGTTGACACACCCCGGGGTAACGCGCATAATAGCGTCTGCTGTTCCGAAGTGCGCCGTTACCTCAGCTGGATAGAGGGACTGACTACGAATCAGTACGTCGGGGGTTCGAATCCCTCACGGCGCACCATGAAAGCACACACCGCAACGACTGACCTCAGCACGTGCGGTTTTTTTGTACCCGGAAGAAGGACTTGACTTTGAAGGTTCGAAAACAGAAACCTCACAGTAAGTAGCCTTCCGGCTTTTCCTTTGCGGGTGGCCGGGACGGCTGCCAGCAACAGTAAGGGAAACTCATGCTCTATCTGTCTCAAATGACGGGAAAGCCCGTCGTGGATTCCACGGGCGAGAAGATCGGCACCATTTCCGATCTTGCCATTTCCACCGGCGAGGTGTTCCCCCGCATCACCAGCCTTGCCTTCCAAGGGCCGGGCAAAGTGCCGTTCATGATCTCGTGGCGAAAGTACGTCGGCAAATTCGACGAGGACGGCATTGCGTTGTCCGTGCCCGCCAAGGACATCCGCTTCAGCTATCTGCAACCCGAAGAGGTGCTGCTCGCACGCGACCTGCTCGATCGGCAGATCGTAGACACGCAGGGCATGAAGGTGGTGCGCGTAAACGACCTGAAACTCTCCGAATCGGGCTCGCAGCTGCGCCTGCTCGGCGCCGAGGTGGGCATCCGCGGCATTCTGCGCGGCCTCTCCCCGCTTCTGGAGAAGGCGGTGGTGAGCATCGCCGAGCTGTTCCACAAGCGCATCGACGAGAAGCTGATCGCCTGGAACTACATGGACCTGCTCGATCGCGACCTCTCCGAAGTGCAGCTTTCCGTGACGCACAAGCGCCTTGACGAGCTGCATCCCGCCGACGTTGCCGACATCTTGGAGCAGCTCGACCCGCAGCAGCGCGCCAACGTTTTCCGCCACCTCGACGACGCCCAAGCCACCGAAGCCGTGTCGGAGATGGAAGACGAGTACCAGGCCGACTTCATCGAGGACCTCGACGAAGCGCGCGCCGCGAACCTGCTGGGCAACATGGACCCCGACGACGCAGCCGACATCGTGCGCGACCTCTCCTACGAGAAGGCAGAAACGCTGCTGCGCCTAATGGGCGTGGAGGATGCGGCGGAGATCCGCCAGCTTCTGGGCTACAAAGACGGCACCGCCGGCGGCATGATGACCACGCAGTACGTCGCGGTGCGCCAAACCACCACCGTCGGCGAGACCATCGAAGTGCTGCGCGAGCTTCCCGAAGACCACCCCACCGTGCACTACGTGTACGCATTGGACGAGTACGACAAGCTGGTAGGCGTACTCTCACTGCGTACGCTGGTGCTGGCGCGCGACGACGAGCTCATCCAGGACGTGATGTACGACGACATCATCTCGGTTCCGCCCGATGAAGAGGAAGACGATGTAGCGGCCGACATCTTCAAATACGACATCCCTGCCATGCCGGTGGTCGATGAGCACGGGGCGCTGCTGGGCATCGTCACCGTTGACGACGCATGGGACGCCATCGAGGAGGATGTGAGCGGCGACAAGAAGAAGGCCTCGGCACTGAAGATCGTGGGCATCGTGGTTGCCGCGGCGGCGGGACTTGGGCTCTACACCCTCATCCTGCTGCAGCTCGTGGGCGTGCTGGGGAGCTAGGCCATGGCGTTCGGCAACGACAAGAAGCGCAAAGCCCAAGCGCGTCGCATGAAACAGCAACCCGGTAGCAAGGGTAAGGCGCAGGCACGCCGTCCCGTGTCGCGCGTGACGGGCAGTACCGCTGCGCGGCCAAGCCGCATCGCCCAACACAAGGCGGGCGCCGCTGCGCGTAAGGAATGGACCGAGCAGCACCGCCAGACGCTCGCCAAGGCGCAGGAGCAGGCCGCCGCACAGGCGAAAGACATCGCGCTAGCAACGGCGAAACAAGAGGCCGATCCCGCCGCAGCGTCCAAGAAGCAGCGCGGCAAGGTGCTTTTGGTGCTGGCAGCGCTGGGCCCGGGCATCGTCACCGCCATGGCGGGCAACGATGCCGGCGGCATCTCCACCTATTCGACCGTGGGCGCCAAGTTCGGCTACGCCACGCTGTGGGTCATCCCCGTGATGTGCGTGCTGCTGCTAGTGGTCCAGATGACGGCATCGAAGATGGGCGCCGTCACCGGCAAGGGGTTCGCCGCGCTCATCCGCGAGCGCTTCGGCATCCGCCTGACCGCGCTCGCCATGTTTGCCCTGCTGGTGGGCAACGTATGCACCACGTTCTCAGAGTTCGCAGGCATCGCTTCGGGCATGGAGATGTTCGGCGTGTCGCGCTACATCGCCGTGCCCATAGCTGCCGCTGCCGTCTGGCTGCTGGTAGTGGGCGGCAGCTACAAACGCGTGGAAAAGGTGTTCCTCATCCTGTCTTTGGTGTTCATCACCTACGTGGTGGCGGCGTTCCTCGCCCAGCCCGATTGGGGCGACGCGCTTCACGCCACCGTCGTGCCGCACCTGGTGAACGACCAGAGTTTCATCTCTCTCATCATCTCGATGATCGGCACCACCATCGCGCCCTGGATGATGTTCTACGCGCAGAGCAACGTGGTTGAGAAAGGCGTCGACATGGAGGAATACCCCCTGCAAAAGGTCGACGTGGTGGCGGGCACTATCGCTGCATGTCTGGTGGCATGGTTCATCATCGTCACCACCGGCACCGTGCTGTTCCCGCAAGGCATCGAGATCTCCTCCGCTGCCGATGCGGCGTCCGCTCTCGCCCCCTTCGCCGGCCCGTATGCGGAAGGGCTGTTCGCCATCGGGCTTATCGCGGCATCGTTTCTGGCGGCGTGCGTTCTGCCGCTCACAACGTCATTCGTCATCTGCGAGGCGTTCGGCTGGGAAGCGGGCGTGTCGTTCAAATGGCGCGAAGCGCCGCTGTTCAAGAGCATCTTCACGTTCATCATCGTGCTGGCGGCCGCCATCGTGCTCATCCCCGACATCGACTTGATGGGCGTCATGCTCACTGCCCAGTTCGTGAACGGCATCATTCTTCCAGTGCTGCTGGTGTTCATGGCCATCATCGCCGCCGATAAGCATGTGATGGGGGCCCATCGCTCGGGCATCGCATCGCGCATCCTCATCTGGGTGACGGTGGGCATCGTCACCGTGCTGACGGTGGCGCTGCTGGGCATGCAGCTGCTGGGCATAGGCTAGCAGCTGCACGAGCACGTCCCTTAGCAGTTGTTTTATTTCGCTTGCCGAGCTTTGCGCAAGGCTTGCTCGAAGGGCTTCTCCAGCACCTTTTCGGTGTCCAGCTCGTGCTGGAACTCGCGGTCGATGGCACCCTGGATGCTGGGCGGATTGACCTCAAACGGCACCGGCTTGGTGAACAGGCTCACCATCGGCACGATGACCAGCGATAGGATCATGCACAGCGCGCCGCAGTTGATGGGCGAGGCGATGAGCGGCGTGCCTGCGAAACCCAGCGCCATGTTCGTCACCGTCAGGCCCACGCCCACGATGAACGAGCACCACACCGCCGCCTTCGAGATGCGCCCGCTGTAGAGCCCCCACAGAAACGGGCCCAGGAACGCGCCTGCCAGCGCGCCCCACGAGTACGACATCAGCTGCGCGATGAACACGATGCTGGAGTGGTACTGCACCAGCGCCATTGCCGCCGATACCACGATGAACAGCACCAACAGCACGCGCATGCAGGAAAGCTGGCTTTTCTCGGACATCTTCTTCACGATGTTGCCCTTGATGACGTCGATGGTGAGGGTCGACGACGACGTGAGCACCAGTGACGAGAGAGTGGACATCGAAGCGGACAGCACCAGCACGATGACGATGCCGATGAGGATGTCGGGCAGCGACGAGAGCATGGTGGGGATGATGGAGTCGTACACCGGCGTGCCGTCGACGGCGTATTCGATCTGGTCGCTGTACAGCCGGCCGAACCCGCCCAGGAAGTACGAACCGCCCGCCACCACGAGCGCGAACAGGGTGGAGATGATGGCGCCCTGCTTCACCGCCGGACCGCTTTTGATGGCGTAGAACTTCTGCACCATCTGCGGCAGGCCCCACGTGCCCAAGCTAGTGAGGATCACCACGCCCAGCAGATTGAGCAGATCGGGGCCGAACATGCTGACGAATGCGCCCTCTAGCGCCGAACCTTCGGCAGGCACCTGCGACAGCTGGATGATGGCTTCCGAGAACCCGCCGTTGCCCGCAAGCACCGCCGCGATGACGGCGACGATGCCGAACAGCATCACGATTCCCTGGATGAAATCGTTCATGACCGTGGCCATGTAACCGCCCAGCACCACGTAGACGCAGGTGATGACCGCCATACCGACCACGCATACGTCGTAGGGCAACCCGAACGCCATGCCGAATAGGCGCGACAGGCCGTTGTAGACCGAGGCGGTGTAGGGGATCAGGAACACGAAGATGATGGCAGCGGCGGCGATGCGCAGTGCTTTGGAAGCGTAGCGCAGGCCGAAGAACTCGGGCATGGTCTGCGCGCCAAGACGGTGCGTCATCTCGCGCGTTCGTGGCCCGAGAACCCACCATGCCAGCAGAGATCCCAGAAGCGCATTGCCGATGCCCGCCCACGCGGCGGCGATGCCGTATTTGAAACCGAACTGCCCGGCGTACCCCACGAACACCACCGCGGAGAAGTAGCTGGTGCCGTAGGCGAAGGCGCTCATCCACGGCCCCACATTGCGGCCGCCCAAAACGAATCCATCCACCGTCGAAGTGGACTTACGACAATGGATGCCCACCCCCACGGCAACGCCGATGAAGATGAGCACCATGCATATCTTTTCAACCATTATCTTTCCTATCGATCATGCGCCACGCAAGTGGCGCCGGCACTACGATGCCTTCCGGCGATAGGGAGATGCGACCTGCCTTCAGCGAAATGGCCTGGTGGCGCGCGAGAAGCCCTGCCGGAAGACGGCGGAGGCGCACATGACCTTGCCAATAGCCACGCTAGCCCCGTGCTTTCTCACGGCAGCGCTGCGCAGCATCACGGGCAAGCCCATGTGCTACAGGTATCGATAGGAATATAGATGAGGGAGATTGGGATAGGATGCACCGGCGCGCGCGAAGGAGCCACAGCAACTGCGGCAACTGTTTGCGCTCTGTACGTTGGGTTTGTGCATGCAAGCACTTTACCATAGTGGATCACTCCGACAAGTTTCAGGTTCGTTTCCGGTTTTCCGAAGCAGGCGCATCGCCCATGCAGGCGTTCCGCTACCATTAGCACCGGACGACACAGGGAATCGCATCGGGGGCCTCTATGACGCACAGCCAAGCATCGGTCGATCTGAACGACGCGCATAGCTACTTGGAAAGCAACGCTGCGCTGCGCGAGGCATTGGACGTTCCGCGAAACGCTGAGCTCGTCCCCAGCTATTTGGGCGAAGGCGAGCACAACCGCAATTTCCAGTTCGCGCACCCCGTCACCGACGAGCAATTCGTGTTGCGCATCAACACCGTGCCCCAGCCGTTCCACGATAACCAAGTGCGCTACGAGTTCTCCGCGCTCAAGCTGCTAAAGCCATGCGGCCGGACGCCCAAACCGCTCTATCTGGACGATTCACCGCAAGCCCCTGGCGAAGGCGCCATGGTCATCGGCTTCTGCGAGGGCGACGCACTCGATTTCGACCACCTTCGACCGGGTGAGGTGCAGTGCGCGATCCAGTTGATGGCGGATATCCACGCCGTGCACCTGCCCGACGGCATCGCGAACACGCTGTATCGCCCCGCCGACCCGCTGCGCGCGCTGTTCGACGAATGCCTCCAGCGCTTCAAGGCGTATCAGGCCTCCGGCGTGGAGGACGCCAGCCTCACCCGCTGGACCGAGCGGTTCATCGCCGCCGCACAAGACGCCTTGGCAACCCCCTGTCAACCGCAGGATTGCACGCATATCGTAAACACCGAAACACTCGCGTCGCACTTCCTCATCCCCGAAGCTTCCGCCCGGGCGGCGGCTCAAAATGCACCGGGATGGCGCGAACATCCCGGTTTCTTCATCGACTGGGAACGCCCCATCATCGGTGAGGTCGCGCAGGACCTGGCATATTTCGTGGCGCCCACCACCACATTCTGGGACAGCGAGTTCATGTTTCCCGCCGACCAAGCGACTGACCTTGTCGAAAGCTACTGGGACGCCGTCGGCGGCCGCTTCCCTCGCAAAGGCTTCGACGCACGCTTCCGCGCCTGGAGCATGATGACCGCCCTGCGCAGCACCACCTGGTTCTGCAAAGCACTGCCCGACTACCGCGTCGGCGGCGCCGGACGAATCACCGAAAAGACCATGCGGAAATTCCCCACCTACCTGTCAGACGAGTTCATGGAAATGCTTGCGAAGGATTGCTTCGGCTTGTAGGACTGCGCGCTATTCCATCGGAACGGTCAGGTACTCTTTGATCTTCGCGCGGTAACGGCGGTCGATCTGCAGCGTTTCCACGATGAACGCCTCCATGCCGCCATAGCGCGTCTCCAGCGAATCGTAGAAGGCCTGCAGGTTCTCGGGGTTCGCACGATGGGCTTGCGTCAGCTTGTGCGCAAGCTCCTCGTCGCCGTCAGCGAAGCGCAGAAAGCGCTTGAATTCCGTGTCATAATGACGATCGCGCGATTCGTTGGTGACGAGGTAATCATCTAAGATGGACTCTCGATCGGCCCCGAGCACCGTCAGGATGAGCAGAGCCAGAATGCCGGCGCGATCCTTCCCGCCGCTGCAGTGCAGATACACCGGGTTGCCCGCAAGCGCCTGGTCGAACGCCAGATGCACCGCCTCGCGCATCTGTCCCGCTGTGAGCACGTTGGAGAGCGCGCTGTAGAAATGCAGCGGATCGCATGCCACGTCGCGCCCCACCACCTTGGTGCCAGCAGCAGGCTCGGTGTATTCGATGCCCACCTTCTCCTGGTCGAAAAAGGGGATATGCACGTTTTCCACACCCGGCACGGAAACATCGGGTTTCGCTTCGCGCTCCCAGCCACAGCGCACGTCGATGACGCAGCGGATGCCCAGCTCGCCGAACAGCATGTCGATATCGGCGGGCGTGGCCTCGTTAAGCGCACCGCCGCGGAAGAACAGCCCGGGCACAACGGCACGGCCCCCCTCCACGGGGATGCCTCCCAAGTCCCTGGCATTGCGAACTTTTTCCAGCTGAATGGATGCCACCGGCGGCTTTCTCCCTTAACGGCCTATCGCCTGGCCGAAGCATGACCAGGCGCGATGCCCCATACTATCACAAGCCCGCCTGCCGCAGCGGGCAGGCGGGCTTACAGCGGGGGCGCCGCGCCCTCGATGCACCCGGGCTTAATCGGATTAGTAGCGGCTGTCGAAGATGCGCTTGGTCTTCTTCTCGGAGCGCGGCAGCTCGCCCATGGGCACGCCCACGGCGTCGGGGGTGCAGCCGATCTTCGCCTTGAAGATGCCGGCAAGCTCCTCCTCGCAGCGCTTCTTCTCCTCGCCTTCCAGCGGAGTTTCGAACAGCACCGTCAGCACATCGCGACCCGAGATGTTCTCGATCATCACCTGGTATTCCGAGCTAGCGCCGTCGGTGATGGCGATGACGTCCTCCACCTGGGCAGGGAACATGTTGCAGCCCTTCACCTTGAACATGTCGTCGGTGCGACCCACCAGGATGTCGATGCGCGGATGCTTGTCGCCGTGCAGGCACTTGCAGGCGCCGGGGATGATGCGCGTGAGGTCGTGCGTGCGGTAGCGGATGAGCGGCGCGCCCTGCTTGCGCAACGTGGTGAGCACCAGCTCGCCGGTTTCGCCGTCGGGCAGGACCTCGCCCGTTTTCGGATCGACGATCTCGATGTACACGAAATCGCTCCACACGTGCATGCCGTTGTGCTCGTGGCACGAGATGCCGATGCCTGGACCGTACACTTCGGTGAGGCCGTAGATGTCGAAGATCTCGATGCCCAGCTCGTTCTCGATGCGGCGGCGCATCTTGGCGCCCCAGCGCTCGGAGCCGATAACGCCCTTGCGCAGGTAGATCTTGTCGCGCAAGTTTCGCTTATTGATCTCCTCAGCGAGCAGCAACGCATACGAGCTCGTGGCTCCCAGGACAGTAGATTTCAGATCCTGCATCATCTGCAGCTGCTTATCGGTGTTGCCCGGCCCCATGGGGATGGCCATGGCGCCAAGGCGCTCGGCGCCCAGCTGGAAGCCGATGCCCGCAGTCCACAGGCCATAGCCCGGGGTGATCTGGATGCGGTCGGTGTTGGTGACGCCCGCCGTCTCGTAGCAACGCGCGAATTGGATGGCCCAGTCGGTCACGTCCTGCTGGGTGTAGGGGATGATGACCGGCGTACCCGTGGTGCCCGACGAGCTGTGGATGCGCACGATCTCCTCATCGGGGACCGCTTGCAATCCCAAGGGGTACGCGGCGCGCAGGTCGGCCTTCTCGGAGAAGGGCAGCCGCTCGAAGTCGCGCTGGGTTTGGACATCGGAAAGATCGATGCCCTCGAACTTCTTCGCATAGAAGGGCGAGCGGTCTTTCAGCGTCTTGAACTGCTCCTTGAGCAGGGAGAATTGTTCGTCGGTGAGCTGCATGATGGTTCGTCTCCTTTCGTTTGGAGACCGGGGCAACAAAAAAAACGCCCTTGTCTCCTACAACCTGTTTGCAGGGACAAGAGCGAAGCTCCTGCGGTGCCACCACTGCTTGGCGCTTGCGCGCCCTCTCGTTGAATGCGCCTTGGCTCGGTCACATTCGCGCCCTGTAACGGGAGCACCCGTCCCAAGCTACTGGCCGAAGCCGCCCGGCGTTTCCGCCGCGCTGCCCGTTTGTTCGCCCGGGCCCTCGGAGGGCCATTTGATGGATCGCTTTCTGCCGGGATTCCAGCATCCCCGGCTCTCTGGGAGCGCGCTTCCACCGTTACTTCCTCGTCAACGGTTTACGGGCTACATCATAGCAGAGCCGCCCGCACCGACCGCGCAGATTTTCGCAAGGGGAAACAAACGGGCCGGCACTCGCCAAAACGAACGCCAGCCGAAATCGATGAGGCTCAGGGCAAGCGCCGTCGCCGGAGCCCGCGGTTCGGGTTCGGCCCGAAGCTGCGCACTTAGCAGCAAACCGCATCCACCGCTTGCTGGTTCATCGCCACGAAGCGGGGTTTCACGCAGGCGGCGACGGCCTCCTTGAGCTCGTCGGCGGTAAAAGGGACGGCACCGCATGCCACGGCGCTGGCGAGCAGCACCGTGTTGAGCGCGCGGCGGTTGCCGATGCGCTCCAGGACGTCCGCGTCGTCCACCAGCTGCAGATGGCAGCCGGCTGCTTCCACCGCCTTCGCAAGTGGCTCCAGAACCTGATCGGCCGTATATGCCGAAGACGCCAACGCCGCGGTGACGGGCTGCACCACCGACGTGGCGCTGACTACGGTTCCACCCTGTCGCAAATAGCCAAGGGAGCGAGCCGCCTCGCCCGGCTCGAACGCGACGATCACGTCGGCCGTTCCCAGCGTCACCAACGGCGCATGCACCGACTCGCCATCGGAGCCCATGCGCACATGCGACACCACACTGCCGCCGCGTTGCGCCATGCCGATGGTCTCGGCCGTGCGCACCTTCCAACCCTTGTTCTGAGCGGTCTGCGCCAAAACCTTCGCGGCCAGTACGGTTCCCTGGCCGCCCACGCCCACCAGCAGCACATTAAGCATGGCGGCCTCCTTCCATGCCGGCGCTTTCAGGAGACATGTCAGCTCCGATAGCGCCGAACGGACAGATCTGCGTGCACAGGCCGCAGCCGTTGCACTGGCCCGCATCCACGAACGCCTGGCCGCGTTTCTTCGATTTCACGCCTTCCGCCGCAGGGTCGAACCCCAGGCCGGGGCAGCCGATCTCGCTGATGCACTTCTTGCAGCCGGTGCACAGCAGCGGATTCACGCGCACCGCCGGGTCGGGCTTCTTCAATTGCACGCAGGGGCTGCGAAAGATGATCGCAGAAGGCCCTTCGAAATCGATCGCCTCCGCCGCCGCTGCGATGGACTCATCCAGGTTCAGCGGGTCGGCATCCACGATGCATTCCATCCCCAACGCGCGCAGCACGCCTTCGATGTCGATCGGTTTGCGGCGCGGCCCCATCAGCGTAACACCGGTGCCCGGATGCGGCTGCGAGCCGGTCATGGCGGTGGTGGCGTTATCGAGCACGCACACCGTGATGTCATGGCCGTTGTACACCGCATTGGCGATGCCGGTCATGCCGCTGGCGAAGAACGTGGAATCGCCCACGAACGCCACCTGCTTCTTCTGCGGTTCGACCACATTGAAACCCTGCGCCATGGTGATGCCCGCGCCCATGCACAGGCACGTATCCACCGCGTTGAGGGGCGCAGCGTTTCCCAACGTGTAGCAACCGATATCGCCGCACAGCACCGCTCCGCGCTTGCCTAGCGCGCGCTTCACCGCGTAGAAGCTGCCGCGATGGGGGCATCCCGCGCACAGCACGGGCGGGCGGGCGGGCAACTGCCCCTCATAGCCTGCGCGCTTCTCGAAGAACGCGTCCGCCTCGTCGCAGATCTTCGCGCCGGCGAACACCGAGAAGAACTCCTTCAGGCTGCGGAAGATATCATCGACGGTGTTCTCGCCGCGGTCGCGCAGCGCACCCGACGACCTTCCCAGAACAGTGCACACGATGCCATGACGGCCGATCGCCTGCCACAGCCCGTCTTCCAGCACATGGTCCAACTCCTCGAAAACCGCCACGTCATCGAGGCCCTCCAAGAAATCGCAGGCGAGCTCTTCAGGGAAGGGGAACGGTACGCCGACCGCCATGAAACGATATGCCGGCAGGGGCATCCCCTCATCGTTCTGCATTTGCCCCAGCATGCGCAATGCCTCTCGCGCATATGCCGCGGAAACGCCCCCGGCGACAATGCCGATGCGCGCTGCCTCTGCGCTCGCACCATCGGCGAAGGTCCCATCCTCCTCCTCGACGACATCGTCGAATTCCTCGACCGCTCCCTTTTCCTCCAGATACCGTGCTCCGTCGAGCGCCTTCGCCTCGTCGAACGAGCCGCCTGCGGGCACTTCCACCACGGTGTTGAAACGGGACAGCCCCTCGCGGGAGCCCTCATGTGCGATGGCGCCCAGACGCTCGTTGATCTCGCCGTGAGCCTCCCAGGCGCGGCGCGGGAAGATGATCCACTTCGGATTCTTCACGAAACCCTCTTCGGGAAGCAGCCGCGCATGCGTTTCATCCTCCACCTCGAAAAACGTGGAGGCGTGGCAGATGCGGGTGGTGGGGCGCACGATGACTGGCGTGCCATGGCGTTCCGAGAGCTCGAACGCCTCCTTCATCATGGCGAATCCTTCTTCGGGGGTGGAGGGGTCGAGCACCGGGACCTTCGAGAAGCTGCCGAATCGGCGCGTGTCCTGCTCGGTCTGCGACGAAATAGGACCGGGATCGTCGGCGACGTAGAGCACTAGGCCGCCCTTCACGCCCACGTAGTTCAAGCTCATCAGTGCATCGCTCGCCACGTTCAAACCCACCTGCTTGCAGGTGAACAGGCAGCGCGCGCCGGCATACGAGGCGCCGGCGAGCAGCTCCAGCGCCGCTTTCTCGTTGGTGGACCACTCCACATGCACGCCGTGCGCGCAGCCTTCCGCATGCAGGCGCGCCACCGTCTCGATGAGCTCGGAAGACGGGGTGCCCGGGTAGCCCGCCACCACGCGCACGCCGGCTTCCAACGCAGCGTGAGCGAATGCTTCGTTCGCCATCAGGAGTTTTTTCGTCATGCTCTCGCCTGCCCCTCGAATCACTGCTGCCGGGGAAACAGCGGCCCACCTATAGCGGAGCCGCGATGTTTCACATGAAACCGGATGCATGCCGGTGAAGCTTTTCCCTTTCCGGCATCTTATACCAAGAAGGGACCGGCATTCCTGCCAGCCCCTTCTCCGAGCGTTTTCATCGGAAAGCGCGCTGTCCGCCTGTGGGCTACGCTTCCGCCATGGCCTTCTTGAAGTCGATGATCTTCTGGCGAGCTCCCTCGCAGCCGGTTCCCAGCATCTGCACCGCCAGAATGGCGGCGTTCTTGGCGCCGTTGATGGCCACGCAGGCAACCGGCACGCCGGAGGGCATCTGTACCATCGACAGCAGGGAATCCAAGCCTCCCAGGTCGCTGGTCTTCATAGGCACGCAGATAACCGGACAGGGAGTGAACGCCGCCACGACGCCGCCCAGGTGCGCCGCCTTGCCGGCTGCAGCAACGATCACCTTGATGCCGCGCTCGTGGGCGGTGGATGCCCATTCGTGCACCACGGCAGGCTTGCGGTGTGCGGATGCCACCTTCACCTCATAGGAGATGCCGAATTCTTCGAGCTGCTTCATGCACGGCTCCATCGCCGGCATATCCGACTCGCTCCCCATGATGATGCCGACAACCGGTTTGCTCTCTTCTGCCACCATGCACTCCTCTCTTTGAAGGGACTCAGATTCCTTAATGCGCTCCTATTGTACGGCAGCATCTATCCGCTGCGATGTGCATCGACTCTTTCCACACGGGGAATTCCACCGCAAACCGATAATACGTTGATCCGTTTTCCGGTGGTTCCTATTATCGTGTCCGCATTTCAACCGAACCAGTTCGCATTCGTAGACGGCTACCCCGCGCGAAAGCCGATGCTTCATCGGCGGCAAGGCGGCCCTGCGCGCACCCGAAAGGAGAACGGTGGACTTCCAAAGCATCGAATCGCAGATGATCGTGTTATTCCTCGCCATGGCAGTGGGCTACCTCATCCGCAAACTCAACATCATGAATGACTCGTTCGATGCCACGCTGTCGCGCATCGTTCTTGACGTCACGCTGCCATGCCTGATCGTTGGCTCGGTGGTAACCGCCGACTCCTTGCCGGACATTTCGACCATCGGATTCATTTTCGCGCTTTCCACCGGCGCTAACCTACTGGTCATAGCGCTCGCCATCCTGGTTCCCATTCTCATTCGCGCACCGAAGAAAACGCGGGGGATCTACAGCTTCATGGTTGCGTTCGGCAACGTGGGTTTTATCGGCTTCCCCGTGGTCTCCGCAGTATTCGGACCCGAAGCGATCGTCTACGCATCCATCCTCAATATCCCTTTCAATCTACTGATTTTCACCGTAGGGGTGCTGTTCCTCTCCGATAGCAGCCTGCCATTCGGGCAGCGATTGAAAACAGGGTTGGCGAATCTGAAGTCTCCAGCGTTGATCTCCTGCTTGCTGGTAATCGTACTCGCGCCGCTTAATGTAACCCATACCGGCGTCATCGGGGACACGCTTATGCTGCTAGGCAATGTCACTACACCAGCAGCGTTGCTCATCATCGGCTCCTCGATGGCGAAAGCCCCCATCCTCACGATGATCGGCAACTGGCGCCCCTACGTGGCGGTTGCCGGACGCCTCGTCATTGCACCGCTGCTGGTATTCGCCGTGTTCCACTTCATCGTGCCCGATCGGTTCCTACTGGGCATCGTGGTGCTGACGGCAGGCATGCCCGTCGCGACCAATGGCACACTTCTATGCCTGCATTACGGCGCCGATTTCCAAACGATGCTGCAAGGCACATTCATCTCTACGGTGTTATCCATCATCACCATTCCTCTGCTTGCCTTGTTCATCTTGTGATATCGCAACCGATGGTTCGTCCAAGCACTTCGCAGCTGGAATCAACGATCTTCTGACGCAGCCGAATAGGCGGCGATCGAGCGTGCGCGCATCGGTACAATAGTGTTTCGAGCAATCGTCACCGCTTGAAGTTTTACCTTGCCGCAGCGTCTATCGGGAAAATCAGGAGGGAATGCCCATGCAGCGGATCTTTGCAACCGGAATCGAATCGCTAGAAGCAGCGCTTCGTCAGCATTTGAACACCGAAGAAACCCGCAGCTGGATCAAAGAGCAGTCGCGCCCATTCCGCGAGCTCATGTCGTATTACCGCTGCGCGCTGATGGAAGTCGAGACGAAATTCCGCGTTCTGAATGAGGAGCTTTCGCTTGCCGGCGAGGCCAACCCCATCGACTCCATCGAGTCGCGACTGAAGTCCCCCGAAAGCATATTGGAGAAGATGGATCGTAAAGGCATCGAGTTCTCCGTCGAGGCCATCGAGAAATCCATCGACGACATCGCCGGCATCCGCGTGATCTGCTCGTTCGAATCGGATGTGTATCTCATCGCCGATTCGCTGCTACGCCAAACCGACGTGCACCTCATCGAGCGCATCGACTACATGGCCGAACCCAAGCCCAGCGGATATCGCAGCCTGCATCTGATCATCGCCATTCCCATCTTCTTGTACGACGAGAAGAAGATCATGAAGGTGGAAGTCCAGCTTCGCACGATGGCGATGGACATGTGGGCCAGCCTCGAGCACAAGCTGGCATACAAGAAAGCGGAGTCGAAAGACCCCGAGAAGATGCACGCCAACCTGTTGAAATGCGCCGAGCTCAGCGCCCGCATCGACAAGCTGATGGCGGAATCGCGCGCATTGACGAGCAGGGAGTAAAACCCATCTGAAACCGATCGGAATAAAAAATCCGCGAGCCTTACGGCCCGCGGACGAGGATGTGGTGGTCAGAGAGGGACTTGAACCCCCGGCACGGGGATTTTCAGTCCCCTGCTCTACCAACTGAGCTACCTGACCGGATGAGCATCCTTGCGAATGCGAAGATATATGATACCGGAAAGGCTATGCAGCGTCAAGCGGGATTTATCGTGCCGCACGATATTTCAGCGTGCCATTGCTACGCAGCATAGAAATTCCGTTTCACAGCGCCATGGAGCGCTGGACGCTCTTATGACCAGCCCGTTTACTTACAGGCGATCCCCTCGCCGAACAGAAGCTCCTTCTCCTCGCCGGGAAGCGCCGCGCGCGCCTGATCGCGTAGGTTGTTCACGCCGATGAAGAACTGGCGCATCATCACGACCAGCAGATAACGGCCCTTCGCCGTGAGGGTGATCTCGTCGTCGTTGTCGCGGTCGAACGCGCCCGAGATGCGCATGAACGCCATCTCAACAGGAAGGCCCGCCTCCACCGTGCAGTCGAAATCGCGGAACCACGCACGCTTGTCCAGGCGACCGCCGAACAGCTGCATCATGAACCGGTAGCGCATGCGGTCGCGCTTGCTGAACGTGGTTTTGCCCATGATGGACATGCGTCCGCTCTCGATGGCGGCGTTGTAGTCACGCACCGAGAACGTGTTCACATACAGGTTCGAGCCCAGATACGTGATACCGCCCGACCCGATGGCTGGGTACTCCTCGTAATCCACGACATACTCGTCGATCATCGCATCATCGGCTGCCGCCGCGCTGTCCAAGCGATTGAACGTCCAAGCAGAGCCGTGGCTGAACAGGGGCTTGTCGCCTCCGCACAGCAACTCGTCGATGATCTGGTAGAACAGCTGCTCGCGCTTGTAGTCCACTTTGCCCACCGTGCGTGCCAGGCTGCGCTCGACCGACGGGGACGCCATCAGCGGATAGAACGTGGTCTGGCTCGCACCGCTTTCCACCACCCGCTCGATGTCGCTAATAAGGATATCTTCGGTCTGCGCCGGGAAATTGAAGATCATGTCAGCGTTCATCGACACGAAGTACGGGCTGGCCTCCTGGATGCGCGCGACGATCTCATCGCCGCTTCCGTATTTGTCGTAGCGGTCCATCTGCTTCAGTAGGCCGTCGTCGAAGCTCTGCACGCCGACCGACAGGCGCTGCACGCGCCCTTTGAGTTTCTCCAGGTAGCTGGGAATCAGGTGGTTGGGATTGGTCTCGCTGGAAACCTCTTTGATCGAGAACAGGTCGCGCGCCTGATCGATGGTCTCGCACAGCTCGTCGATCATGATAGTGGGGGTGCCGCCGCCCACGTACAGGCTCTCGAAGTCGTAGCCGAGATCCTTCAGCATGCGCATCTCCTTGCGCAAGTTCTGGAAATACGGCCGCGCGCGATCCTCTGCGAACGGGAAGCGGTTGAACGAGCAGTACGGGCACAGCCGCTCGCAGAACGGCACATGCATGTATAACATGTAGCGCATGCCTGGCTCAGGCGCAGGAACGTGCGTCTCATCGGTGGGACGCAGCTTCAGATACTGGTTGGTGCACTGCCGCACCACCTTGGTAAGCAGTCGTTCGGATAACAAGGAAACCCCCATTGCGAAAAACGTCAGCGAGCATGGTTCCGCCGGCCGACAGACCGGCGGAACCCCATTACTCCCAAGCGGAACGGCCGCGAGATGCCTTTTCGCCGATATCGGTGCGGAACTGCTTGCCCTCGAAGTTGATGAGGTCGCAGGCGCGGTACGCCTGCTCGCGCGCCTCTTCGAAGGTGTCGCCGAGCGCGACCACGTTCAGCACGCGGCCGCCGTTGGTGATGAGTTCGCCATCGGAGTTAAGGGCGGTGCCGGCATGGAACACCGTCACGCCGTCGAGTTCCTCGGCCTCGTCGATGCCCAGGATGACCTTGCCCTTCTCGTAGGAACCGGGGTAGCCGGCGCTGGCGAGCACTACGCACACGGCCCAGCGGTCGGACCATTGCAGCTCGATGTCGTCGGGACGGCCTTCGGCGGCAGCCACCATGATATCCACCAGATCGGATTCCAAACGGGGCAGCACGACCTGCGTCTCGGGATCGCCGAAGCGCACATTGTATTCCACGATCTTCGGACCTTGCGGGGTGAGCATGAAACCCCCGTAGAGCACACCGCGGTAATCGGTCTTGAACGGCTCGCGCGCAGTCGCTGCGGCGGCACGCTCCATGATATCCACCATGGCCGCCATCTCGTCGTCGGTGACGATGGGCACCGGCGAATACACGCCCATGCCGCCCGTGTTGGGGCCTTTGTCCCCGTCGAACGCGCGCTTGTGATCCTGCGCAGGCGCCATGCAATGGGCCTTTCCGTTGGAGACGAACGCCAGAAGCGAGCACTCGGGGCCGGTCATGCACTCTTCGATGACAACGGTGCTGCCCGCTTCGCCGAACACGCCGTCGAAGCAGTTGCGCACGGCGGCCTCGGCATCCTCAAGCGTTTCAGCGACGACCACGCCCTTCCCCGCGGCCAAGCCGTCGGCCTTGATCACGATGGGGGCGCCTTGCTCGCGCACATAGGCGAGCGCCGGCTCGCATTCGGTGAACGTGGCATACGCTGCGGTGGCGATGCCATTGGCATCCATGAATCGTTTGCTATAGTCCTTGCTTCCCTCCAGCTGCGCGCCTTCGGCGTTGGGACCGAACACCTTCACACCCGCGTTGCGCAGGACGTCGGCAACGCCAGCGACCAGCGGAGCCTCGGGGCCGACAACCACCAGGTCGATAGAATGATCGCGCACGAAGCCCAGCACCGCCTGCCCATCCATCATATCCAAACCGGGGATGTTCTCGGCAATGCCGGCGGTTCCGCCGTTGCCCGGGGCAACGTAGAGCCTGTCGCACTTCGGCGACTTCGCGATGGTCCATGCGATGGCGTGCTCGCGACCGCCGCTGCCCAACACCAAAATGTTCATCTTCGTTCCTTTCGCATAGCGAAATGCCTTTCATGCAACAAGCAAATGCCCGGCAGTCCGAGCGTTAAGCAGCTTCGACGGCCAGAGGCCATCGAAGCACGTTATCGATCCCAACCGCGCAAGATGGTCTGGTCGCGATCGGCACCCACCGCAATGATGCTGATGCGCACGCCGGAGAGCTCTTCCAGGTGTTCCACGTAGCGCTGCGCGTTCTCGGGGAGTTCCTCGAAAGTTCGGCATCCGGTGATGTCGACGCCCTTCCAACCGGGCAGCTCCTCGTACACGGGCTTGGCATGGAACAGTACGCTTTGCTGCATGGGGAAGTAGTCGTAGCGCTTCCCATCGCATTCGTAGGCGGTGCACACCTTGATGGTATCGAACTCGGAAAGCACATCGAGCTTGGTGAGCGCGACGTCGGTGAGACCATTCACCTCAGCGGCATAGCGCGCGATGACCGCATCGAACCAACCGCAGCGGCGCTTGCGCCCAGTGGTCACGCCGAACTCATGGCCGGCCGCGCATAGCTTCTCGCCCAGCTCGGCCTCTTCGCCCTCGCCGCCGTTCTCGGCGAAACGCAGCTCCGTGGGGAACGGGCCGCCGCCCACGCGGGTGACATATGCCTTCTGGATACCCAGCACGCGGTCGATAGCCGTGGGGCCCACACCCGATCCGGTGGCTGCGCCACCGGCGCAGCACGAAGACGAGGTCACGTACGGGTACGTGCCATGATCGATGTCAAGCAGCGTGCCCTGCGCTCCTTCGAACAGGATGGACTTGCCCTCGCGCACCGCCTGGTTAAGCAGCTGCGCGGTCTCAGCCATGTAGGGTTTCAGGATGCGAGCGTACGGGAGGTACTCCTCGCAGATCTCTTCCACGGTGTAGGTGTGCAGGCCGTAGATCTTTTCGAGAATGGGGTTTTTCTGCGCGAGCGCGGTTTCCACCTTCAGGCGGAAGATCTTCTCGTCCATGAGGTCTTGAACGCGAATGCCCTTGCGGGCGGCCTTGTCCTGGTAGCACGGGCCGATGCCGCGCTTGGTGGTGCCGATCTGATTCTCGCCTAGGCGCTTCTCGTCAGCGCCGTCGAGGTCCTTGTGGTATGGCATGATGATATGCGCATCGCAGCTGATCTTAAGGTTTTTGCATGAGATGCCCTCGGCATCGAGCATCGCCATCTCCTTGATGAGCACACCGGGATCGATGACCACGCCGTTGCCGATGACCGGCACCGCATGCTCGTACATGACGCCCGACGGCATGAGGTGCAGTGCGAGCTTCTTGTCGCCATGGATTACCGTGTGGCCCGCGTTGTTGCCGCCTTGATAGCGCACCACGTAATCGTAATCGCTTGCAATGAGATCGGTGATCTTGCCTTTGCCTTCATCGCCCCACTGGGCTCCGACGAGTACCGTCCTGGGCATATGATGTTCCTTTCGTCGATATGCGGACACGCTTCTCGAAACGCTTCGTTCCGCAAACTCAATAGTATAGCCTAGGCGACGCACGCAAAACGGCGCGGCGTGAGAACCCCCGACAATCTACGTGCAGGTGACCATATTCTCCCCGCATGCCGTTGAAATGCCACGCGCGAGGAGCAAACACGCGGGCAGCGAGCCGACACTCCGCATAGCTGCACGCAGGCGGCTACAGCTCCAGCTCGTTCAAACCGGGATCAGCTTTGCGCAGGGCCTTCACCACCTCTTCATGGCAGGTGAACAGCACCACTTGGCGAGTGCGGGCGAGTTCCGCAAGCGCGCGCGCTGCGCCGCGACGGCGGCGAGCGTCGAAATTCACCAGGATGTCGTCGGCGAACACGGGGATGGTGCGGCCCACGTTGTCGGCTTGCTGCAGCAACGCGATGCGCAACGACAGGTACAGCTGCTGGCGTGTGCCCAACGACAGATGGATGGGCTCGCGCACCTCGCGCGCAGCATCCACCACCTGCAGGGTTCCCTTGTGGGAAAGCTGAACTTTCTCCCATGCGCCGTCGGTCATGATCTGCAAGTAGCGACTCGCCTGGCGATACACCTCCGGTTGGCTCTTGCTCTCCCAAGCGGCGATGGCGCTTTGCAGCATGCGCTGCGCAAGGAGCAGCGTGGCATAACGCCTCGAGCTCTCCTCCTGGCGCGTGATCAGCTGCTGTTGTTGCAGCCGCAGCTCGTCAAGCTCATGGGCCTTGGTGGCCTGGGCGAGCGTCTGCTTCAGCTCTCCATAGCGGCGGTTCATACCCTCGCTCGCCTCCAGAAGCGCACTGCGGCGGCGGGTGGCGCGGGCGATCTCCTCGTCGAAACGGGCCAGGGAATCGCTTTCCTCCATGCCCGCCGAGGTAAACGCTTGGCGCCGGCGCGCCTTGCCATCGGCGATGGAATCCTCCACCGAGCTGGCACGCGACACCAGGGCTCGGCGGCGCTGGTCGAGCAGTTCCCGTTCGCTGCGCGCTTCATGCGCTTCATCCAAAAGCGACCGTGCGCGGCGTAGAGACCCCTCCGCCGCGCCGAGCCCCGCTTCCTCGAGCTGATCGCGGATACCCTGCAGGCAGGCGGCGCGTGCAACCTCAACCGCCTCGAGCTTCTTGCGGTCCTGAAGCATCACCCAATGGGCGTCGCGTTCCCGCGCAGCGCGCTGCTCGTCTTCCTTATCTGGACGGAACAGCATGACCAGAGCACCCACCGCCATGAGCAGCGAGAACACCACGAGGCCGCCGCCGAGCGCCGTAAACGACAGGCTGGAAATGCTGCGCCCATGGAGAAACACCGCAACGCCCACCAACGCGAACGCCACCGGCAGCAGCACCGACAAGATGATCTGCGTGCTGCGCTGGCGGCGAGTGTGCGCGGCATCAGGGTTCTGTTGCGATTCCATCAACGCCTCGTAGGAGGCGGTGGAAGCGGCAAGGTTCTCCTTCGCCAAGTCGACGCTATGCTCCTGCTTCGCCTGGTCTTCGGCAAGGGAATCGATTTTGTCGCGCAGCGCACGCTCGGTCGAAGCTGCTATTTCCATCAACGACGGATCGTATGAGGAAAGACGCACGCGACGCTCGGTCGCCAGGTTCTTGGCGTCCTCGCGCAGGACGTCACGTTGGCGCCGCAATTCTTCGAGGTGCTGGTCGATTCGCTCCGCGGTTACGCGATGGGCTGTAAGGCGCTCGATGAGGTCGTTCGTCTCCTCGATGCGCGCGAGCATATCCTGGCGCTCAGGCTCAAGCTCGGCGAATTCCTTATTCAAATGCCGGATGCGTTCAGCCTCCTGCTGCGCTTGGGCGACTTTCGCGCGAATGTCGGCCAACTCCGTTCCCAAATTCGCAAGCGACTCCGTTGCCGAAGAGGCCTTCGATGTGAGTTCGGCAAGCCGACGCTGCACCTCGACGAGCGTTTCGGCAGGACTTGCTCCCGTACCCGAACCTGCCGTCAACAGCTTCGCCGTGAGGGTGCTGGTCCCACGCAGCGTGCGCAGCTCGTCGGAGCTGAGCGAGAACATGGTGGTGTAGGTTTCCTTGTCGATGTCTGCCACCAAAGACGCATCGCCTTGCAGTCCATCGGCATTACGCGCGCGCGACAGCTCCCACTCTCCGCCATGACCATCGGAGAACAGCAAGGATCCGGAGCGCTCGGCGTTGATGGGGCGGTAGGTATTACGGGTCCCGCGCGCCTCCTCCCAGCCGAACAGCACGCCTTTCACGAAGGCGGAGACGGTCGTCTTGCCTGCTTCGTTGCGACCGAACACCACATTTAGGTTCGGAGCCAACGGACCGATGGTGCGATCCGAGAATGCCCCGAAACTGCGAATGCGGATGCTTTTCAGGTAAGGTCGGTCGACGGGATCCATCAGCCGCGCATAGCGGGGCCCTGCCGGCAAACGGGACGAATCATCGCTCATGGGAAGCCGCCTCCCCTTGAAGCAGGTCGAGCACCAGCGTTTCCGCCGTGTCGGCGAGATCGTCTACTTCCCGCACGCAAGCGGAGGGGAGAACCAACCCCTTGCGCAGGAACTCCTCTTGCAGATACGCCACTTCATCTGCAACGTTGCTGCGCTGCTGGCGCGCCGTCTCCATCAATGCGGCGGGGAATAACCCCTCCGCCTGCAGCATCGCCCGATCGATGGGCCGACGCGTCTCATCGATGAGCGCGTCGCAGAAAAATGCCGAATAGCTATCGTTGATGTGGTTCCTGACATCTTCGAGCACACCGGGACGAGACAGCACGTCATGCAGAGAAGTCGAACCGGTAAGGGTCACGCGCACGCACATCTCCTCGCAATGGGCCTTGCCATTCGCGCGGAACAGTGCGCGCATGATGAGGTCATGAACCTCCGAAACAGTGGCGCAGGTGGACACGTCGACGGAAATCTTTTCCCATACGACGCTTGCCGTGGGAACGAACTCCAAGCGGGTGGGCGCGCCTTCCTCCAGCGTCACCACATAGCAGCCGCGCTCGCCGGTCTCTTTAATGTCACGTCCTTGTATGCAACCGGAAAACGCCGCTTTCGGGTCACGCGCCGAAGGGTACGCCAAACGCTTATGTAAATGCCCGAGCGCCCAATAGTCCACCCCGCGATTCATAAGCCCAGCGGGGCTGGTGGGCGCTTTCTGAAGGTCGATGTCAAAACCCGTATGCATCACCCCCACGCAGAACGGCGCCTGGGGCGCATCGGGAAATTCCCCCATCAACTCCCGCTCGGCGGCGGCGCGCGTGATGCCCTCGGAGATATCTGCATCCGTCGGCCACGCTTGGTTGTAGAATCCCCTGCCAGCGATGAGGCACAGCGGCTGGCCGTTGCGACGAAACAACCGGAAACCAGGTTTCGAGGCGGGGAGCATCGCCGCGTTGTCCGGCAGGGAGAACAAGTCGTTCTGCCATGTGGTATATGGGTCGTGGTTGCCGGTGCACAGGTATGCGGAGATGCCCGCAGCCCGCAGCTTCTCGAGCCCTTCGAAGAAATGCCGGTAATCGCCATACGAAGAGTGGGAGCCATCAAACACATCGCCGGCGATCACCACGAAATCGACTTTGCGCGCGATCGCGGTCGCGATCACCCGGTCGTACGCCTCAGGAATGGCGGACAACAGCCGCTGCGCCCACGCCTTGGAAAGCGCACGAAACCCTCGAAACGGCGCACCGAGATGCAGATCCGCAGTGTGGAGGAATGTCAGCGTCTTTGCCATGCTTCGAATGAATCGCTTTCAGGCAGCCTACTCGAAACCGCCGGCACGGGAATCGTCGAAGTAATCCATGAAGCGCGTGTACTCGGCAGTGAACGCCAGGGTGATGTCGCGCGTGGGGCCGTTGCGGTGCTTCGCAACGATCAGCTCGGCCGTGCCCCAATCGGGGCGGCCCTCGCTTTCGGCCTCGGCCTCGTCCATGCTTCGATCGATGAACATGACGATGTCAGCATCCTGCTCGATGGAACCCGACTCTCGCAGGTCGGAAAGCATCGGGCGCTTCTTGCCGCGCATCTCGACCGCACGCGAAAGCTGAGAAAGCGCAAGCACGGGCATGTCCATTTCCTTTGCAAGCACTTTCAAGCCGCGGGAGATCTCGCCCACTTCCACGGCACGGTTGCCGTCACGACGGGTTTGCGGAGGCTGCATCAGCTGCAGGTAGTCGACGACGATCAGGCCCTTGCCCGAGGTTTTACGCAGCTCGCGACGTGCTTTAGCACGCGCCTCGAGGATCGAGAGACCGGGAGAATCGTCAATATAAAGCTCCAACTGCGAAAGGGAATTCATGGCATCGGCAATAGCCCCCCAGTCCCCTTCGGAGATATAGCCCGCACGGATCTTCGACAGGCTCACACGCGCTTCGGCGCATAGGATGCGCTGCACGAGCTGCCCGGCGCTCATTTCCAACGAAAAGAAGGTGACGGCAGCGCCGCGCTTGGCGGCGTTCACCGCGAGGTTCAGAGCGAACGACGTCTTACCGACGCCGGGACGCGCCGCCAGAATGATTAGGTCGCCGCCGCGAAAGCCGTGGAATAAGTCGTCAACGTCCTTGAAGCCGGTGGGCACGCCTGCCATGTGGTTCTTCTGCTCGGCGAGCTGGGTGATTTCCTCAAACGCATCGTTGAGCAGCGAGTCCATCTTGCGGAACGTCGACGAGACACGTTTTTCGGTGACGTTGAACAGCGTCTTCTCGGCTTGCTCGACGACCTCGTCAAGATTATCGGGTGCGTCGTATGCTAGCGCGTTGATGGATGCCGAAGCGTAAATGAGATCACGCAGGATCGCCGTGCGTTTCACGATGTCGGCATGATTCTGCCAATTGGTGAGGGCAAAGGTATTGTCGGCAAGTTCGACCAGGTAGGCCTTACCTCCAACCGCCTCCAGCTGACCGGAAGCGTTGAGCGTATCGGCAAGAGAGATCTGGTCGACCGGAATCCGGCGCACATTCAGATCGCAGACCGCTTCGAAGATGATGCGATGCGCCGGGCGAAAGAAGTTCTCGGGTTTGAGCTTGAGAACCAATTCTTCCACAGCATCTTGATTCAACATGCACGCAGCCAGCACAGATTGCTCGGCCTCGATGTTTTGGGGCATCGGCCTGTTCTTGGATGCAGACTCGCCGTTGAAGTCCGATTGGCGACTTGCGGATGCTCCATGAGCCGGCATGCAGTCCTCCTTTTCCTCTTCTCACACGCGATCGCGCAGTGTCTTTCATGGTACTCCATCACGTCATCTGCCGCTTCAGGGAGCGCCTCCTTTCAAACAAAAAGCCCCTCGAGCCGCGCTGTGTGCACGGATCGGGGGGCTTGAAGCGGCTTAGCCGATCGGAAACTATTCAGCAGCTTCCTCTTCGTTTGCCTCGGACGCCTCGACGGCTTCCTCGACGACAGCTTCGGCAGGCTCCTCCGCCACGGCCTCAGCAGATTCCTCGGCCACGACGTCGCCAACCTGCACCTTCACGACAACCTTGATCTCACGATACAGCGAGATGCTCACATCGTGGATGCCGGCGGTCTTGATGGGACGATTCAGCTCGATACGACGCTTGTCGATCTCGGTGCCAAGCGCCTCCTTGATCGCGTCGGCGATCATCTGGGCGGTGATGGAGCCGAACAACTGGCCCTCCTCGCCCACCTGGGCGTCGACTTTGACCGTGATGCCCTCGAGCGTCGCCTTCAGCTGCTCGGCGTCGGCGATGCGCTTCTCCTCGCGCTTGGCGATATTGTGCTTGCGCTCCTCGAGCTGCTTGAGGTTGCCCTTTGTCGCCGGGATGGCGATGCCCTGCGTGAACAGGTAGTTGTTGGCAAAGCCGGGGGCCACGTCGATTACGTCGCCTTCACCGCCCTTGCCCCTTACTTCTTTAAGCAGAATGACCTTCATGGATGCCTCCTTCGCCTAGCGGTTGCGGCGATCGCCACGGCCGCTGACAGCGGGAACCGTGTACGGCATCAGAGCCATCTCGCGTGCGCGCTTCACCGCGAGGGCGACATCGCGCTGGTGCTGGGTGCAGGCACCCGTCACGCGGCGGGGCTTGATCTTGCCACGATCGGTCACGTACTTGCGCAGCATCTGCGTATCTTTGTAATCGATGTACTGCGTGTCGTCCTTGCAGAACTGGCAGTACTTACGCCGAGGCTGCTTCATGTATTCAGCCATTAGTTAACCTCTTTCGTTTCGCTTAGAACGGAATGTCCTCGTCATAGACGGAGGACGAGGCGTCGAAACCCTGAGCGGCAGCGGGCTGGCTGTACTGCTGCGCCGGAGCGGCATGGTACTGCTGCTGGGCTGGCGCATACTGCTGGCTGTTCGAGGAGTTGTTTCGGCTGGTCATAAGCTCGACCTCGTCGACGATCACCTCGATCTTGCTGCGCTTCTGTCCATCACGCTCCCACTGGCTCCAACGAAGCTTGCCTTCGATGGCCACCTTCATTCCCTTGGTGAGGAACCGGGAGAGCGCTTCGGCACGAGCACCGAACATCGTGCAATCGATGAAGTTGGGATAATCCTCCCACTCGCCGGTCTGCTGGTTGCGACGGCGATCGTTCACGGCCACGCCGAAGGACAGAACGTTGGTGCCACTCGACGTTTGGCGCAGATCGGGGTCGCGCGTCAGGTTTCCGCTGATGATAACCCTGTTGATGCTCATGGTTTCCACCTCTTCCATGTGGCGGCGCCGTGCGGCGCCTTTCAATCCCTTGCTTAGTCGCGGTCGGTGCGCTTCACGATCATGTGACGCACGACGGCATCGGTGATGCGGAGCACGCGGTCGAGCTCAGCAACCTCGGCGGGATCGGCATGGAAGTCGACGAGCGTGTAATCGCCGTCGTTCAGACCGTTGATTTCATAAGCGAGTTTGCGCTTGCCCCAATTGTCGACGTTGTCGATGGTGCCATTGCCCTGCGCGATGGCAGTCTCGATGCGCTTCGTCACGTTCTCGCGGACGGCGTCATCGATGTTAGGAGCAACAAAATAAAGCAGTTCGTAAGCCTTCATCAGCTCACCTCCTTTGGACTTTACGGCCCCGGGGCTGGTGAAGGCGTTTCACCCGGGGCAGGAACAGCCTGCCTATTCTAGCAGAGCGTCATTTCTCCTGCATCGGGATTTCCCTTGCGTTCACGCTTTCACCACGCCTGCTGACGGCACGGGTTCCGAAACTTTTGTGCCATCCCGCCACGATGCCTCGATCAGAAGCTACCCCCGCCGTCTTACGCCGCCGTCCCCGGCACCCTTCCTCTTCTTTCTTCCACCCCTAATAGGGAAAGGGGCGAAACCTTACGTTTCTCCCCTTTGCGTCCAACGCGGATCCATCGCCGATCCACTGCATATGTCCTCTCTGCGCCGATGGAGCGTGGAGGTTATTGCTCGTCATTCCCTTCGGTAGAATCAGGCTCCCCCTCATCCTCATCCTGGAATTCGTCGCTGCCTTCGCAATACTTCTCGTCGATTTCCTCATCGTCGTAGTCGTCCGCCTCGCGCAACGCGATCATGAAGTTTGGCGCAGGGCCGATGTACACCGGCTCACTCTCGAACGCGATGCCGCCCTCGTCGTCGACCGTGTACAGTTGGCCCACGGCAAAGCCCTTGTCTGCAGCGGGGACGCCTCCTTCCGAGATGATGGCGTCCCTCGTACCGTCATCGGTGTCCACATAGCCATCGTAGGTGAAGGCATATGCCTGCGCGCCGCGGGCGTGCTCTACGGTATGGCGCGCTAGGTTGAAGCAGCCCTGCTCATCTTCGGCAGGGTGCGATTCCATGAACAGTGTCTCCTTCACGGCAAGCGAGGTGAAGGGGATCAAATCTTCGCCAGACTCCATCTTCTTCTGAGCATGGTCCAGCGAGAACAGCATTACTTTCTCCAAGATCTCCGGGATCTCGGGAACCTCGTCGACCGAGCTTTCCACCACGCGTTCGCTCATTTGGGCGTCCTTTCCTCCTGCACCGTCCAACACGGCGCTGTCGTCTGGATTCTCATTTGCCTTAGTGTAGGCGAATTCCTCCGACGAAACGCGGGCGAGCCCTTCTTTTTTCGATCATCGGGATCGCGCAATGCGCCCCAACACGATTCCCTGCGATACGCGGATGCCCGTTTCCCCTTGAAAGCAAAACAGGTTTGGCATGAAACCAAACCTGTAGGAAATTCCTGGCGGAGGAGGAGGGATTCGAACCCTCGTTACCCGGATTACGGGCAAAACGGTTTTCGAGACCGCCGCATTCAACCACTCTGCCACCCCTCCGCTTGGGGTGCGGTCGGCGCAGTTTCTGCCCGACCATATGAAAACGCTGCAAAGGCGGTTGCCCCTTTGCAGCGTGGTGTGTCTGGCGGAGAGACGGGGATTCGAACCCCGGATACGCTTTTGGCGCATACACGATTTCCAATCGTGCTCCTTCGGCCAGCTCGGACATCTCTCCACATAGCCTCTTAGCTGCCCTCTCGGGCGCAGCAAATATGTAGTATACAGCAGCGCAAGCGCGCTCACAAGCAAAACATAAGCGCAATTCTCACAGAATCCGTTGCGTCGGCTAAAGAGCTGTCGGCTTGACGACTCGTGGCAAAGGTTACGCTGCGTCGGCGTCCTGTTCGGCTCCTTCCTCGGCAGCGCCATCGGCTGCAGCAGCATCGTCGGTCGCCCCCGCTTCGTCGGTTGCAGCGGCATCCGCTTCGGATGCCCCGTCTTCTGCCGTCTCATCAGCCGATTCGTCGGACGAAGCATCGACGGACCCATCATCAGTCTGGTACTGGGACATGTCGACCACGTAAGGCAGACCGTCGGGCATATCGTTGATGACGATATCGGCGCCTTCCTTATACTCATCGAACCACGCCTGATAGGCTTCCTGCTGCGACTGGGAGCGCAGCGTTTCGCGATACGAATCGGCGAATTCGGAGGGCAACTGGTCGATTGAGGTGATCTCCTCGGGAACGACGAATTCATCGGTGCACATGATGATGTGCCAACCGTAATCACTTTGCACCAAACCGCTCACCTGCCCCACGGCAAGGCCGTCCAACGCGGTCTGGTATTCATCGACGAACGAGGAAAGCTGATCCCAACCCACATCGCCACCGTTGGCAGCACTTGCAGTGTCGGTGGAATACTGGCTTGCCGCCGTCGCGAAATCGATCTCACCGGCATTGATCTGGTCGAGCACGCTCTGGGCGGTTTCCTGATCGTTGGTGTCAAACAGGATATGGGAGGAACGCTTGGAAGAATCGAACGTGATGTTCTCGGAGGCGTAGGCGACCACTTCCTCATCGGTGGGATCGGTTGCCTCGAACGAATCCATCAGCTTGTTGCTTAGCAGGCCGTCGCGAACCGTTTCACGATAATCGTCTTCGCTCTCGAAGCCCGCCTGGGTGAGCGCCTGCTGCCATTTTTCGTCGGTGTCGTAATTGGCCTTGATGCCGTCGACTACGGTGTTGATGTCGTCATCACTGACGCTCACGCCGCGCTCGTCAGCGCCCTGCTTCTGAAGCTCCTGATCGACGAACGAGTCGACGACATTTTCGCGCAGCTGCTCGGGGGTGGTGCCGCTACTTGCAAGATACTGCCCCCAGGCATCCTGGTCATCCAGGGAATACGACGAACGCATATTCTGGATGGCGGTGGTGATGTCGTCTTCTTGGATCTCAGTGCCGTTGACGGTGGCGGCGACGCCGCCGGTCAATCCATCCTGGGAATCCCCCGAAGAGCAGGCAGCCACCCCGCAAAAGCATGCGATGGCGAGTCCGGCGGCGCATGCCGCCTTGATAACAGGTGCTGATTTCATACGACCCTTTCCTACGTGCTATCGCCGGGGCGCTCCCAGGCGGAATTATTCGCATCATTCATTTTCGCACACGGATAAACCGCCCTAAATTGCTGCACAAGATGCTCACTTCTGCTTCACATCGCCCTACATCGTTGGGAAAACACGCAGGGTGCGAACTCTCAGGGAGCGCGGCGGACGACACGGGCGGAGAAAATAGAAGCGCCGACGGGGCATGCCCATCGACGCTTCGGACGCGATCGTATGGAAGGCGGTTGTGCTACTGGCGCTTTGCCGCCTTCTTGCGCTCGGTGGCGGAAAGGATACGCTTGCGCAGGCGGATGTTCTGCGGAGTGATCTCCACCAACTCGTCGTCCTCGATGTACTCGAGCGCCTCTTCCAGCGTGAACGTGATGGGCGGCGTCAGTTGGATGGCCTTGTCGGCGGTAGAGGAACGCTGGTTGCCCAGGTTCTTCGTACGCTCGACGTTCACGACCATGTCGCCTTCCTTAGCGGATTCGCCCACGATCATGCCCTCATAGCACTCATCGCCCGGAGCGACGAACAGCTTGCCGCGCTCCTGCAACGTGTCGAGCGCATAAGCGACCGCCTTGCCAGTGGACATGGCGATCATGCTGCCGTTCTTGCGCCCGGCCATTTCTCCGGTGTAGGAGCCGTATTCGCGGAAACGATGGAACAGGACGGCCTCGCCGTGGGTGGCGTTCAATATGCGCGTCTTGAGGCCCATCGTCCCACGGGAGGGGATGCGGAACACCAGATGCGTCATGCTGTCATCGGATGCCATGTCCTCCATGATGCCGCCAGCCGTGCCCATGACCTCAATGGCCTTGCCGGAGTAGTCGTTGGGGACGTCGACAGTCGCTTCCTCGATGGGTTCGAGCTTGCTGCCATCCTCGGCGGTCTTGTACACCACCTGCGGGCGGCCCACTTGGAATTCGAAACCCTCGCGGCGCATGGTCTCCATCAGGACGGAAAGATGCAGCACGCCGCGGCCGGCAACTTCCACGCCCGACTTGTCATCGGTCTCGTTGATGCGCATGGAGATGTTGCTCTCCTTCTCGCGCATCAGACGCTCCTTTAGCTGGCGGGCGCCGACGATATCGCCTTCGCGGCCGACCAAGGGGCTGGTGGAAGCCTCGAATACGACCGACATGGTGGGTTCTTCCACGGAGATGGGCGGCATCTCCACCGGGTTCTCAGGGTCGGTGATGACGTCGCCGATGTCGGCATCCTCGATGCCGATGACCGCGATGATGTCGCCGGCATGGGCTTCCGACTCCTCCACCTTGCCCAACTTGTCGAAGGTGTACACCTTGCGAACCATTCCCATGCCGCGCGTGCCGTCGGGACGGATGACCAGCACCTGTTCCTTTTCGTGCATGGTGCCGCTATGCAAGCGGCCGACGCCGATGCGACCTTCGTAGCTGCTGTGATCGACCGTGCACACCTGCAGTGCCACCGGGCCGTCGGGATCGACGTCAGGCGCGGGAATCTCTTCCAGGATGGTGTCGAGCAGCGGGATCATGTCCATATTGCCGTCGTCGGGCTCGAAGCGGGCGTACCCGTTGACCGCCGACGTGTAAATGACTTTGAAATCAAGCTGATCGTCGGAGGCTCCCAACTCGACCATCAGATCGAACACCTTGTCGACGGCGCCCTCGGGATCGGCATTAGGGCGGTCGATCTTGTTCACTACCACCACAATCTTCAGGTTGGCGGCAAGCGCGTGAGCAAGGACGAAGCGGGTTTGGGGCTTGGGGCCCTCATAGGCATCCACGATAAGCAGCGCGCCGTCCGCCATGTTCAACACGCGCTCCACCTCGCCGCCGAAGTCGGCATGGCCCGGAGTATCGATGACGTTGATCTTCACTCCCTTGTACGAAATGGAGATGTTCTTCGACAGGATGGTAATGCCGCGTTCGCGCTCCTGATCGTTGCTATCGAGAACGCGATCCTCCACCTGCTGGTTGGCGCGGAACACGCCAGCTGCGTACAAAAGGCGATCCACCAGCGTGGTCTTTCCATGGTCAACGTGCGCGATGATTGCCACGTTGCGCAGATTCTCTTGTCTCACTTCGCTCCTTCTTTCGATGCCTCTCGTGTCTATGTTCGGCAAGCGCCCTAGCGCTTGGAAATGCCCTGCGGTTAACCCTGCTGTCAAAAGGCGGCTAACCTTTCTCCAACTCGTCGAGGCGTGCAATGAGCTTTTTCTTCTCCTCGCTCAACTCCCCGAGCCTTTTATCCAAAGACACCATGCCCTTTTGGGTCGCCACCACCTGGATGATCCCCCAAACAGTCGCGGCGGAAGCAAGCCCCGCCGCCGCGAGCAGCAGTCCTGCGGGGCGACGCGCGCATACCAGCGCCACCAAAGCCCCTACGAGCGCGAACCCAATGCCGGTGCGACGCTCGTCACTCAACGCGTCGCGCTGGGCAGCCAACTGGACCCGCGCCGCGGCGATGCCGGCGAGCCGGGCTTCTATCTCACGCCTCTCGGTCAAGCCCGCCACCCTGCCGGAAGCGGCTCCTTCCGAACCGCGGCGCGCGGAGTCCTTCCCCACCAGAACCCCATATGCTTCCTGAAGGGTCTTGAACTGCTCTGTCGCCCGTTCCTGGAGCTTCCTGTTCCCTGCGAACCGATCGGGGTGCAGGATCTGAGCCGTTTCCCTATACGCCGTTTTGATGTCCTCCCGGGTGGCATCCGCGGAAAGGCCAAGAATACGCAGGGCTTCTGTGCGGTTCATGTTCTCCAACCTGCTCGACGGCAATTGCATTTCAGGATTCTATCACGCCCAGCGCTATTCGAAACGCTGCTGCACTTCACCGCCATAAGCCAGGAATCGCATCGCCGCCAACGCGACGGGCACCAACCACACGCTCGTCCCCACCAACCCGGCGCTGTCGATGGAATCGCCCGTGAGATAGCTGACGGGGAAAGAGCCGGTCATGAGCAGCCACGGAAGGAAGAAGAGCAAGTTGTAGCATGCATGCATCGCGACGACCAAGGCCAAGCTGCCGGTGCGCTTCAGCAAGCCCACCATCACGATGCCGAACAGGAACCCCTGCACACATTTGAACACTGCTTGCATGGTCACTTGAACCTGGTCGGCATCGGGGGGCACCGGGCACACGGTGTGCATCGCAGCGAACAGCGCGCTGGTCAAGAGCGCCGCATACAGCATACAGCGTTTCCGCCGCACGCCGTTTCCCGCGAACCCCCGTTCGAACAGTCCCTGCGCGATCACGCGGAAGATGGATTCCTCATAGAATGCCGTCGCAACGCAAATGAGAACGTAGGCGAGGAAGAGGGGGACGAACGAGATGCTGTCGGTCAAGGGGACTTCGGGCGCTAGGGGATGCTGAGACCCGAATAAAGCGTACAAGGCCATCGGGACGGCAGCGGATGCCGTCACGCATATGATGATCAAAAGCGACATGCCCTGCGACAGCTCACTTGATTCGATGCTTCGAATAGGGGAAGGATGATCTCGGGAAAGACGCCGGTACGCCGCGAGAGCGATAGCCGCGAGAACGGCTATCAGGATGGTTATGGGAAGAGATTCGAGCAAGTGGGCCTTTCTTCATAGCGGGTTCCGTCGATTGTCTCCATGGTAGCACGGTCGGCTATACTTGCCGAAAAGCCAAGAAGGGAGAGGAAGGTCTTATGATGCGGATGAGCACGTCTTCCTCGACGCTGAAGATCGTCGCCATCATCGGCATGACGTGCAACCATGCTGCATGGATCTTCGCCGATCAACTCTCCTTCCCCCTTTACTGCATTTTAGAGGGCCTGGGTGGGTTGACGTTCCCCATCATGGCGTTCCTCATTGCCGAAGGATGGCGTCATACTTCGAATTGCAAACGCTATCTCATACGTCTCGCCGTGTTCGCAGTGGTGTCGCAGGCCCCCTTCTGGCTGTTCCTCGGTCAAGACCTGAACGTCATGTTCACGCTCCTCATCGGTTTAGCGCTGCTTCACCTCTATAGCACGATGAAAAACAGAATCGCTTGGGGCGGAGTGGTTGTCGCCGGCACGCTTGTCAGCAGCATATGCGACTGGGGCATCATCGGCGTGCCGATGATCCTTATCGCCGGATTGCTGCCAACAGTGCGGGACCGCGCACTGTATTCTGCCCTGCTTCCGTTCGCCGCGTTCGGAATCCCCGCCGTGCTGGCGCTGCTGGAAGGAAACCCTGCAGCCTTACCCTCTTTGCTCTATGCGCTCGGCAGCGGAACCGCCGGTGTGCTGATGTGCTGCTACAACGGACAACGCGGGATGTCTTTGAAATGGTTCTTCTACGTCTACTATCCCGCCCATATCGCACTGCTGGGAATCATCCATATCATGCTGGTCCCCGTAGCCTGATTAAGATTGGACTGTTGACCCCTCGCGGGGTTCGATCCATACGAGGACAACAAAAAAGCCATCAACCTCAGTTGATGGCGTCTAAATAGATGGTGGAGCATAGGGGGATCGAACCCCTGACCTCAGGCTTGCAAAGCCCGCGCTCTCCCAGCTGAGCTAATGCCCCGCGACTTTTTGGTCCATTCATTAATAAACGCTCCACCGGCAAACTCGGCTCACGGTGGAGCGTTTATCGCAAAAATGGTGGGCCCGAATGGATTTGAACCAGCGACCTCACGCTTATCAGGCGTGCGCTCTAACCAACTGAGCTACGGGCCCGCAAAAAAGTGCCTGAACAATATAACGCACCTTTAGCTGTGCTGCAAGAACTTTTTTGCTTTTATTTTTATCGATGAGCGAAAAGGAAGACAATTGCATGGGATGTGCTGTTTCATTCGGCGATTCGAAGGGCTTCCCCTTCGCTAGCGCCTATAATCGCAAACGTTGAAGGTTTCTCCTGCGAGGAGGCGAGCATGGTACCCGTTGTCATTCAAACACTCGTCATGATCAATCCACCTTCTCCTTCCGTTGTAGTGCTTCAGCCTGAAACAGAGGCAACAATGCACAGAACGCGGCGTGTCGTGCCGATCTGGATAGGCACCGCAGAGGCAACGCAACTCGGCATCGCCTTGGAGCAAACGCGTTTTTCTCGCCCGATGACGCATGACCTGTTTCTGGATGCACTCACCAACCTCGATGCGCGGATAGACCATGTCCTTATCAACGAGGTTGAAGGCTCGACATTCTTCGCGAGGCTTGCGCTACGGCACCATGGACGGTTGATCGACCTCGATGCGCGCCCATCCGACGCGCTTTGCCTCGCTGTGCGTCAGCACGCACCCATCTATCTGGAGGAATCGGTCCTGGAACGGGCATCCTTCCCCTATGTGTTCCGCAAGAACCCAGAAAACGAGGAGGAGCTGAAGAGATTCCATGCATTCCTGGAAAACATCTCCCCCGAAGATTTCGCAGGTCAAGGCGATTAAAAAAGGAGGCCGTACGCACGGCCTCCTTTTTGGTTTCACGTGAAACCGCCACTGTGTTCAGTGAACGCTATTCATCAAAAGGGAATCTTCACGAGAAGCTCCTACTCCTCCATCTCATCGATATCGGCTTCGGAGAGCGTCCCATCGGCGGATTCCACATCGTCGGCGGTCACCGTACTTTTCTTCGCGCGGTTGGAGATAGCAACGGCAGTGACGCGATCTTCGTCGGCAACATTCATCACGCGCACGCCCTGCGTCGCGCGGCCCAACTCCGAAATGCCGGAAACGGGGGTGCGCACCACCACGCCGTCTTCGGAGATGATCATGATCTCGTCCTCTTCGTAGACGACCTTCATGGCGGCAAGCATGCCCTTCTTCTCGGTCATAGCGATGGTATGCACGCCCTGACCGCCGCGATGATGCGTAGGGTACTCGCTCATCTTGGTGCGCTTGCCGTAGCCCTTCTCGGTGATGACGAACAAGTCGGTGCCGGGTTTCGCGATCTCCATGCTCAGGACCCTGGCGTCGGACGGGACGTTCATCCCGCGCACACCCATGGTGTCTCGGCCCATGGAGCGGACTTCATCCTCATCCCACATGATCGCCTTGCCGGCGGAAGACACCATGACCACCTTCTCGCCCGGGGCCACACGACGAACACTGATCAATTCGTCATCTTCCTTCAGGTTGATGGCGATCAATCCATCGCGGCGCGTGCGATCGTACAGGTTCATGGATGTTTTCTTCACCATACCGTGAGCAGTAGCGAACATCAGGTATTCCTCTGCCGGGAAATCCTTGGTTGCGATGACGGCGGAGATGCTTTCGCCCTTCTCCAAAGGCAGAAGGTTGACGATGGCGGTACCGCGTGCATGGCGCCCGGCTTCGGGAAGCTCGTACACTTTCAAACGGTACACTTTGCCGCGCGTGCTGAAGAACAGCATGTAGGCATGCGTGGAAGCAACGAAGAGATGTTCCACATAGTCATTGTCCTTCAGGTTGACGGCCTGCATCCCCTTGCCGCCGCGCTTTTGCTGGCGGTACGTGACCACGGGCAGGCGCTTCACATAACCGGCCTTGGTAACCGTGACCACCATATTCTCCTCGGCGATGAGGTCCTCAACGTCCAGATCCTTCGCAGCTTGGGAAAGCTGGGTGCGGCGCGGGGTGTTGAACTTCTTCTTGATCTCCTGAAGCTCTTCCTTGATGATTTCGCGCACCAGCGCCGGATCGTCGAGAACGCGCTTATAGTAGGCAATCTTCTCTTTCAGCTCCGTCAGTTCTGACTGGATCTTCTCTCGCTCCAAACCGGTCAGACGGCGTAGGCGCATCTCGAGGATGGCGTCGGTTTGACGCTTCGTCAAACCGAAACGCTCCGTCAAACGAGACGCCGCCTCTTTATCGGTCTGGGACGAGCGGATGATGGAGATGACCTCGTCGATGTTATCCAGCGCGACGATATAGCCTTCCAGGATGTGCGCGCGCTCCTCGGCCTTAGACAGCTCGTAGCGGGTACGGCGGACGATGACATCTTCCTGATGGAGGATGTAGTAGTGCAGCATCTCCTTCAACGACATGACGCGGGGGACGCCGTCGACCAAGGCGAGCATGATCACGCCGAAGCCAATCTGAAGCTGAGTGTGCTTGTACAGCTTGTTCAGCACCACCTGGGGAATGGCGTCGCGCTTCAACTCGATGAGGATATCGATGCCATGGCGGTCGGCGCCGTCGTGGATGTTGCTAATCTCGGGCAACTTCTTCTCGCGCACCAGCTCGCCAAGCTTCTCGAGCAGACGATTGCGATTCACCTGATAGGGAATCTCGCTCACGACGATGGTCTTCTTGCCGTTCTTGCCCTCCTGCACCGTGCATTTCGCGCGGATGGTAAGGGAACCGCGACCGGTTTCATAGGCGTCGACGACGCCTTTCTTACCCATGATGATGCCGCCGGTGGGGAAATCGGGTGCAGGAAGCACCTTCATGAGCTCCTCAGTGGTGACATCAGGGTTGTCGAGCATGAGACACGTAGCGTCGATGGTCTCGCCCAGGTTGTGCGGCGGGATATTGGTCGCCATGCCCACGGCGATGCCGTTGGAGCCGTTCACCAACAGGTTCGGGAAGCGCGCAGGCAAAACAGTGGGCTCTTCCAAGCTCTCATCGTAGTTGGGCTGGAAGTCGACCGTTTCCTTATCCAGATCGCGAAGCAACTCCATGGCGGCCTTCCCCAGGCGGGCTTCGGTGTAGCGCATTGCCGCGGCGGAGTCACCGTCGATGGAACCGAAGTTGCCATGCCCATCGATGAGCGGCACGCGCATGCTGAACGGCTGGGCCAAACGGACCATCGTGTCATATACGGCGGAATCACCATGCGGATGATACTTGCCGATGACATCGCCGACGGTACGCGCAGACTTCATATGCGGGCGGTTAGGCGTGTAGCCGCTCTCGTTCATGGCGTACAGGATGCGTCGATGAACCGGCTTCAAACCGTCGCGGACGTCGGGAAGGGCGCGCGCGACGATGACGCTCATCGAATACTCGAGGAACGAGGTCTGCATCTCCTTGCCCAGATATGCCGTGCGGACGATGGTTCCCTCGCCGCCGTTGGCGTTCTCGACGATGGACCCATGGGGGTTGGGCATGTCGACGATCATCGATTGAGCGCGCATCTCATCGGAGATGGCCTCTCCTACCGTATGCCCGGGTTGTTCGCCTTCATCTTCTCCATCGGTTTCCCCTTCGTGCTGCTCGGCATCCTCTTCGGCGCGTTTCAGCAGGTCATCGAGCGAGGAATCCTGATTCTCGGGAGAATTGGTGTCTTTAGTCTCGTCAGCCATGGTTCTCCTTAAATATCCAGGAAGCGAACGTCTTTAGCGTGCTTTTGGATGAACTCTTTACGGGGTTCCACCGCATCGCCCATCAGGTTGCTCACGGTGCGTTCTGCCTCCGCTGCATCGTCGATACTCACCTGCAGCAACGTGCGCGAGGAGGGTTCCATCGTGGTCTCCCACAACTGATCGGGATCCATCTCGCCGAGGCCCTTGTAACGCTGCACATCGAACTTGTCAGAACCTCCCATCTCGGCAAGCACGGCGCCGAGGGAACTTTCGTCGTAGATATAGCGTTCGATCTTGGTGGAGCGGGTGTTCTTCTTCTTGACGCCGAAGATCGGCGGGCATGCGATGTATACATAGCCGCGATTGATGAGTTCGGGCATATAGCGGTAGAAGAACGTTAGGAGAAGAATCCGGATATGCGCGCCGTCGACATCGGCATCGGTCATGATGATGATTCGATGGTAGCGAGCCTGGTCGGCGTCGAACTCCTCGCCGATATTGGTGCCGATGGCGGTGATGAGCGAGCTGATGGTGTCGCTGGAAAGCGCACGATGCAATCCTGCGCGCTCCACGTTGAGGATCTTGCCGCGCAAGGGCAGGATGGCCTGCGTCTTGCGGTCGCGCGCTTGCTTGGCCGAACCGCCTGCGGAGTCGCCCTCCACGATGAAGATCTCCGATTCGGACGGGTCTTTCGAAGAGCAGTCCGCCAGCTTGCCCGGAAGCGAGAAGGAGTCGAGCACGTTCTTGCGGCGCGTCATCTCGCGCGCCTTGCGAGCAGCCTCGCGTGCCTTCAGGGCCTGCGTCGCCTTGCTGACGATGCGCTTCGCGGGAGTGGGATTCTCCTCCAGATATTCCCCAAGCCCCTGGGTCACTGCACTTTGAACCAAGGGGCGGATCTCGGTGTTGCCAAGTTTGGTCTTCGTCTGGCCCTCGAACTGCGGCTCGTGTAGCTTCACCGAGATGATGGCGGCTAGGCCCTCGCGGGTATCGTCGCCAGACAGGTTCGAATCCTTCTCCTTCAAGAGGCCTTTGTTGCGGGCATACTCGTTGATGGTGCGGGTGACCGCCTGCTTGAAGCCGTCCAGGTGGGTGCCGCCCTCGTGAGTGTTGATGTTATTGGCGAATGCCATGACCATGTTCGAAGAATAAGACGTGGTCCACTGCATGGCGACCTCCACCAATCCATCGGCATTTTCCGCCTCGAAATAGATGGGATTGCCGAGCGTCTCCTTGCCGTTGGTGAGGTACTTCACGAAGTCGACGATGCCGCCGGCATACTGGAACACTTCGGTATGCGACTCAGACGCCAGATCGCTCACGACGACATCCGGATTCGAACGCTCGTCATGCAGCGTTATCTTGAGACCCTTGTTCAGAAACGCCATCTCACGGAAGCGCTCGGCGAGCGTGTCGTAGTCATAGATGGTGGTTTCGGTGAAGATCTCGGGGTCGGGCCAGAAGGTAACCTTAGTGCCGGTTCCATCCGCTGCGCCGATCTCGTGCAACTTGGTCTTGGTTTTGCCGCGTTCGAAATCGATCTCGTATTCTTTGCCGTCGCGGCGGACGTTCACCTCGACGTGCGAGGAAAGGGCGTTCACCACCGACACGCCCACGCCATGCAGGCCGCCGGAGACCTTATAACCTTCGCCGCCGAACTTGCCGCCCGCATGCAGGATGGTCAGAACGACTTCGACAGTGGGAATCTTCTCCTTCGGATGTTCCTCCACCGGGATGCCGCGGCCGTCGTCCGCAACGGTGATGGAATTGTCAGGATGGATCCATACTTCGATATGGGAACAGAAGCCGGCCAGAGCTTCGTCGACGGAGTTGTCGACCACTTCGTACACCAGATGGTGAAGACCGCGCGGGCCGGTGGATCCAATGTACATGCCCGGGCGTTTGCGGACAGGCTCCAACCCTTCGAGGACCTGGATCTCCTCCGCACCGTAATGACTTGGTTTAGTTGCCACGCGACGCTCCTATTCCTTCAATCCTCCCTAACCCGGAAAACTTCCGCAGTACATTGGGAGTCCGGGGGCTTCGCATAGGAAGAGGAATTCAAAAAATTAACCCATTGATTCTAGCATATTTGAGGTTTGATACCAACCTCGCGCATGGCGCTCAGAGGCGCTCAGGCGCGTTTTCCGGGGAGATGGACGATTTTTTGATTATTTCTTCATCATCTATGCATGTATTGCTTGTTTAGACGATTCTACGGCGCAAAAGGAAGCGTGAGCACGCGGGCCTGGGAGATCAGGCAGTCATCGAAATATTGCAGCCCCGTCGCCGTGATGAACATCTGCAGATCTTTCGAGGCAAAGGAGAGAAGGGCGGCACGGCGGGTTTCGTCGAGCTCCCCCATTACATCGTCGAGCAGTAGCACGGGTTTTTCATCCAGCATATCCTCGATCAACGCCGTTTCAGCCAACTTGAACGCCAGGACAAGCGAACGTCGCTGCCCTTGACTGCCGAAATAAGCGGCGTTTCTCCCGTCGATAAAGAAATCGAGATGGTCGGCATGGGGCCCTACCACCGCGCGATGGCGGGTACGCTCCTCCGCATGCCTGCAAGCCAACGCCGTCTGCAGCTCCTCGCGCGCCTCGTCCCTCGAGGGATAACAACAACAAGGTGATTCAGGATCGTGCTCGATCCAGGAAGGAGTGTAGCTTGCCTGAAACGTCTCCTTCTTTCCGGAGAGTTCCCGGTAATAATGTTCCATAGCGCGGGCAAGGCGGTTGAACAATGCTGCACGATAGCAGGTGAGCTGAGCCCCCACCAGCACCATCACCTCGTCGGCGCTCTCCAGAAGAGGTTCGGGGGCCTCTTCTTTCAACAGCCTGTTCTTGTTCCTGAGGGCTTTGGCGTAGTCGCTGCAGATGCGATGGTGGCTGGCGGACAACTGCGAGCCCAGGGCATCGAGCGCATCTCGACGCGGGGCCGACGCCGAGCGAGCAAGCTCGAGGTCGTCGGGCGTAAAAGCGACCGATGGAACGACGCCCCTCATATCCGCCGCACGTTTGAACTTGCCGTTGAGCAGATGGCGTCTCTTCCCTTCCTGAAGCTGCAACGTCAACTGCAGGCTGCGGGAACCGTCGCCAACCCAAGCATCCAGGCGGGAGAAAGGCGCGCCTTCGCGGATGAGCTGGGCGATAGTCGGTCGGCGGAACGATGACTGCGCGGTCAGCAGCTGTATTCCCTCTATGATGTTGGTCTTGCCGACGGCATTAGGTCCCACGAACACCGTGAGCCTGCCGATATCGTCGAGCTCCAACTGCCGATAGTTTCTGAAATCGACGAACTTAAGCCTCTCGATCGCCAATCCCATGGATGGTACGGACCCGACCTAGGAGATCCGCACGGGCATGACGAGATACAGATAGTTCTCGTCACCTTCGGTGGTGAATGTGCCCGGGCGCATGGACGAGATGACATCGAACGTCACGGTATCCGACTCCACGGTACCGAGACCTTCCAACACGTACGCGGAATTCAACGCGATCTGCACATCCTCGCCCTCACAGGTGCACGGAATGGTTTCCTGGGCGCTGCCGACATCCTGCGCAGCGGCAGAAAGCTGCAACGTCTGGGAGTCGATGTTGATATCGAAACGCACCGGCGTCGACGACTGCCCCAGAAGCGAGACACGTTTGACCGCCGCGACGAGCCTGTCGACGTCGACGGCCGCGCGCATCGTATGCGAGCTGGGAAGGAGCTGCTTGTAATTAGGGAAGTTACCCTCGATGCGTCGGTTCACGAACACGGTATTGCGATAGGTGACCACAATCTGGTTTTCCGCCAAGGCTATGGAGACAGGTTCTTCGGACTTAGGCAGTGCGGCAAGCTCTTGAAGGAACGAGCCGAGGATGACGGCCTGAAAATCCTCTGCGGGAGAATCGGGCAGGGAGGTCTCGGTCACGGCAAGGCGATATGAGTCGGTGGCGACCATCTTGAAGAAGCCGCCCTCGAGCGTCACCAGCACTCCGGTGAGAATGGCGTGGCTCTCGTCTCGGGAAACCACGCGCGCCACGCGGCGCACCATGGAAGCAAATTGAGAGAACGGCACCTCGATTTGCTGGGTGACGTCCACATGGGGGAACCCGGGGAAATCGTCAGGGTTGAGCGCCTTGATGCTGAACGAAGCGCCGTCGCAGGAGATGCTCGCCTCTTCTTCGTCGGCGGAAAGGTGCACAGCTGCATCGGAGAGGTTCTTCACGATATCGGAGAGGAGCTTCGCGGGCACCACGGCGCGGCCTTCCTCTTCGACCAGTGCTGCGACGGTGTATTGGATGGAAAGCTCCAAGTCGGTGGTCTGGAGCGTGAGGGTGTCCCCCCGCACTTCGAGGAGAACTCCGGAAAGGATGGGGAGGGTTGATCGTGACGAAGCTCCTTTCAACACCACCGATAGTGCGTTCTGAAGCTCGGTTTTGTTGATGCTCAGTTTCACGTGGTTTCCCTTCCTTTATCCCTTCGTTATCCGAATGGTATTGTACCCGCCATTGCTGCTGCGGTCCGGTTTCTCTTCCTCTAATTTCATTTATATAGATATAAATAGTAAATAAGGTAATAGTAGTAATAAGGGGTGTGGATTAGGGGAAAACTAGTAAAACACCTGATGACACGCGAAAGTCTATTCATTTTCCATAGTGGAGGAACAGTGACCGCCTTCCACAGTCAATTCTTCCGGTTTTATCTTTCAACCGTATTTGGGCGGTTGCTCAACATCTTTCAACAAGATGATGTTGAAAACTCCGTAAGGTTGCTTTTCACAGGTCGCGGATGATCTGGGTGAGCGTCTCGAGCTCTTCGCGCAGCTCGCGGCTTTCCTGGATCTTCTTCTCCACATTGGTGACCGAATACATAACGGTGGTGTGGTCGCGGTTGAATTTCTTCCCGATGTCATTGTAGGGCAGGTCGAGCATCTGACGGCATAGGTAGATCGCGATCTGCCGCGCATACGCGATTTCGCGGGATCGTTTTTTTCCCACCAGGTCGCTATGGTTGACTTTGTAGAAGGTCTCGACTTCCTTTTGAATATCGGCGATGGATAGGCGCTTCGAAGGTCCGCCGGAGAAATGATTTTCCAGCAAGGTGCGCACATCGTCGAGGGTGAGGTTCGGGCGGTTAAAATAGGTCATCTGGTAGATGACCTTCGTCACTGCGCTTTTGAGCTCACGGATGTTGGAACTCGAGATCTCGGCGATGTAGAGCTGGATGTCTTCCGGGATGCTGAACGACGGGTCGCCTTCGCTCTCTCGGTATTCGTCCAGGTAACTCTTGATGATGGAGAGCTTCGTCTCTATTTCGGGAGGCTGGATGTCGAAGGTCGCTCCTGAGTTGAACCTTGTTTTATAGCGCTCGTCGATGTCGATGTTTTTGGGCGCGCGGTCGGCGGACAGGACGATCTGGTGGCCCCTGCTGGTGAGGTTGTTGAAAATCTGGAACACGATATCGAGCGTCTGCTTCTTGCCCTGAAGATATTGGACGTCGTCGATGAGCAGGACGTCGGCTTCCTCGTAACGCTGCTTGAAGTTGCGGTAGCTTGACTTCTCCTTGTCGTGCCCTGCCGCCGCCTCCGTGTAGTCGGTGAGGAACTCGGCGGAATCCACGTAAATGGTGGAAAGCTGGGGCATCGTTTCCTTTATATAGTTTTGAATGGCGCGCAGCAGATGGGTCTTCCCCAATCCCGATTTCCCGTAGATGAACAGCGGGTTCAGGTGAGCCCGTCCGGGAGCTTCGGCGACGGCGACGGCCATGGAATACGCCATGCGGTTGGAATCGCCTATGACGAAATTCTCGAACGTGAGCGACGAGGTGGGGCTGGCGTCGAGGGGAATCCTATCGTCTGCCGACAGGTAGCGATCCTCTTTCGGCGCGGGGAGGTCCTCCATGGCCCAGCGTTTGTCCGTTTTTTGAGCGGGTGACGGTTCCTGAGCAGTAGGCGTTGGGACTGTGTTCCTGGTCACGGGCTGGTTCTGTCGCGTTGGCGGTGCTGTCTGCTCGCGTGGTTCTTCGGTTGCGTGGGGACGCGCCGCCGCAGAGGCGTCGACCTCGATGGCGACCGTGAAATCGGTGTCGTACAGATCGAACAGCGCGTTTTTGATATGGTCGAGGTAATGCTGTTCCACCCAGGTCTTGATGAATTCGGTGTCGGCCGTCAGCATGAGGAAATCTTCACTCATTGCCTGGGGTACAAGGCGAGAGAAGAATGCGTTGACCTGAGAAGGAGCCACCGCAGGGTAGCTCTTCACCTGATCGCACACCTTCTGCCAGGCGATGTCGAGTTTCGCGCTTTCCATTATGACTTCCTTGCTGCGAGCATGGTTGCGTTGGATGGGGTGTTCAATGAATTATAGCGAACTTGCAATCTCGTACCCCATGTCGGTGAGGATGCGTTTGCGTCCCGCCGTTTTTTCGATAAGCCCTGCTTCTTCGAGTTTTTTCAGGGTTGCATGTGTGCTCGATTGTGGAGCATCGGTGAGGTGGACCAAGTCGGTGACCCCGAGGGCACCTTCTTCTGCGAACAGGCGCAGGAAGTCGCGCTCACGCTGCGTGAGCGGCGGGATCGGAATGGTATGGGGTTTTTGATGCGCGGCGCGGGCATCGGGCATCTGCTCGGAGGGTTCGTCCCGTAAACTGATCGTCACTACTGCTCCGCTGTTGAGGTTGTCTTCTATAGTGATGTGCCCATGGGAGAAGTCCAAATATTCCTTTACGATAGGCAGGCCGGAACCCACGCCTCGTATGTATTTCTTCATCGGTTCGATCGCCGAAGTGAAGCCTGGCAGTTGGGCCTGCTCTTTATGGGCTATTCCCGGGCCCTGATCGGCGAAGCGGATGGTGTTTCCGTCGTCGAGGATGGAAACCACGATCTCGGCAAACCTCGCATGAATGAAGTTCTCGGACACCTCCCTGATCACCGTGTAGGGAATGGAACCCCCGCAGCGCTTCGCGTAGTCGAACGTCGTGGAAGCCAATGCTTCGATATATTCGTTGGTAGGACCCGGAGGAATTTCGATGACGCGTGGGGCGCTGCGCAGATCGTCGTACACGGCTATGCGCGCCGTCGTTTTCACATAGGTGAAATCGAACGGTGTGCGTTCCTCAACTGCGCTTTCCGGCGTTTCGGGTGAATGTTCAATCTGGTTTTCCAATTATGTTCCGTTTTTCAGATAGAAGTTTCACTGGTTTTCAAAAAAATTCATGCCCCATTGTAGCGATTTTTGTGCATAGTGGCGAACCATTCCCTTATTCCAGCGTTTTCCTGTGCATTCATTCGTTTTTCAATGAAAGAGAAACAACGAACTAGTAGGTGTTTTCCGAGTTTTCCACATTTCGTTCAGAAAAAGTGGAAAACTCCGGAAAAGCGTGAAAAACGATTGGTGAAAACTCTTGAAAAAGTGTTCACCGTTGTTGAAATCCTCCTGTGGAATGATGGCTGGCACGTTTGTTCGTCTGCTATGTGGATACGCTCTTTCCTTGCCTTGTTCTTTACGGACCCGTCTAGCGTTTTATTCCAGAGCTTCGGAAAGAACCAAAGGATAAAATTAAAAGCCCAGGTCAGACGTCGTGTCTTATAACCATGGGAGACATAATCGCAGATAAAGACGGGTTTTATGGTTTCGAACATCGCCTTGACAAATTCGTGATGAAAAGATTTCCACCGCATTCCATGAGTGATTTCCAAGTTATCCACTTTTTCCACATTTGCATTTGTGGAAAACTCTATGCAAAACGGGAAACCACCGCGTGTTTAGGGGGATTTGCAGGCATTCGCCCGTGGAGACGCTGGTTACCGTGAAACTTTTTCACGATGTCTCCAGCGCTTCCCGCTGAAGCGATTTGCGCGATCTTCCCAGTTGAGCATGTATACTGGTAAATGCAGAACCTATGGTGAAACGTCCTCTGTTTCTTGACGTTGATCGGCATTGATATATACTCTCATGGTTGCTCTAAATCGTATGGGAGGAATTGTTCATGAAACGCACGTACCAACCTAACACTCGCAAGCGTGCTAAGGTTCACGGCTTCCGTGCTCGCATGGCCACGAAGGGCGGTCGCGCTGTGCTGTCCGCTCGCCGTGCCAAGGGACGTAAGCGCCTCTGCGTCTAATCGGAGTTTGTGTTGGATACCATCAAATCCAGCGCAGATATTTCGACGTTATTCGCACAGGGTAAGCGTTCGCACACGCCGTACCTTACACTCATAGTGTTACGCAACGAGAAGCAGCACGACCGCAATGGTCGTGTTGCTTTTATTGCGGGGAAAAAGCAGGGGAATGCGGTTTGGCGCAATGCGGCTAAACGACGCATGCGAGAGATATGTCGAGCTAATGGCGGCCCTTGGGGCGGATATGACGTAATTTTCCTTGCGAAATCGAACATTATGAAAGCTTCTTATAGTAAAGTGCTTACGGCATGCGCCGAAGCGGTGAAAAAAGGTGGATTGCAATGAGCGAGCCTCCGGAAGGAACAGGGTTGATCGATAAGGTCAAGAAAATCCCTGTTCTTTGCGCGTTGTTCCTCATCAAAGCCTATCAACTGGTTATTTCCCCTCATTTTCCATCGTGCTGCCGTTTTGTGCCGACTTGCTCGGAATATGGTCGTGTCGCGTTCGAGCGGTACGGGTTCCGGAAAGGTTTGGCTTTGACGGTGAAGCGCGTGTTGAAGTGTCGCCCTGGCGGACCAAAGGGGTATGATCCTGTACCTTAAGATATTTAAGGTTACCGTCAGGCTATAAAGGAGGATATTTACACATGTGGGATGTAATCAAGGATTGGGTATATAACATTATCCATTTCTTCTACACCTTCTGCGGTGACTGGGGTCTCGCCATCATCGTGGTGACGATCATCTTTCGTATCATCGTTGCTCCCCTTATGCACATGTCGGCGCGTTCGTCGTTCATGATGCAGAAGATTCAGCCGCTGATGCAGGAGATTCAGACGCGCTTTGCCGACGATCCGGTTCGTCAGCAGCAGGAAATGCAGAAGATGTACGCCGATATCAAATTCAATCCACTTATCGGCTGCTTGCCTATCCTGTTGCAGATGCCTATCTTCATCGCCATGTATCAGACATTGCGTGAGATGGGTTCCCGCGTTGCCGAAGGTTCGTATTCGTTCTACACCTTGGTTCCCGACCTTGTCGCCACGCCGGGTGCCGCGCTCAGCCAGGGGATCATACAATTCATCCCGTATCTTATCCTGATGGTCATCTTCGCGGGCGCAACGTTCCTGCCTATGATTCTTCAGCAGCTTTCCAATAAGTCGAACCCGCAGCAGAGCAGGCAGATGATCCTCATGTCGCTGATCATGAGCTTGTTTATGCTGTGGATCGCGTGGGGTGCTCCGGCTGGCGTTCTATTGTTCTGGGGTGTGTCTTCCCTTATCGGTGTGGCACAGAATCAGATCAGCATGCGTTACTTCAAGGCTAAGGATAAGAAAGAGTCCGAAGCTATCGAGGTTCAGCCCATCGAAGTGAATGTCACGCGTCGTACTCAGAAAAAGCGCCAGTCCAAGAAACGCTAACAAATTGCTCTGATAGAACTCTTTTGCAACCTCCCCTGTGGAGGTTGCTTTCTTTTTGGCATTGTTTTACTTTTGGTGAGCATGCTTTTTGAAGCGACGGAGCTTGTTGATCGAACGGTGTTTGTAAGGCCGGCATTCGTCTGTCGGTGTTGAATAGATGGGGTACTCCCATATCCTATGAAGGGTGAAAACCCTTTCGCGCGAAAGGACTTGATATGTCTGATAACCTCGAAAACGAATCTATCGAACAGGAAGAAGGGGAAATCGAAGAAGTCGTCGAAGGCATCTCTTCCGAAGAGGTCTCCGATGACTCCGAAATCTCCGAAGAGGAGCTGGACCGAATCGCCGACACTGCGATTGCTGCACTGCAGGATATTCTCAAGCATTTCGATGTTGGCGAAGTGACCATCGATGAATATGAAGGCGATGATGGCGAGCTGATCCTCGATATCACGGGCGATGATCTTGCCGTTCTGATCGGTCGTCATGGGAAAACGCTTGATGCTCTTCAGTTTGTCGTTTCTGCTATCACGGTCCGCACCATGGGCTTCCGTTATCCGGTTGTCATTGATGTTGAGGGATATAAGAATCGTCAGCGTCAGAAGATTGAGGCGATTGCTCGTTCTTCCGCCAATAAAGCCGCCAATCAACATCGCAGCGTGAAGTTGCGCCCCATGACCCCTTACGAGCGGCGCATCGTCCATATCGCATTGCGTGACGATGATCGAGTGGAGACCGCATCGGAAGGCGAAGGTAGTGCCCGCCATGTAGTGGTAATCCCGGTCAAATAGTTTTCTTGTCGCCACGCTCTTAACGCCCTGAACTGTTTTCACGGTTCAGGGCGTTTCTCATTTATTATGAGTAGCGGCCATTTTCATCGACAATCAACGAGGTTTGCTATGGATGCTCGAAAAGAAGAACTTATCAATCGTTATCTAGATGAGATTCTTGAAGTGAACAAACATATCAATCTCACCCGTATCGATGAATCCCATGAAGCAAAGATGCTCCACCTAGAAGATTCTTTATCAGGTCTCCCTGAGCTTGATGCAGCTCCTGAAGGAAGATACGCCGATCTTGGTTCAGGTGGGGGATTCCCCGGTGTTCCCCTGGGTATAGCATCTGGGAGGGAAACGCTGCTCGTCGATTCGGTAAAGAAGAAAATGGCTGCTGTCCATTCAGTTCTAGTCGATATGGGGTTGGATTCCATGATTCGCACCTACGATGGGAGGATCGAAGAGCTAGCCATCTCCCATGCTCGACAATTCAGCGTTGTTTCCGCACGCGCATTATCCAAACTCTCCGTACTCTTGGAATTAGCTGCGCCGTTATTGAAAAAATCAGGCAGATTGCTCTGCTATAAAGCGCAACTTACTGATGAAGAGTTGGAACATGCGTTATCATTGCAGAACTATCTAGGGATGAAGCTTGTTTCAGATAGGAAGTTCTATCTTAACGACGGTGAGACGTTGCGTAGGATTCTCGCTTTTGAAAAGGTGAAGGAACCTGGTTTGAAATTGCCTCGGCGCATAGGACTTGCCCAAAAGAAACCCTTATAGAAGGATGATGTCGCTTGTCGTGTTTCACGTGAAACACGACGTCTTACCAACTTTGGATTGTTGGAGTACTCCTTTTATGTTTCACGTGAAACATAAACAAGATATACTACGGATCAGATTCGAAGAAGGGAGTTCTTGTGGGTTGGTTTGATAACTTTAAACGCAATAGAAACGAAAATCATCCAACGCATCAACCTCAGAAACCAGCCGAGGAAGAAGAGACGAAAGAAGAAACCTTGTTAGAGGCAGAGAAAGTGCAATCTGCTGAATCGGATCCTATTGTGGATGAGGATTTTGAAATCGATTCCATCTCTGTCGTAGAGAGGGACGTGGAAGATGAGGTTAAGCCGGTTGAGGATTCAGTGGAGTTGAAACCGATTAAAACCTATGCTGAAAAGAAACCTGTATCTCATGTCGTCGGTTCAACCAAAATCATTGCCGTGATCAACCAAAAAGGCGGGGTCGGTAAATCGACTACTGCTGTGAACCTTTCTGCTGCGTTAGGGGAAATGGGAAAGCAGGTTCTTCTTGTCGATCTTGATCCGCAGGGTAATACCTCGAGTGGTTTAGGCATTGATAAAAGACAAGTGAATTACTGCATCTATGATGCACTGCTCAATGATGTGAAGATCGAGGATGTCATTATTCCGGATGTATGCGAAGGTCTTGATTTGGTTCCTGCCACTATCAACCTCGCGGGGGCGGAAGTGGAGCTCGTTTCCGAAATGGCACGAGAAGCTCGCTTGAAGGATGCCGTTGGTTCAATGAGGGGTCGATATGACTATATCTTTATCGATTGTCCTCCTTCTTTAGGCTTGCTGACTGTTAATGCTCTTGTTGCTGCTGACAAGCTCCTCATTCCTATTCAATGCGAATTCTATGCATTGGAGGGTGTGACAAAACTTCTTGATTCAATGAAACGTGTCAAAACGCGTCTAAATCCTTCGCTTGATATCTTCGGCGTACTCTTGACAATGTACGATGGTAGAACGACGCTCTCCAAACAAGTCGTACGTGAGGTTCGCAATTTCTTTGGGAAGATCGTTTTCGATACGCTTATTCCTCGTACGGTTAAATTATCCGAAGCTCCAAGTTTCGGTCAGCCGATTACTCAGTATGATCCGACTGGCAAAGGAGCACTTGCTTATACTGCGCTTGCAAAGGAAGTGATTGCACGTGGCTAAAAATACACGCAGCGGTCTTGGAAGGGGTCTGAATTCCCTTTTGGGAGGCTATTACGACGAGCCTGCAATAGAAAAACCCAAAAAGGTAGAAGAGCCAAAGCCTGAGAAAAACCCTGAGCCGACTCCCTCGGCAAACCGGGTCGTTGTTGAATCTTCTGACTTGCAGGAGATTATGAATTCCGAGATGGCTTCCAATAGGTCTGTGACGCCGCAGGCAAAACCCCCGAAGGTAGTAATGCCTCAACGTGCAGAGCCTCCCGCTCCTTCAGTGAATTACCAACAAGTGGAAAAAACACCGGTAGTGGAGCCGACGGTGTTGGATAATGCTGAGGATGTCAAGGAGAAGATCGCTTCTAAAGAGGTCGATGAGGTCCCTCTTAACGACATAGAGCCAAATCCTGATCAGCCCCGTACCAATTTCAAGCAAGAAGAAGTAGAGGAATTGGCTTCCTCTATTGAAAAGGATGGTTTACTCCAACCCATTGTTGTTCGCCCCCTTGGATCTGGAAAATACCAAATTATTGCGGGTGAGCGTAGATGGCAGGCGTGTCGATTCCTGAAAATGGAAAAAGTCCCGGTCCGCATCAGGGAAGCCGACGAGGATAAAGCGCTTGAATTAGCGTTGATTGAAAATATTCAGCGTTCCGATTTGAATCCCATTGAGGAGGCTTATGGATATAAGCGCTTGATGGAGCGTATGAACCTCACGCAATCTGAAGTCGCTCAGGTTGTGTCAAAGGGGCGTTCCACCATCGCAAATGCTCTTCGTTTGCTTGAATTGCCGGAAGAAGCCCAGCAACTGCTTTTCGAGGAAAAGATTACAGCTGGTCATGCGCGCGCTATCCTTTCGATTCCTTCTGCAGAGGGTCGAAAAAAGCTGACTGAGAAACTCGTGACTGAAAAACTCACCGTTCGTGAAACCGAAGCTCTTGCACGATTAATGGCAGGCAAGAAGGGAGCGAGTGAAACCACTAAGCGTGCCCCAACACCTGCTTCGTTTAAGAAGGTTGCTAAAACTCTTCGCGATGTGCTTCACACCAATGTAAGGGTGAAAACCGTCCAAGGCAAAAACAAGATAGAAATCGAATTTAAAGATGAAGAGGAGCTACACCGACTCTTTGAAGAAATTATCGCTGCAGAAAAGGATTCAGAGTAGTTCTCTCACGTGAAACAAGTGAATGTTTCACGTGAAACATTAAACCCTCCCGTTTGCTTGAATGGGAGGGTTTTGTTTAGGGGAGAGGATTTGAAAGACTGCAACGAAAGGAAGCAATAATCAACTACGCGCATTTTTCAATTGTCCACATGCACCTGAAATATCAGAACCTTTTGATATGCGGATAGTTGTTTCAATGCCATGAAGCTCAGCAGTTGCTTTCCAGTGCTCCATTGTATGCATGGGAGACGGCTGGAAAGGAGACTCTGCAATGCGGTTTAATTTGATTAGGTTAATATGGCACAAAAGATCAGACGCAAAAGAGAGAAGCGCGTTTAGATCTTCAGTTGAATCGTTGTATCCATCAATAAGCGTGTATTCAAGTGTTACTCGCCTATTGGTTCTTTGAATATACGAAAGCAACGCCTTATGAAGTTGATCGAGCGGGTTCGACGCCGCATTAGGCATGAGTTTATCGCGAATCTCTTGTCGTGCTGCATGTAGTGAAATAGCCAGTGTGTATTGTTCGGATACGTCGGCAAAGCGATTGATTCCAAAGATTATTCCACACGTGGATAGGGTAATCTTTCGGGCTCCTATGGTTAGACCCTGCTTAGAATTGATAATTTCAAGAGCATTAATCACCGCGTCAAAATTCAGAAAAGGCTCACCTTGCCCCATTCCAACTAGATTAGTGACTCGTTGGTCGAAATCGTTTTGCACAATATGGATTTGATCGATGATTTCACCGATAGAGAGATTACGGGTGAATCCTTCTTTTCCCGTAGCACAAAATATGCAGCCCATGGCGCATCCGACTTGGGTGGAAAAACAAACAGTGAGTCGTCCGTCGTGGGAGGGAATTCCAACGGTTTCTACACGACAACCATCATTGAATGAGATGAGGTACTTTCGTGTGCCGTCTACGGAAACTTGTTTCTCAATGACAGTAGAGGAGAAAAGAGGATGGTTGGCTTCTAGGGTATCTCGAAGAGCCTTGGGTATATTAGTCATTTCATCATATGAGGAAACCCCTCTTTGATACAGCCATTGTATGATCTGGCCTGCTCGGAATGCAGGCTGTCGATATGACTTCATCAGCTCAGTCAGTTCAGACTGGGAAAATGATTTAATAGGTTTATTGTCGTTCGAAGTAGTCATGATGAAATTATATCCTAGGATTTGGGAAGATGTTTCACGTGAAACATTGCACATCGTTTGTCATATGTTGGGTGAGAAAAAGATGTTCCAATGAGAAAGTGAGTGTAGAATCGACACGTCGCAGCCAAACCGACAGAAGGGGGATTCCCAATGGCTGGAACAATAGATCCTCAGCAATGCAAAGTAGCGCTGTTGCGTGGAGGTACAAGCGGGGAGAGAGAAGTCTCTCTTGCCTCGGGTGCAGCTGTAGCTCAAGCATTGAGGGATACGGGTTTTCGGGTGACTGAATTCGATCCTTCAATCAAAAAAGACTTGATTGCATTGATGCAAGGCGATTTTGATGTGGCATTCCTCGCGTTGCATGGGCGCGGTGGAGAAGACGGAACAATCCAAGGATTCTTGGAGACGATCGCTCTTCCATATACAGGCTCTGGTGTATGTGCAAGCGCTTTGGCTATGAACAAATGCAAAGCGAAGCAGATCTTCCGTTCTGCTGGATTGCCGACGCTCCCGTCAGTAACATTGAATAGAACGGATGACTACTCGATAGATGAGATTGTTGGTAAGTTGGGCGATCACTGTGTCATCAAGGCTTCGAAAGAAGGCAGCTCTATTGGCTTATACATTGAGCAGGGCAAAGCTGCAATTCAAGAAGCGATAGGGAAAGCCTTCGAACACGATGATCAGGTTCTCGTTGAAAAGTACTGCAAGGCAAGGGAGCTGACAGTAGGGGTTATCGGAAATGATCATCCGCACGCCCTTCCAATCATAGAAATCGTTCCTAAAAACGATTTCTATGACTACGAAGCAAAATATGCTCCCGGTGGTTCTCAACATCTGTGTCCTGCACCGATCGATGAGGGCTTGACTGCAAGCATACAAAATACTGCGGAGGGGGCCCATAAGGCACTTGGGTGTCATGGGTATTCGAGAACCGACTTCCTCCTCGAGGGAAACGGCGCGTTTTGGGTGCTGGAGACGAACACCCTGCCGGGTATGACAGCGACTTCGCTTCTTCCCGATGCAGCTTCGAAGATCGGTATGAGTTACGAGCAGCTGTGCGCGAGGTTGATCGAGCTGGCGTTGGAGCAATAACCCGTACTAGAACAAACCAGCGTAATGGAGTCCGAAAAACACTGCGGCGAGAATGGCGATGACGACAAGAGCAATGAAGATCCAACTAATCGCATAGCATCCTATATTGCCAGCACGTCCTTGTTCAATGAGGTTTTCCGAAATCTTGCGCCGGCGTTTGAGAACTGCCATGCCGGTTTCCTTTTCAGGCATGGGGACGCGGGCGTTCGGCAACCAAGAGCCATTGGATTCGACGACATGGGAGACTCCATCCGCTCCAAGAGCAACATCAGGGCGAATGGAGTCCTCCATCATCTTCCCGACGGCATCGATGAAATGTTCGAACGCCTCCTGGGAGCGGGAGGGGTCGTAGCAGATCACAGCAGCCTCGCCCCAATATTCCCCAGGATCAGGCGTATCGGAGTAGGCGACAAATGAAAGCAGGGCAACCATGTTCCACCCACGAGCGTGGAAGATTTGAAGTTGCCGTGATGTTTCAAGGTCGAAGAATCCAACTAAGGCACCGAAACGATTCCTCATCCAAGCATGCGTGCCTCTTTCATCTGTTTCGAACACGATGGAAAAACGATCTCCCACAAGGCAGTCCGCACTTGTGAGAATGGATGCCTCTTTTTTCGAGAGCGTGTTAAAGTGCTCGTAGGATCCGAAGTATCCGGTTAATATGCTGTTCTGCATGGATGATCCTTTCGATGGGGAGAGAACTCTGAAAGGGGATCCCGGCGCATCGCCAAGGCGGTTTGTACCATCCCATGATAGATGAAGGTTGAGGATATGGAAAAGCAAAGCGAGCGGATACCTGAATCGTTGCGTTCTTTTATTTTGGATGGAACGCCAGAGGAAATCATGGAACGGTATGCGGCTTTGCCTCATCGCGCCAAAGAGGCTGATTTCGGCGAGTTTGACGAGGATATCGTCGTTTTGGATACCGAGACCACGGGTTTTTCTTTCCATCACGACGAATTGACGCAGATCGCAGCTGCCCGTATGAATCACGGGGAAATCGTGGATTGGTTCATAACGTTCGTGAACCCCGGAAAGCCCATCCCCGACGATGTAGCCCATTTGACCGACATACATGATGAAGATGTGGCCGATGCGCCCTTGCCCTATGATGCGTTGGCTCAGCTGGTCGCTTTTGTGGGAGATTCGAAGATAGTCGCGCATAATGTCGGCTTCGATCGAACGTTCACCACACGCCATCCTTCGGGCTATCCCCTATTAGAGAATACTTGGATCGATTCATTGGATTTAGCGCGCATCGCTTTGCCGCGCTTGAAATCCCATAGGCTAATCGACATCGTCAAAGCATTCGATGCCCCTTTGTCCACCCATCGCGCCGATGCTGATGTTGCTGCAACCTGTGCGGCGTACCGTATCCTGCTGGCAGGCGTTGAGGCTATGCCCCTTGAGTTGGTCGAATGCATCGCGGGAATGGCGACTCGAGAACAGTGGCAGACGCGGGTCGTCTTCGAATATTTTGCTGAAAACGGGAAGCAATCAACTCAAGAAGGCGAAACTCATCGCCCAACCATGCTGTCCCTTCGTACTTTGCGTTGGGGTCGAGTGAATCGGACGGTCAAGAAAAGCGGCGCAGAGGCGGAGACCGCAGATGGCAGCGAGCGCCCCATGGCGTTTCCCTCTCAAGAGGAGGTCAATGAAGCTTTCAGCGAGCACGGTTTGGTAGGTCAGCTGTATTCCAGCTTCGAGGATCGTCCCGAGCAAAGGCAGATGGCGCAGGCGATTCGCGCAGCCTTTGAGAAGGGCGAGAATCTGGTGGTTGAAGCAGGGACTGGTGTTGGCAAGTCGATGGCGTACTTGGTTCCATGCGCGCTGGCTGCTCGGGCGAATGATATGACGGTGGGGATTGCAACGAAAACGAATGCGTTGTTGGATCAATTGATGTACCACGAGCTGCCTGCGCTTTCGGAAACCTTGGGACAGCAAGCGCAGGGAAGGCCGTTGACGTACGCGGCCTTAAAGGGGTTTTCTCACTACCCTTGCTTGCGCAAAGTGAACAGGATGGCCCAAGAGGGGCCGCGGGAGCGGGAGGTGCAAGGGGAGTTGAAGACCCAAGCGCCGGCACTTGCCGCCCTCCTGTCATATGTGGAGCAGACCTCCTACGATGACATGGACAGCTTGAAGATTGATTACCGATTGCTTCCTCGGGCCGCCATCACTACCACCAGCCATGAATGTCTGCGCCGCAAATGCCCGTTCTTTGGCACGACCTGCTTCGTCCACGGCGCGCGGAGGCGAGCCGAGCAGGCCGACATCGTCGTGACGAACCATAGCCTCCTGTTCTGCGATCTCGCTGCAGACGGGGGTCTTTTGCCCGATGCTAAGCTTTGGGTGGTCGATGAGGCCCACAACGCCGAGGATGAGGCCCGCCGGGCATTTTCGATAAAGCTTGCAGCGGAGGATCTGCTGCGCTTGGCGGCACGCGTTGAATCGGCTGAAGCAGGGAAGGGAATGTTCTTACGCGCCGAGAAGAAGGCAGTGTCAGCTTCTAGCGACGAGCAGCAGACGTTGTTCTACGCGTTGTTGGCTAAAGCGAAATCCTCTGGCGTAACCTGGGCTCAAACGGCGCGTGAATTCTGCAAGCATATGAAAGACCTACTGTATTTCGATCAGAACAAGCGTAGCCACGGTTATGAATACACTGAATTGTGGATCAGCGCTGATGTTCGTCGGTCAAGCGTGTTTCAAGCGCTTGCCTCTTATGGGAAAACGATGAGGGACGCTTCGGAGAAGCTGATCTCCGCGTGCCAAGACCTGGTGGCGTATTTGGAGGATGTCGAAGGCGCCGCCGATGTGCAGCGTGAGATAGCCTCAACGGCCCTTGAGCTGAAGGATGCCGCTTCGGCGGAGGAGGTTATTTTCGATGTGGCGTCAGAGGGCTTTGCCTATTCAGCCACGCTTTGCCGAAAAAAAGACCGCCCAGCCGAAGCCGTCGAAGCGCTGATGATGAACGTGGGTAGCGCTTTGAACGAGACCCTTTATGCGAAAACGAGGTCGGTGGTATACACATCCGCAACGCTTTCCATCGATAACAGCTTCCGCTCGTTCGAAGAAGCGGTCGGGTTGAACGCGGGGGAAGATTCCGCATGCGCCGAGCTTCAGCTGGATTCGAGCTACGACTTCGACAACAACATGATCGTATACGTGATAAGCGATATCCCTGAGCCTAACAGTCCTCATTACCTGCCTGCCTTGCAACAGCTGTTGGTGAGGGCCCATATTGCGCAAGAAGGGTCGATGCTTACTTTGTTCACCAACCGCCGGGAGATGGAGAAGTGCTTCGATGCCGTGCAACCGGAGCTGAAAGCCAACGATTTGCGTCTGGTGTGCCAGAAATGGGGTGTTTCGGTGAAAGGCTTGCGCGATGATTTCCTTAAGGACGAGCATCTGTCGTTGTTCGCCTTGAAAAGCTTCTGGGAAGGATTCGATGCTCCGGGTGCGACGCTGAAAGGCGTGATCATCCCGAAACTGCCGTTCTCCAAGCCTACCGACCCCCTGTCTTGTGAGCGTGCCGAGCATGACGACCGGGCTTGGAGCCATTATGTGCTGCCGAAGGCAATCATCGAGCTGAAGCAGGCCGCGGGTCGTTTGATCCGCAAAGCCGACGACACAGGCGTTCTCATCCTTGCTGATAGGAGATTGCTGACCAAGAGCTATGGCAAGGTGTTTCTGAACTCCCTTCCCACACATTCGGTCAAAATCAGCTCGATCGATCAGGCAGTTGAGGCCCTTTCGTTGATGAGGTAAAGGTGTAAGGCCTCGTGAGGATGGGAAAACGCTCGAACAAGCTATCGCATGCAGCGCATGTGAAAAGTAATACGAAGGGAACTTCCAATGAACTTTCCTTCAGCGTGCTCGATGCGGCGCGAACAAAGCTCGATGAAGGGAAGAAAGGGAAGCCCACCGAGCAGGCGCGCCGTTTCGGCCGCATCAGCCTGTTCACCTTGCCTATCGGGAGGAAAAAGCCGCCTTCGACGCCGATGAAGGATCAGATCCAGGCCATCACCGGCTCGTTGTCCCATCCGATCCTCCCCCGCGCCAAAAAACTGTCGCTTCCCGTGGAAGACAAGGTGGAGTCTTCGCTCAAACCGCAAGAGGAGAGCCTTCCGCAGAGCGATGTAAGGAAGGAAGCACCTGCCTCGGTGACGCCAGCGAGTGTTGGATTCGAGGCGACTTCACGGCGCTCGGGACGAACCTCCAAAGAGGAGATCGCCTGGAGAAAAGGACGCCGACGGCGTCGACGGATCGCTGCTGGCATGCTGAGCGCCGTGATAATCGTGGGAGTCTCCGGTTTGGGCATCGCATGGCTGTACAACGACAATCTGCGCTATCAAGAAGACGTGTCGCAGATCAACCAAGCGCACGAGTCCTTGGCAGCAACCGATGAGCTTCTCCTGCGCTTGGATGAGGCCTTGCAGGATCCGATGGGGAACGCCGCGGCGGCGCTTTTGGACGCCGATACAGAGAAAGAAGCTGCGTTTCAAGCGCTCGATCAGGTGCAATCGGAAGCAAGCGGGGCATCGTCCTCTTTAAGGGAGAGCACTGAGCGTTCTGTTGCCGACAGCCTCATGACGGCGGCGTCATCGCGTCGTACGATGTTCGAGAAGGGTTGGTCGGCTCTGGAATCGGCTCAGGATTTCTCTTCCCTTTACGAGCAGTTGAACGAGCTGTGGCAAGGCGTTCTGGAAGCGGATGACCACGCCCGCCAAGCAGCTCAGGCGGCTTCGTCGGGCGATCTTTCGACGATAGGATCGAGCACCGAGCTGGCGAACCGAGCGATAGGGGAGTTCGAACAAGCTCGCAGCCATTTGCAAGCGCTCGCGCAGGCGAACCCCTCCATCGATGTATCTGCCCAGGAAACCTATCTAGATACAAGGATTGAAGCACTCGGCTACGCCGTGGCGTCTAATGAGGCGTTGGCAGTACGCGATACCCAAAAAGCCGTCGCGCAAAATGACGCGTACAACGCCGCCGACGCCGAAGCGGCGGATTTAGCCCAACAGCTTCCCGCAGATCCGGGGCAGCCGGCTGTGGATGCCATGCAACAGCTGATTGGAGACGATATCGAATCCTATGAAGCGGCGCGAGCGCAGGCATCTACTTCCGATGCATTTCTCCGCGATTATTTTGGCAGCTCAGAAAAGTAGTCTATACTAATAAAGATATGCAGTATCACGCATAGTACCTGACCAAACGGAAGGCGAACACTATGGCCGACGTCATGGAGCACGTTGCGTACCTGTCCCAAGAGATAGGGCCGAGACCTGCGGGCACCGAAGAAGAGCAGCAGGCCGCTCTTTACATCACCGAACATATGCAGAAAGAAGCCGGGTTGCCGGCAGTCATCGAGGATTTCACGGGTATCGTCGATGACGAGATCCCTCGCGCGATCTGCGGAGGGGTTACGTTTGTATTCACGATCCTGGCAGTGATCCTTCCCGCGGTGGCGTTACCCGCCGCCATCATCGCGATCATCTCCGCAGTGCTCTACATCGCCGAAGCGTTTGACAAGCCCGTACTTTCCAAGCTGTTCTCTCGCGGAGTGAGCCAGAACGTGGTGGCGAAGTACGAGCCTGGCGTTTCCCCCGAGTCGGGCCGTTCCCGTCGCCGCAAGGTGATTTTGGTGGCCCATTACGATAGCGGCAAGGTCCGCCCCGAGCTCTCCAAACCGGTGGTGGCGGCGCTCCCGATCGTGAAATGGGTCGTCCTCGGCGCTTTCGCGCTGGCCGCCATCGTGCTGCTTCTGAACGCCACGGCGTTCCTTAACGCATCGGGTGCGGTGAAGGTCGTGTTGAACGTCATCTCCGTGATCGCCGCTATAATTGCCGCGCTGCCGCTGGTGCAGTTCATCCTGGGTAAGACCGCGTCTTACAACGACGGTGCGAATTGCAACGCCTCTGGCGTCGCCGTGCTCATGGATGTGGCTGCTCGCGTGGGCCGTGGGCGCACCGATATGTCCTCGCCCTTCAACGATGGCGATTCCGTGATCATCCACGGTGAAGAGGCGGCTCGCGAAGCGGGTCTGATTCCTGAGGAAACGCAGGTGACGTACGAGGCAGCCCCCACGGAAGCGAAAGCGAACGAGGGGACGCCAGCAGAGCGTCTTGCTGCTGCTAAGGCCGCCGTCGCCGCCCTATCTGGCAAGCCGGTGAGCGATTTCATGTCCGAAGAGGTGATGAACGCATCCATCGAGGTGAAGATGCCCGAGGATGCTCCCGAGCCGGCTCCTTCCGCTGCTCCTGCGACGGAGGAAGGCGAAGCCCCGTCGACTTCGGCGCCCGCCGCTGAAGCGCAGCTCGCAGAATCTGCTGCGGCAGCGCCCGTTTCCCAGCAAGCTGTAGCCTCTGTCTCGGCTGCGCCTGCGCAAGAACCCGTGGAGGAGCGTCCGCACGGCGGTTTGCCGACATGGTTCATCGAAGCGCAGAAGAAAGCGAAGCGCTCCGCCGGGGATGCTAAGCCGGTGCAGCGATCCCGTTACGCTGATGCCCTCGATGCTGCGATGAGTGCGAGCAGCGCCCATTTCGCAGAAGCGAACAACGTCGTCATCAACAGCGCAGAGCAACGCATCGCGAGCATGAGCGATGGCATCATGGAGGTTCCCGCGCCCGCTGATGCTTGGAGCAAGGCCCATCCCGATCAATCCTCTGCTGACAAGGCTGCCGAGCAGCCCCAGCCGAAGGCAGCGGCTCCCTTCGCTGCCATTGAAGAGCCTCGTGTGGTGGAAATGCCCGTCGCCGAGGTGGTTAACGCCGTGACCGAGCCTGCATCGAACGCACCGCAGGCGGCGCCGGTTGTGCGTGAAGTTGCAGCGCAGGCCGAGGAGTCTTCCAAGACGGAAGAGCCACACCAAGTCACCTCGATCCTGCCGGATGACCTGTCGGTGCCCGATTTTCCTGAAAACGATGGCCCTGCTATCCCCTCGTTCCTCGCCGGACAGAGCGAGATAGCGGTGGCGGAAGAAGATGATATGTTCTCGTTTGCTGACGAGACGGTCGCGCGCGTGCAGGTCGCCGCGGAGGAAGAAATCTCGATGCCGGCGGCAGCGGAACAGCCCGCAGAGCCGGCCCCGGTGTTCGTCGACGCCGTTCTTGCCGGAACGGTGGATTCCGTTCCTGCCGAGTCCGATGTTTCCGGTGCGACGCAGGCCCACCAGCCCATCGTGCTTCCGAACGTTGAGGATGATGCGGTATCCCTGGATTCTTTGAAGCAGCGCGCCCCGTTGGCGGTTGCATACAATCCTGAAAAAGAGCATGCTGGCAACCTACGCTCCGTCCTCCCATCCATCGATCCCGTCCACCCTGAAAAACACCGTCCGTCTGCAGCTCAGCTGCGTTCGGCGCTCCCTTCGTTCTCGGGCATCCTTCCCAAGGTCGATGAAGAGGAGGAAAAAAAGGACGAGCCATCTGCTGTGAGCCTGACCGGTTCGTTCGCTCCGGTGGGCGCTACAAGCTCGTTCGCCCCCGTGGGCGACGAGCTGCTTGAGGATGTCGACCCGGAGGATATTTACGTCGACGATGCGGACGATTCCGCGTTTGACGATCCTTACACCGATGCGGGGCAGTTCGCTACGCCGGGATACGTGGAAATGCCGAAATCTCGTTTCCGCCGGCTGCTCGATCATTTCCATCGTAAGCCCAAGGATGAAGAGTCGAGCCCGCAGGAATGGCTAGATGTCGACGAATCCTTCGATGCCCGTTCGGCAGGCGCGGCCCGCGGCGGGTGGGAGAGCTTCCGCGAGGAGGATGCGGATGGTGAGCCCGGTGCGGATGATCAGCATGAGCAGAGCGCTCCGTATGCGGAGGCCTACGCCGACGATTCCTTCGACGACGACATTATTGACGACTACGACGACTTCGATGATTTCGGCTATGAGGACGAGAAGCCCTCGACCCGTCGCTCGTGGCACGGTGGGGCGTTCTCGCGTGTTCGCATGGGCCGCGTGGACATGCGCTCGGGCAAAGAGGACGAGCCTCCGATCGCTGGGGAAGACCCGACGCCGGTCGAGCCCGAAGCACCCGAGATGCAGAAGATCTACCAATTCCGCAATCCTGACATCGACACGGAAGTGTGGTTCGTCGCGCTCGGCTCCGAATTAGACGGCCATAGCGGCATGCGGGCTTTCATCGCGGAGCACGAAAGCGAGCTACGCGGCTCCATCGTGATCGAGCTCGAAGCGCTCGGCGCTGGAGATCTGTGCATGATCGACCAGGAGGGCGGCTACCGCACGACAAAGGTATCCTCGCGCATGAAGCGCTACACGCGCAAAGCGACGCAGGCAACCGGGGTGTCTCTGGGTACCGCGTCGATGCTTTGGAAGTCGAGCGCATCGTCGTACGCCATCACGCACGGGGTGCAGGCGATGCATCTGGTCGGTATGGAGGGTGGAAAGCCCGCATCGTTCGGCTCTCGCGGCGATAGTGCTGACAACGTGGATGGCGAGCTGCTCGAAGAGCGCGTCGGTTACATCATGCAACTTCTGAAGAACATCTAGTGGAACGCTTGAGCCAGCCCTCATTCGGTTCGAAACGGGCCTCCTTCCGGTAGTGAAGGAGGCCCGCCATGTATTCGGAGACGAGTTTCTTCCTGGCGTAGAAATACCCATCAATCAGGCCTTTTCTACAATTCGGGAGAAATAGTTGTGCTAGTATGGTCGACGCATGTCCCAGCTAGCCGGGATAGAGGAAATATTGCCGAGTTTGATCTGAGGAGGCAAGAAGCATGGCAATCGAGGCTTATTGCGTCAAATGCAAGGAAAAGAAGGTCATGACCGACCCGAAGGAAGGCGTCACCAAGAACGGCAAGCCCATCACCAAGGGCAAGTGCCCCGACTGCGGCACCACCATCTGCCGTATCGGCAAGGTTAAGTAGCCTCAGCCTATCTGTGCTTCAGTGGAAGCTTGAATGGCCGCCAGCAGGGCGGCCTTTTCATTTTCGGCCGAGGGGTGCCGCGGCAAGCCTTTGCTGCTTCTGACCGACACCATCTTTAGCCATGCCAATATGAAACAACCCGCCCCATGGGGCGGGTTGTTTCTCGTGACGACGCTGGAACGAGCAGCGCTAGACTTCCAGGTGTTTGAACGCTTCGGGGACTTCCTTGTACCCTTTCGATTTCACGGCTCCGATGATGAGACCGATGATCAGCCAGCATATGCCGACGATATAGGTGGGTACCTGGAATCCGGTGAACACGTACAGCAAGACGCCGATGCCGATAAGCGGGCAGATGAGATATTTAACCCAGTCGCCGAACGTGTTGCGGCGCTTCTCGCGGATGAAGAAGAACAGGATAACGGCGAAGTTCAGCATGATGAACGACGAGAGTGCGCCGAAGTTCACGAATTCAGCCAGGTCATTCATGCGATCCATCAAAGGCAACGCCAAGCACAGCGTCACGATGCCCAGGAACAGCGAGGCGACCCACGGCGTCTTGTACTTGGGATGAACCTTACCGAAGACGCGCGGGATTACGCCGTCGCGACCCATGGAGTACAGCAAACGAGAAGATGCTAGCTGCGCGTTCATGATGTTGGCGATGCCGATGGCGATGATATTCACCACCAGCATGAACGTGTAGAGGCCCTGGCCGCCCACGATCATGACGGAATCGAAGAAGCCCATGTCGGGGTCGGTATTGGCCCAGTCGGGCTGTACGGCGGCGGCGATGTAGGTCTGCGCCACGAACACCACGATGATGAAGCATAGTGCGATGATGATGCCCTTGCCGATGTTCTTCTCGGGCTCGCGCGTTTCCTCAGCCAGTGTGGACATGCCGTCGAAACCCAAGAACGAAAGCGCTGCCAGCGAAATGCCCGAGGCGATGAACTGCGGAGTCACTTCGCCTTCCTGATACAGCGGGGCGATGGTGAAGCCGTTGGCGCCGCCGTTGGCGAGGAAGTTGCAGCCAAGGGCGATGAAGATGATCAGCGCAACGACCTCCACGATGAAGATGATCCAATCCATGCCGCGGTTCAGCTGGATGCCGCGGATGTTCACAAACGTGTTGAATACGATAAAAACGATGCCCCACAGCCATGCCGGACTGTTGGGGATGAGCGCCACGCCCCAGTTCATCACCATGACGATGAGCAGGCCGGGAACCAGAATGTAATCTAGGAGAATGAGCCAGCCTGCGATGAAGCCCACATGGGGGTTGATGCCACGCTGCACGTACGAGTACACGGAACCCGCAATGGGGAAGCGCTTGGACATGCGCATGTAGCTCATCGCGGTGAAGATGATGGCCACGAAGCCGATGATGTACACCAAAGGCGTCATGCCATGGCTGTTCAGCTGGATGCCGCCGAAGATGGACTGCGGGGCGATGATTACCATGAAGAGAACGCCGTACAGAACAACGTCCCATAACCCCATGCTGCGTCTCAGCTCTTGCTTATAGCCGAACCCTTCCAGTCCGGCTTGGCCGGTGTCGACGGGTTGACCCGTCTTGGTCTCTGCCATGAATTCCCCTCTCTTCTTTAGGTTACGGAAAGCAGATCGTATATTTCAGCGCATACCGCTACGCCCTTGATAGCGACATGCGATGAAACCTATGGGAGGCATCCGTTCAACGGTGGACGGAATACGCGCCGCGTCATGATTCAGTGGGCATGCTTCGGTGCGGGGATGAGCGCGGGGAACCCCGAAAGCTTCGGGATTCCCAGGCGAAGGCTCAGCTGCACCTCGCATGGTTTGCAGCCTTGGTTGATCTCTACGTCGCCGGCGACCGAGAGAAACATGTATGTTTCAGTGGCGTCCCAGCCGGAAATCGCCATCAGCAAGCGCTGCATCTCCTTGCTGGCGGCGATCAGCGCCTCGTTGTATTCCTGGGCATTGGCGTTCACGTACCATTTGTCGGCGGTCTCGAGCACGGGCCAATGCAGCTCGAAGCCCTTCACCAGCTGGACGCGCACGGTGATCTCGGCAGGAATCTCGATGCCCGTGCCGCACAGCTCAGCATCACCCATGGCCGCGTGGACATCGCCCATCTGCAGCAGCGCTCCTTCCACGCGCACGGGAAGATAGAGCCTTGCCCCTTTGCCGATGAGCTTGTTGTCCATGTTGCCGCCGTGGCTGCCCACGAACCCGTCGATGACGTCGGGGCCTGCGGGTGCGCAACCGATGACGCCGATCATTGGGCGCACTGGTATGCGCACCTCGTTGAATAACGCGAAGCCGTTGCGGATGGGCACCTTCTTAGTGCGATATGGTGTCCCCTCGAACAGCGGGCCGCAGTGGTCATCGGTGGCGATGGTCCCCTCGTCGGCAACCTGGATGTCCAGGATATCCACCACCAACACGTCGCCGGGCTGTGCTCCTTCGATGCATACTGGGCCGGCTGCGGGGTTTGCGAATCCGTAGGTGTAGTCGAGATCGGCCATGGTCACGGTTTCGTCGGGGATGCGGTTCGAAAAGCAGTCGAGCGTCTTGAACTGAAGGATTTCGCCCGGCGCGACAGTGGCGCAGGCGGGGTTGTTCTTAGAGAACGCGTAAACCTGAGAGTCAATTACTTGCATGGGTTCCCCTTTCCTTAAGTTTGATCGGTATGCTACTTCATTGTGTTGAAGGGGGGATTAATCAACCGTTGCAATTACCTTAGATACCTTTAATGAAGGATTTCGTTCATGGCGTCGATTGCGGTTGACAATACCCCTAAGGGGTATATACTCACATCGAGACTCAAATACCCCTAGGGGGTATATACCGAAAGAGGGAACCATGGGCAGCAACTCTGACAAGCAGGCTCGAACCTCGACGCCCCGCAACTGCGCGGGTTCGTCGGTTTGCGCTTGCCATCACAAGAACACCCCCCGTGACGAGGAGTTCCAGGCGGATCTGCAAAAGCGTCTCAACCGCGCCATCGGCCAGCTGAACGGTGTGAAGGACATGCTCGACGATAATCGCTACTGCGGCGATGTGCTTACGCAGCTCGCTGCGGCGGAAAGCGCCGTCCATAACGTATCGGCGTTGCTGCTGCAGGACCATCTGGAAACCTGCGTGGTGGAGCAGGTGCAGCAAGGAAACGTCGAGATCATCGACGAGGCCATGCAGCTCATCAAGCGATTCGCGCGGTAGGGGGCGCGGATATGAAACAGATGTTTGACGTTACCGGCATGACCTGCGCCGCCTGCTCCGCACGCGTGGAGAAGGCCTCGAGCAAGGTCGAAGGCGTCACGCGGGCAACGGTTAACCTGCTGAAGAACTCGATGGAAGTGGAATACGACGGCAACTCCGCCACTGTAGCCGCCATCTGCGCTGCGGTGGAGAAGGCGGGTTACGGCGCCTCCCCGCGCATAGACGCGTCGGCGACAGGCGCCGCGGCGCCGACGGCGGCAGCGGGGAATGCCCGTCAGGAGGCGGCGGAGCAGGAGGCCAAGCACGTGCGCACACGCCTTATCGTGTCGTTCGTGTTCACCATTCCGCTGTTCTACCTGAGCATGGGGCACATGTTCGGCTGGCCTCTGCCCAGCGTGTTCTTGGGAGATCGGAACGTGCTGGTGTTCGCGTTCACCCAGTTCCTGCTGCTGTTGCCCGTCATCTTCGTCAACTTCAAATTCTTCCGCGTGGGATTCACTACGCTCGCCCACGGCGGGCCGAACATGGACTCGCTCATCGCGTTGGGTTCCACTGCCTCGACGGTGTACGGCATCGCGGCGATCTATCGCATCGGCGCCGCTTTGGGTGCAGGCGATATGGCAACGGCGCATGCTGCGGCGATGGACCTGTATTTCGAGTCGGCGGCTATGATCCTCACGCTCATCACGCTGGGCAAGTACTTCGAGGCACGTGCCAAGGGCAAGACGACCGATGCCATCTCAAAGCTGATGGATCTTTCGCCGAAGACCGCCTCCCGACGTCGCGCGGACGGCACCGAGGAAACGGTTCCCGCCGAGCAGGTGCGCCCCGGCGACGTGCTGGTGGTGAAGGCTGGCGAGGGCGTGCCGGTTGACGGCGTGGTGATCGAAGGCACCGGCACGGTGGACGAATCGGTGATCACCGGCGAGAGCGTTCCGGTGGATAAGGGGCCGGGGGATGGGGTGACGGGTGCGACCATCAACCGAACGGGCTGGTTCGCCATGCGCGCCGAGCGCGTTGGCGCCGACACCACGCTTGCGGGGATCATCCGCCTAGTGGACGAGGCAACCAGCTCGAAAGCGCCCATCGAGAAGATGGCGGATAAGGTCTCCGGCGTGTTCGTGCCGGTGGTGATAGCCATCGCTCTGGTCACGTTCGGCGTGTGGTTGGCTTCCGGCGGCGCGTTCGCCGACGCGGTGTCTCACGCCATCAGCGTGCTGGTCATCAGCTGCCCGTGTGCCTTGGGCTTGGCGACCCCCACCGCCATCATGGTGGGGACGGGCCGCGGCGCCACCGGCGGCATTTTGGTGAAATCCGCCGAAGCGCTCGAGACGACGTGTTCGGTGAAGACGGTGGTGTTCGACAAGACGGGCACCATAACGCAGGGGACGCCGCAAGTGACCGACGTGCGCGCCGCCGGCTCTTCTGAGGACGACTTGGCGGCGCTGGCTTGCGGCATGGAGCGGAAAAGCGAGCATCCGCTGGCGCAGGCCGTCGTCGCCTACGCTTCGGAGCGGGGCGTGCAGCCGGTCGAGGTCGAGCGGTTTCAACAGGTCCCGGGCGGTGGCGTGCGTGCGACGTTCGAAGGTGAGGAATGCGCCGCGGGCAATGCCGAGCTGATGGAGGCGTGCGGGGTCGATGTGCAAGCGTGGGCCGGCGCTGCGTCGCAGCTTGCCGACGACGGTAAGACGGTGCTGTATTTCGCGCGCGGGCAGCAGCTTGCCGGCATCATCGCGGTGGCCGACGTGGTGAAGCCCACCAGCGCCGCCGCCATCGAGGAGCTTGGCCGCATGGGGATCGGCACCGTCATGCTTACCGGAGACAACGAACGCACCGCCGCCGCGATCCAACGGCAGGTGGGCGTGGATCGCGTGATCGCGGGCGTGAAACCCGACGGGAAAGAACAGATCATCCGCCAGCTTGCCGAGCATGGTCGTGTCGCCATGGTGGGCGATGGCATCAACGACGCCCCGGCGCTCGCCCGCGCTGATGTGGGCATCGCCATCGGTGCGGGCACCGACATCGCCATCGAAAGCGCCGACATCGTGCTGATGCATAGCGACCTTGCCGACGTGCCGGCGGCCGTCGGGCTTTCCCGCGCCACCATGCGCAACATCAAGCAGAACCTGTTCTGGGCGCTGTTCTACAACGCCATCTGCATTCCGGTGGCAGCGGGCGTTTTGTCGGGCATCGGGTTCAACCTCAACCCGATGATCGCCGCCGCGGCGATGTCGCTGAGCTCGGTGTGCGTGGTGAGCAACGCTCTGCGTCTGCGCGCCTGGAAGCCCGCGCCGCTGCCCGGCACGGCGTCCTCCGCTGAAACGACAGCGGAGGTGCAGCATGCCCAGGAACGCCCCGACCAACAAGGCAATGCCGCCGGCGTGTCCGGCGTCGAGCAAGATACCGAACCCGAGAGCAAGGAGATCACCATGGAAAAGACCCTGCATGTGGAAGGCATGATGTGCCAGCACTGCGTCGCCCGCGTGAAGAAGGCGCTTGAAGCGGTCGACGGCGTGGAAGAGGCCGTCGTCGACTTGGATGCCAAGCAGGCGGTCACGAAGCTTTCCGCCGACGTGCCCGATGAGGTGCTGGTGAAGGCTGTGATCGACCAGGACTACGAAGCCGAGATCGTCGCCTAGAGCTTTTGAGTGTCGAGCGCCGTCCGCCAGTCGCCAGGATGTCGGCTGTGCAGGCGGCGCTTGCTTTATGATGGTTCGGAACAGAAGGGAGGGGCAGCATGCACGAGCTGGGCATCATGACCGGCGTCATGGACGCCGTCACGAAGTCAGCGCAGGAAGCCGGTGCCGACAAGGTCCTGAAGGTGACGCTTTCCGTGGGCGAAATGACCGAGTGCATCAAAGATGCGCTGGAGTTCGCGTTCGAAGCGTTATCTGAAAACACCATGTGCGAGGGAGCCGAGCTGGTCATCAACATGATAAAGCCGAAGAGCCGTTGCCTCGAGTGCGGCGCGGAATTCGAGCACGACCGGTTCCATATGTTCTGCCCCGAATGCGACAGTTTCGCCACCCAGCTTCTGGCCGGGCGCGAGCTGCAGATCGATTCCATCGAGGTGGACATCCCCGACGGAGACGAAGACGAGGAGGAACCGTCATGCAAATAGATATGAAGCAGCCCATCCTGCAGAAGAACGACTCCATCGCCGCTGAGCTGCGCAAGCGTTTCGCCGATAACCATGTGTATGTGGTGGACTTGCTGGCAAGTCCCGGATCGGGCAAGACGTCCACCATTCTGGCTACCATCGATGCGCTGCGCGATGAATTCAACATCGCGGTCATCGAAGGAGACATCGCCAGCAGCGTGGATGCCGAGAAGATCAAGAACCAGGGCACGGCGGCGGTGCAGATCAACACCGGCGGCGCGTGCCATCTGGAGAGCGCCATGATCAAGCGTGCGGTGGACGTGCTCGACCTCGACCGGCTCGACCTTATCATCATCGAAAACGTGGGCAACCTGGTGTGCCCCACCGACTTCGACCTGGGAGAGAACGTTAAGGTGATGATCCTGTCTGTCCCCGAAGGCGACGACAAGCCCCTGAAGTACCCTGGCGTGTTCCAAGCTTCGCAGGCGGTCATCCTGAACAAGGTGGACACCATGCCGGTGTTCAACTTCGACCGCGGCGCCTTCGAGTCGTCGGTTAAGCAGCTCAATCCCACTGCCCCCATCTTCCCCATCGCGGCTACCAAGGGCGACGGCGTGGAGGAATGGGCGGAGTGGCTGGCGGAGAAAATCCGCGCTATTCAGTAACCGTTCCGCAATAGGGCGCTGGCATACTGGTGCCGACGGAAGGGGTTTGACATGGATGTGTCCCAGAAATATCGAGCATGCGCCGACGCGCTTGCGGCATACGCGAAAGAAGCCGGGTTCACCGAGGCGCTGGTGGGGCTTTCGGGCGGGATCGATTCCAGCCTGACGGCGGTCATGTGCGCAGACGTGTTCGGCGTCGAGCATGTGCACGGCGTGCTGCTGCCCGGGCCTTATTCCACGGAGCATTCGGTGGACGATGCGCTCGAGCTTGCGCGCAATCTGGGGCTGGAGACCCGGACCGTTTCCATTAAAGAGCCTTATGAGGCGTTTTCCCACGTGCTGGGCGAGGCTTGCGGCGGGAAGCTGGAGGGCTTGGCGTCCGAGAACACGCAGGCGCGCTGCCGTATGGTGGTGCTGATGGCCCTTTCCAACGCGTATGGCTGGATGCTGGTGAATACCGGCAACCGCAGCGAGGCTATGATGGGCTATTCCACCTTGTACGGCGACACCGCTGGCGCCTTCGCCCCCCTCGGCGGCATCTACAAAACCGATGTGTACGCGCTCTCCCGCTGGCGCAACCAGCAGGCACGGGAGGCTGGGCAGGTTGCCCCCATCCCCCAGCACGTGCTAGTGAAGCCCCCTAGTGCCGAGCTTGCCCCGGGGCAGGAAGACGAGCGCAGCATGGGCGTGGAGTATGCCGAGCTCGATAAGATCCTGGAGGCGCACTTCGACCAAGGGCTGGCGGCGGAGACCATCGCCGATCAGGGTTTCGACCTGGACAAGGTGAAGGGTATTCTCTCTCGCGTGCGCTCCTATGCCTTCAAGCGCGCGATGGAGCCCCCGTTCCCGCAGGCGGCATTCTACGAATAAGGCATTTCGGGGAGTTCCGCCTGCCTGGCGAGTCCCGATGTTTCACGCGAAACAACAAGACGCGTGGCGTGGTGCCGCCATACCCCGTTTGGCGTATGGCGGCATGCCGCGCCCATGGGGTACCATTACCCCATGGACAGCTTTCTGAAAAGTTCGCATAAGATGGCGCCGAGGGACTGGGCTATCGACGCGGCGGTGGCAGTGGTCGCCTTCGCATGCGCGTGTATCCAGGTGATGCTTTCCGTTTCCTCTATCATCTTCCCCGACCTGGCAGTGCGCCAATACCTGGGCTTGGTGAACGTGGTGCCGGAGTTTGGCGTGTTCGTGGCGCTGGGGATCACGACTTTTCCGCTGGCAGTGCGCCGAGTGTTCCCTTGGCCGACGCTGCTGTTCGTGCTTGTGGCTCACTGTGCGCTGCAAAACGTCTACCCGGCAGTGGCGCTGTCCCCCGCAGGCGTGCTGGTGGCCCTGTTCACCGCGGCGGCGATGCGCCCGGGGCGCGAGGCGATGGCGGCGGCTTTGGTGGTGGCTGGCGGACTGCTGCTGTTTCCTGGGCAGTTCCGAACGCCCAGCCTGGCTTTTTTCGTCAACGTCCAAAACATGGCTTTGGTCGTTGCGGCGGCGGCGGCAGGGTACGGTTTTCGCATTCATCGCGCCTACGTGCGCGAAACCGAGCGGCGGGCTGCCGAGGCGGAGCGCACGCGGGAGGAAGAGGCGGCGCGCCGGGTGGAGGAGGAGCGCGTGCGCATCGCGCGCGAAGTGCACGACATCACCGCGCATTCTCTTTCGGCGGTGAGCGTGCAGACCGCCGCCGCCGAGCGTTTGATCGATCGCGATCCGCAGGCAGCGAAGGAGGCCATCTCCGCAGCCCGTGAAACGGCGAAAAGCGCCCTTGACGACATACGCAGCATGATAGGCGTCCTGCGCCATGGCGACGCGCCTGCGGAAACCAGCCCCACGGCAGGCACCGATCGCCTTGCCGATCTGGCGGTCTATCTGCAGGATGCCGGTATCGCTTGCCGAATCGATGACAGCGCATACCGCCGCGCCGAAGTGCCGGCGCACGTTGACCTGGCCCTGTTCGCCATTGCGCGCGAAGCGGCGACCAACATGGTGAAGCACTCCCATGCATCCCATGCCGTGTTCACGCTGGCATCCGGCGGCGGGCAGGCGTCGCTGGAGGTTCTCGACGACGGTGTGGGCGGCGGCGTGCCCGTGAGTTCGGGCAACGCCTTCGCCGCGCGCAAGGCGGGAGGCAACGGCGTCGTGGGCATGGCGGAACGCGCCCGGCTGCTGGGCGGCGCGCTCTCGGCCGGCGATGCTCCGCAGGGAGGGTTCGTTGTGAGGGCGAGCATCCCTCTTGCGGTAGATGCCGAACAGGGCAGGGAACCTGCATCCCCGGGGAAGGAGGCTTCTCATGGCGAATAGCGACGAGCGCTCGCTGCGCGTCCTCATCGCGGACGATCAGGACCTGGTGCGCAGCGGGTTCCGGCTGATACTGCTTTCCTACGACGGCATTGACGTGGTGGGCGAAGCGCGTGACGGCGTAGAGGCGGTGGAGCTCGCCCAGCAGCTCGAACCCGATGTGGTGCTGATGGATATCCGCATGCCCCGCCGCAACGGCATCGACGCCACGCGCGACATCAAGGCCAACCCCAAGCTGCCCAACACCCATGTGCTCATCTTGACGACGTTCGATTTGGACGAATACGTTTATGACGCGCTGGCGGCCGGTGCGAGCGGCTTCCTTCTGAAGGATGCCGAGCCCGACGACATCGTGGCGGCGGTGCGCGTGGTGGCGGAAGGCGATGCGCTCATCCAGCCGTCGGTGATGCGGCGGCTGGTCGAGACGTTCGCCGCCTCGCGCCCGTATGCGCGCCAGGTGTCGGCGACGGGCGTCGAGGCGCTCACCGACCGCGAACGCGAGATTCTGGTGCTGGTAGCGCGCGGGCTTTCCAATGCCGAGATCGCCGAGCATCTGGTGATTTCCCCCGCCACGGTGAAGACGCATCTGGCGCGGGTGATGCAGAAGCTCGATGCGCACGACCGTGCGGGGCTGGTCATCTATGCCTACGAGCACGGGCTGGTGAAGCCGGGGGTGTAGCGCCCGCATACGCGCCTTTCTTCGTCAAATGTGACGATACTTTGACGATTTGGCAAAACCTAAGTCCCGCTCGCTTAGATTTTCTCAATTTGACTTGCATTCGGGTGGCTGACTGCTATAGTTACCCATTGTTTAGCACTCGGCGTTGGTGAGTGCTAGCAGCCGGCAGATTCGGTTGCTCCACCGCGCCGAAGTATTCCGACAATGTGGAAGGAAGGCATGCGCTATGAGCTTGAAACCGCTGGGCGATCGCGTGATCGTGAAGGCCGACGAAGCTGAGCAGACCACCGCTTCGGGCCTGTATCTGGCAAGCGAGGCCAAGGAAAAGCCCCAGACCGGCGAGGTCATCGCCGTGGGCGACGGCAAGCTGGACAAGGACGGCAACCTGGTGCCCGTGCCGGTGAAGGTGGGCGACAAGGTCATCTACGGCAAGTACGGCGGAACCGAGGTGCATTACGGCGGCGAGGACGTGCTCATCCTGCGCGCCGACGACATCTACGCTATCTGCGAATAGATTCACACGAACGTTTAGTTTCGAAAGGATAGGCAAACATCATGGCAAAAGACATCAAGTTCGAAGCCGATGCCCGCAGCGGTCTTGCCGCCGGCGTGCATAAGCTGGCCAATGCCGTCAAGGTCACCCTGGGTCCCAAGGGCCGCTACGTCGCCCTGGAGAAGTCCTACGGTGCTCCGCTCATCACCAACGACGGCGTGACCGTCGCCAAGGACGTCGAGCTGGAGAACCCCGTTGAGAACATGGGCGCCCAGCTGGTGCGCGAGGTCGCTGTGAAGACCAACGATGTTGCCGGCGACGGCACCACCACCGCGACGCTGCTGGCCGACGTCATCGTGGGCGAGGGCCTGCGCAACGTCACCGCCGGCGCCGATGCCCTGGGCATCCGCCGCGGCATCCAGAAGGCAACCGATGCCGTGGTCGAGGCCATCAAGGCCGACGCGACCAAGGTCGAGACCCAGCAGCAGATCGCCAACGTCGGCACCATTTCCGCCGGCGATGCCGAGATCGGCGAGAAGATCGCCGAGGCAATGGAGAAGGTAGGCCACGACGGCGCCATCTCCGTCGAGGAGAATAACCAGAGCTTCGATCTGGAGCTCGAGATCGTCGAGGGCATGCAGTACGATCGCGGCTACATCTCCCCGTATATGGCTACCGACATGGAGAAGATGGAGGCCGTGCTCAACGACCCCTACATCATGCTGACCGACCAGAAGATCAGCAACGTGCAGGACATGGTGCCGCTGCTGGAGAGCATCATGCGTTCCGGCCGTCCGCTGATGCTCATCGCCGAGGATGTCGAGGGCGAGGCCCTGGCAACGCTGCTGCTGAACAAGCTGCGCGGCACGCTGAACGTCGTCGCTGTGAAGGCCCCCGGCTTCGGCGATCGCCGCAAGCGCATCCTCGAGGACATTGCCGCCGTCACCGGCGCGCAGGTTGTCGATAAGGACTTCGGCATGACCATCGCCGACGCCACCATCGAGATGCTCGGTCACGCCAAGACGGTGAAGGTGTCCAAGGACAGCTTCCTGATCGTCGACGGCGCCGGCAGCAAGCAGGCCATCGAGGACCGCATCAGCCAGATCAAGGTCGAGCTCGAGCGCACCGACTCCGATTTCGATCGCGAGAAGCTGCAGGAGCGCTTGGCCAAGCTGTCCGGCGGCGTTGCGGTGCTGAAGGTTGGCGCTGCCACCGAGTCCGAGTTGAAGGAGAAGAAGAGCCGCATCGAGGACGCCCTGCAGGCAACCCGCGCGGCTGTCGAGGAGGGCATCGTCGCCGGCGGCGGCGTGGCTCTGGTCGACGCGTTGCCCGCTCTGGACAATGTCGAGTGCTCCGATAAGGACGAAGAGGTCGGCGTGAACATCATCCGCAAGGCGCTGGAGGCCCCGATGCGCTCCATCGCCGAGAACGCTGGCTACGAGGGTTCCGTCGTTGTTGAGCATGTGAAGGGCATGGCTAAGGGCGAAGGCCTGAACTGCGCTACCGGCGAGTACGGCAACATGATCGAAATGGGCGTGAACGACCCGGTGAAGGTCACCCGCACTGCGCTGCAGTCCGCATCCTCGGTTGCCGCCCTCATCCTCATCACCGAGGCCACCATCAACGAGATCCCCAAGGATCCCGACCCTGCTGCTGCCGCCGCAGCTGCTGCTGCCGCACAGGGAGGCGGAATGTACTAGGCCGTTGACCAGTGCAACCGCAAAGGCCCGGCGCTTCGGCGTCGGGCCTTTTTCGTTAGATGGAGCGCTTTCTACCGCCGAAACCCTTCCGTTATCTAACCTTTAGATAACGGAGCTCCTCTAAGGCGCCAAACATTGAGACAATAGAGAAGTTGAACTGCAATTCCCTTGAAGGAGTTTGTTACCCCATGTCAATTGCCGTGAGCCTTGCCCTGGTAGTCGTATTCCTGATCATGAACGCGTTTTTCGTCATCGCGGAATTCGCGTTGGTGCGCGTGCGCAAGTCGCAGCTGGAACTCGCCGTGGAGGAAGGCAAGCCGGGCTCTAAAAACGCCATGCGTATCGCCGAGAACGTGAACGCTTACCTTTCCGCCTGCCAACTGGGCATCACGTTGGCATCCTTGGCTTTGGGGTGGTTGGGCGAGCCGGCTATCTCGAAGCTGCTTGAGCCGCTGTTCTCTTTACTGGGGCTTCCCGAGGCGGCGATCGTTGCCATTTCGGTTGCCATCGGCTACTTCATCATGACTACGCTGCACGTGGTGGTGGGCGAGCTCATCCCCAAGTCGTTCGCCATCTTCGCCACCGAGCGTTGGGCGCTGCGCACGGCGACGCCGCTTATCTGGTTCTATCGCATAACTTACCCGATCATGCTGCTGTTCAACGGCATCACCAACGGCGTGGTGCGTCTGACCGGGCACGATCCGGCAAACGAGCATGATGTGTACACTGGCGAGGAAATCCAGCTGCTCATCGACGAGAGCACTGAAAGCGGCCTGATCGACCCCGAGCAGAACCAGTTCGTGGATAACATCTTCGATTTGGGCGACAAGGATGCCGAGGCGATCATGACTCCGCGCATGGACGTGATCTGCGTGGACTTGGAAGATTCCCTTGCCGATAATCTACAGGTGGTCAAGCAGTATAAGTACACGCGGTATCCGGTCTGCCGCGGCCATAAAGACCGTATCGTCGGATTCGTGCATGTTAAGGACCTATACGGGATGCCTCACGGGTCCACCGTTCACGACCTGCGCATCCGCACCATCGAGGCGGTTCCTGAGGGAATGCCCATCGCAAAGCTGCTGCAAGTGCTGCAAGCGAAAAGAACAAAAATCGCAGTGGTTATCGACGAGCACGGCGGCACTGCGGGAATTGTGACCATGAGCGATATCATCGAGCAGATCGTCGGCAGGGTGGATGACGAGTTCCTGCATGATGAAGACGAGGGCGCCGTGCGCATGGAGGACGGCAGCTATTTGGTCGAGGGCACGATGCCCATAGACGATCTGGTGGATCTCCTCGGGTTCGAACCCGAGGAAGCAGATGAGTGCGAAACCGCTGCAGGCTTGCTTTTGGCATTGTTCGACCGCATTCCCCAGGCTGGCGAGAAGGTGGAGCTCATGCATGAGGATGCCCGCGAAACCACGTTGGTCAAGTTTAAAGTGGTGATGATGGACCGCCTGCGCATCGATAAATTCCGCATGGCAATCGAGAAGACGGAGAAATCCGAAGAAGGCGAGTAAGCAGATTTCCTTATCGGCATGCCCGGCCCCCTGAGGGGGCGGGCTCTTGCAAAATCAAGGGCATGCGATCCCCTCCGGGGTCTTTGGGGTTCTCAGCCTAGTGCACTTTCACGCCGGTGAAGCGTTCGGCGTTGGTGACGGTGAGTTTCTCGAAGTCATCGTCGGAGAAGCCGGCGGAGGCAAGCACGGCGTATTCGGAGTTCGGGTTCCACATGGGGAAGTCGGAGCCGAACATCACGCGATCGGTTCCCCACATGCGCACCAGCTCGACGAATCGGCGGGCGCCAACGAACGGCAGCGTGCTGGACGCGTCCACGAATAGGCGCTCGGCATGCAGTACATCGTAGCCGATGTCGGGAACGAAGCACCCCGCCAGGTGCGCGCCGTCCACTACCAGGTCGGGGAAGGTGTGCAGGACGTGCTTCAGGCGGCGCGGATGAGAGTAGTCCATGCGGAAGTCGCCGGTATGCACTACCAGCGGCAGGCCGCGGTCTTGCATGATTTCATAGATATCCATCAGACGCGGGTCGTCCATGTTCACCTGCTGGGTGTCGGGATGCAGCTTCACGCCATGGAGACCCAGCTCGATCATTCGGTCTATTTCCTTTTCGGGATCCTCGAAATCTTGATGCATGGTGCCGAATCCGATGAACTCCGGATGCAGCTTGCACTGCTCGGATATGAAGTTGTTGATGGAGGTGACCGCATGGGCGGTGGTTGCCACCGAATGCACCAGGAAGTGCGTGATGGGAGTGCCCTCGCAGGCCTTCAGGAGGGCTTCGGGCGTGCCTTCGGGGTTCTCCATGGGGACGTCGTAGAATGCGCTGATGGCGCACACGGCGCGGTTGGCGATCTTCAGCGGATAGATGTGCGCATGCGCATCGATAACGGTCATGTTCGTTCCTCCAGTATGCGGTTGGCTGCATCGCAAGCAGTTGGCGGCCGGTACGATTGGCCGATTCGAGCTTGTTGCCGCGTTCGTCTTGGATGACAGGTGAATTCCTGTGCAGTGTCTGCTGCTCCAGGTGGGTACGGCACCCGTCGCAGCAGATATTTTTCCGTGGCAGATTTTACTCCTTGGGTGCAAACGGATGTGAACAGGTGCGTTAAATCTTGCGTGAAATAAAGAGGGCCTGGCGGTGGCAGGCGCATGCTAGGAGGGGCGTAGTGCGAAGATGCTTCGTTATGGTTCCAGGCAGTCAGCTCGCTTCGTAAAATCAAACCGCTTCCTAATTGCCAGCGCGATATGTGCGTTGTGTGAAGTATGCTTACAGCCATTGCAAGACGATATAGCGGAGCGTAGTATTCTCTCTTGCAGCATTTATCGGGTAACCGATAAGCACATATATTGCGGGGTGGAGCAGTCTGGTCAGCTCGTCGGGCTCATAACCCGAAGGTCGGTGGTTCAAATCCGCCCCCCGCGACCAAGAAACACCAGGTCAGAGGCTAAAACCTCTGGCCTTTTTTGTTGCCAAAACACCGCTATTTTTGGGCGAAAATGGGCAAAAATCCACTTTTTCAACTCCTTTCACCTAGTTCAAAACCGCACTTTGTTCGGGCTTGGAAAGCTCCTTCCCTGCTCATTTTTGGGCAAATTTTGGGCAAAAATACCGAGAAACAATCTGCAACCTGGGGAAACACCGTGAAACACCCAGGCTATTTGCCCGTAACGGGCAAAATAGAGATGTTTCGATTCCACATACCGAACACAAAGTTCTCAATTTCTCCCGTCTCTGGCGAGCGGCTTCCGTTTCTTCCGAAATGGGACGAATAGAACCGAATAGAACCGAAGAACCCTTTTCTAATTGCCTGTTCAGCGTGCATTTCTAATAATTTAGCCAGGCATCGACGAGGAGATGTCTCTTTTCGAAAAGCACGGAAACAGAAAAGAGAATTGAAATGGGCACAGGAAAAGCTGACAGCGCGAACAATCGACAGGCATTGCTTGCCGAGATGCTCGGCATGATGGCGCATCTTGGGAACAACTTCGAACAATCTCCTTCCGGTGCCGAGAGCCATCGCTCGGCGGAGGCCGGCGACGGATCGGACGAGATATGGCTCTCGGTGCAGGCCGCGTGCGACTACGTGCATGTCTCGCGAACGACCATGTACCGGCTCGTGAGGGAGGGCAAGCTTCCGTCGCACCGCATCAGAGGGCGAATCCTCATCAATAGGGAGACGCTCGACCGATGCATCAAGGACGGCCTGCTTGCCTAAGCGAACTTCGTAGAGTTTCACAGGATTCGCGACTGCTGCCCCCGCCCATTCGGCCTTCTTCTGCCGTTGGATGGGCGTATGTCCATACGGTCGCGTTCGCTTCAGCAGAAGCGTTTCGGAAAGGAGCCCGTTTATGTCGGACGCTGGAGTGAAGAAGATTGCGGCGAAAAAAGAGGGCGCCACCAGAAAGCCGGTCGCGCAGATCAGGCTTTCCTGCACGGAGAAGGACATTTACACGATAGAAGAGGTCGCGGAGATGCTGCACATCAACAAGCACCTTGTCTATAAGCTGATCAAGCTTCCGGACGACCCCCTGCCTGCCCGCAAGTTGAAGTTCAGGACGCGGGGGTATCTGGTCATCAGGCACGAGCTCAACAAGTGGGTGGAGCGCAACGCTCCCCTGCTCAGAAGCTCTGAGGGATAAGCCCCGGTCGAACAATGGCTGGCGGCGAGGAGGGCTTTATCGTGATCAGGAGGTTCATGATAAAGCGTTTGAAACTGCAAGGGGTCCCCCTGTTGCTGTACGCGAGGATCTACGGGTTCTCGCTAGGGGGGAACGCCGGATGCTACGAGTCCCAGAGGTCCATGGCGGAGAGCCTGGGGGTGAGCGAAAGGGCGATTGGAAAAGCCCTGAAGACCCTCAAGGAGAGAGGGCTGATCGTCGAGGTCGGCCACCACCGCCTGAGAAACGGGAGGACGACGAAGGTCTTCCGTGCCGTCGGCCCTGAAAGATCGGGCGATGGGACAATCTGTCCCACCCGAACGAAGTTCCCCGAACAAAGTTCCGGCGTAGAGGTCCCCGCTGTCGGAAGGGGGCCGAAGGCCCGTCCGAACGGAGTTCCATCAGAAAGGAAAGAGATAGTAAACAACGAGGAGAGGAAAGGCTCCGATGGCTTCGATCGGTACAGCTTCTGAGTCACCCAAAACAGGCTCCGGCATCCTAAGCGAGGAGGAGCTGTCGGACATGGGAGTGGAATACCCGCCTCCTCCTGACCTGCGATGCAAGTATTGCGGCAGGAGGAAAGACCCTTCGGCGGTGCTCTTCGCCGGTAAGGTCGTATGGATCACCGGTAAATGCGGATGCGCACAGGAAAAGGCAGCAGAGCAGGAGGAAGAGGCGAAACGGGCGGAGGAGGAAGCGAGGAGATATGCCGATAAGCTCAAGGCGATGGGCATATCCCTCCGGTTCCAGAACGCGGTCGTGGACGACGACGAGGCCTTGCTGTACCTCTCCAATTTCGACAGCAACCCGGGGCGCGGCCTCTATATCCAAGGCGTTTGCGGTTCCGGCAAGACCTCGCTTGCCTGCGCGTTGGCGCGCAGGCTCTCCGACGTGGGAAAGAGAGTGCTCGTAACGACGGCTCTGGATATGCTGAGCGAGGTGCAGGACACCTTCGACAACCCGAGATCCACGCTCGATGCGATGAGGAAGTACACGGAATGCGACCTCCTTGTCATAGACGACATGGGAAAGGAGAGCGCGGGGGACTGGGCCGTCCGGACGCTCTTCCAGATACTGAACGCAAGATACGGGGAGATGCGCTCGACGATAGTCACGAGCGAATACGATCCCCCGAACCTCGGCAGGAGGATGAGCCGCCAGGGCTTCGGGGATCCTGCCAAGGCGATACTCTCCCGTCTGAAGGAGACCTGCACGAGGATAGAGAGGCCGGACATCGACTTCAGGAGCCTTCCCGACGGGTATCCGAAGACCATGAAGACGAATAGAACCGAATAGAACCGAGCGAGCCGCCCGACGGTGCCGCCCGATCCCGCCCGATGCTTCAATGGGTGAGAATCACCCTCCCACCAACGCCGAAGCGTCGGGTCCGGGAGGCTGCGAAGGGGGGCGGTAACGATGGCAGACTCTGCGGCATATGTTGGGGCAGGTTCGGCCTGGGCCACCATCAAGGGCTCCCTGGTGGAGAAATGCCAAGAGAACGGCTGGCTGAGAGCCGGCGGCTACGCCTGGCAGGACGACCCGTATCTCGAAGAATACCCTTACGACATCCACGAAGCTTCCTCGACGGAGGAGCTTCGCTCTTTTTTCAGCCATGGGAACTGGGCCATCCGGCAGGGGGTGGTCTATCGCGACCTCGCCTTCTTCCAGCAGGTCGACGGAGGGGACGAGTGGTGGACGCTCAAGAAGGTGGGAAACGAGGGCAGGGCAAGCGACTGGCTCGCATTCGAAAGCTGCTCCTTCGACCGCCTGAGCAGGGACCCCCACGGCTTCAACGACTTCATCGTAGGCATGAGCGCGGCGTCGGCGAGCGAGTGCAAGGAGCTGGAATACGGGCTTCCTACGCTCGACGAACCCTGGCGATACGAGACGGCGCGAGCCGAGAACTGGGCCGGCGAACTCGTGGAATGCAAGATCCTCGAGAGTTCCTGCGGAGAGCGCAGAGTGAAGGTCTACGAGCGTCCGAGTTTCAGCGGCGCGATGCTGGAGATCTCCGACGCCTCCACGCATGCGGTCATCTTCCATGACGACAGATTCAGCAGCGTCATCTCAGCCTCGAGCGGGGCGTACGAGATTCTGCCCTCGCTGCTGGACGAGGCGAGGGAGGGCGGCGAGAGAGCGGAGGAGAGATCGGCCGGCAATGCCCCCAGAGGCCTCAGAGCCGTTTCGATCGAGGCTCGCGAATCATCTGCGGTGATCAACTCGCTCGCAACAAGATCAGAAACAACCGAAAAAGCGCGCTTCTAGCCAGGCACCCGGTGCCCTAGGGGCGCGCTTTGCATTCGAAGGAGCTGGGACAGATTGTCCCACCAAAGGAATGGAGGCGCTGGCGATGGCCACTGACTTCGGAGACGAGAGCGGGGAGAAGCTCTTCGACTGGATCCTAAAGATCGGGCAGGATGCAAGCGAGCAGGCGATGCTCGCGAGCGCGGAGAAACTGAAAAGCGCTTTCAGGAACGCCCGGGGCGAGATAGAGGGAGGCGGCGCGTCTCCCGAGACGGAGCAGCCCGCCGAATGGGCGAAGCTCAACATGGAGCAGTTTGCATCCCTTCCCGAGTACCGAAGCGTAAAGGAGGTCATCGACCGGAAGCTCTCGGGCGAGGGCATAGAGCATGCCTTCTACGAAGACCGGGGCAGGGAATACCTGCTTTTCAAGGTGGCCGACGCCCCCGAGGTGTCCCGCGCGTTCGGTGACCTCGAGAAGCAGGCCGACGCCGCCCTCGACAAGGCATTGGCCGCGCGGGGAAAGACCCGCGAGCAGGTCAGGGACGCCCAGCCCCTCGAGGAGCGCGCCGCGGCGGCCCGGGACAGCGCGAAGGCGATGGAGGCGGCGCGCGGCAAGACCCGCGAGATCGAGCGCGCGGCGGTGAGAGCAAAATGAGGGCGGACCTCGTCGCGTCGCTGCTTGCAACGCCCATCGCGTTCGCGATCGGGAATCTCTACGTGTCCAATCTGGTCACGCTTTCCGGCGAGCCGATCATGAACCTGACGCTCGCCGTCCAGACGCTGCCCGGCTTCGTTCTGGGCGGCGGCGCCCTCACGGCCGAGCCGGCCGCGATCTGCGCTGGCGTCCTGCTCGTCTGCGCGATATGGATAGCCTGGTCATATCGGCTCATGAGCGCCGGGACGAGGCGCGCGGGCGAGGAGCACGGAAGCGCGCGCTGGGCGACGAGGGCGGAGATGAGGGCGTTCGGCGATCCCAAGAACGCCGACAACAACGTCATCCTCACGAGCGAGGCCCGTCTCGCCCTCGATCGGGGGAGGTTCGACATCAAGACCGACCGCAACCTCAATGTCATGGTCGTGGGCGGATCGGGGTCGGGCAAGACGCGCTACTACGTGAAGCCGAACCTCATGCAGCTCAATTCCAGCTTCTTCGTCACGGACCCGAAGGGGACCCTCATCGGGGAGATGGGGCACATGTTCGCCGAGGCGGGGTACGAGATCCGCGCCTTCAACACCATAGACTTCTCCGCATCCAACCACTACAACCCGCTTCGCTACGTCAGGAGCGAGGCGGACGTCCTCACCTTCGTCGAGTGCCTCATCAAGAACACGACGGGCGACAAGGACCACGCCGGCGACCCCTTCTGGGAGAACGCCGAGCGCCTCCTCTACACGTCGCTCGTCTCCTACCTGCTTTGCCACTGCCCCGAGGAGGACCGGAACCTTCCCGGGCTGCTGGTCCTGCTCGGGCTGGCCGAGGCGAAGGAGGAGGACGAGTCGTACATGAGCCCGCTCGACGTCCTTTTCGCGGAGCTCGAGACGGGGATGAGGTTCGTCAGGACCGGCGAGCCTGCCGAGGCGGACTTTGAGAGCAGGGCGTTCTCGAACGGGGGCGGCGGGTTCTCCTGGGTGAGGACCGGCGAGCCCACGCCGCCGGAGGTCGACTTCTCCCTGTCGAACTACAAGGCGTTCAAGACGGCGGCCGGCAAGACGCTCAAGTCGATCATCATCAGCTGCAACGTGCGCCTGAAGCCCCTGTCCATCAAGGAGGTCTCGGGGATCCTGGACCGCGACGAGATGGAGCTCGACGAGCTCGGCGAGCCGGGCAGGAGGACGGTCGTCTTCGCGAGCATGCCGGACACGAACTCCACCTTCGACTTCCTCTTCGCGATCCTCATGTGGCAGACGCTCGACGTCCTCTGCAACACGGCGCTGCGCCGTCACGCGGGCCGCCTGCCCACGCACGTCCACTTCATCCTGGACGAGTTCGCCAACATCGGGCAGGTGCCGGACTTCGAGCGGACCATCGCGGTCGTTCGCAGCCGCAACATCTCCTGCTCGATCATCCTCCAGTCCCTGGCCCAGCTCAAAAGCCGCTACAAGGACGACGCGCAGACCATCCAGGACTGCTGCGACACGACGCTATTCCTCGGAGGCAAGTCCGGCGAGACCAACAAGGAGGTATCCGAGGCCGTCGGCAAGCAGACGATCTCGACCGTCACCTTCAACGACTCCCGCGGCTCCAACTCGAGCCGCACGCGGAACTACGGCCGGCAGGAACGGGACCTCATACAGGCGTCCGAGGTGGGGAGGCTTCCCAGGGACGAGGCGATAGTCCTCATCGCCGGGACCTTCCCCTTCAAGGACAAGAAGTATCCGCTCGAGCGGCATCCCCGCTACAAGCAAGTCGATCCCGGTCATGCGGGCGCGATGCACGCCGAGCGGTTCGACTTCGCATCCTATTCGAACCGTTCTAAGGAGGGGTCATGAGGCCAAGAAGAGCCTAGGGGCGGCGGCGCCCGCACCGCCGGTCCATGCGCGGCGTCGCCGCGCATGGGGCCGCCGCCCGAACGAACCTTCCGGGATCGAAAAGGGACGCACCCCGCCGCCGTCGGCGGCGAGGGGGAAAGGAAGAACAATGCTCACACAGATAATCACGCTCGTATCGGGCTGCGTGACGTTCCTCGGCGGGTTCCTCGTCGTCTGGGGAGCGGTGTCGCTCGGCCTCGCCATACGCGAGCAGCAGGGAGGCTCGCAGATCGCGAGCGCCATCTCGACCATCGCGGGCGGGGCGATCATCATCGCCGCGGCGGTCTACTTCGGAATGCTCGACACGTCCTGGCTCCCCGCGTAGGTGGTCGGCATGTCCTTGCAGATACCAATACAGAAAGACATCGGGGAGTACCAGGAGAAGATCGTCGGGAAGATGAGCCTGCGCACGCTCGTGTGCGTGTCGCTCGGATTCGCCTCGGCAATCGCCGCCGCCGCGGTCGTCTACTTCGGGCTCGGCATCGAGGTCGGCAACGCGACGCTGCCCGTCATGGCCGCCGCCCTCCCGTTCTGGCTCGCGGGTTTCTGGCGGCCCTTCGGAATGAAGATGGAGGAGTTCCTCCCGCTTCTCTGGGAGCACTCCATGAACAGCCAGCTGATGCTCTACGACACGGGCGACGCGCTCGCGGGCTTCTCCGCCACCGGCCCCGTCGCAGGCAAGCCCTCCCGCAAGGCGAGGCGCAAGGCCGCGAGGAAGGGGGCGGAGTCCCATGGCCCGGAGCAGCTCTAGCCGCAAGGCGCCGGCCAGGAAATCGAGCCTCATAGGCCTCATCCTCGGCGGCCGGAAGGCCAAGGGAGGGGAGGCGAAGGCCCGGGAGGAGAAGGAGAGGCGGGCGTCCAAGGCCCGCAACTCCTCCAAGCGCCAGCTCGACTACATCGGCTACGACGCCCTCTACAGAAACGGCATCGCCCAGGTGGAGGAGGGCCTGTTCAGCCAGACGGTCGAGTTCTCCGACATCAGCTACCAATCGGCGCGCAGGGACGCCCAGGAGAACATCTTCTCGGTGCTCTCGAGCCTCTACAACTACTTCAACGCCGACACGTCGGTGCAGCTCTCGATAGCGAACACCCCCATTCCCGCCGAAGTGATCGGGTCCAAGCGGTTCTTCGGCCACGTCGAGGAGGTCGACGACGCCCTCACGGACGAGTACAACCGGATCCTCAACGACAAGCTGCGCGAGGGGGTCTCCAACCTGGAGCGGCACCGCTACCTCACCTACATGGTCGGGGCCGACGACGTCGACGCGGCGACCCCCAAGCTCGCGCGCATCCGGGCGGACGTGTGCCAGACGCTGGCGCGCATACGCTGCGAAGCCCGCCCCCTCGACGGGGAGGAGCGCCTCCGCGCCATGGACGCGATCGTGCGCCCCAAGAAGCGCTTCGAGTTCAGCTGGGACAAACTGTCCCAGTACCGCGGCGCGAGGACCAAGGACTTCATCGCGCCGAACCTCATGGACTTCGCGCCCGAGGGGCGCGCGGACGCCTTCGAGTCCGACGGCGTCTTCGGCAGCGTGCTCGCCATCCGCGATTTCGGGTCGATGCTCGAGGACTACTACCTCGCGAACATCATCGACCTGCCCATCCCGCTCGTCGTGACGCTGCACATCCAGCCGATCGCGCAAAGCGACGCGCTCGCGATGGTCAAGCGCCAGCTCGACTGGATGGACAAGGAGATCATCGACGAGCAGATGGCGGCGGTGAAGAAGGGCTACGACTACTCGATCCTCCCGCCCGAGCTGCGCTATTCCAAGGAGGAGGCAGAGGAGCTCCTCGACTTCCTGCGCAACAAGAACGAGAGGCTGTTCGTCTACACCGGGCTCGTCTACACCTACGCGGACTCGCTCGAGGAGCTCGACCGCCAGGTGGAGCAGGTGACATCCGTCGCCCAGGGCAACTCGCTCGGGATCGTGGGCCTCGACTACCGCCAGAAGCCCGCGCTCAACTCCATGCTCCCCTTGGGACGCAACCACGTGAACGTCTCGCGCCACCTCACCACCGGGCAGATCGCGATGCAGATGCCCTTCGCCTCCCAGGAGCTCAACCAGGAGGGCGGCGGCTACTACGGCCAGTCCAAGCAGTCGGGAAACCTCGTAATATGCAACCGCAAGAGGCTCGCGAGTCCCATGGGCTTCGTCTGCGGCAAGCCGGGCTCGGGCAAGTCGTTCTCGGTGAAGCGCGAGATCCTCAACACGGTCCTCGCCTTCCCGGAGGACGAGGTCGTCATCTTCGACCCCGCCGGCGAGTACTCCACCCTCGTCGGGAGCTGCGCCGGGCGCAACATCCGCCTTGCGCCGGATTCCGAGACCTCCATGAACCCCTTCGACCTCACGGACGTCGAGGGAAGGGCGGACGCCGCCCAGATGGCCTTCAAGATCGACGCGTTCCTCGCGCTCTCCTCGGCCATGATGGCGGAGGGGTCGGAGGGCCTGCCGGAGGCCGACAAGTCCATCATCACGCGCTGCGTGGAGGCCGCCTACGTCCAGTCGGGCGAGCGCATCCCCGTGCTCGGGGACTTCTACGGGATCCTCGTCGAGCAGCCGGAGCGCGAGGCGCGCGACATCGCGCTGCGCTACGAGAGGTTCGTGAAAGGCGCCCTGTCCTTCTTCAACCGCCAGAGCAACGTGGCGTTCGAGAAGCGGGTCACCAACGTCGACCTGCACGACCTGTCCACGAACATGAGGGTCTTCGGGATGCTCACGGCGCTCGAGGCCGTGCGAAACCGCATGTACCACAACTTCGAGCGGGGCGTGACAACCTGGCTCTACATAGACGAGGTTCAGAGCCTGTTCGGCCATCCGTCGATCATCGAGTACTTCTCCAAGTTCTGGGCGGAGGGGCGCAAGTTCAACCTCATCTGCACCGGCATCACGCAGAACTCCACCTACATGCTCACGCACGAGTCGGCCAGGAACATGGTCCTCAACTCGGACTTCTGCCTGCTGCACAAGCAGTCGGCCCTCGACCGCAAGAGCTGGGTGGACCTGCTCACCCTCTCGGACACCGAAGCGGGCTACATCGATGATTCCATCAAGGCCGGAGAGGGCCTCCTCGTCGCCGGAGGGGTTCGCGTCCCCATCATGGACGACTTCCCGAAAGGCGCGCTCTACGACCTGTTCAACACCAAGCCGGATGAGATCGCCGAGCTTAAGCGCAAGGCGGTCTTCGAAGCCAACAAGCGCACTCGCGGCGGCGAAGGCGGGTCTGGCCTATGAGCGGCCGGCAGCAGGCATACCGGGACGCGGACATGCGCGATCTCGTCGCGGAGGAGAAGGAGACCGTCCTTAATTCCGGGGCGGTCAAATCGGCCGAGGAGCAGGCGCTCTCGACCCTTTCGGAGCGGGGGTCCGCGGCCCGCGTCCATGCCGGAGCCCACGTCGCGAAGGAGGGCCGGGGCGCTGGCGTCGTGTCGGGTGGTCGGAGGCCGGCCCGGCGCGGAAAGAAGGCTGGGACGGGTCCCGCGGCGGGCGGATCCGAACCGGATGGTGCGGAAAAGCACCGGCTGCGCCGAGGAAGCACCGCTGTCGACAGGGTGAAGGGAGCCGTCGGCACAGCCGCCGCGAACGAGCTCGACGATACCGAGGAGTTCTCCGGCGCAGCCGACGTCCGCGACAAGGCGCTGCTCTCCAAGCGCATCGCCGCCAAGGCACGATCAAGGGTTGGGGCGAAGGGCCTGGCCGGCTCTGCAGGATCGGCCGAGCCTTCGGGTAGCAGCTCGGCCACCCGGGCATCCTCGAGGAAGGCCGCCCGCGCCGTGGGGGGCGCGAAGAAGGGAGCCGCCAAGGGGACGAAGGCGCCTTCCGCCCGCATCCAGGCCGCGGTCCGGACAAAGGCCTCCGAGGCGGCCGGCGGGGCCAAGGCCGCCGTCGCGGCGAAGAGCACATCGGCGAAGGCGATAGGCGGCGCGATCGCGAGCGCCGCCGCCCCTCTGGGCGGCGTCTTCGCGGGGGTGCTCGCCTTCATCCTCGTCGCCCTCGCCGTCAGTCAGCTCGTCGCCGCGCTGTTCGGCTTTTGGCAGAACGAGGCATCTAAGCAGAGCCTTGCGGGACTGCCTCCCTACATCACCTACGAGATGGTGGAGGCTGCCGTCGAATGCCAGGAGGACTATGGGCACCCGGCGGGCTGCACGATAGCCCAGATCATCGTCGAGTCGGGGCAGGGCGACCACATGAGCCAGCTCGCGGAGCGCGACCACAACCTCTTCGGCATGAAATGGTCTTCGTCTTTCGCGGCATGCCCGGAGGTTTCCGGCAAGTCCGCCTGGGCCACCAACGAGGAGTACGGGGGCGAGACGGTCGCGGTCACGGCGTACTTCACCTCGTTCGTCTCCGACGTCGACTGCATCCGCTTCAGAAGCCGCGTCTTCCTGCAGGCGGGAACCTATGCGAACAACCCGCTTATCCGCGAGGCGATAGAGAAGCACGACTCGGACAAGATGGCGGAGGGCCTGAAGTCCGCGGGGTGGGCCACGAGCTCGTCCTACGTGGAGTCCCTCAAGGCGGCCATGGACACCTACGGCCTTCGCCGCTTCGACGGCATGACGCTCGAGCAGCTCGAGAGCATGGATCAGACGAGGTCGGCGATCGTCGAGGCGGCGTACAGCCAGCTCGGCGTCCCCTACGTCTGGGGCGGGACCACCCCCGGCGTCGGGCTCGACTGCTCGGGCCTCACCCAGTTCTGCTACGCCCAGGCGGGGATCCCCATCCCGCGCAACTCCGAGGACCAGGCCGCGTTCGGGACCAAGGTCCCCGTCTCGCTCGCCGAGCCGGGCGACATCCTGTGGCGCCCGGGGCATGTGGCCGTATTCATCGGGGAGGACAGATACATCCACGAACCCCATTCGGGCGACGTCTGCAGGGAGGCGACGGGCGTCGGCTACTTCACCGCAGCGATAAAGATCATCGGCTAGAGGAGGAAAAACCATGGACAGGAAAAGGAAGATCATAGCGGTCTTGGCGGCGGGCGCGCTCGCGCTCCTCGTCGGCTCGAGCGTCGCGCGCTGCACGCTCGCGCAGGACGGGGGCGAGGCAAGCCCCGATCCCGTCCCGCAGGAGCAGGCGAGCACGCAGGAGGCCGGACAAAGCGATGCGTCAGGGGAGCCCGAGGCGTCCGTCGGGGCGTCCGGGGGCTTTTCCGAGCTGGCCGGGTCGTCCTGGACCAGCGAGGACGGCGAATCCTCGCTGTCCATCACCCCGACGAACCTCGTCGTGACGTCTCCCGACGGCACGACGGTCCTCTACTACGCGCTCGACGAGGAGTCTTCCGCGGACGGGAGCCTCTCCGCGACGCTTTCGGTCTCCCGGACCGTCAACGGCCCGCAGCAGCTCGCGGTGCTATTCGTCACCAGCGGGCCGGACGGCTCGCAGAGGATCGTATGCGACGAGCTGGGAGGCACCTTCGTGCGCGACGTCGCCGACGAGGTCCACGTTTCGATCGAGAACCCGGACGAGGAGCTGTTTGACGTGTTCGGGCACGGCCAAGACGAGTTCGAGGCGGTCCTCAGCGAGTTCGCGAAGAGCGCATCCCCCCACGCCTCCACGGCGGTATGGGACGGGGAGGTCTGGCTTGACTTCAACGCCGGGACCAAGCTCACGAACTTCGCCTTCGACGACGCGGCGGGCACCGCCGTCACCGTCGTCGACGACGGATCCGGGGAGTTGACGTTGCGATGATCCCGCCCGCCGTGAACCAATCATCCCGGAGCCGCTTCTCCAGGGCCTTCCTGACCTCCTTCGCCGCCTGCGTCGCTGTCTTCCTCCCTGCACAATGCGCCTGGGCGAGTATCGCCGACGACATAAACGCCTGGCTCTGCGGGGTGCTGCGCGACTGCTGCAACTGGATCTTCTCGCAGCAGGTGAACGTCCTCGAGTCGATCGGCTACGACGGGATCCTGGGCGCAGATTTCGGCAGCATGCTCACGACGTCGGGCGCGACCTCCATGTACGACATAGTGCACGCGGTGTGGCAGGTCGCGATCCTCCCGATCGGATGCGGGGTCCTCTCCCTCGTGTTCACCATCAAGCTCATACAGATATCGCAGAGGATGGACGGCAACCAGTCCCTGCCGGGCGTGAAGGAGGTCGTGTTCCTGCTCGTCTTCTTCGCGGTGTTCCTCTTTCTCATCCAGAACAGCTTCGAGCTCATGCAGGCGATCTACGAGGTCGTCGGGCTGGCGATAGACAGGACGATATCGCTGTTCGGGACGGGAGGGGCGCTCGATCTCGCCGACGTCTCGATCGTCACCTCCGACGACGACCTGCCTTCCCTGATCGCCATGCTCCTCGTCTCCCTCATCAGCTGGCTCGTGGTCCTCGTCGCGTACATCGTGAGCCTCGTGGTCTGCTGGGCGCGGGCGCTGCAGCTCTACATCATGGCGGCGTTCAGCCCGATACCGCTGTCCCTCATGGCGCTCGACGACACGCGCCAGATCGGCGTCGGCTACATCAAGAACTTCGCCGCGGTCTGCATAGCGGGGCTGATCATCCTCATCCTGCTCATCTCGTTCCCCCTCATCCTGGGCGGGCTCGTCGCAGTCAACCCCGGCACGGGGACCCCGATAGACAGCATCGCCGGCGGCCTCACCTACGCCCTCCAGTACCTGGCCATGTGCGTTCTGCTCATCCTCTCGCTGGTGAAGAGCGGCACATGGGCGCGCGACATCGTGAGCGGGTTCTGAGCATGTGCGCGCGGCGATACACCTCGTCCCTCGGGATGAGACCCTGCGGGCCTTCCCGTCGGCCCGGGCCCGGTCAACAAAGAGAAGGGCCGACGCCATCCCGATACCAAGGAAAGGAGAAGAGACGATGGCCGAAGAGAAGAAGAACACCTACATCACGCTGCACAAGAACTTCGTGCGGACCGACATCGAGTACCTCGACCCGAAGAGCGGGGAGAAGAGGACGTTCAACTCGGCGACGCTGCCGAAGGGCACGGTGATCGAGGGGCGCGATGTGAGCTACTACCAGTTCTCGCCCATGTTCGTGAACCCCTCGAAGTACCGCGGGGAGAACTTCGTGGACATCCCGCTGCTCACGCACAAGGAGGTCTGGCTGCAGCGCTCCATCCTCGACGCCGAAGGAAGGCCCGTCATCGACGAGCACACGGGGCGTCCCGCGAAGGACACGGTCAAGGTCATGCCCGTGCAGATCAAGGCGGCGCTCGACGAGGCCCGCAAGGACTACCTCGCCCAGCGCGAATCCAAGGAGCAGTCGCTCGGAGCGCGGGCCGAGCACGCCCGCGAGGGCGCCTCGGCGCTCTCCGGGGGCAGCGTCCCTTTCGATAAGCCCGCCCGTTAGGAGGCGTCCCATGAAAGGATCGAATATCATCGGCGCGACCACGCGCTCCGCGCCCATCAGGGCGCTCCTCGCCGTGCTGCTCGCGTTCTCCAGCCTTCTCGCCGCGCTCTCCCCGGCGTTCGCGGAGCCCGCGCATGCGGCCCAGACGGCGAAGCTGGCCGTCGGGTCGAGCATCTACTACGGCGGCTACGCGACCACCTGGATGTGGGCGGACGGCGAGATGGCCTACTGCGCCAACCCCTCCGCCTCGACGCCCGCGCCCGGGGACTACGCCAGGTCGCCCCTCGCCGCCCCTTCCGGACGCACGGCCGAGACCGCGGCCGACCTCTGGTTCGGATACGGCTCCCCGGGCTTCGACGCGTCCCTCTGGCCGAGCAGGTGGTACGACGGGTCCGCCATGAACGACAACCACTACGCCGCGCTCGCCCACATCCTCGTCTCCGACACCTACACATCGGACGGCAGCTATGCGCTTTACGGCTGCTCCGAGGACTTCAAGCAGTGGGTGCGCCAGAACGTCATCGGCTTCGGGACCTCCGGCCAGGAGATCAACCCCAACGCCACGGGGCGCCTGATCGCCGCGCGCGCGGGCGAGGTGCCCGAGAACTTCGAGGCTTTCCAGCTCTATACCGGGGCATCCACGCAGATCATCCTGTCGTTCGAGTACACCCCGTACGGCGAGATAGCGCTCCAGAAGCACTCGGCGCTGCCCGGGGTCAGCGGGTCGAACCCCTGCTACAGCCTCGAGGGCGCAGTCTACGACGTCTACTCCGACAGCGACCTCGCCTCCAAGGTCGGCTCCATCACGACCGATTCCGAAGGCAACGGCAAGCTGGGCGAGCTCGTTCCCGGCACCTACTGGGTGAAGGAATCCGTCCCCGCCAAGGGCTACGCCCTCGACGAGTCCGTCTACTCCGTCGAAGTCCATCCCGACGCGACGAGCGCGGTCAACGGCGCCGCGGGCGTCTCCGACATCCCCAAGTCCGACCCGGTCGGAATGCTCGTCATGAAAGTCGACGCGACGACCGGGGAGAGCTCCCCCCAGGGATCGGCGTCGCTTGCGGGCGCGGAGTTCACCGTGCGCTTCTACGAGGGCCACTACGCCAGCGCCGAGGAGGCCGAGGCGTCCGGAGCCCCCGCGCGGACCTGGGTGTTCGCCACCGACGCCGACGGCTTCGCGGACTACGCCGACGCCTACAAGGTGGCGGGGCCTGACCTCTACCATATGAGCAACGGGGATCCCACCCTTCCCCTCGGCACGGCCGTCATACAGGAAACCAAGGCGCCCGCCGGCTACAACCTCGACGACGGGCAGGGCGGCGAGCCCAAGGCGTTCTGCGTGCAGATAACCGACAGCGGCGCCATGGGCGAGGCCGTCTACACCTACAACACGCCCAAGGCGCCCGACACGGTCGAGCGCGGGGATTTCCGTCTGGTGAAAGAGATTCCCATCGAGGTCGAGGACGCTTCCGGCATCGTCCAGGAATCGGACCGCGTTCTTCTGCCCGGCGTGCAGTTCCAGCTGATCAATTCGTCCGAGAACGCCGTCGTCTCGCCCGAGACCGGCGAGAAGGCCGAGCCCGGCGAGGTGGTCTGCACCATCACCACCGACGCCAACGGCCTCGCGTCGACCCGAGGCGGCCTCGCCGTCAACGGGTGGGACATCCCGCAAGGCTGGTCGGGGGCCTTGGCGTACGGCACCTACACGGTGCACGAGGTCATCCCTGACTCCGTGGCCGATGCCTTCGAGGCGGAATACGGCCACGACATCATCCCGGTCCCCGATTGGAAGACGACCATCTCCGCAGAAGGCCAGTACGATCCGCCGGCGCTCGTGAACAACCATATCCCGCAGACGCCGCTCAAGGTCGTCAAGACGGACGCAGAGACGGGACGCCAGATCCCGCTCCCCTGCTCGTTCCAGCTGCTCGACTCCGACGGGGAGCTCGTCACCTACGAGAGCCACTATCCCGAAACCCACATCATGGACACATGGACCACCAACGAGCGCGGCGAGGTGACGCTGCCGATGCTACTCGAGCAGGGCGACTACACGCTCGTCGAGGTGCAGGCGCCCGACGGCTACGTCAAGGCGCTCGAGGGCAAGACCATCACGGTCGGGGCGGTCTACAACGATTGGGACGACCCCATCGTGGTCGAGTTCGCCGACGTGCCCCAGAAGGGCACCATCAGCGTCGTCAAGCACGACTCCACGACGGGCGAGCCGGTTTCCGACTCCGTCTACATCGTGAAGGCGGCCTCCGACATCGTCACGGGCGACGGCACGGTCCGCGCCAAGGCGGGCGAGACCGTCGCGACGATCGAGACCGACGAGGCGGGCCGCGCGACGAGCGGCGAGCTCTACCTCGGGACCTACACCGTCTACGAGGCGAAGGCCAAGGACGGCTATGCGCTCGACGTCGACGAGAAGACCGTGGCGCTGTCGTACCAGGGCCAGGACGTCGCTGTGTTCGACGAGGAGCTCGAAGTTGAGGACGTTCCGACCGAGCTCAAGATCATGAAGGTCGACGCCCTCGATGCGGACAAGCCCGTGGCAGGCGCCACCTTCAGGCTCTGGAACGACGAGGGCACCTACGACGAGGAGCTCGTCACTGGCGAGGACGGCGCCATCAGCGTCCCGTACCTCGAGCACGGCTCCTACCATTTGCAGGAGACCTCGGCCCCCGAAGGCTACGTCATAACCGACGTCGACGAGGAGGGCAACTCCGTCGTCCACGACATCACCGTGAACGACCAAGGCATGTTCGAGCACGAGGACGGTACCATGAGCGCGGTCCTCGAGATCACGGTCGAGAACATGCCGAAGACCATGGGAACGACGGCGACCGACGCCGCGAGCGGGGCCCACGAGGGGCAGGCGCGCGAGGATCTCACGATCGTCGACACGGTCGAGTACACCGGCTGCATCCCCGGGACCGAGTACACGGTCGAGGGCATCCTGATGGACGCCGAAACCGGCGAGCCCGCGCTCGACGACGAGGGAGGCGAGATCACGGCGCAGACGACCTTCACGGCGGAGGACTTCACGGGGAGCGTCGAGGTGACCTTCACCTCTAGCGGGGCCGACCTCGCGGGCAAGAAGCTCGTCGCCTTCGAGACCATGACGTGCGAGGGCGAGGAGTACATGGTCCACGCCGACATCGACGACGAGGGTCAGACGGTCGCGGTCGTCGACATCTCGACGACGGCCTCCAACCCCGATACCGGGGACGCCACCGGCATCGCCGGGGAATCCCTCGAGCTCGTCGACACGGTCGAGTACACGGGGCTCACGCCCGGCGCCTCCTACAAGATGACGGGCCACCTGGTCGACTCGGAGACCGGCGAGCTGCTCTTGGACGGCAGCGGAAACGCCTACGTCCAGGAGGTGGCCTTCGAGCCCGAAGAGGGGGAGGGGAGCCTCGAGGTCCCGTTCGAGATAGACGCGAGCTCGCTTTCCGGAAAGACGACGGTGTTCACGGAGACCCTTTCGGACGCCGAGGGCAACGTGATCGCGGTGCACGACGACACCGCGGACGCGAACCAGTCGATCTACTTCCCGATGATTCGCACCACGGCGGTCGACGGAGCCGACGGGGACAAGAACCTCGTCGCCGGGGAGTCGGCGACCGTGGTCGACACGGTGTCCTACGAGAACCTCATCCCGGGCAAGGAGTACGTCGTCTCCGGCGTGCTCATGGACAAGGCCACGGGAGAGCCCCTGAAAGACGCACAGGGCAACGGCGTCTCCGCGTCCGCCACGTTCACGCCCGATTCCCCCGACGGGGAGGTCGAAGTCGCGTTCGAGTTCGACGCCACGGGGCTCGCGGGCAAAAGCGCCGTCGTGTTCGAGTCGCTCGTGAAAGACGGCATCGAGGTAGCGACCCATGCGGATCTCGAAGACGAGGCGCAGACGGTCGAGATCGTCGAGCCGGAAGAGGCGGTCCCCGGTAAGGGATATCCCAAGACAGGAGCCGCCGCGACTGCGGTGGCGGCAGGCGCCGGCGGAATCGCCTTGGCGGCGTACGGCATGGCGGGCGCCGCGAGCGCCCTCCTGAAGCGCCGCAAGGGAGCAAGCGATGGCCAGGGCGAAGACGCCTAAGGGCCGCCGCATCCCCTTCACGGCAGGGGGCGGGCGCAATGCCCGCCCCCTGGGCGCCGCCGTCCGCATCGCCCTCGCGCTCCTAGCCGCGGGGATGCTCGCCCTCGCGCTGCGGCAGACGCTGCAGCCTGGTGGCGGCATCCCCTCCGTGCCGGTTTCCGACTTCCCGGGAAGCGCCTCCGCCGCGGTCTCCGACGAAGGAAATCGCGCGATCGACTGGGCGGCGCTTCCCGAGGCGGTGGTCGCCTGGGTCGAGGTGCCGGGGGCCTCCATCGACGAGCCGATCGCCCAGGCCACGGCGGACGCGCCCAACCGATACCTTCACGCCGACGCCCTCGGGCGGGGAGCCTACGGCACCCCCTACCTGGATTGGGAGTGCTCGCCCGATTCCCCCTTCTCGATCGTCTACGGGCACCATATGGACGACGGCAGCGTGTTCGCCGATTTCGCGCGGTTCTCCGACAGGGGCTACGCGGAAGGGCACAGGAGCATCCGGGTGCGCATCCGCGCCGACGACCGGGTCTGCGAGCTGCGCGTCGTGGCCGTGGACGTGGTGGACGCGGACGAAGAGAGGGTCCGCGCCTCCTTCGGAAGCGACGGGGAGCGCGTCGCCTACCTCAACGAGCGGATATCCAGCAGCGACCTCGTGCTCGAGGAGGCGGACCTGTCGGATTCCAAGGTCTGGGCCTTCGCGACGTGCAGCTACCAGACACCCAACTCGCGGACGGTGGTCTATGCGATAGAAGATAGGAGATGAGAATGAAGGTGTTTCTTTTCGCGATCGGGATGTTCCTCATGTGCAACGCGATCCTCGCATGGTGTTGCCTCAAGGTGGGGTCCATGGGCGAGGACGATCATTCGTGAGGGGCTGCCCAAGAATCATTTAGTCTTTGTCGCCCAGGATGTTATTGATTGCCGAAATCGTCCATCTCTTTCGCATCGTGCCGGTTTTATCTGTGCTGGTGCTTTCGAGATTATCGACGAGCGATCGGAGCCATTTCTTAATTTGCTCGTTGTTTTGGCATTGTAGATAAAGCCCGCATTGCTTGAATGACTCCTGGATTCGGAATTGCCCCATCGGCGTTGAGGCGCTGAAGATTCGGGCGAGGAATTCTGGATCGATTCCGGTGAGCTTTGCCGGGTTTGCTTTGGCAACGTTTTGAATCAATTCGCCTAGCTTTTCCCCGCACTCGGGGTCGTCGGGGCTGATCTGGCTGGTGTCCGCCATTTTCCTTTCTCGGGCGGCGAGGGCCTCCTCTCTAAGTCGGTCCATCGCATCTTTGCAAGGTCCCGACTGGCCGATCTTTAAAGCCCTGTCGAGGTCCTCGTAAACCGAGCCTCCATCCTTGGAAATCACTTCCGAGCAGCAATCGACAAAGGCTCTATCGTCCAATGATCCTTCGAAGCCTATTTCCGCTAATGCGAAGTATGTTGTTAACGCTTTAGGGATGTATTCTGCGGAGAAGTTCTTCTTTGCGACCAAGCTGCAAAGCTCTTCCATCATTGAACTAGCTTGCGAGTCAGTGAGGCTTTCGATGTACAACAATCTATTGGTCAGCTCCGACATGCTGACGGTGTCGTCGTTCTGCGGATACCATCTTTCCAGGTAGCTAATATATTCTTCTGGGAGCTGAGCAGATGAGGGGCCATTCGAATCACCGAAGTAGTCGTTAAAGCAACCGAACGAGGAAAATCGGGCATACCGTTCGTTTTGGTTCTGGAGTCGGATTATTCCGGGGATGTCGTCACTGGCGTAGTCAGGCTTTTCGGGTTTGGCGGGCTTTCTGCCAAGGCATATGAGAAGGGCGAAGCTAATCAGCTCTTGCAGTGCGGACTGCCTGTTTTTCCTTGCTGCGTCTCCAGGGTAGTTCTTATCGGCGGCCAGAAGATCCTCTATGAAACTCTTCGATTTTAGAAATGCCCTGACGTTGCCGCAGTTTGCCATTCGGGCAGCTTGCACGATGATGCCAATCCCGTCTTGTCCGTCGGCAGGATCCGCGAATACGCTTTTTGCGATGTCTTCGAGGCTCGGTTTGAAGCGCAGGCACCGCCAAACCAGTTTTTCTCTAACTTCGGAATCGAAACCTCTGACGTCCGTTGACTTCTTCGGGCCATCAGCCCCGTCGGTTTCAGCGCATTTCGGGCTGAATGAATTGGAGACAAGTATCGTCTTTACCCCTTTATTCTCGACCAGATCGTTGACCGCTCCGAAGAGAGACAGATCATCGCAGTTCGCACTTCTCCTTTCTGTGTCATCAAGGATTAAAAGGTGCTTGCGTGGTAGGAAAAGGGAGGTAAACAATTCGGGATCGATGCTGAAGTTCACTTTCGGGAAGATTCTAAAGAAAGCAAGACCTTCGGATGCGGCTCTGCTCAGTAGCTTGAGTATATTTCGAAAGGCACGGCTTCTTTTGCTGCCATTTGGATCGCCGAGGGGCAGCATGGCAGCCATGATTCTTCGATAGAGGTCGTTCGAGTCAGATATTCCGAACAAGGAAACGTAGACTATTTTTAGATCTATGCCTTCCTTGTGGAGTTCTTTTTCGAGCCTAGTCTTCAGGAACCTCGTCTTTCCGGATCCCCATTCGCCTTCTATCGCGATTGCATAATGCAAATCGTTTTTACGGAGATAGTTCGTCGTAATTTGTTGGAGAATCCACTCGGTGTTGCCTTGCCCAACTGCTGTTTTGCGCATGTAAAGCCCCCCCTGGATTCCGGCTCTAATCAATATCGGTGAAACCTATTTGCATCGCACTCGCTCAGCTCTTGCTCTTTGCTTTCTCAGCGTTGCTTGCTCGATAGGCGTGGCGATGATATGTCGATAGAATTAGAATATCACCAGGTAATTTAGCGCGCTCAGCAGGAAATAGGGGAATCAGGCGTTGCGAAGCCGATCTGGCTGCATCGGGCTTCCTTGGGCACTGGCCGAACGATACCGATTCTCTTTCTGACGAATTATCTCAAAGGCTATGTCAAGGTCAGCGTGACGGCAAGCTTTCCTTTTGCAGTTGAAGCTGGTCGGTCGCAATTTGAGTTGAGATCTTCCGATAATTGTTGGAACAATGGATAGGGGGGCGGAATGCCGGCAGAAGATCATCCTGATTTTTTCACGGTCTATTACATGAACGAGGAAAAGGTCTTTGAGGCGACAATGCTTCTGGATAACGAAGTCGCAACTGGCAGCTCCAGGGAAAGCGGCAGCTCCTTTGGCGGAGAAGGAGATGTAGAAGCCAAGGGGGGTGCCAAAATACCGATACTTTCGAGCTTCGACTTCGATGTGCAAGGTAATCTTCATGGCGAAAAGCAGAAAAAGGTTGTAGACACTCTTGTGTATGTCAACACGAAGAGCCGAATGCTTTCTCGACTCATAGAGCATTGTGTGACCAAAGATGGGAAAGGCAAATCTGACGGTAAATCGCCTGAGGTCGATTTGGCTGAAGGGGATTTGGTTTATATCAACGGGCTATCTCTCGAGCTCATTAACGAGGAAGAGATTCGCAGCATCATGATGTTAACGAACGGATTCCTTGATGGGTTTACTATTCCGGAATCCGGAAATCTCGATTTGGGCCATATGGTGCAATCATTCCTGCACAATGGTGCTGCGTTCAAGCTTTTGGGACGATCCGGGTCTTGCAAGAAGCCACTGTATATGAAGATCCCCCTTGACGGGAAAGATATGTTCGAGAGCAAATACACCATTGACGACCTGCTCATAGGAAAAGTGGGAGTTGTAGGGGTTTGCAAAGGGGAGATAACTCCCGATAAGCTGAAGAGCCCGCTCGACTACTTTCAGAAGTCTAAGACGGCTAATCATATTACGGCGATTACGGCGAACGTTGTTGAATGCGACGAAGAAGAGACATCTGCGGAAAATGTCGAAGAAAGAGATGGAGAAGAGGGAATCTACATCGATGTGTTTGCTCTTATCCAATCAATCTCGCTGAATAATGGTGGTGGGAAATAGTGCGCGAGCTGGTAACCTATAAGCGTGCTCAATACCAGGCCTTTGTCGATGAGATTCAAAGAGAGGGTCGCGAGATAACATCTATTTTTGAGTACCAAGAAACAGACGACGTCAAAGCTCTTTTTTCTAAGCCAAGTGTCGCGGTGGACATTACTCCGTTCATTGAACTAAGGCTGAACGAACAACTTACCCCATTGTATGAGCTGTTTATCCTGATGATGCCTCCCGACGTTTTGTTTATTGCGGATGAAGAGGCCGCAGAGAAAGGAAGGTATCTCCTGAGGAACGCCTTCTCCAGTTTCAAGAATTGCGAAGCAGACATGGAGGATAGCCAGGATGGTGAAATAATGGAGAAAAAGACCCTTGTATCTCTTGAAGATGCGGAATACGAAGGGGTTGTGAATATCCTGGATGACGAGCTTATCGGCCAAACTCGTTTCAAGGCGGCCTTCAGAGAGCATTCGAAGAGCTTCAGATTATTTTACGCGCTCGGGGAACAAAAGGTGTTCTCCCTTTTGCTTTTGGGCCCTTCTGGCGTCGGGAAGACGGAGGTGGCAAAGATCTTGTGTGGCGCCATCGCGCCGGACGAGGCGCTTCCGAAGATCAATCTGGGAAATTACAGCAGCAAGGATTCCCTCAATTCCCTCATAGGCAGCCCGAGGGGCTACGTGGGAAGCGAAGAGGGGGAGTTGGGAAGAAAGCTCGATTCCTCCAAAGCGGGTGTCCTACTTATTGACGAGTTCGAGAAGGCTGAGCCTTCCGTTTGGAACTTTTTCCTCGATCTTCTTGAGACGGGGACCTATACCGACTCGCAAAGCAGAGAACACGATCTGGGCGGCTATGTCATCGTATTCACGACGAATTGCCCGAGGGCGCGATTGGAAACGACTTTCCCGGCAGAGTTGCTTTCCCGCTTCAGCTTGATGGCTCATTTCTTTCCCCTGAGTCATGCTGAAAAGGAAAAGTTCGTCGAAAGATATGTATCGAGCTTTTCGGATAAGTATCAAGGACTGGATGAACGCCCCTTCCCTTCATTGCCGGACGATGTGACGGAGAGAGCGCTAAAGGAGATAAACGTCGACGCCTTTGACAACATTCGTATTCTGAAAAACGCAACTCGATTTTGGCTCGCTTCGCTCGTTGAAAGTTTATGAGCGAGAATGATTGAGGTATTGCGACCTTTTCCGGTTTGATTCCTATTCCCAATGCCCTCCAACGGTAACGGTCTCCCAATGCCCCTCCTCGGGGTGCTCTACGGTCTCTTCCCCGACCTGCACCCGCCGGACTTCGCTGTGGTAGCCGGAGCCCTCCCCGGCGAGCATGTGCTGCTTGTTGTGCTCCGACGTGCTTCCCGTGATGTCGGCGCCGCAGATGTTGCAGACCGACCTCTCGACGCTCTCGTAGACGGGGATCGTCTCGACCCAAGCGGCTCTGTCGACGACCCAGGTCCTTTCGGTGTCTTCGACCCAGGTCTTCTGGGAATAGCCAGGGCTGTTTGTCTGCGATTCGGCGGAGTCTTCCGCCGGGCGTGAAGCGATCGCTTTGCTCGGATCCGTGACGGTAGCGCTGCTTCCCGCTGCGGATGGCACGGCTGCCGTTGGCTCCTCGGCGCTTTGGCTTTCGGGCTGGCGGGCATCTGCCGGGCTTGCTTCGGCGTCGCCGGGCTTCATCTCCGCGTTCCCTTGATCGGCCGGGTCGTCGCCCGATATGCTCGCGCCTTCGGCGGTTATTTGCTCTTCCGTCTTGCTGCTTTCAGAAGACAGGTTGATCTGGTGCGCGGCAATCGCGGGGAAGCATGCCGCGGCTATGAAGACCACCGCGGCGCAGCCTGCGATGATTGCCGTCCTCTTTCTGCTCTTGAAGGCACCGAGCATCTTCTCCCTGATTTCTCTGAGTTTGTCATTCATCCCGTACTCCTCTACATGAACCTGAACACGGCTCGGATCAACCAGCCGAAGAACCCTACCGTCGCTTTAATCAGGAACCTCATCGTCCAATCCCTCCATCCAATCCTTTGATTCGTCCAGGCCCTCTTCGGGATCCTGCCCGCCGGAAGCCCTGGGTGCCGAGGCACTGATCGAAAGCGCCTCGTCGTACGCCTTGAGCCCGAAGCCGAACCTCGAGCAGATCTCCTCGGGGTCCGCCACCGACATGCCGGGCATGCGGGAGAGGACGCCGAAGAGTTCGACGGCGCACTGCGCCTTGCTCTTCTGGGAGGCGTCGTTGATGCACAGGTCGACCATCTGCTTGAACCTCGCAGCGTCTACGAGCTCTCCGCCCGTTCTGAAAGCCAGCTCCTTCTCGTCCGCCTTTATCTGGACCACGTGGGGGATCTCGTCTCTCTCGGCCAGCAGGAATTGACATCCGCGGCTTCTCGACGCCTTCGGGGTGCCTTCCTGGGAGTCGGCCTGCGCCGATCCCGGGTCGATGTCGTAGTGGTGGACGCACATCCAGAGGCCTGTCTGCCCGAGACGGTCGAACCTGAGCTCGTAGTTGGTGAGCATGGCGTTGCCGCCGAAGGGCTGCGCCGCCGTGAAACGGCTGTCGTCGAAGACGTCGACCCGCCCGTTGTCGTACGAGATCGTCACCTTCATCGCTGCCGTCCTCCTCGTGTATCGAGCTCCCGCTCCTGCGTCGGCAAGCTCTGCGATGGCGTTGTCGGATCGCTCTTCCAGCCGCCCTTTCCGTCGCCGCGGGCGACTTTCCGGCTCGCGTCGTGGAGGGGCAGCGCATTGCTCTTCGCCAGGAAGGCGCGCGCCTGCTCCAAGGCCTCGAGGCTCTCCAGGATGGTTCTCTCCCGGGTGGTGGGGACGCCGTTTTCGAGCCTTTTCCTTTGCGCCGCGATCGTCCTGTCTATGCCGTCGATGGACGTTATTTCCCATTTGCCGCAGGCCTCCAGCGCCTTGGAGAGCGAGTCGAGCTCGTCGAGGTCCTTGAGCTCGACCGCCTTCCTGGCAAGCCTCAGGAACTCTCGCGATGAAGCGTCCGGCAGGTGCTCGGCCTTGGCGCCGACGAGTCTTCTTTCCAGCGCGGCCTTGCCGTAGGACGCCCCCAGGCGCTCTCCCGAGACGCGGCGGGCCGGCGCGTCGGAGAGCGAGAAGATCCAGTCCTGTCTGCGGGCGTGTGGGGAGTTGTCTTCCATGTCGACCCCCATCATCCCTAGGATCCTGCGGAACTCCCGCTCGCTCCTCGCCAGGTTCTTCGCGACGTTCACGCGGTTCCTGATGTCGGCGACCCAGGAGTATCCGCCGGCTTCCTCGACCCTGCGCTCCGCCCGGCCGCGATAGGTCTCCTGCAGGGTCCGCGGCCTCGCTTGGGCGCCGGTTCCGTTCGACGAGAGGCGCTGGAATCCCGTGCGGGGCTTCGGCCTCTCGTTGCTCAGGGCGTTGAGCCCCCGCTTCGCCGCCATCTCCTGCAGCGCCCGGTTGAGCTCGAGCGGGTCGTCGGTGTGCATCCTCCTGCCCGTGACCACGTTCGTGTTGTTCACGACGATGTGCGCGTGGGGGATGCGGCCCTCGTTGTCGTCGTGGTAGACGATCGCGACTTGGTAGTCGGGGAAGAACCTTCGCACCCATGCCTGCGAGAGCTCCCTAAGCTTCTCGAGGCTCACATCGTCTTCCGGGGAGGGGGACAGCACGAAATGCTTGAAGGTACGGGCCTTCTTCCCGTTCCATGGGTCGTTGTTGCCGCATTCGGCTCTGAAGGCGTCCATTTCCGCCGCCCAATCGAAGGGCTTCCCGGATTCGGGTTCGCGCATGAGGTCCGCGTCCGGCGTCTCGGAGAAATTGAAGAAGTCGCGCGCGAGCGCGCGCCCGTCCTTCTCGAGGTACCTTTGGACCGGGACGCAGCTTCCGTGTCCCGATATGGGCTTCAGCACCGGCATCCTCACCACCTCGCGAACATCGCGGTCTCGAGCCGTGACATCTCCTCGCACAGCTTTTCCTGCCGGGCGTTCACGGCGTCTAATTTTTCGCGGATATCGGGGAGCATGGCATCCAGGTACTCGTACCGGAGCCTTCCGTTCCGCAAGTAGTACGAGATCGAGTTGAGCGCGTGCGTCGCCTGGTTTAAGTTCGTGCCGAATCGGCGCATCTCCTTGTGGATGCGTGATATCGCTTTGTTGTCGACGACGACGAGGCGGACGTTCGATCCGCGGATCTCGTCGGTGGGGAGCTGCGCCAGCAGGCGGATGAGGTCCGACCTCGTGAGGCCGCATTTCTCGGCGGTCTCGTCGATGTTGGCCCGCTCTTCGGGGGTCATGCGGATGTGGAAATCCGCCGTCTTGGGGTTCTTCTTGCTCATGGGCGAAACCTTTCGCTTAGGGGCCAGCGGGGGCTCCCCCGCGATGAGGGAGCATGGCGTATCGGGGCGACTCCGATACGCCGGGCGACCGAGCCGGCTCTCCGACCCGTTCGCGACGCGAGGGGGAGGAGGGAGGCGCTTCCCGCGGGGCTGTATCCACGGGAAGCCATTGGAAGGGATTTGTGTCCCTTCCATGGGCTACTTGCTAAACCCGGGGCTCACGGCCGATCGAGGAGGCGCCCTCTTTCGCCGCGAGCCCCTGCCGAACGCCTAGAGGAGCCTTCCCAGCTCCTCGGCATGCCTGGCGATGGCCTCGATCATGCCCCGGTCGGCCTGCGGGAGGGGCGTTCGGTGCCTGGAGAGGAACTTCTGGATCTCCCTGTCCGCCCGGCGCAGCCTATCGTCCGCGTCCGTGCCCTTCGAGGTGTTCCTCCGGATGAAGTCCGTGGTGTCGCGCTTGCCGTACCCGCCCTCCTCGGTCCATCGGACGTGGAGGCGCATCTGCTCTTTCCGCGGCACCTTCGAGAGCATCCTCACCGCCTCGCTCGAGAGCCTCCCCTCGTCGGCGAGGGTCCTCCAGCCGGTGGAGAGGTCGTTCTCGATGATCGACGCCAGCGCCTCCTGCCGCCGGATCGACTTGCCGGAGACCTTCCTGCCCGTCTGGGCGCTTATGATCTCCGCCTTGATGTCCTCGGTGCGCATGCCGGAAAGGCCCGGGTCGCTTCTCCTCATGCGCTCGACCTCCTCCCCGAGCGCCCGCGTCGCGGCGGCGCGCTCCGTGACGGAGAGCTCCCTCGTGAAGTAGTTCGCCGCGTGGAGGAGCGTGATAGCCTGCTCGTCCGTGACGCCTTCGACGATCCTGCACGGCATCCTCGCGAAGCTTTCGTCGTCCTCGGCGAGGAGCCTGTAAGCGGCCTTGCGGCGGTGCCCGGAGATCATCTGGAACCCTCCGTCGGGAAGCTTCCTGACGAGCGGTATGTCCGTGAGCCCGTCCCTGCGTATGGACTCGGCAAGCCTCCCGATGGCCTCCTCGTCCATCGAGTAGACGGCGTTCCCGGGATGGTCTTCGATGTCCGAGACCTCTATCTCCTCTATGGGGAAGCGCCTCCTGGTGGCGGCGCTCTCGTCGAGGAGCCCTGCGATGGTGAAAGCCTTCGCGGCGTCTTTAGGAGAGCTCACGGTCCACCTCCTCGGCGAGGGCGAGGTAGTCCTGCGCGGGCCTGCTCGACGGGGCGTAGTCGACGACCGGCTTCCAGACCCAGGAGCCTTCGCCGACTTTGGTCGAGGAGTGGATGCTCGTCTCGAACTGCCTGCCGGCGAAGAACCTGTCGAGGACCTCGGTGCCCGTCGCGTTGCTCCGCGTCTGGCGCCCGGGGACGCACGTTCGCAGGATTCTGAAGTTGGGGGTAGGGAGCCGCAACGCGTCGCTTACCCGCCTCATGGCGTTGACCGTGAGTGCGGTCCCCCTCATGACCGAGCCGTCGAGCTTGACCGGGATCACCACCATGCCCCCCGCGGAGGCGGCGATGTAGGCGTTGACCGCCAGCCTCTTCATCACCGGCGAGCAGTCGATGATGGCGATGTCGTAGTCTCCCGACGCGTCGGCGAGCGCGAACTTGAGAGTCTGCTCGTGGAGCAGGAGCTCGTTCTGGTCGACCAGGTCGATGATTGAGGGGATCACCGAAAGTCCCTCGACGTCCGTCTCGAAGGCGAGGTCCGCGACGGGGGCGTGCCCGTAGAGCAGCTCGATGGTGCTCCGCCCCTCCTCTTCCGCCCGGCCGTAGAGGCCGAAGTAGTCGGTCGCCGACGCCTGCGGGTCGAGGTCGACGAGGAGCACGCGCCGGCCTTTCGACGCGAACACGGACGCCAGGTTCACCGCGGTCGTGGTCTTGCCGACGCCCCCTTTGTAGTTGCTTATGGCTATCGTCTTCATCTCCGGCCTTTCGGGTAGCTTTCAATAACCGTACGAAACTGTACTGTATCCACAGTTTAGCACATAACAGTACAGAAACGTACTGCTATGTTCGAACGAGGGGCGTATGGGGCGCGGCCTGCGGGCGAGATCCGCGTTAGGTTCGCGTCAGGTCCGTGTGAGATCCGCGCGAGGCGGGGCCTGTACAATGTGCGGGAAGGTTCTTTCGGATAGGGGGTCCGATGCTTAGCGAAGAGGAATATCGCCGGCTGCGGGAAGACCACGAGGTGGCCTATTTCCGGGCGGATCTGGCCCTGTCCGATCCGGAAGGCTACAGCCTGGAGGAGAAGGCCGAGATAATCGAGGGCATGCGCTCGAGCACCGAGGAGGTGGAGCGGGCGATGCGCGAGGACTTCGAGTCCATGCCCCCTGAGATGAGGCGGCGCATGTTCGAGATGCTCGCATCCTCGGGCCCCGGCGCGAGGGGCTTCTGGAGCCGCATGCTGCTCGGCTGAGGCCTCCCGTGTATGCGCCCCGGGGGGGCGACCCCCCGGGGGCGGATCCGATGTCGGCCCGAAAGGGGCTTAATCGGCCGAATCGGTGAACTCCCCGCAGCCGAGGGCGTTGATGTGGTGCCTCAGCAGGGCGCGCTTGTCGTCGATGACCATCAGGGCTATCAGGTCGAACCGGACGGTGATGTCCGAGAGCTCCTCGGCGTGCTCCGCCAGCCACCTCGCCGCCGCGATCTCCATGCGCTGGCGGCAGCCGGCGGGGTCCTCCTCGGGGAGGCCCTTGTCGATGCCCTCGCGGGCGGCGACGTCGATGAACACGACCGCGTCCCCGTCCCTGGCGACCAGGTCGACCGAGATTCCCTCTTCGGCGGACCAGGCCTTGTCGAGCACCTCGTAGCCCCGGCGGTCCACGAACTTGGCGGCTGCCTCGATGGCGCGTTCCTGAATCTTCTCTGTCATGGCTGTCCCCTTTCGGTTTCGGGCTGGGCCCCTTGCCCAGCGCCTTGCGGCGCGAAGGGCGCCCGGGTTCCGACACCATGCAAGGGGGGAAGCGGAATCAGCCTGGCCGATCGTCCCCCGATGCCGGTTTTCGGAAAATCTTCCCGTCTTTCGCGAGAGCGTCTTTAGGGAAGAATTTCCGAAAAGCGCCGCGGCCCTTGCGTGCGCGCTCGGGTTCCGTGCGTTACTCGAGCGTCCGAAGGCGCGCGAGGGGCATGCGTCCGGAAGGGGTCGGCCCTTCCGGAGAGATGGGGCGTCCGCCTGCGGGCAGGGGCGTGCGGTGGACCCGTGTGGCGAGGTGCGGGACGGGGGCTTATAATCTAGAGCGAGAATATTGGGCTATTCGGCGCCGTGGGCGGCGCCTCCCATGAGGACGCGTCGTGCATCGATACGGGTTTCCATCCGAAGTGCCGCGCGGATGCCTGCATGGAGCGAGGAGCGGTCTGGTTGAGCGTAGGGAAAAGGATAAGGGCGGCGCGCGAGGCTGCGGGCATGACGCAGGCTGAGGTCGCGAAGGCGCTCGGGGTTTCGGAAGCGTCGATAAGGCTCTACGAGCTCGGGAAGAGGAAGCCCAATCCCGAGGTCGTCGAGCGCATCGCCGCGGCGGTCGGCATCGACGTCCAGGCCCTGAGGGAGATCGAGATCGAGAGCGTCCGCGACGCCCTGGAGGTGCTCTTCCGCCTCGAGGACGCCTGCGGGCTGACCCCCAGGCCTGACGGCATGCTGGGCGTCGACCGCACGGCCGAGCATGCCCCGAAGATGGCGGCCGCCATCGAGAAGTGGGCGGAGATGAAGCGCCGGCTCGACGAGGGCGAGATAGGCGAAGAGGACTACGAAGCCTGGAAGAGCCGGGTCAGATAATCGCCCTCATCCGTGGAGAGGCGCTTGGCCGGGTATCGGAGAAATCAATAAAGGAGCAACATGCAGTCGGTTTTTGATGCACTGGACCCCATTGTCAACTCGTCCGTCTCCGAAAGGGAGAAGGGCGCTAAATACGAGGCCGCATGCGTGTGGTTCCTCCGGAACGACCCCTACTGGTCCCAGAAGTTCGACAAGGTCGGCACGATAGAGCAGGCACTCAAGTGGCAGGACTGCCCGATCCACGACACCCAGGACACGGGGATCGACCTCGTCGCCCTGGACGGGGCCAACGACGAATGGTGGGCGATCCAGTGCAAGTGCTATGACGGCGAGAAGACGCTTCCGAAGGGGATCTGCGACTCCTTCTTCGCCCGTGCGCTCGGGGATCCCTCGATAAGCCAGTACATGGTCATGACGTCGGCGAAGGGGCCGGGCAAGCATCTCGAGAAGCAGATAGAGAACACGGGCGCGATGCTGGTTGACACGGCGAAGATGGAGGCGTCGCGCCTCGACTGGTCGCCGTTCGTCTACGGCGTCGAGAGCATCGAGCGGGAGACCTACGATCCGCGTCCGCACCAGCGGGAGGCGATCGAGGGGATCGAGTCCGCGTTCGCCGAGAACGACAGGTGCAAGGCGATCATGGCCTGCGGCACGGGAAAGACCCTCATGTCGCTGCGCCTCGCCGAGGACTACCTGAAGGGTAGCGGGCTCGTCCTGTTCTGCGCGCCCTCGATTTCCCTCGTCGGGCAGTCGATGCGCGAATGGCTCTCCCAGTCGCGCGCGAAGCTGTCGCCCCTGGTGGTGTGCTCCGATTCCAAGGCGTCGCGCCAGGAGGACGCCATCCCTATGACGCTCGCCAGCTTCGAGTACCCCGCCACCACGCATCCCGACCGCCTGATGGAGCACTACGCGGCGAGCCGCAGAAGGAACCCCGACGGCCTCGTGGTCGTGTTCTCGACGTACCAGTCGATCGACGTCATCCACCAGGCCCAGGAGATGGGCCTGCCGGAGTTCGACCTCATCGTCTGCGACGAGGCCCACCGCACCACCGGCAGCGCGCTTCCGGGCGTGTCTAAGAAGGACGCCTCCGCCTTCATGAAGGTCCACTACGACGAGAACGTACGGGCGAAGAAGCGCCTCTACATGACGGCGACCCCGCGCATCTACGGCGAGACCGCCAAGAGGAAAGGCGCGGAGGACGACTTCACCATCGCCTCGATGGACGACGAATCTCTGTACGGCCCCGTCGCCTACCAGATCAAGTTCGGCGAGGCAGTCGAGAAGAAACTTCTTACCGACTACAAAGTAGTTGTGCTGGCGGTCGAGGAGGACGCGCTGCGCGGGCGCATGCCGGAGACCGACGACGACGGCGTCGATGCGTACTCGCTGGACGCCGACGATGTCGGCAAGATCATCGGCTGCTGGAAGGGCCTCGCCGAGCACGGCGAGAACGCCCCCGAGGACGCCACGGGGATAGGTGACATGCTGGTCGTCGACGACATGAACTCGGAGCCCGGGAAGGGTATTGAGCCTCTGCACCGAGCGGTGGGGTTCTGCTCGACGATCGACTCCTCCAAGACCATCTGCGAGGCGTTCTCTCGCATCGTCGACAGGTACGCCCAGGCCGGGGGCGAGGACTTCGGGCTCAAATGCGTGCTCGACCACGTCGACGGCAGCATGAACTCCACGGACAGGAACCGGAAGCTCGCCTGGCTCGGAGGCGATGTCCCTGAGGGGGAGTGCAGGATACTCACCAACGCGCGCTGCCTCGCGGAGGGAATCGACGTGCCTAGCCTCGACGCGGTGATCTTCTTCAACGCCAAGAACTCCACGGTCGACATCGTGCAGGCGGTCGGCCGCGTCATGCGCCGCGCCGAAGGGAAGGACTTCGGCTACATCATCCTCCCCATATTCGTTCCTGCAGGTATGACGCCCGAGGAGGCGCTCGACGACAGCAAGGTGTTCGCGAACGTCTGGAGCGTGCTGCAGGCCCTGCGAAGCCACGACGAGCGAATCGAGGCCAAGGTCAACGCGCTCGCACTCGAGCAGAGCGCCCGCAAGAACAGGATCGACCCCGGTGCCGACCGCCACAAGGGCTGGGATGGCGGGCTCCCGTCGAACAAGGAGCGCGAGGAGAGGCGCGCCGCCGAGATCGCCGAGAGCGTGCAGCTCAAGCTCTCCTTCTTCCCGGTCGAGAGGTGGGAGAAGGCCATCACGACGACACTCGTCAAGAAGTGCGGAACGCGCATCTACTGGGACGAATGGGCAGAGGACGTTGCGAGGATAGCGAAGCGCCACATAGAGCGCATCGGCGAGCTGGTCGCCTCCAACGAGGAGGTCCGGTCCAAGTTCGGCATCTTCCTCGAAGGCCTCAGGGATTCGCTCAACCCGGGCATCGAGGAGCAGGACGCCATCGAGATGATCGCCCAGCATATGATCACCATGCCCGTATTCGACGCGCTGTTCGGCGATTTCGAGTTCGCGAGCTCGAACCCCGTCTCGATCGCGATCGACAGGTTCCTGGATGTCCTCTCGAGCTACCGGATAGAAGAGGCGTCGGACGCCGCCGTCCTCGACGACGTCTATGCAAGCGTGCGGAGGCGTGCCGCGATGGTGCGCACGGACGCCGCGCGCCAGCAGCTCATCCGCGACCTGTACGAGCAGTTCTTCCGGGTGGCGTTCAGGGGGACGTCGGAGAAGATGGGCGTCGTCTACACTCCCACGGAGATCATCGACTACATCCTCCGCGAGACCGACCGCGTCCTGAAGAGGGAGTTCGGCAAATCCCTGGCGGACGAAGGGATACATGTGCTCGACCCCTTCGCGGGCACGGGCTCATTCATGGCGCACCTCATCGAAAGCGACCTGATTCCCGACGACAAGCTTGGGCGCAAGTACCGCTGCGAGATGCACAGCAATGAGATTCTCCTTCTGGCGTACTACATCATGACGATCAACATCGAATACGCCTTTCACGAACGTATGGGTGGCGAGTATATTCCCTTCGAGGGAGGCGTTCTCACTGACACCTTCCAGATGACTGAGGAGGGTGACACCCTTGACACCAGGGTGTTCACTCAGAACTCCGAGCGTGTGGTTCGTCAGAATCAGCTTCCCATTCGTGTAATTGTCGGTAATCCGCCGTATTCCGTTGGACAGGGAAGTGCCAATGACAATAACCAGAATGAAAAGTATCCAACTCTCGATTCGAGAATCGAAAATACATATGTTTTGCATTCCTCAGGGACATTGCTAAGAAATTTGTATGACTCCTACATTCGCGCTTTTCGCTGGGCTGCCGATCGTATTGGTGAGCAGGGCGTGATTTGTTTTGTTTCGAATGCTGGATGGCTGCGCAGCGCGGCTATGAATGGTTTTCGCCGCTGCCTTGCTGGGGAATTTGATGATATCTATGTATTCGATTTGCGCGGTAACCAACGAACTCAAGGTGAAGAGTCGCGCAGAGAAGGAGGGAAGGTTTTCGGCTCTGGGTCTCGAACGCCGGTGGCGATTACGCTGCTTGTGCGCCATTCAGAAAAGGAGCATGCTGGGCGAATCCATTATCGAGATATTGGCGATTACCTCTCTCGTGAGGATAAGCTCAAGATTGTTGCTGAAGCTGCAATATCGGGCAAGATGGAATGGGCCGAGATTAAACCTGACAAGTATGGTGATTGGCTCGATCAACGAGACGACTCATTTTATGATTTTGCGCCGATCTGCCTGGGGAAATCGTTAAAGCAGCCAGATGGAATCTTTGATATTTCTTCAACTGGTATTGTTACAAATCGGGATGCTTGGGTTATCAATTTCAACCAGGAGCGCCTTGTAGAAAACGTTCGGGAGACAATAGGGTTTTACAACTCGGAACTAACAAGGCTAAGTGGGCTTCCTGGCGGAGTTGCTGGTAATAGTGAAAACAATGACCCAAAACGGATTAGCTGGACAAGGGGTCTGAGATCTCGATTAAAGAAAGAAAAGGCACTTAAGTTTTCGGTTGAATCCCTCGATCGTGTGTTTTACCGTCCTTTCTGCAGGGAGATTCTTTATTTTGATAGTGGCCTTATTGAAAACTGCTCAAAAATGAACGTCCTATTTCCTCCCAATTGCTCAAATGCTGTTATTGCTATAGCCGGGATTAACGCTCCCTATGATTTCTCAGCTTTGATGTATCGGGGCATAGTATCGCTCACGCCGTACGGTGGGAACGTTGGGTGTTTCCCACTGTACTGGTTTGAAGAAGAACAGGCTGTCGGAGGCCTGTTTGGGGATGAAACCACGGGTAAATACATCCGCCACGACGCCATTACCGATCAAGCATTTAGCGTATTCCGCAAGGTGTATCCACACGCATTTCCGGGGAGATACAAGAAGGACGGTGGAGAGGAGTTATCCAAGAAGGATATCTTCTACTACGTTTACGGCATTCTTCATTCGCTGGAGTACCGTGAGCGTTTCTCAGCGAATCTCAAGAAAGAATTGCCACGGATTCCACTGGCGGAAGACTTCGCGGCGTTCTCGCGTGCGGGCATGAGACTCGCCGATTTTCACCTGAACTATGAGGCAGTGAAACCCTGGGGTACGATTGAAGAGGAAGGCGATTCCGATAATCCGGGCAGAGTCGAGAAGATGCGTTTTGGGAAGTGCAAAAAAACGGAGGATAATCCGAAAGGCATTGACAGGACCGTGTTGCATGTTTCCGAGAATCTGACACTGCGGGGCATTCCTGAGGAAGCGTACAAGTATGTGGTAAACGGGAAGTCTGCCATCGATTGGCTTATTGATCGGTATCAGGTAAGAACCGATAAAGCATCCGGTATCGTCAATGATCCAAATGAATATTCCGACGATCCTAGGTACATCGTCGACCTCGTAAAACGTGTCGTGACCGTCTCGATGGAAACGCTAGAAATAATGAGTATGCTTCCACCCCTGCATGAGAAGCCCCAGCCTGCTGATTGGCCTTTCGAATGGAGGGGCTCACAAAACTGAGGCGATGGAGAGATGAGCTTAGAAAGACGAAGCATCTGCTCAAGAATTGATCGACCTGGAGAATTGGATGTCGCAAATAGCCGAGAAGATTCGTGAGATATTCAGGATTGCTAACGAGCTGGAGAGGATGTATCCCGGGCGACACTTCACGCCCGACGGCCATATGGTGGGCAGCATCGGAGAGGTCATCGCCGCCGAGGAATACGGTCTTAAGCTTTTCGAAGCATCGCATCCCGTCCATGATGCGAGAGCAAAAGACGGGAAGCTGGTTCAGATCAAGGCGACGCAGGGCTGCAGAGTCTCGATAAGCGAGTGTCCGGAATATCTCATCGTGCTCAAGATATATCGCGACGGCGCCTTCGAGGAGGTCTACAACGGTCCCGGCGACATCGCATGGGAGCTGGTCGGCAAGCGCCAGAAGACGGGCCAATGCCATGTCTCCCTCGCGAAGCTGCGTACCGCGATGGCGGAGGTCCCGGAACGCGACAGGCTCCCTCGCAAGGGGTGAAAGACACTGATTCGAGCAGTCTTCGGTCCAGCAACCCAACGACCGCACGGTTCTGTATGGTTCATCGGCATTCCGTTTCCCCAGGCCACGTATTTGGCGCGCCGTATTGGGAGACGTCCCGAGTCGTTTTTTGGGCGAATTTTGGGCAAATAGCGGGAGAGCTGTTGAAAGCGGGCGTTTCTGAGCGGGTTCCGACAGCGAGAATGCGGCAGGCCATGGCTGCAGTCTCACCGGGACGAGGGTGCCGAGCCCGTTTACCTTCCTGTCGGCTCGCAACGGGCGTCGGAGCTCGATTCGTTCACTCCCAAAGTCGGGACGATGCGGGATATCGTTTCGCCGATATCGCCGTCCACGAGGATGCTCCTGCCCGCGATGGCAGCGGGAGCGCACGCTCCTCCAATGTTCACGCAGGCGTACGTCGCATGGTCGTTCCGTCCCACGGCATTCCAGAAGGGGTACTTGATGATGACGGGCGTGTTGTCCCCGACGCCCAGCTCCAGGTACAGGACGCGGTCGCCGGAGTGCGCCTCGCAGAACGCGCGGTAGCGGGAGGAAGCCTCGTGCCATCCGCTATCCTCGCAGAACGAGCCGTCAACGCGCAGGTTGGGGACCATGGGCGCCCCGCAGCGCGGGCAGCGAGGAACTAGCTCGCTCGGCACCCGCTGGTCTTTCTGGCGGCCCGCCATCTCGCGGATCTGCCGCTCGTTGTCGTACGTCTCGCCGGAGCAGTTGCGGCTGCACTGGAACAAGCCGTAGTCGCCCTGCGTGTAGAACAGCCGCGCTTTGTCGAACCCCGCCAGCTGGAACTGGTGGTCGACGTTGGTGGTGAGGACGAAGTAGTCCCGTCTTTCGAGGATGCGCAGGAGGTCGAGGTAGGGCTTGCCGACCCCTGCTTCGTAGCGGTTGAGCAGGATGGCGCGGCTCCACCACGCCCAGTAGGTCTCCAGGTCGGGGAAGGGGTGGAATCCGCCCGAGTACATGTCGGTAATTCCGAACCGGTCGCGGAAGTCCGCGAAGTTCTCGTCGAAACGCTTGCCGGAGTACGAGAAGCCTGCCGCGGCGGAGAGCCCGGCGCCCGCGCCCACCAGGACGGCGTCGCATTCGTCGAGCTCGTGCCTTATCGCTTTGGCTGCTTCCTCCGCCGTCGCGTCGGTCCCGTGTACGAGGGCCGTGCCCCGCTTGGCGCGCGCGTACCCGCCGCCAGCGAGCAGGTTAGCCGAAAAGAATGTCATGGTAGATCCTCTCGTCCGATTCCAGGAAGACGTCGAACACCACGTGGATGCTCTGTCCGTTCCCGTCCAGCCATCCGCGCACCGTGCGGACCGCGATCTGCGCGGCCTCTTCCTGGGGGAACCCGAACACGCCGGTCCCGATGCAGCAGAACGCGATGCTTTCCGCCCCCGCCTTTTGGGCTGCGTCCAGGCAGCTTCCGTAGCAGCTTGCCAGGAGCGTCCGGTCGGTGTCGTCAGGACTCCCGTCTGCGATGGGGCCCACGGTGTGCGCGATCCATTTCGCCGGCAAGTTGTAGGCTGCCGTCATCTTCGCCAGGCCCGTCGGCTCGGGGCGGCCCTGCGCCTGCATGATGCGCGCGCATTCCGCGCGAAGCTGGATGCCGGCGTAGGTATGGATGGCGTTGTCGATGCAGTGGTGGCCGGGCACCCAGCAGCCCAGCATCCGGGAGTTCGCCGCGTTCACGACGACGTCGGCCGCGAGCGTGGTGATGTCGCCGCGCCAGAGGCTCAGGCGCCCGTCGAGCGTCGTGCGGGGCAGCGCGCCCGCGTCGACGATTCCCATCTCGGCGATGCGGGCCCGGAGCATGCGGTCCTGCGCGGCGATAAACTCGTCGGCCGCCGGCATCGGCTCGCGCACGTTGACGAGGGCGCGGTAGGCTTCGAAGAGGGCCGGCTCGTCGCCCTCCGGCGACGATGCCATTTCGCGGGCCCTCTTGGTCCCGAAGCGCTCCTCCGCAAGATAGCGGACGCAGTAGGCGAGGTCTTCCATCTTTTTCATCCTCCTATCCTCCGTATCGCGCCGTGCGGGCACGCCTCTTCGCACAGCCCGCAGCGCAGGCACGCCCCCTGGTCGATCCTGAACGTCCCGTCTTCGGCGCGCGCGATGCAGCCTTGCGGGCAGACGGCGGCGCATGCGCCGCAACCCTCGCACCCTTCCGAGACCTCGAACGCGCCCTTCGCGTCCAAAGAGGCGCGGCCTATGGCGAACGGCACCCTCACGATGGGCTTCTGGCCGAGGTCAAAATACTCGCCGCTGCCGTCCTCGATGCAGAAGACCTCGCAGGCGTAGCGGGACTCGGCGGGGTAGAGCTGGGCCATGGAGGGGTTCAGCTCGAACATCCGGTCGACGAGCGCCTTCTGCTCCCCGTCGGCTGCGCGGACCGCCCGCCCTCGCAGCCTACACGTCCTGAAGTCCGTCGTCTGCCCGACGATGGCGACGACGGGATTGCGCAGGATTTCCCTGTAGAACTCTTTGCCGCGGGGCGCGAGGAAGTAGAGCCTACCGTCCTCGACGTGCATCACGTCTATCACGCGGACGGCGGGAAGCCCCTCGGCGTCGACCGTCGCGAACGAGCAGTCCCTGATGCGCCTCAGGAAGCGCAGGCAGTACCCGGCGTCTATCTCCCCGACGCCGGCGACGGGGATGCGGCCGGACGCCGCAAGGCCGAGCTCATCCTGCGTTTCCTGTCCTTGCCGTGCTCTCTCCCAGCTCATATCTACCTCCTCGCAATCGGACGCGGCGCCCCTTGCGGAAGGCGCCGCGGCGTTCTCTATTCCGCCACTTCGCTAGAACTTGCCGTTCTCGTTCTGCCAGTCGGACGGGTCGGCGATGGTCTCCATGACGTCCCAATGCTCCGCGACCTTGCCGTCCTCCACGCGCCACAGGTCGTAGTACGACGTGGGCTTGCCGCCGAAGGTACCCTCGCTCACGCCCAGGACGAAGTTGCCCTGCGCGAGGACCTGGTGGGTCTCATCGTAGATCATCTGGATGCCGTCCGTCGCGAGCGCCTCGAGCGCGGCCCCCAGGCCGGAGAGCCCGTCGGCTATCCCGGTGTTGTGCTGGAGGTAGGCGTCGCCCGCGAAGTACTCCGGGGTCTTCTCGGGGTGCTTCCCCTGCATGACGTCCACGAGGAACGCCTCGATGAGGGCCCGGTTCGCCTCGGTCTTGTCGAGGTCGGAGACCTCGGTGGGGCCGTCGGTCTGCGTGCGGCCGGAGGGGTTCGGCCCGGCGACGTCGGCGAGGTTGTCCCAGTGCTCGGCGATGAGCCCCTGGTCGTTGAAGCGGAAGATGTCGAAGGCCACCTGCTCGCCGGCCCCCGCGAAGTTGTAGACGCTCTGCAGGAACACCTTGTCGCCGTCCTCGAACGCGCGGATGTTCCTCACCGTCGTCTTGACGGGCGCGGAGGCCAGGTACTCCACGGACCCGACGAACGCGTCGCGGCCCGTGCCGTAGGCGAGGTTGTGCTGGATGTAGCCTTCGTCGAGGAGGCTTGCCGCCAGCTCGGCGTCTCCGGTGGCGAACGTGCCGATGAGGTCGAGTGCTTTCTGAATGTTGCTCATTTCCGTTCCTTTCCCTGTGGGTCTGCGGTCCTTCTCGCCGCTTGCGTGGCTTCATGGTAGAATGTGTGGTGCGAAATAAGAAGTAGGCACTATAAAGTGCCGTAGGTACTTAAAAGTAACCATAAATGAACAGGTGGTATGCAATGAGCGACGATGAAATCGGCTATACCGAATACCGCAACGACGAACTTCCTAAAAGAAGCGACCTCCCCGCCTGCCCGGTGGAGACCTGCGTGTCCCTTATCGGCAGCAAGTGGAAGCTGCTCATAATGCGGGACCTGCTCCTGAACGGCTCGATGAGGTTCAAGGCCCTTCAGCGCAGCATCGGGGGCGTCTCCCAGAAGGTCCTCACCACGAACCTGCGCAGCATGGAGGATGCGGGACTCGTCGTCAGGCGTGTCTACGCGGAGGTCCCTCCCCGTGTCGAGTATTCCCTCACGGAGCTGGGCCAGAGCCTGAGGCCCATCATGGACTCCATGTGGGACTGGGGGGAGTCCTACCAGGCCATGGCCCGATAGCCTGCGAAATCGGCGAAAAGGCGAATCCGATCCGAAGCGCCCTTTGCGATCGGGCAAAAAGAGGGGAAAGGCGGATTTCCTGAACGCGCAGCGCTTCACATTGCCGACTACCAATCGAATGGGCGAAGCCCTGCGCCTACGAGAAGCGCGAAGCCAAGGCTTCCGAAACGGCGGATGGGTGCAGGGGGCCTGCCTCTTGCCGCGGGACCGGGGCGCGCAGCCCCGGCGCGATCGCGATTGGGAGAACGATGGGAGGGGAGCCGCCGGAGGGGGCGGCTCCCCTCGCGTTTACGCCTACTCCCTCGGGACGATGAGGGCGGTTTTGGATTCGATCCTGTTGTTCGGGTTCCAATTCCAGTCGCCGTCGTGATCGTATCGGGCGACGAGCGGCGTGCCTTTTTCGGAGCGGGCAACCACGGGGTAGTGCTCCCAGCGCCCGTCGAAGTCGCTCACCCAGACCTCGTCTCCGATTTCGAGCTCCGAGGCGGGGATCTCTTCGGCGTCGAGAAGGTCTCCGAGCCGCTCGCCTTCAGGCATCGCCTCGTCGAAGGCCCGAAGCATTCCGCCGAAGTCGTGCGAGCTCTGCTCGACGAAGCCCTCGTAGGGGAGGATCCGGTCGGCGATCCTCCATCCTTCGATGACGTAGATCCCGTTGTCCCCGGGATTCATATGCTCGTCGTCGGAGTAGGGCATGATGCCCACGCTCAACGTACCTCCGAAGAAGTTGCCGACGACCTGGCAGAGCCTCGCCCATCCGTAGTTGTCTGCGCTCGGCGCGCGGTAGCCCTTGAGCTCGCAGTACCGAAGCAGCGGCTCGACGGTGTCGCGCCCTCCGTTCCAGTGCAGGTACAGCCCGATCTTCTTCTCGGCGGTGGTGATGACGGCTCGGTTTCCCATGACGACCCCTTTCGGTTTTCGGCCCGCCCCTTTGGCTGGCCTCGTGGCCTGGGGCGCGCCCCGGTTCCCGGGGGGCGTCGGCGGAGGGAAGCGAAAACCCGCGAGGGCCCTGAGCTTCCGAGCGTTTGGTCGACGGGTCTTTCGCGCGGAAGGTTTTTCGCGCCGTTGACGCGCGCGGGGTTCGGGGCGATCCTAGGGCCTCGAGGACCGCGGCGGACGGGACGTGTCGAGAGGGCTAGATACGGGAATCGAGCGGGCGCCCGCCTAGCCGAGGAGATGGGCGATCGTGATGATCTCCCCGACAGAGTGGAGGGAGCAGACAACCGCCAGGCAGCACATCGCGACGGTCATGGCCCTCGCGAACCATGCGTCCGCCTTGTCTTTCTCGTTCCGCCTCCTCTTTCTGACGATACGGCAGTTCACGGTCGGCTTGCGCGAGAAGACGTCGGCGTACTCGTCGAACAGCTCTGTCTCGTTGCGGATGAGGGAGAGCGCCGCCTTGATGTCCCCGATCAGTTTCCGGCCGTCGACCCCGACTTCGAAGATGTGCGTCCTGTCGAAGGCATCGAGCTTCTCCGGGCTCTGCATGAGGCGAAACCGTTCCCCGTCGACTCCGTTCGCGAGGGATGTCCGCTCGCAGGAGAATGCCCGCAGTGCGCTGCGAAGCGCGGAAATCTCCGCTGCGTCGGAAACCCCGTATTTCTCGGCTGCTCCGTCGATCGCCTGCAGGAGATCGTATGCTCCTGCGCATGGAGAGAAAAGCTCGTTGTAGACGAGCCCAATCGCGTGTCTCTCCAGGGCGTCGTAGGCCTCGATCGCCTCCCGGTAGGTGATTTTTGTTCCTGGCTCTGGGAACGTGTTTGATGGCTGGTCCATGCGGGGCTCCTTTCATGGGGGCGGATTGGGATGCGCGGATATGCCGCGCGTAAGAGGGCCTTGGTCTTTTCGCGAGCAGGGATGGCCTAGGCGGCTTTGAGTCCCTTGAACATCCTCGGGAAGCATCCGGCGATCCTTTTCGTGACCTTCTTTGCAGCGGGCGGGTCGACGATGTAGGCAACGATCACGACTGTTGCAGCCCCCAGAGTAACGAGGATGCCGAGGGTTTCCTGATCGCGTTCGTGGCGCTTCTCGTCGATGGACCCCATTTCGGCTTCCTCCTCTTTGAGCCAGCCTCTGATCTCCTTCTTTTGATCAAAGGTGTAGCTGTCGTCCTTTAGCATCGCGCGGTAGACCTCGGCGTTTTTCTCGCAGGTCTTGATGCGCTCGAGCGAGGCTTCTTTGTTGCTTTCGATGCCTGCTTTGAATACGTTTTCGAGTGTTTCCGGGATTTCCCCGGCGGCCTTTACGGCGGCGGGCGTCAAGGTCGACTTGATATCGGTGAACGAGTTGCTCATGGCATTCCTTTCCGTGTTTCCAGGGCTGTGGTCGAAGCTGTGGGGCGAACCGGTTCCAGCTGGCGAGGCGGCAACAAATTCCTTCTTCTCCAGTTGACCGGAGGCCCCTTGTCTGCAATCATTGTTGCAAAAATTATTGCCGCTTTCGATAGGATAAACAAAAAGTTTTTACCGCTTAGGGGGGGATCATGGCATACAAGCCGGTTGAATGGGAAGACGACATCTACAAGAAGAGATTCGTCAGGACCCTCAAGGAGAAGGGGAAGACCATCAAGGAGATCGCCGAGGAATGCGGGGTGGACGAGCGGGGACTTCGGAGGTCCTTAAATGAGACCAAGCGGATGAAGAGGTGGCTTGTGGAGGATATCGCGAGACGGCTCGATGTCAGCCCTAGGTTCCTGGTCGGAAAATACGACGTCCTCGCCAAACGGGAGGGCATCGGCGAAGAGGAGGAAGAGCGATGGCTGTCGATGCTCTCCTCGGAAAAGTTTCCCTATGTCGGCGAGGAGGTCAGGGCCACGACTGCAAAAGAGTACCTAAGCAGGCTCCTTGGGTTCCATGGGATCTCGAAAGAGCAGCTCAGGGCTCTTCCCTTCGAAACGCAGCTAGATTTTCTGGAAAAGCTGGAGGAATCGCTAGCTTCCATCCTTTCCGAGTACTTCCCGGAGAACGCGGCGGGCGACGACACGTACGTGGAGTGCTATCGCATCATTGCCAGCCTCGAGGGAAGGCGAGAGGACTTTTTTGCTGAAGGTGTGCGAGGCGATGATTTCGTTTAGCGCTTGCCCCAGAGTTTTCCTTGACCAAGGAACGGGTTGTTCAAATGCTATTTGGAATGCCACTTCACTATAATGAGAACAAATGTTCGTATTATATAGGAGAGTGAGCAATGCCGATTCCGAAAAGGAAATCCCTGGCGGGCACTTGCGGTATCCCGAAGGAACAGGACCGTATCTATGTGAAGACTTTCGACGGGGACGGGTTCGAGAAGGCTTATCCCCCTGGCATCGTTCCCAAAAAGGTGTCTGCGCCTTCTCTGGGAATCTGGGAAATCCAGGCGTCCTCATCTCGTCGGGAGTTCGGGCGCGAGATTTTCGGGAACCTGTGCGTCCATATCCGCGTGACGGTTAAAGGAAGGCAGCGCGACCTTTGGTGGGAACATGGCGAATGGTTCGTTTTGAGAGATGAGTGATCTTCGCTCTGTTAGGCACAGGGCATTAGGCCGGATGGGGGGTGGCATAAAGTGGCGGGAGCCGATGCCTTAGCATGGGAAGGATCTTGTATTTAGGGGAAAAGCTTTCCTAGTTGCGCTTTTCCGCGTCTTCCATCTTGTCTAGAAGGCCCTCGAGCTCAAGGGCCATCTCTCTCCTCTTCCCGATAAGGTCTCCGAGTTCGCTTTGCAATTTAAGCCTTAGGGTCCCTCTGTTGGGATATTCGGACATCAGCTCGTAGAGCTTGATGTCCGATTCTATTAGGTCAACAAGGCTATCTCTAAACGCACGAAGTCCGCGCATTTCCAGGGCTATTTTGTTCTTGAGGCTTGCCCGCCGGGCGACATCCTGCTCGCTTTTGGAGTACCTGCTCAAGGAAGATTCCGCTGACAAGACTTCCTGCTTGCATGCGTCAAACTGGCCTTTGATATTTCGATATTGCCTCTTGCTCTTTCTGATGTACAACGCTTCATTGACGAAGGACCGGATCGAAGGCAGCTTGATTCTAATGGGCAGGAGGGCCAAGTCTATCAGGATAGCTATGAGCATCAGGGTCAATAAACCAGGCGCTAAGCTTAGGATGTCGAGGTGCGAGACGATGGTCCCATTAAAGGAGGCGGAAACGAGAGAGATAGCAACCCAGACTAAGACGAACAGCGAGACGGGAAAGATGCTCGGCAATGAAGACAGCACGACCCCTCCGTCCAAGCCTTTGATGACGGTGTCGTAGACGTCATTCTTCAGCTTGTCTCTCGCCTTTGCCGCCTTTTCATCCTTGCCGTTAAGAGCTTGCTTTTCGATTATTTCGAGCAGCTGCGCCTCGTGGAGGGCTTTTGTCCGCCAGTCGCTGGCGATGGATTTCTCGATCAGTCGAACGATCACGAACACCGCGATGGCGACTATGAAAAGAAAGACCGCCTGCCCTGCCTCGAGCTTCGATAACGCCAATACTAGTTCTGCCAATTCCTCAACTCCCGTTTCATCTTGTTCTCTTTAGGCAGACTGATCAGACGAAGCTGATCTCCAGCTTCCTTCCAAGCCCTCGCGCTATCTTCTCGAGGGTCGCCACGGAGGGGTTGCCGTTGCCGTTCTCAAGCCGGCAGAGGTTCGAGGCCTTCATCCCGCAGCGTTCGGCGAGCTCCTGCTGCGTGAGCCCCTCTTCCATCCTCGCCTCCACGATCTGGCGCATCACGTCGCGCTCCGCGGACTGCTCCTCCCATTCCTGGGCGAACCCTTCGTCTCGGAGGGACTTCTCCAGGTGCTTCCTGAAATCACTCATTTCTCGACCTCCAGTCCTCGCGCATCCTCTTCGCCCGCTCGATCTCCCTCGCGGGGGTCTTCTGCGTCTTCTTGACGAAGCCGTGGGTGAGCACGATCTCCCCTCCGGCGACGAAGAAGTAGAGGACCCGCGTGATGTCGTTTCCCTGCACGGTCCTCAGCTCGAATATCCCGTCGTCGAGATGCCTGGAGAACGGCATCCCCAGGGCGGGCCCGTGTTCTTCCAAAAGCTCGAGCCTTCCGAAGACCTTCGCCCTCATCTTCGCGGGCAGGCCGTCGATGAACTCCTCGACGGGGCGCCTGCCCCTGGCGTCCTCGTAGTAGTTGACCTCGTACATCAAGGCTCCTTCTAATCTTATCAAATATGATAATTACAGGCAATCGACACAGAGTCATTCACCGCCTAGCAGCTCGCCGATCTCGTCGGCCGCCTCGCGGTCGTTCTGCTCGATGGCATGTGCGTAGATGTCCATGGTGAGCGCCGCGGTGCTGTGGCCGAGCCTGTTCTGCACGGTCTTGATGTCCGCCCCGTTGCTTATGAGGAGCGTTGCCTGGGTGTGCCGGAGCTCGTGGAACCTCAGGCCCTCGTAGCCCGTCCTTTTGATGCGGGGGATTCCGCGCGAGTCAACGTACCTAATCGCGCGCCCCTGCTCGCCGAAGCCGTTCTCCACGCAGAACTCCCGGAACCATCTCCCGAAGATGTTCGGGTCGTAGTATCCCCCGTAGACGTTGGTGACGACGGGGCTCTTCTCCGTCTGCAGGATCGCTATCGCGTCTGTGTCCTCGCGGTCGAGCCTGCGCTTCCTGTTCTCGAGCTCGATCCTCTGCGTCCGCTTCCACTCCTCTAGGTATGCGACGATCTCGTTGTCGAGGGATATCCAGCGCTTGCTCTTCCTGCTTTTAGGATCTCGCGGGACTTTGTCGCATGCGTACTGCTGAGCCACGTAGAGCTTGCGCTTGTCGAAGTGGACGTGCTCCCATGTGAGGCCAAGGACCTCGCCGCGTCTCATGCCCGTGTGCAGGGCGAGCAGCACCGCGCAGTGAGGGGCGCTCGCCGGGAGCCCGAGGATGATGGAGTTGAGCCTCTGCGCCTCGTCGACCGTGAGGCTGTGCCTCTCCTTGGGCTTCGGCCGGGGGATGGATATGGGGGAGCAGGGGTTCTTGGCGATGAGCCCGTCGTCGACCGCCTGGTTCATGATCTGGGAGAGCTTCTGGTGGACACGGTGCAGCCTGCTCTCGGTCGCGCCCTCCTTGCGCATCCTGGAGTAGGCGTTCCTCAAGGTGAAGGTGTCGAGGTCCTGCAGGCGGTACGCCCCGAAAAACGAGGATATCCACTTGATCTCGTAGGACTCCCTGTTCCACGCGAGCGGGCTCCTGAACTCGTGCTCGCGCTCCTCGTGGAACCGGGCGGCGTAGTTCCCGACGGTTATGTCGCTCGGCTTTATGGCGGAGGGGTCCATGAGCTCGGCGCGGTACTCCATCAGCGCCTTGGCCGCCTCCGACTTGGTACCATGGACGGTGCGGCTGGGCGACTTCCTGTACTTGCCCGTCACGGGGTCCTTCCCGAGCGAGACCCTGATGCGCCACGTGTTCTTCTTGCCCGCCTTCTCGATCGATCCTATGCCGGATAATGAGCTTCTTCCTGACATCGTCTGCCCTTTCCCTTCTCGTCTTCATGGGAAAGAAGACCGCCGTTCGAGACACCCCTTGTCAAGTGTCTGATACGGTCTTCTTTTCCCGTCTTCGGTTACAGTACAGAAACGTACTGTTTTGGGCAAATTTGGGCAAATTATGGGCGAAAATGCTGAAACAACCTGAAACATCATGGGTATCAGGTTTTTTGACGGGCTTATGACCTGCGAAAATAGGGAAAAATGAAACAATCTGGCCACTAACAAGGTGTTCTCATAACCCGAAGGTCGGTGGTTCAAATCCGCCCCCCGCGACCAAAACTTCAGCCCTCTTCAGAGGGCTTTTTTTATTGCATATTCACAGGTGAAAGATTTGCTCCGGCTTGTGAATCCATTTGAATTGCAAAGCCTAAGGACGTGCTGAAAACGTTCAGATTTCCTTATCGGTCCCAAAGTGGCCTTGCCTGCCAAAGCAGTCGGGAACGCTACGCAATGCCCGCAAGTTCATGGTCAGCGCATTGGCGAAGGGGTGGGATGTCTGAGAGCGGCGCGCGTCGTCTCCCGACGGGAGGCAGCGCGAGTGCCCGCCCGCACCTTCCCTTGGTTACGATTCGGATACGATACAGAAGAACGACCGCAAACCCGTACATGTTCTGTCATGGTGGTAGTTTGCTTTTTGCCGGATAGTTGTTTCGGTGCTCGTGTCAGGATCTGTCGACGCGGCTCATTCATTAGGAGGCGTCGTGGGTAACATATTGCGTGTATTCGTGCGCGATGCGAAGCGAATAGCCAAAGTCCCGGCAGCATGGCTCGTTGTCTTATTTCTTGTAGTGCTGCCGTCGCTGTACACCTGGTTCAACGTTTTGGGATTTTGGAACCCCTATGAAAACACGGGCAACTTGCGCATCTGCGTGGTGAACGAGGATCAAGGCGCCCGCGATGATACCCTCGGAGATCTCGATCTCGGTGATCAGATAGTCGATCAGCTGAAAAGCAATCATCAGCTGGGATGGGACTTCGTCGATCGCGATCAGGCGATGAGCGCGGTCGAGTCGGGCGAGGCGTATGCGGCGTTCATCGTTCCCCAGGATTTCAGCTCCGATATGGCAACCATACTGACCGGCGACTTCACGGCGCCGACGCTCGAGTACTATGTCAATGAAAAAGTCGGTCCTGTTGCTCCCAAGATCACCGATACAGGAGCGACGACGCTCGACACCACGGTGAACGACGCTTTCGTGTCGACCGCTAGCGAGGCTGTCGCATCCGGCGTAAACGAATGGCTTGGTGATGCGGAATCGAGCCTCGATGACGCTGGGGCCGATGCGTCGAGCAGTCTTGACGAGGCGGCTCGGGATGTGGAGAACGCTCGCTCTGCTTTGGAGGAACTGTCTTCGTCGGCGAAGGAAGCGTCTGCGAAAACGGACGATGTTAAAGCGACGCTCGGGGACGCTAAGGCGCAGGCTCTTCTGCTCGCCTCCATTCTCGGGGATGTCTCGGCTCTAACGGGGGATGCGAACTCGGGAATCGTGGGATTCTCCACTTCAATGGGCAGCGTGCTCGATCAGGGATCGATGCTTCTTTCTCGATCCTCATCCCAGGCGAACATTGCTATCGGGCGGACCTCGTCGGGAATCGTGGCCGCGCAAGGCGATGTGGACGTTGCCCTCGCGCGCGCGAATGCCGTGGTTGACGAGAGCGCGAAGATGGTTGAATCGCTTCGACAGATAGCGGACTCGCTGTCGGACGGCTCTGCGAAGGAAACGCTTGAGGGGGCAATCGCATCGCTTCAGGAGACGGGCGATCGTGCCCAGCAGACGCTCGACGGACTTTCAACCCTATCTCAGGACGTGGCATCTTCAGCGGCTTCCATCTCCGGGGCATCGGGGGCTATCGACTCCGCGATTCAGGATGCTGTTTCAAGTGCGGACGGATATCGCTCGACGCTCTCGAACGATACGGTGCCCGCTCTCGGCTCTGGGCTGGGAAGAGTTGGCACTGCGGCGAACGGGTTGACCTCGGCGGTTTCGGGTCAGCTGGTGCTGATCGACCAGACCTCATCCGCCCTTGACGAGCTTAAATCGACGCTCGATCTTTCTGCCGATGCTCTCTCGCAAACCGATGACTTGCTCGCAGGGCTCCAAAAAGACTTCGAAGGCGCCGCAATCGACATCAAGGCTCTTGCATCCTCGAGCGCCCTTCAGGAGCTTTTCGGCGGAAAGATAGATGCGGACAAAGTGGCGGATTTCATGATATCCCCCACGACCGTCACGACAGAGAAGCTCTATCCAGTCAATGCGTACGGGTCGGCTATGGCGCCGCTCTTCATCAATCTTACGCTTTGGATAGGGGCTTTCATGCTGATGGTGATCATGCGCAAAGAGGTGGATGGTGAAGGCGTTGCGGGTATCAAACCTTGGCAGCGCTATCTCGGCCGTTGGCTGCTCCTTGCTTTGATGGCGACCTTGCAGGCGGTTGTGTGCGTTGCAGGGTGTCTGGCAATCGGCGTGCAGACTGTGAACGCGCCGTTGTTCTTCCTGACGGCTATTGGAGCTTCGCTTGCGTATCTGAGCATTCAATACGCCCTTTCGAGCACCTTCCAACACGTGGGCATGGGGTTGTGCGTGATTCTGGTGTTCATCCAGATCCCCGCCGCCACCGGGCTGTACCCCATCGAAATGACCACGAGCTTTTTCCAGGCGGTGTATCCGGTATTTCCCTTCACGTACGGGATCGGAGCCATCCGCGAGGTCATTGCCGGCTTCTACGACGGCGCCTGGGCGCACGACATGGGCGTGTTGGCGGTGTTCTTTGCGGGATTCATGGCGCTCGGGCTTGCCGCCCGTCCGCATTTCGCCAATCTCAACCGGCTTTTTGCATATCAGCTCGAAGAGAGCGATCTCATCAACAGCGAGGCGGTGCAACTTCCGGAAAAGCGCTATCGCATAACGCAGCTTGTTCGGGTGCTTTCCGACCGCGATGAATACCGCCATGCCATCGCAGCGCGCGCGGTGCGCTTCATGAGGATGTATCCGCGTCTTAAGTTGGGCGCCCTCGTTTTTGGCGTGGCGGTCCCGATTGCGGCAATGGTGTTGCTCGCCGTGACCCAGGCCGAGAAAGTGGCCATGCTTTCGGTGCTGCTGGTGTGGTTCATCCTCGTTACCGGGTTTCTTATCGTGGTGGAATACGTTCGAGACAGCCTGAACCGGCAAGCGGCGCTCGAGTCCATGAGCGACGACGCGGTCCTCTCCCTGTATGCCGAGCGCAACAACGTAGAGGCGACTTCGACGAAAGGGGGCGTGCGATGAAAAACGTCTGGCGCCTTTTCTCGGGCGATATCAAACGGATGGGCAGCAACGTGGTCACGGTGATCATCATTCTCGGTCTCGTGGCGCTTCCCTCCATATTCTCGTGGTACAACATGATCGCCTGCTGGAATGTCTTCGACAACACGGGCAACCTGACGGTCGCGGTAGCGAACTCCGATGAAGGATACGAGAGCGATCTCGTGCCCATCCGTGTAAACATCGGCGATCAGGTAGTCTCCGCTCTGCGTGCGAATGACCAAATGAACTGGGAGTTCACCGATGAGGAGGATGCCATAGACGGTGCGGAGTCTGGCCGCTACTATGCGGCGGTGATCATACCGAAGGATTTCAGCCGCGATATGATGACGTTTTATACCGAAGATTCCGAGCATGCGGAAATCGTTTACTACGCCAACGAGAAAAAGAACGCCATCGCCCCCAAGGTTACCGACCAGGGCGCTGACCAGATATCTGCCCAAGTAAACCGCGTGTTTGCCCAGACCCTTTCCGAAACTGCCTTGGGTATTTCGTCATCGCTTGCGGATTATCTCGATTCCGCCGATGCGGGTGGGGCTATCGCCAAGCTTGCCGAGCGGATCGGCTCTGCTGGCAGTCAGATGACGGATGCCGCTTCGGTGATGCGCGCGTATTCCGATGCGATGGGGACGGCGAAGTCGCTCGTCGAGGATTCCGGCGACCTCGTTGCTCGGGCGCGCGCCGCCGCAGGCACGGTGTCAAGTCAGGCGGATGGAGCGAAGGGCGCTGCCGGGGATATGGCAGGATCTCTGAATGACGCAGCCGATGCCTTGTCCGTTGCGATAGCCCAGAGCGCGCAAGGATATGGGGAAGTAGCCTCCTCGATGGATGCGGCTTTCGATTCCGCGCAGACGTTGGCGTCGGATGCATCCTCTCAGTTGCGCTCGCAGGCATCGGCGGTCGATTCCCAGATCGCCGGGTATCAAGACCTTGTGTCGCAAGTAGAGGCGATCAGACCGAACCTTTCTCCGGAGGGGCAGGCTGCCGCCGATGCCGTGATAGCACGCCTGGGAACATCGGTCCAGCTGCAAGAGCAGCTGCGCGATTCTCTCGGCTCCGCCGCCGATTCCATAGAGAAGGGCAGCGCCGATACGCAGGGGAGCCGCGACGCGGTGAAGCAGCTGGCCCAGCAAGCGCAGTCCAGTCTCGATGGTGTAAAGGCCGATTACGACAACAACCTCAAGCCGACATTGGAAAAGCTCATGTCCGATATGGGAGATGCGGAGGAGTCGTTATCGCAGGTCGGTACCACGCTTGACAATGCGGCGGGCGAGCTGTCGGGCACGGCGGATTCCGTTGCAGACAAGATCGGCGAGGCGCAAGGCGGTTTGGAATCCGCGGCGAGCCAGATGGAGGAGTCGGGGGCGGAGCTTACCGAGCTTTCGAAGAAGGTTTCCGATGCTCTTGAAGCGGGGGATAGCGAGGCTTTGCGAAAGATCATCGAATCTGATCCGGCTACGCTCGCAGAGGCTTTTTCCGCTCCCGTCAAACTGGATCGGCAAGCGGTATACCCGGTTGACAATTTCGGCTCCGCCATGTCGCCTCTCTACACCACCCTTGCGCTGTGGATAGGAGCCCTGCTCATCATGGTCGCCTTCAAGGTTAACCCTTCCGAACGGACGCTTGCCGAGCTGGATGACCCTACGCCGCGTCAGCTCTTTCTTGGGCGTTTCGGCGTAGTGGCGGTTGTGTCTCTCATGCAGAGCACGTGCGTGAGCTTTGGAAATCTCTTTTTCCTCCATGTGCAGGCGGACAACCCGGTTCTATATTTGATGTGCTTCTGGATATCTGGTCTTACCTTCGCGTTCATCGTCTATACGCTAGTGGCGTCGTTCGCCAACTTCGGAAAAGCCCTCTCCGTTTTTCTGCTGATCGTCCAAGTTTCGGGCGGCGGTGGAAGCTATCCTTTGCAACTTCTACCGCAATTCGTACAGGCGGTGAGTCCGTATCTGCCCATCACGCACGCCGTGAACGCCATGCGCGCCGCTATGTTCGGTGTGTACAACGGGGATTTCTGGATAGAAATGGGGACGCTTCTGCTATTCGCGGTTCCGCTAGCATTGCTGGGCCTCGTTCTGCGCAATCCGCTCATCAACCTGGTCAACGCCTTCGTCGCAAAGGTGGAGAGCACGAAGGTGATGTAGGCGCCGCGCCTCCATTGTTGCCATTTTCCTGCGAAAACGGGCGTGGCGAACAGCTGCGAAATAAGGGAAGATACGAAGCAGTGGAATCCTATGCCTCGGCGTCGAGGAGGGGTGCGACATGATGAGGAAGATCGCAGGCATGCTCGTCTTGCTGGCCCTTGCCGCATTTCTTGCGGGATGCGCGCAGCTGCGGGAAGGCGGCGGGGAGCTGTCCGCGGCAGGCCAAGGAGCGGAATCCCAAACGACGCAGGAGGGGGCTCGAAGCTATACGGTCATGAAGGTTGAGGGCGACCCTGATTGGGAAAGCATTCCAGCAGTTGACATTGATAATCAACAGTGGCTCGACCCTATCGACATTACCGCCCATGCGCAGCTATGCTACGATGACGAGGCGTTTTACGTGCGGATGTGGGCGGAAGAGGCTGACATCCGTGCCGAAAACCCGGCGTCGGATCTTCTTGCGAACACGTATGAGGATAGCTGCCTGGAATTCTTCATTGCCCCCGTTCAAGGTGATTCCCGCTATATGAATTTCGAAATCAATCCCAATTGCGCCATGGGCGTGCAGATCGGGAGCACGAAAGAGGATCGCACACGATTGGTGCGTACCGATGATATGTACCATGCTTCATCGACACGCACCGAGGATGGCTGGGAGGTGACCTATCGCATCCCCTTCCAATTCGTGCGGCAGTTCTATCCGGGTTTCGAGGCGCAGTCGGGAGATGTCTTGAAGGGCAATTTCTACAAGTGCGGCAATTTGACGACGCGCAAACACTACCTTTCGTGGAATCCCATCGCCAGCGACACCCCTAATTTCCATGTTCCGGAGAGCTTCGGTGACCTTGTGCTTGCCTGATGAAGACGCTTCACGGCCGGCGTTGCGACAATGGGGCTATTGCCCGGTTCGATGAAGTGCGTCACTTTCGGGGAGGGGTTCCATGTCCAATCTTAAGGTTTGCTCGGTGAGTTTCATAAGCGTCTCGTCAGGTACTCGGGGGTTAAGCTTCATCAGCCCAACGAGACCGAATACGAGCATGCAGAACGTTTCATAGACATATTCGATCTCTACTTCATGGTATTCGGCGTATTCGGTGATGATATTGGCATCGATGCAATCGACGGTTTCACGTACGGCGCGGATTCCAAACTCGTCGCGTACGCCTAATTCCTCCAGGACTCGCACCATGGGGCGCGGGGAGCCATCGATTCCGTATAAAGAGCGTCGCATCGCGGCGATCGCCTTTCTCAAAGACCCCTCGGTGTCGCCGAATTCGCGCGATTCGTTCCAGACGATGGCGCTTTCCACCAGGTCTTCAATATAGTCGTCGATCACCGCTTCGGTGATCGCCCTCTTGTTGGGAAAGTAGTAGTACACGAGTTCGCGCGTGATGCCTGCTTCGGCAGCGATGTCTTTGACGGTGGTGATCGCGACGCCTTGCGTTTCGTAGAGTTTTCTCGCTGCTTGCATGATGTTGCCCGCTTGCCCGACGAGACGCCTGCTTTCGGACAGCTTGCGTGCGCAGCGTCTTCTCAAGAAGCTGATCCGCTCGTTATCGTCGGCAATGACCATAGCGTCCCTTTCGAGCAATGGGGGTTGCCTCCAAGGAACGAGGCAACCCCCATTATATAGTCAAGGCCGGCACGGCCGTGGCGGCATCTTGCCCGACCGATCGCTCTTGGCACCTCCTTATTCATTCTCTTTTTTCACGGCAAGATAGGCTTTGGTGTCGGAATAGATCTCGTCTTTGAGGGGATTGAGCTTTCGCTCTTGGATCCGTTTTACCTGCCAGATAGCGAGTGCGACGTTGCTTGCGAGGGCAAGCAGGCTCACCGCGAAGAACGCGGCAGGGTTGTGCGTGGTCGGGATGGGCGCTAGCACATCGGCGAACTGGGGTATGGTCATAACGAACATGATCCATAGCGCCAAGGTTTGCGCACGGTGCTGCAGCCAAGCACCCCTCTTGATGAAAAACGTGGGGATCGTGCACGAAAGCAACAGGGCAAGCCCGCAATACGCCGAATGATCGGAGATGCAGTTGTAGGTATAGGCGAAGTTCCAAAGGTCGTAGGCGATGATCCATGCCCAGATCATGTCGGGCCAGATCATGTCGCGCGATTTGTCTTTTGAGATGATGATTCCGAACCAGCCGCAGATGGTGAGGATGTTCAGGATGCCGGCGATGCCGTTCATGATGTTCCAAGGACCGGAGATGGTCCAAAGGTTCTCGACGACGCCTCCGTTCCAGAGGCCGAACCCGAACACCTGGAAATCGCGGATCACCGCTTCAGCGATATTGACGGCTAAGATAAGCGGGGGAAAGCACAGGGCCCAGCGTTTCTCGTAGAGGTGGCGGACTTTGCCGTCCTTGTCGGTCCACTTCACAAAGCGCAATGCCATGAATCCTAAACAGCCCGCTAGCGCGGAATACGTCTTCACCCAGTTGAACCACGTGCCGGTTCCATATTCGTTCCCGGGGGCTGCGGTGGCGGGCCACACGAAGATGGTCAGCAGAATGGGAACCAAGGCGAACAGCGTGATCCCTGCCCACACCGAGGTGCGCCCGAGTTCATTGAACGCCATCAAGGCGAACAGAACGAAGATCCAAATCAGCCAATATGACAGATCGCCGGCTTGATAGAGGATTCCCATAATTCCCTCCCTTCCTCGGCGAGCGTACGGCGCTCGCGTCCGGCCCGCGCACGGCACCGGGCACTCCGTGGAAACGGGCTCCCTACCCGGCAGTATATACACGGCGATTCTCGGAGTCTTTACATATGGCTCCTTTGCGTAAAGACTGGAAAGCGGCCCGATGCTACACTTTCACTGATGGCGGAAGCAAACAGAAACCGCACGTCAACGGGTGTATTCCGCCATTTGACGAGAGGAGGACGTTATGGTTCTGCCTGTTTGGATCACGCCTGTTTCCATGGCCGTCTACATCGTCTTGCTCTTGCTTCTCACCGAGTTCATGCGCACCCACTACCGCACATCGATGTGGGTATGGGTGGTGTCCCTCGTGACGGTCCCGCTCTGGATCGCAAACATTCCCGGGGACGATTGGTTCCGCTGGGCGAAAAACCTTTCGGTCATCCTTCCGCTCATCTTCGCCGGCGTGGGAAGAATCGCCATGGTCGAGCAGAAGGACACGCCGTTTTGGCGCACGATGCGCAAGCGTTGGGTTCGCTGGGTGCTTTACGGCATCGTGTTCTGCAACATCGCCGAAGCCACGTTGCGCGATTTCGAGATGGGCAACGTCATGAACGCCCTGGCGGGCTTGATCCTGTGCATCACCATGCCGTTTGGCGACAAGTATTGGAAGTACGACACATCGAGCCATGGGGAGATCCTGTCCTACACCGTGCCGATGTGGAATTTCCTCTACACCACCTGGAATGCTTGCTTCGTGTACGCCGAAGGCCATGCTTACTTCGCGAGCACTTGCTGCATCCTCGCTGCAGCCGAGCTCTACCCCATCATCAAGCGCCGCCCCGAGCTTTACATCACCGGGCGGATCTACACTTTGGGCGCTCACCTGCTTATCAGGAGCTGCTTCCCGGCGCTGTTCCCCACCATCATGAACAGCGAGGCGTGGTTCAACCCGGATGTGATGTTCTGGTGGGGCGCGATCAACGGCATCATGGGGCTGCCGTTCGTGTTCTGGTACTGCTACCAGCTGCATACGGGCAAAGCCGACGTATCCTTCCGTCGCGGGATAGCGCGGAAAAAGTATTTGGAAGGACGCGCCAACGGCTCCATCGACGAATACGGCGATCCGGTCGAGCCGGCAAAGGCGTAAGAGGGGGATTGGCGAAGCGTCGCGGCGGATCCGCCAGGGTCTGCTGCTCATCCTAGGCGAAGCGCCCTCCTGCGGCCCCGTCCATCGTCCTCGCGACGGGCGGGGCCGTGCTCTGCATCGGGTCCCGCCCGGTTCGCCGTCTACTTGCTGCGTGCCGCTTGCTCGCGCTTGCGCCTCTTTCGCTCTTCACGCAAGTCGTCGCGATAGAGCATCAGGATCACCAATCCGACGAGCGCGCATGCGGCGACGAGCACGAACATCTCCTTGAACCCTTCGTTGAGCTCGGTGTGGAACAGGTTCTGGATCTGCCCGGCGTTCTCGTCGATGATCTGAAGGTAGTCTTCCTTTGCCATCTGGAACGACTGGGGGATGCTGTCGTAGAGTGCCTGCATGTCGTCGTCAAGGTCTTCAAGCTGGTCGTAGGCGGACTGCATCGCCGCGTGGGCGGGCGATGCAGCGGGCATGGCATCCAATGCGTCGCCAAGCTGGCCCATCGCTTCAGTCGTGCCGTCGATGCCCTCTTGGACGCCCTCCTGGGCGGAGGCTATCGCATCGGGGGAGGCAAGGTCGAACATCGCGGCGACCATGGTTTTGGTGTTGTCGGCGATCGTGGTGACGTCCGAGCCCTGCATCAGGGCGATGATGTCATCGGGTAGCTCCAGATCGCCCTCGCTTTCCATCTCGTCGAGGTCGATGACCTGGGGTTCGGTGAGCATGGACAGATCGATCCCCTCCATCATCTCATCGTACATGTCCCCAGATCCCGAAAGCGCCTCCAGATCGCCGCTTACGGCCTGCGCCTCGATGCTCACGGGCACCGTCACCGTCTTGGGCAGGGAGTCCTCGATGGCCGCTTGGGCGGTGGTGCCCGCTTGCGCGATGAATGCGACCATGATGGCGGGAGCGATTGCCGTGCCGATGGACCGGACAAGGGAAAGCGTCGCCAGCGCCGAGTTGGACTCCTTGGGATCGGTCTTCTCGAGCATCATGTAGTTGAGCGGTGTGCCCATGGTGAAGCCCAGGCCAAGGCCGATGAGGACAAGGCTGATGGTGACGGTGAGGATGCTGGGGTTGGGGACGGCGATAAAGCCCAGGAACAGGGAGCCAATCACCGAGACGGCCAGGCCGAAACCCAGGACGACCTTCACGCCCATGTTATCGATGAGCTTGCCCGACATGGGAGATCCGACGCCGGCGAACAGGCCGAGGATGATAACGAAGTATCCGCCGCTTCCCGAAGGAAGATACAGCGCATTCTCGGCGAATTGGGGAATGAATATCATTCCCATCATGATCACGCCGGTGATGATCGAGAGCAGCAGCGTGGCAACGATGCTCGGGTTCTTGAAATACGAGAGGTTGAGCACGGGGTCCGCAGCACGCTTCTCAAAGAAGATGAAGATCGGCAGGAGGATGACGAAAGCGATGAGGAACGGATAGACATCGGTCGACTGGATGGAGCTTGCGATATCGAATAAGTCGAGGTTGCGCAGGCCGTACAGCAGGCTGAGGATCATCAGGACCAGCGTGACGGTGCCCCAGATATCGATGGGGCGCACGTCTTTCTCCTTGCTGTTGGAGAGGGAGGCCAGGCCGGCGATGATGATGAACGCGCAGATCGGCAGATTGACATAGAAGATGAACTGCCAGTTGGTTTGCCCGAAGATGTCGAGGATCAGGCTGCCCGCCGAAGCTCCGAACACGTTGGCGATGCCGTATACTCCGCCGACGAGACCCAGCGCCATGCCGCGTTTCTCGGGAGGGAACGCGGTGCCGAACTCGGCGGTGGCTACCGGCATGATGCCACCGCCGCCCACTGCCTGGATGGCGCGCGCCACCAGAAGCATGCTGAAGTTGGAGAAGTCCTGCGCCAGTCCGCACAGGAGGGAGCCCAGTCCAAAGAGGAAGATGCTGGTTAGGTAGATGTACTTGCGCCCGTACTTGTCGGCGAGCTTGCCCATGATGGGGATTGCCGCGGCGTAGGCGAGCGTGTAGATGGTGATGAGCCACACGCCCGATTGGTCGTCGACGCCCAGGTCCGCTTGGATGACCGTCCTCGCCGGCGTGACGATGCCGGTGTCGAGCGCCCCGATGAACAAACCGAGCAGGTAGACGACGGCAATCAGAACGTAGCCTTTCTTCTGCGTGCTAGACACGATATCCCTCTCCTTCTTCTTCTTTTTCTATCATCGTCGAGGAGTTCGCCACCATGCGCTTGAGCACGCAGGCGAATGTCTTCCTATCCTCGGGATCTATGCCTACGTTGATTTTTTCTTCCCAGTCTCGCAGAACCTCGCTCATGAGATCGACCGTCGTCGTCGAGCCGGGCGCGAGTGAGATGATCTTCTCGCGGCGGTTCTTTTCGTTGACTTCGGTGGAGACGAACCCTTTTTCCTCCATCTTCGCAACGGTTTTCGCGATGGAGCCCTTATCGATTTTGAGGCCGTTGGCAACCTGCATTTGACTTGACGGCCCGTGGCCGATCAGGTACATGAGCACGAGTTGCTCGGAGAAGCTCGACTCGGTCTTCGAGAAGCGGCGGTCGGCATACACGCGCATCTGCCTCACGAGGATCGAAAGGTCGTTCATGAACAAAGGCACCCTCCTATCGTTGTCTTTGCAACAGTTGTCTTAACAACGATAGCGAAAGCGCCGAGAATGTAAAGAGGAAGGGGTTTGCTTTCAGAGAGGCGGCATTGCGATTTCGGGGATGGAGCCCGGCAGCGCGCCTTATATGCAGAATTGCGAGGTCGTTTCGGCTCGCCGAGAGCCGGACTTAAGACGAGGCGCTAGAAATCCCACTCCCAATGTCCGCTGAATTCGGTATTGCCCGTTGCCAGCATGATGATGCCGATGATGATGACGATTATCGTGACCACGATGAACGGAACGGGGCTTTTGGATTTGAACATGCGGGGGTCCTTACACTTGGATTCATATGGGGAGAGTATACGACATGGCTTCATAAAAGGATCGTCGGCTTTCCCAAAACGCCGATCGCGGATCTCCCCCGTCTTCCGATTCCGGTAGCGGTATCATCCGGCTCCGTTAGTCGGTTCCATTCGAGGTGGAGCGTAAAGCGGGGTTGAAGCTTCGCTTTTCGCCCTTCCATCCCGTTTGACATGAGGGGAGGCTGTATGTGGTGCAAAAAGATGCTGCTTGCCTATGATGGATCACCTGCTTCTAAGAAAGCGCTGCAGCTTGCGCTCGACGAGGCGAAGCGCGATGAATCCATTGGGATCGTCGCTGCCCATGTGCTTAAAATCGCCGCGCATGGGTCAAGCGCGGTTCAAGAAGCGCTCATCGCGAATGCGGAGGACATCCACCGCGAGCTCGAAGAGGCTCTGTCTTCTGTGCTGAATCCGTCGAAAGTGAAGATTCTGAAAGGGACCTCACCAGCCGATTTGATTTTGGCATGCGCCAAAGAGGAGGAGTGCAACCTCATCATCATGGGAAGCCGCGGTCGCGGCGGCGCCAAAGGCTATTTGGGAAGCGTGAGCTATGCGGTGGTGCAGCGCGGAAGCGATGCCGCCGTGCTCATCGTTAAAGAGGGGACGCGGCTGTAGTATGACGGCAGGCAAGAACTCCTCGTCGCTGTGGACGCCAGCATTCGTTCTCGGTTCGGTGATCAATTTCCTTGTTATGGTGAACTATTACGTTCCCATGGTGGCGTTTACCGATTACGCGATGGATACCTACGGGGTGAATGCCTCGGTTGCCGGTTTGGTGGCGAGCATTTTCATCGTGGGGGCGCTGTGTTCTCGCATCGCGAGCGGGGTTCTCATGGCCTTGGTCGGCGCACGCAGGTTGCTGCTGATGGGGCTGATTGCCGAGGTCGTGTTTTCCTGCGCCTACCTCGCAAACTTGAATCTGCCTCTTATGCTTATCGAGCGTTTTGTCCATGGGTTCAGCTATGGTGTGTCGACCACGGCGGTCGCCACCATCGTCACGGGGATCATCCCCGATGAACACAAAGGCGAAGGCGTGGGTTATTTTATGCTCAGCAGCACTCTCGGAACGGCGATAGGCCCGTTTGCGGGCATGGCGTTGCTCCAGGTATCCGGCATGATGGCGATTTTTGCAGCATGCATCGCAACGGCGGTGCTTTGCCTTGTTGGGTTCATGTTCTTCAAAGCAGGCGATGCTTCGTCGCAGCGACGCGTTTCGCCTCTTCGTCGCAGAGGGAAAGATGAAGCAAGGGGGATTCGTGCGCTCGTTGAACCCACGGCGCTTCCTATCGCATTCGTGGCGGGCATCGTGTTCTTTGCGTATTCCTGCGCGTTGACATTCCTCTCACCCTATGCCCAAGAGACGGGGTTCGTGTTCGCGTCAAGCGTTTTCTTCATGGCGTATGCCGTCGCCGCATTCATCAGCAGGCTGTTCACCGGCAGGCTGTTCGATCGACGGGGGGCTCTCGTCGTCATGGCGCCATCATTCATTCTTGCTGGTGCGGCGTATATTCTTGCCGGGATTGCGGTTAATGACGCCATGCTTATCTTGGCAGGGTTCATGCTCGGTTTCGGGATCGGGACCATACAATCATGCGGTTTGGCGATCGCTGTCAAGAAAGCCGATATCGCGAGGCTGAGCTTTGCGAATTCCACGTATTACGCTTTCACCGACCTGGGGGTGGGGGTTGGCCCCATCGTGTTGGGGGCATTAGCTCCTCTGCTTGGATACCGCGATCTATTCGGGGCTATGTCGGCGGTGATCGCCGTTGGCTTTGCGCTGTATTTGGCTATTGAATTGCACAGTCGTCGTGTTAACGGTCGCTAGAAGAGGCGTGATTGCCGGCGCTGGGAGAACACGTTTTCCATGTGTGCGATCAAATGTCGGAAGAAATCATACGCGCAGTCCGATCCTCCGTTGAACGACACGTAGACATCCCTTTTGAAATCGGGGAGGGCGAGGGGAACGAGCCTTACGCGCTCTCCAGGGTCCCCCCAGCTGAGTTCGGGCCAGAAGCCCACTCCCAAACCTAAGGCGATGGTCTTGCGCACGACGGTGGGGTTATCGCTTTCGAGCGATAACTGGGGATGGAATGAGTGTTGCGCGCAGAGCGCGTCGCAGGTTCTCCTAAAGCCCAACGAGCCGTCAAGCGAGATGAATGAGCAGTTGGATACGGCGGCAAGCGGGATGCTTCGCCCTTCCTCGAAGTCCATGGTTGCCGGCACGGCGAGCATGATGCGTTCGGTGAAACGGTGCTTCGTCTGCCTGACCCGCGCAGAAGAGGACTCTATTGCAACGTTTGCCTGATCCTCCGACCGATTGGCCTGGACGAGCTCGATGCGAGCGGCGGGGTTGGCTGTCATCCAGCTTGAGATGGCGTCGACGGCGAGCAGCGACGCCGCGCCGATATGGATGCGCACCAGGTTGTTTTTCGCCTCGCGCGCGAGGGCGATCTCGGTTTGAGCTTGCTCTATTTCCGAGGCAGCAGCCGATAGATGTCGCCTCAACAGACGGCCTTCATCGGAAAGCTTGATCCCGCGTCCCTTGCGGATGAACAGCTGCACACCGACTTCTTTTTCCAATCGTGCAATGGATCTGCTCAACGCGGGCTGGGCGATATGGAGCCGTTCGGCGCTTTTCGTCATATGCTCGGTTTCCGCAACATCAAGGAAATATGTTATCTGCTGGAGGTCCATAGCATAAATAATAACAAATAAGGCATAGAAAAGCTAAAAATAAGTATTGGAATGTTATGAGTAATATGACTATGATCTGGGGCCGATGAAGAGGACTCGATGAAGCGGAGGAGAAGGATGATCGCTCAGATTCTCGAGGCGGCGATGCTTGTATGCTTCGGGCTTTCTTGGCCCCTGAACGCATATAAGAACTACAAGGCGGGAACGGCTGCCGGAACAAGCTGGCAGTTCATCGCCCTGATCACGTTGGGTTACGTTGCGGGTATTGCCGCGAAATTCGTTTCTGGCCAGATCAACTGGGTTCTTATCGTGTATGTGTTGAACCTTGCGTTCCTGGGTGTGAACTGGTGGGTGTATTTTCGCAATGTTGCGCTTGACCGTGCCCGCGTCGAGTCGCTCGAGGCTGCTGCCGCTTAATGTCAGCCGCATCGACCGTGCGCCTAATGCGTTGTCTCGGCGTTTTGCCCGGTCGTGATCGCAGCACCGTCTTGCCTGCCGATGGGTAAAGCAGTATTTTGAACTCTTGTTGGCAGTTGCGTCAGAAGGAGCGGTTGTGATCACCGAGCAAAGAATGTTCCTGGATATATTGGGGTCGCGCAAAACCCAATACACCATTCCCGTCTTCCAGCGCGTGTATTCGTGGAACCGGGACCAATGCGCCGAGCTTTGGGACGATATCTTGCGCGCGGGGCGAACCTCCAACACCCATTTCATCGGGACGTTGCTGTATTCGATCGACCCCGATGACGAGGATGGCATCAAGCATCTTTCGGTGATCGATGGCCAACAGCGAACCGCGACGCTCACTCTGCTCCTTGCGGCGTTCGAGCGCCACCTTCGCGAGACCGGGGTTTCCGTAGGCGCTGTCGACGCGGATTTTGTTCGAGACAGCTACCTTTTCGTCGAAGGCGATCATAAGCTCGTGCTCTCTCGCACTGACCGCAAAACCCTGTTCGCCCTTCTTGACGGCAGCCCGCTTCCTCCGCGTGTGTCCGAGCGGGTGGTGGATAACTATGATTTCTTCTGCGGGAAAACCAAGGAAGACGGTTTCGATCCTGCCGAGCTGTGGGCCGGTCTCGAGCAGCTTCTGTTGATCTCTGCGAATCTGACCAAAGACGACAACCCCCAGCTTATCTTCGAATCGCTCAACTCGCGCGGCACGCCGTTGACGGTAGGCGATCTGGTGCGAAACTACCTGCTTATCGCGGAGGACCGCAAGGAGCAGGAGCGCCTCTATGAAGAGTATTGGAAGCCCATCGAGCTTCTGTTCGGAGACGATCCTGGATCGGAGAAGCTCAACGCCGGCATCCGCATGTGGCTGACCATTCGCTTCGTCAAGGAGCATATCAAAGACAAAAGTCAGACGTACAGCGTGTTCAAAGCGTATATAGAAGATGAATACGACGGTCCGCTCGAGGACCTGCTCATCGAATTGCGAAATTTCTGCTTGATGTGGGCTGAGAATTACAAGGACCACAACATCATGACCGGATCTAAAGAGTTCCGCTCATGGGATTGGGCAAAAGGAAAGCGCACCACCCTCGTTCCTCCGCGTGCGAGCCAGGGTGGGTTCTAAGACGCACCCAGTTCTTTTCCCAGCCGCACGATCGCTTGCGCTTCGGCGTCTCGCTCGCGCGATGCGCAAGCGGTTGCAAAGGGGAGGTTCTTCGGGTCGGGGCAGCGATCGAGGGGAACTGCGATGGGGTGGAACAGGATCTCTGCCTGGGCATCGATGTCGTATCGATCGTGTTGTCCGGTAGCGGCCCTTTGTTGCGCTTCCCGCTCGAATGCTTGAACAAGTGCGGAGGTTGCCCCGTACATCCTTCCCGACAGAACGACGCCGCAGAATAGCGGCGTGATGCAGCCTCGCGGCACGCGTTTGCGCGCATGGCGGCAGAGCGTATGGAGAACGAATGCTTTGAGGCGGTTCGCCGCTCCTGCGCGTTGGAGCGTTCCGCAAAGGCGATGGGGGGCCAACGGTTCGTCGGGAATGCGAAGCCGTGCGAGACGGGCGCCGCTTTCGCGTATGGCGTCCATCATCGCGTCGAATACCAGCGGGATGGCATGGATATGCTGATGACTGTCGATCTGCAGATTGCCGCGCATGCGCGGCAGGGCATCGAAGAACCGTTCGAGCTGGGCAAGGCATTCAAGCCGAATCTGCTTGTGCAACTGCGAGCGTGCGCGACCATGCGCTAGGACGAGCAGCCGCGCAAAGTCATTGCGGAACATTCCGCGCTTATCTACCAACAAGGGAATCTGCGCAGGGTCGGAGCAGCATGGCCCTTCAACCGCATTGAAATGCAGCCCGAGAGAAAAGCTCTTGCAGTCACCCCCCTCCGCCTCCTTGCCGGGATCTGACAAGAACGGTCGTATAAGTTCGACGGATTGGGGAAATGCAGGGCTGTTCGCGAAGATACTCGCGCTTGAGAGGGGTCCGCGCCCTCCGCAGAGATCCGACAAGGCGAGGATCGCACGCGATTGCTCAACGGTGATGCCGTAGTCGTCGGCATGAATGATCATCGTTTCCTCCTTGCGCTTGTATTGTCGGATCGTTCTCGGGCTCTGCGTGGAGAATCATACGTCTAAAGGTGTAGCTTTGCTCATGAATCCATGAAGGATGCTTGAAGTCCTGATACGAGTGATAGACTGGCGCTCGTGCCGATTGCTGTGAAAAGGAGGCGTTACGGTTCTGCCGTGGATTTCTCCCTTATCATACCTTGCTATAACGAGGAAGCGAATCTCCCCGTCCTTTTTCCAACGCTGATTTCATGCTTTGGCCCAACGGGCCTTTCTTGCGAATTGGTGTTTGTGAACGATGGGAGCTCGGACGGGACGTCTGCCGTATTGCGGAAAGAAGTCGAATCTTATGCGCGGCGCCCTGATGCCTCAGGGAGGATAGCGATCCGTGTCATCGAATTTTCGCGCAACTTCGGCAAGGAAGCTGCAATGTTCGCTGGTCTCGAGCATGCCACGGGGGATATTCTGGGGTTCATAGACGCCGACATGCAGCAAGACCCCGAGGTCGCCCTTAAGATGCTTCGGATGCTTCAGGATGATCCGGAGCTCGATTGCGTTGCCGCCGTGCAGGATCGTCGTCGCGAAAGCCTGCCTCTTCGCATTTGCAAGCGTTTGTTCTATCGCATGTTTCGGGATATGAGCAACCTCGACGTGGTTGAGGGCGCGAGCGATTTTCGGGTGTTTCGGCGTTCGGTGGCGAACGCCCTTTTGTCGATGCGCGAGAGCTTTCGCTTTTCGAAGGGCATGTTCTCGTGGGTTGGTTTCAACACGCGGGCGATCACCTATCAAGTCCATGAGCGCTATGCCGGCAAAAGCAAGTGGAGCCTGTGCCGTTTGCTGGGGTATGCATGGAATGGCATCGTGGCGTTTTCCACATGGCCCCTGCGCGCGGTGATGATCTTGGGCGTGGTGCTTGCGGCTGCGTCTATCGCGCTGTTCCTGTTCGACGCGCTCGATAATGCTTTTTTCCGGGACGGGTTGTCCGTCGGCCGCATCATGATCTATCTGGTGCTTCTTGTTACCGGGGTTCAAATGGCAGTGCTCGGCGTGTTCGGCGAATATCTTGCCCGCGCCTATATCGAGTCCAAGCATCGTCCGCTTTATATTTCTCGTAGGGAATACGCCGTGCCGATTTGCTCCGAGCCGATGGGTGCGGTTCGCGGACGTTCTGAGAGAGGCGATCTCTCCGGGTTCCCGTGCATGCTTGATGATATGGGGTGCTCTACGGATGGGGCTGAGGATGCGACTGCGTCTCGTCTTGAGGACAAAGGCGTTTTGCAGTGAGCATGACGGCTGAGGTGCGCGGGCGAGGATCTGCATCCACGTGCGGATTTGCCGCATGCGGTAGGTCCCGACGTTTCGGATTCCAGTCGAAGTCGTTTCATGCGCTGCTGTTGATCATAGGCGCCGCTTTCTTATTGCTGAATTGCTTCCATGGCAACATTTGGTTCGACGAAAGCTATTCGGTGGGCATTGCCCGGTTCTCATTCTCTGACATTTGGTCCATCAGCGCCAACGACGTGCATCCGGTACTGTTCTACTGGTGCTTGCATGTGCTCTATCTGGTGTTCGGTGACAGCATCTTGGCGTATCGTTTGTTCTCTATTGCGGGGATGGTCGCCTTGGCAGCGTTGGGGATTTCTCATGTACGGCGCGATTTTGGATGGCGTGTCGGGGCTCTGTTCACCTTGTTGGTGTGTTTTACCCCCTACATCGCCATTGAGGGCACGCAGATCCGCATGTATTCTTGGGCTTCTTTCTGCGTGATGGTGTGCTTCTTGTACGCTTGCCGCATCGCCCGCGCTTCGAATGGACGAGTAAAGCGGGAAGAGGCCGATGGGGAAGAAGGCCATACAGGCCGTAGCCCCGTTCATTGGTGGGCCGTGTTCTTTCTTTCGAGCCTCGCAAGTGCGTATCTGCATTATTTTGCAGCGATGGCGGCGTTTCTCATCAACCTATTCCTGCTTGTTTTCTTGCTCTCCCACATGCGCGCAAACATCCGTGCGATCCTCGTGCTTGTCTTGGGCGCGCTTTGCCAGGTGCTTCTGTATGCGCCGTGGCTGACTGAGGTCGCGCGCCAAATGGCGGTGGTTGGCGGAACCTACTGGGCGCGGTTCAGCTTTCCTCTTACGCTTGTGGAGTGGGGAGCATACCCAGTTCTCACTGCGCCGATATCCTTTGCCGCCAATGGCGCGAACGGCGTTGCGCTTCAGGTTGTCGTTGGCGGTGCTCTTGCACTGTTGTCGTTGGCGGCGCTCGCCGTGATTGGGCGCTTAGTCGCACAAGTCGTTCGCGGGCGACGGAGCGGCGCTGATGATTCCCCTGCTCATGCATTCCGCATGTGGCTCCGCAAGGAATATGCTGCAGTGGCGCTTGCGGGTGTCTGCGTGTATCTGGGGGTATTCGCGATCGGGTGGATGGCGTCGATGGTCATGGGGTCGCTCATTGTGTACTATCGCTATCTTGTGGTGGCGATCGGGCCCTTGCTGCTTGCCGTGGCGCTTGCCGTTTCAAGAGTGGACCGAAAAGCGATCGTTGCGTTCGTTTGCGTGATGGTGCTGATCGTGTCCGTACTGAACCAGGCGCTGCTCGTTCAGGATAGCTACTCGCCCGAAAACGACGCCCCCCTTACGTATTTCGAGGATGCCTATGCGCAGGCGGCAGCGTTTAATGGTGGCGGAGACCCCCTGGTGCTGTCGGCGGATATCGGCGTGCAGGGGGTTCTCGCGGTGACCTATCCGGATATTGCGGAAACTTACCTCGACTGGCAACCGGGCAATTGGGGTGAGGCGTACCGAGCCTACTCTCCCGCGCTTTCCAGCATTACATCGTGGGGAGAGGCGCTGGATGGTTTTCATGGAGCTTTTGTCGTCGTCGGGCAGACGGAGACTCTGGCGGTTCCCCGCGATATCTCAGACATCCAACGGCAATGGGGTGCCGAGATTGTGGAACAGCGTGCGTTTTACCGTCCCTACGAGCGCACGTGGTTCACAATCGCGGTGATGCGCATGTCCTGACGGAACGTGCACGCAAGCCCCTAGTCGGTTTCGGTGCGGGACGGCTTCGCGATGTGGGAGAAGATCCGGCTGGTGATGAGGGCGACGGCGCCAAAGACCGCCATTGCCGTGTAGATAAGAGGGCTCGAGCCAGCGCATGCGCTGGCTATCGCCTGCTGGAAGATCGACCCGCCGGCTATGTCGGTGTTGACGATGGCAAGATGGCGTGGAAAGCGCTTTTCGCCGTATCGCTCGCGTGCGAATCCGGTGGCAAGGGGAGCCACGCTGCCGTATGCGGTCACCAGCACGAGGCAGCCTGCGATGTAGAGCGTGCCGAACCCCGACCAAAAAGCTGTGGCAAGCACCGTGCATGAGGCAAACGCCACGGCGGCAACCAGCGTCATGGAGAATCGAAGGCCCATCCTGTCGTAGATCACTCCCATGGACAGGCCGGCAACCCCGTTGACGATGGGAATGATGCCGACCAAGGTCGTGGCAAGCGTTTCGTTCAGCCCCAATTCCACCGCTCCCTGCTTGGATGTGCCGATCATCACCAGGCCTGCGCCCAAGATGATGATGGCCCATAGGTAGTATCCGTAGAAGGCCGGGTCGTGGAACAGCCTACGGGCATCGGCTTCGGGGCCGGCGGTGCGCGCTTTCCTCTTCTCGGCTCCACCTAGGAGTTCGCCGATGCTTTCCGGTGCGCGTTTTAGCAATAGCGAAAGCAGCATGAAGACGATGCCGGCAGCGGTCGCTACCATGGCGAATGCTGTCGAGATGCCGAAGGCGCCGATAACGGAGTTCGTAAGTGTGCCCAACGTGAGCGAGCCCAGGCCGAAGCCCATGAACATGATGCCGGAGGCGAATCCGGTTCGATCGGGGAACCATTGGGTGACGGTGGCGATGACCACGTTGTATCCCAGCCCTGTGCCGCAGCCGATCAGCACGCCGTAGCATAGGTAGAGCGCCCAGATGCCTTGGGGTGCCAATAGCGCCGTCCCGGCGAAACCGCATACCAGCAGCGTCGCTGCCAGCAGTATGGCTCCGCGTGCGCCCAGCTTGCCGAGCGCGCGCACGCCGACGAGCCCGCCCACGCAAAACGCGATCATGCAAAACGTGAAAGTCATCTTAACCGCTGCCATCTCCCAACCATAGATGATGGCCAACGGCGTCGCGAATAGGGACCAGGCGTATACCAGTCCCAAAACGAGAAAGGAGAGCGCTGAAGAGAACAGGTAGATGTACCGTTTGCGTTTGATCGCCTGGACATTCATGGCTCCCCCTAGCATTCGACTATAACCTTATAGTAGTTGTTATAATGTCCTCCTGAACCGAGTTATTGCCTATGGCTATATAAGGCTAAAACCTAATACGAAGGAGCCGTCATGTACTCGCGTCACGTAGAGTCGTTCATCGAGACGGCAAAAGCCGGCAGTTTCACCAAGGCGGCCCGCGAACTCTTTATTGCCCCATCGTCGTTGATCCAGCAAATCGATTTGTTCGAACATCGCTTGGGCGTAAAGCTGTTCGAGCGTAGTCGCAGGGGCGTGAGGCTTACCGAAGCGGGCGAGTCGCTGTATCGCGACGCCGTGGAAATCGTGCAGAAGTGCGATCAGGCAGTTGAACGGGCGCGTCGTATCCAGCGCGGCGAGGGCCCCATCCGCGTGGCGACATCGCTGCTTATGAAATGCCGCATGCTTCCGGGGATCTGGTCTCGGATGATCGAGGACGCCCCCGATACGCGCATCGATATCATTTCGCTGGAAAGCGCCGGGGTCGAACCGGGCAATTATCTTAGCCGCCTTGGCGTGTCCTACGACGTGATGGAGGGGCTCTACCTTTCGGAGCTTTACGATGGTCATTGCCGATTCCTGGAGCTTTCTCGCGAGCCTCTCTGTCTGGCTATGCCGCGTTCGCTTGATGCCGCCGACTATGCGGCTGTGAACGCGGAGATGCTTCACGGCCTCGATTTGGTTTTGATGAAGCCGGGCGTGTCTGCCGAATACGATGCCGCGCGCAGCTATCTCATCTCTCTCGGCGCTGATTGCATCACCGATGTTCCCTTCTACACCATGGAGCTATTTGCCGATTGCGAGTTGAACAAACGCGCGATCGTCACTCTTGAGCTATGGGAGGACATACACCCCAACCTTGTTCGCATCCCTTTTCCTGTGCCTCATTCCGTGCCCTATGGCTTGATATTCCCTCGAAACCCTGGCAAGCAAGTCTCCCGCTTGTACGATGCGGCAAAAGAGGAGGTCTGCTAGCTGCGATTGCGAGGTTTGCATTCCACAGGCCCGCTTCACTGCGCCGTCGCGCGAAATCCATCTTCGCCGTTGCTTGGCCGGTGCTACCTTCGAAGAAAGGCCTCATCGTGCGAAAGGGGACCCCATGACGGAATCTCTTCTGCTGTCGACGGGGGAATTTGCTCGCATGTGCAGCGTCAGCCGAGAACTGTTGGTGCACTACGACAAGATCGGCTTGCTCAAGCCGCAGGAGGTAGGCGACAACGGGTACCGTTACTACTCGTTGCGGCAGCTGTACCTGTTCGACGTCATCCGCTTTTTCATCGACACCGGCATGTCCACCAAGGAAGTGCGCGATTACATGGAGCATCGTAGCACCGATCTGTTTCTGAGCACCATTCAGGAAGGGATTGACGCGCTACGCTGCCAGAGGGACTTGTTGGATGCTCGCATCGGCATGATGGAGAAGATGCGCTATCTGACCCAGCGTGCTGCCAGCTTTCCAATAGGCGAGCCGCGACTCGCCTATTGGGATGATGTGTGCCTTCTTGCTACGCCGGTGCAGCGTCGCGAGCGCACCCAGGGCGCTTATGCCGAGGCGGTGAGCCTGCATTCCGAATTTTGCCGCAATGTGGCCGGCACGTCCAAATTCCCGCTCGGTCGCCTTGTCGATATCCCCGTTGCCTCCGATCCGCGTACGTTCTACTATACGCATCTCATCACGTGGATCGCACCTCCGAATCGGCGCGCGCGGCCGGCGCTGGAGGGCCGGTTGATGAACAAGTCTCGGGGGACCTATGCGGTGATCCTGCATCAGGGCGGTACCAGCTCTGCGTGGAGGTCGTATGCCCTTCTGCTGGATTACCTGGAAAAGGAGGGTATCGAACCCCAGGGGCCCATGTACGAGATGGATATGAATTCGTATTTGATGTCCGCTTCGACCGACGATTATCTTCTGCATATTTCGGTGAGGGTGGGGGACTAGCCGTTTCATGGGACGCGTCTTCGGACGAGAGGGGCCGCCGTTCTGGCGAGGGTCTCCTCCCGTCCGAAGACATTTGCCGGGTGCCGTCTGACGATAGTCCGGCTATGCGATCAGGGCGCGTGCCCCCTCCACCAATTCGTTGACCACCCAGGGTTCTGACAGCGTGGAGATGTCGGCCAGGTCTTCTGTTTGCTGGGAGGCCACTTTGCGCAGGATGCGCCGCATGATCTTGCCGCTGCGCGTTTTCGGGAGCGCTCGCACGAATTGGATGATGTCCGGCTTGGCGATGGGGCCGATGACCTCGCGCACTTGCCCGATCAATTGGCCGCGCAGCTCGTCGGAGATCACAACGCCCTCCTTCACCGTGACGAATGCGTAGATGCCTTCGCCCTTCACCGAGTGGGGGTAGCCCACCACCGCGGCTTCGGCGATGTGGTCGTTCGCGGTCAACGCGCTTTCGATTTCGGCGGTGCCGATGCGGTGTCCCGATACGTTGATGACGTCGTCGATGCGCCCGGTGATCCAGAAGTAGCCGTCTTCATCGCAGTATGCTCCGTCACCGGTGAGATAGGCGCCTGGCACGGGGAAGTAGATGTCGCGAAAGCCGGTGGGATTGTTCCATATGCCTTGCGTCATACCCGGCCATGGGTGTGTGACGGTGAGGTATCCCTTTTCGCCGGGATCGGCGTGCGTGCCGTCTTTGCGCAGCACCTTCGGCTGCACTCCGAAGAATGGGAGGGCTGCCGAACCGGGCTTCATATCTACTGCGCCGGGAAGCGAGGTGATCATCACGCCGCCGGTTTCTGTCTGCCACCAGGTGTCGACGATGGGGCATTTTCCCTGGCCGATGGCGGAGTAGTACCATAGCCACGTTTTCGGTGCGATAGGCTCGCCCACCGAGCCTAGAAGCCGGAGGGTGCGAAGTTCGGAGGGGTCGATCCACTTCTCGCCCTCGCGCATCATCGCACGCACGGCGGTGGGCGATGAGTACAGCACGTTTACGCCGAATTTGTGGACCACCTTCCAATAGCGGTTGGGGCTGGGGAAGCTGGGCACGCCTTCGAACATCAGCGATGTGGCTCCTGCCGCCAGGGGCCCGTACACCAAGTAGGAATGCCCGGTGATCCAGCCCACATCGGCGGTGCACCAATACACGTCGTCCTCACGAAGGTCGAACACGTACTTCATGGTGAGCAACGAATACAGCAGGTACCCGCCCGTCCCATGCACGACGCCTTTCGGCTTGGCGGTCGATCCGCTTGTGAAGAGGATGAACAAGGGGTCGTTAGACTCCATGGCGACGGGCTCGCATTCGCAGGATTGGGCCTCGACGAGTTCGTGCCACCAGGTATCGCGGCCTTCTTCCATGCTGGTTTCCAGGTTCATGCGTTTCACCACCACGCAGCGCGTTACTTGGGGGCATTCGGCTAGCGCTTGATCGCAGATCTCCTTAAGATGCAGTGTTTTGCCCGATCGTTTGCCGAAATTCGCCGTTACTACCACCGTTGCCCCGGATCCGTCGATACGATCTTTAAGCGCTTCGGCGGAGAGGCCGCTGAACACCACGCAATGGATGGCGCCGATGCGCGAGCATGCCAGCATGCCGATGGCGAGCTGGGGGATCATGGGAAGGTAGAACACCACGCGGTCTCCGCGGCGCACGCCCAGCGAGAGCAGCATGTTCGCCGTCCTGGACACTTCGCGATGGAGTCGCTGGTAGGTGTATATCGCAACCTCGTTCTCGCCTTCGCCCTGCCAAATGAGCGCGGCTTTGTTGCGCCGCGGTGTGGAAAGGTGCCGATCGATGCAGTTGTACGAGGCGTTGATGAGGCCTCCTTCGAAGTAGCGGGCGAAGGGGCGCTCTCCCCTGAAATCATAATGCTCGGCACGGTCCCAATGCGCGAACCAATCCAGGTGCTCCTCTGCCATTTCGCTCCAGAACCCTTCAGGGTCTTCTACAGAGCGCCGATACAGCCCATCGTAATCCTGTCGGCTCTTGACGCGTGCCTTATAGGAGAACTCTGGGGAGGGGGCGATGGATTGCTGGTTCTCGATCATCTGCCGGATGAAAGCGGCGCGGGTGTTCTGATGCATGGTCGATCTCCTGTCGCTTGACGATTTCTGCGTTGCGTGTTGCGTGTTGCGTTTGTCCCCGCCGACTGCCTATTGAACGTGGGGAAGACGTTGCACGGCGCCGCCGGGGCGGGCGTTCGCGCTGTCGAAAGGGTTCTGGGCTATGCAACGTCGTCGCGTCGGACGACGGTGGTAAGCGCGATAGTGCGTGCGAGCGGGGGTTGCATCGAGAGGGGGAGGAAGCGTTCGGGACTGCACTTTCGCAGGCTGGGCGCCAAATCGGGTCGGCAATGGGCAAGCTGCGAGAACGCATCTTCCACCGCCACTTCCTCTTGGATGCCGTGGCAGTTATACAAGGCGTGGCACAACGCGCCGCACACTGCTTCATCGCAGTAGGCGCACCAGTCGAAGCCGGCGCTTTCCATGAGCGTGACCGCAGAGGAGAGTAGCGATCCTTCGCGCAGGCATATGGTGAGCGTCTCTAGCTGGCTGCGGGAAAGGGGTTGCTGTTGCAGTAGCGCATCGAGGCGCTCGAGAGCATCGCGCCGGACGAACATCTCGCCGTTGCCGGTGGCGATGCGGACGAGCATGTCGGGGTCGTCGAGCCGCATTACCAAGGCGATGCGAACCGCACGGCTGACAAGAGGGTTCTCCACCACATCCAAAGCTTCCTGCGCGCTCAAGTCGGCAACTGCACGATGGAGCTCCTCGCCGCGCAGGCTGGCGACGAACGCCACTTTCGCCATGCGGTCGGGATCGAAGGCTCCCATGGTCGGCTGCTGCCTTGTGTCCGGTGCGTTTCTGGTTGCGTAGCTCATGATGGTCCTCCTGTTGGTCGATTCTCTGTTACATGCACCTTGCCTTTTCGGTTCGAAAGATGATCCCCGCTTGCTGCCTCGGGGCTTTCGGCGACGCCGCGGGGGGTTTCGACTGGGGGAGTGGAAGGCCCCCTTGCATATTTGGACGCCGCCGTGACCCGATCATGGGGGTTGTAATCCTTACAAGGTCAAATTGGTCGCATTACTTCGCCGAGCAAACGGCGTCTGAGCGCCGGCGGACGGCAGGTTCAACGCGTTTTCGTCGGTGAAAGGGGCGGGTGCGCGCTACGTCTTGCTGTAGGGCCGCTTGGGCAACCTGCTTCCCGCATATGCGGTACGGGCGTTGTTCCGTCGGGAATCCGGGGGCGGGCGCTGGCGCTTGCGGCGTTGTGCGGTGGCGGGGGAACCGCTATACTTCGCAGCTATGCAGACACTTGACATGACATATGTTCACGCGCCCGCCACGTACGATTTTCGCGAGCGCTCCATCATGTACGGCCCCGTGTCGGACATGGTTCCCTCGACCCCTATCTTCGAGATGTATCCGCTCGGTCTTACCACGCTGTGCGAATATTTGGAGCGTCATGGGTTGCGCGCGCGCATCTTCAACCTGGCGTCGATGATGCTGAACAAGAAGAACTACGACGTGGAGAAGAATCTGGCAAAGCTCGATTCGCACATGTTCGGCATAGATTTGCATTGGATGCCGCACTGCCATGGTTCGGTGGAGGTGGCGAAGATTCTCAAGCGCCTGCATCCGCATACGCCCATAAGCTTCGGCGGGTTGTCGGCTACCATCTTCCATGAGGATCTCATCAAATACGACTGCATCGATTACGTTGTGCGGGGGGACTCGACTGAAGAGCCCATGCGCCTTTTGGTTGAGCGCGTGAGCCGTGCTGCCCGCACGCATACCCCGGTGGGAGATCTGTCGGACATCCCCAACCTCACCTGGAAGGATGCCGAGGGCGGCATCCATATCAACCCATTGTCATGGGTGCCCGACACCATGGATGCCATCTCGTTGGACTACTCTTACCCTATGAAAGGCGTGCTGCGCCACCACGACATGACCAGCTTTCTGCCTATGAAGGGATGGCTGCAGTATCCCGTGACGGCGAGTCTCACCTGCCGCGGCTGCTCGCGCAATTGCGCGACATGCGGCGGAAGCGCTTATGCGTTCAAGAACCATTTCGGGCGCCGCCGCGTGGCTTGGCGCGACCCGGCGTTGCTCATCCGCGATATCGAAAACGTGCAGAACCACGTGTGGGGACCTATTTTCGTGCTGAATGATTTTCTGCAGGCGGGCGAGGATTACACCCATCGTTTCATCACCGGCTTGAAGGGCAAGGTGCAAAACCCCATCGGATTCGAATTCTTTGGGCCTCCCCCGGGCGGTGACGATTTTTACAAGATGCTCGATGACAATCTCCCTAGTTGGTCGGTGGAGATCTCCGCCGAAAGCCACGACGACGACGTGCGTAAGGCCTTCGGCAAGGGCCATTACAAAATGGCGGAGCTGGAAGAGACCATCGTCGAGGCGCTGAAGCACCCGAATTGCGAGCGTTTCGACCTGTACTTTATGACGGGCATCCCAAAGCAGACCGCCGCCAGCGTGCGTGAAACCGGCGATTACGTGCGGCATCTGTACGAGCGCGTTGGCTACGATCCGCGCTTGGTGGTCATGACCAGTCCCATGGCGCCGTTTTTGGACGTGGGCTCTATCGTGTTCGACAATCCCGAGAAATACGGCTATCGCCTGCGTGCTCGCACGTTCGAAGAGCATCGCGAACGCATGATCCTTCCTTCGTGGAAGCACATCATGAACTATGAGAGCAGATATATGAGCGTGGATGAGATGGTGGAAGCCACCTACGATGCGGCGCTGGATATCAACCGCATAAAGGGCATGCACGGCATCATCGACGGCGGCATGGCCGCTGGTGTGGATGCACGCATCCGCCAAGCACGTGAGCAGATGCGCCGCTTAGACGATGCTCTTATCAACGGCAAGGGGCGCATCGACGCGCGCATGGCGGCGCTGAAAGAGGAATTCGAGCGCCTTTCAGAAAACACGATGGCAGAGAAAACGGAATTGAACTGGGCGTTTGATGTAAAACCCACCCATGCGGCACATTTGGCGAAGCTGTGGGTCACCAACGAGCCCGCCAACTGGATTGCGCGTGCGAAGGGGAAGTGGCGTCCTGCCGCCAGCGATTACGATTACCCCGACCAGGAAAACGGCGCCGTGGCGCCGGCGTGGAACCCGGACGGCACGCCTAACTGCACGTTCAAGGGCCTGCAGGTGGACGGCATGGGCGACGGGCGCGCGCTTTCCGATGCGACGGGCGCGCAGGTTGCCGCTGCCGGCAGCGTGGTTGCCCCGGGTTTCTCTCAGCTCAACACCAACGAGGCGTTCGATGCGGGCAATGCCGACCTCGAGGCGGGGCGCGCCGGCACGGCAGTGCAGGTAGGGACCTCCGCTATTCGCGAGGAAGCGGCGCGTACCGTCGAGCGTGATCCGCTGCTCGAGCAGATGATGGCCGAGGAGCGTGAGCGCGAAGCCGAACGTGCGATGGAGGCGGGCAGCGGCCGCGCACGTGCGTCCCGCGGCGGAAAGCGCCGCGCAGCAAGCGGGCTGAAGGGGGCTGGCGGCTCTGCAGGCGCGCGCGACGCTCGCAAACTGCAGCGGATCCGCGAGAAGAAATAGTCTCGGGCCGACGCTATGCGTTGGCCCTCCAGGCATCTACTAGCTCGACAGCCGCCGCGTGCGGGTCCGCGGCGCCGCACACGGCAGACACCACGAAGAACCCGTCGACTCCCGTTCTCGCCAGCGCGGGGATGTCGATCGCCTTCACGCCTCCGCCTACCACGATGGGCTTGGGGCTGATACGCCGCAAGTCGGCAAGCTCCTCAAGGCTGCGTGTGATTACATGCCCGTCGTCGTCCATACCGCAATCGGGCTTGGTGGCGGTTTCGTGCAGTGGGCCCACGCCCAGGTAGTCAACCAAGCTCATGTCGGCGGTGGCGATGTAGTCGCGCATCTCGTGCGCGCGCGCCGAAAGCCCCACGATCGCGTCGTCGCCTAGATACTTGCGGCACACCTCTACCGGTACGTCGCTTTGGCCTACGTGAACTCCATCCACTTTGATGCCAGCCTCGCGTGCGGCAAGCGCCACGTCCAAGCGGTCGTCGACGAGCAGCGGCACGGCGTCCTGCTTGCCGACTGCGGCGATGGCGCGGGCGGCCTCGGCGGCGCACGCCATCAGGTCGCGTGCGCCTAGCACCTTCGAGCGCACCTGCACGATGGTGAATCCGGCATCGAGCGCTTGCGCCACGATGTCGCCCACGGGGCGATCCAGCGTGTTCTCCGGCCCTAGCACCAAATAAGCCGATATGTTCAAAGAATCCCTCATGCCCATGATGGCTCCTTTCGTTTGCAAAGCAGGCGGCCCTCCTGATCGTCTCTCGCTGCGGGGGTGGGAGGGTGGAGCTGCGTCGGTTACTCGCCGGCGCCTTTCGACAGGATCTCATCTACCACGGCAACCTTGCGCTCCATCATGCCGGTGAAGCCGGGGCGGACATCTGCCTTCAGCACGACTTCGGTGCGGATGCCCTTTTCGGCCAGCACGGCGGTGGCGCGTTTGACCACGTCCATCACCTCATCCCATTCGCCTTCGATTTCGGTGAACATCGAGTGCGTCTGGTTGGGGAGGCCTGATTCGCGGATGATGCGCACGGCCTCGGCCACGTATGCGGAAAGCTCGTCACCCACGCCGAACGGCGCGATCGCTACTGCCACCAACGTGTTCATGGAGAGATCCTTTCCTTATGCTGTTTCGATATCGAAGGGGTTGCCGGCGATCTCCTCGGGGGTGGCGCGGTACAACTCGTCGAGGAATGCCGTCTGGAAGCTGCCGGGCGCATCAGCCTTGGCTTCTGCTCGCGCGCCGGCCAGGTTGTACACCTGCACGCCCGCCATGGCGGCAGCAAGGGGGGTCTCGGCGCAGGTGGCGTACACCGCGCATACGCCACCTAAGCTGCAGCCCGATCCCGTGATCTGCGACATGAGGGCCGACCCGCCTTTCGAATAGCACACTGCCTGACCGTCGGTCACCAGGTCCACTTCGCCGGAGACGGCGACCGCGCCGCCGGTGAAGCGCGCCAGCGCGACCGCCGCCGCGCGTGCTTCGCCGATCGACTGCGTCGAGTCGACGCCGCGAACCTGCGCTTGCGCGCCTGCCTCGATGCCCCACAGCTCCGCCAAGGCGATGGCCTCCGATGCATTCCCGCGGATGATGGTGGGTTTAAAGTCCTTCATCTGGGAAAGCAGCTTGGTGCGCAGGCTTCCGATGCCGATGCCCACCGGGTCGAGAACCCATCGCTTGCCGGTTTCGCGCAGGGCCCGCGCGGTGCGGGGCAGCGTTTCTTCGTACACAGGCAGCAACGTGCCTACATTAATATAGGTGGCGTTGCCGGCCGTTGCCAAGAATTCTCCCTCGTCGGGCAGGTACACCATGGCGGCCGAGCCCCCTACGGCGATCTGCGCATTGGCGACGAAGTTCACCGTCACCGTGTTGGTGATGGAGCCCGCCATAGGGTTCTCCTCGCGCACGCGTTTTGCTGCATGGGCGATCTGCCGCCGAAGTTCTTCCCTACTGATCATCGTCGTCCTTTCCGGAGGCTAGCTCGCGATCGCGCTGTGCCGTCCGATGCCGTGCATACCAAAAAGGCGCTGCCTGATACTGGCAGCGCCTCGCGTTTGCAAGCATGCTCCCTACACCAGTGTTAGCTGACAGGTTCGAAGGGTTGGGCGGTGCCCTCTCAACCGACGTTGCGCTCGTGCGATCGTGCTCCGATGACTGGCAAGCGTGCGACGCCGGTACCCCTGCATCCGTGGACATGATAGCGCATGCGCTGCGCCTCGTCCCGACGCGTCTATGTGTTTCCGCCGGGAGCTCGCGGTGGGCGGCGTGCGGAATGATATGATGGTCGAATCGAACCTACCGGCTTCCGGAAGACAGGTGACGCCATGCTTCTGTGCGCGCAATATATCGTTCCCATCAACTCCGATCCGTTCCAACGCGGTGCCGTGCTGGTGCGCGACGGGGCCATTGCCGATATCGGCCCTGCCGGCATCCTGCGCAAGCGCTATGCCGACGAGGAAGTGAAGGATTTCGGCATGGCGGTGCTCATGCCAGGCATGGTGGACCTGCACACCCACACTGAGAACTCGGTGTTCCGAGGCATCGTCCATGATGTCCCCTATACCACGTGGGTGCGCGCGGTAGTGGAGAAAAGCGCACAACTCGAAGCGGGGGAATGGCGCGATTCCGCCATGCTCGGCTGCTTAGAGGCCATATCGAGCGGCATTACCTGCATCGCGGACATCACGCCGACCGGCGCTGCCGGCTACGCCGCGCATATGACCGGAATGCGCAGCATCATCTACCGCGAGGTGGGCGCCATGGATCAGCGGCGCATCGATTACGCCATGCGCGTCGCTGCGAACGATATCGCCCATTGGCAAGAGGAGGCTGATCCGGCGCGCATGACCATCGGTATCGCCCCGGCGGCAATCTACACCTGCCACCCCGGCGTGTTCGCCCGTGTGAGCGAGTTCGCTCGAAAGGAAAAGATTCCCGTGGCGATGCATCTTGCCGGCAGCCGTGAGGAATACCAGTTCGTCAAACGCGGTTCGTCGCCGTTCGCAGTGCACACCATGGGCACCAAACGCGGTTACGTAGAGATCCCGCCTTGGCTGCCCACGGGTGTTTCCCCGGTGAACTATGCGCTGAATTGGGGTGCGTTCGAGTCCGACAACGTGCTGGCCATTCATTGCATCCACATCGACGACAACGACGTGAAGAAGCTCAAGGAATACGACGTGGCAGTGGCGAGTTGTCCGCGTTGCAGCGCTCAGCTGGGCATGGGCTTGCCGCCTATCAACGAGTTCCTGCGCGCCCGTTTGCGCTTTGGCCTGGGCACCGACTCTCCCGCGGCGACCGACTCCATCGACCTGTTCGACGAGATGCGTCTTGGCATGCTCCTGCAACGCGCTGTGAGTTCGGAGACCTTCCTGGACTCCACCACCATGCTGGAGGCGGCGACCATCGGCGGCGCCCGTGCGCTGAAGATGGACCATCTCATCGGTTCGCTGGAGATCGGCAAGCGCGCCGATATCATCGCCGTCGACCTTTCGGGATCGCATCAGACGCCCACGTCCGATCCGGTTTCGGCAGTAGTGAACACCTCAAACGGCTCTGACGTGCTCATGACCATGGTCGAGGGCGAGGTCCTGTACGAGAAGAACCATTGGCATGTGAACGCCGATGTAGCCAAGACCATAGCGCGTGTCATCGAGATTCGCGGGAAGCTGAGGGGATAGTCCATGTCCCAGAAGTCGGGGGCCAAGCAGCAGAAGTTGACGGCCAAGCAGAAAGAGGCTCGCATCAAGGCTGCACGCGAACGCGAGCAGCGGGCGAAGGCGAAGAAGGAGCGCGCTGACCGCATCAAGCGCATCGTGACCGTTGTCGTGTGCGTCATTTTGGTCCTGGCGCTGTTCATCCCCACGATGGCGCTCACTGTTTTAAGCGGAAATTAAGTAGTTTCCCCGCACCTATTCAGCATCGTGCGAAACGGTGCAGCTTACGGGAATTTGATACGCAGATCGCGGGCCATCGGTTTTAAGGTGGCCCGTTGTGCTAGTATGACCCAACGTGTGCGCCCGGGCGAATGCGCGAGGCGCGCAATCGAGATATCGGTTTCTGGCAAAGGGGCTTTCTTTGTTCGGCATAGGCGGATTCGAGTTTTTTCTGATCCTGGTCTTCGGCTTTCTGATCGTCGGTCCCGATCGTCTTCCGGCCATGGCCAAGACGCTGGGCGAGGCGATCAACAAGTTTCGCGGTGCTCAGGAGGAAATGAGCAAGGTCATTAAGACCGAAGTATACGATCCCAATTCGAAGGATCCGTTCAAGGACCCGCTCACCATGCTGGAGAATGTCGGGTCATCGAAGGGGATGTCGGGCGGCTCCACGAAAACGCAGGCGAAGCCCGCCGCGAAAACCACTGCTTCGGGCGAGCGCCGCGAGAGCTTTTCGGAGCGAAAGGCTCGCTACGAGAAGGAGCGCGCTGCCAAGAAGGCGGAGGACGCTAAGCGCGACATCGAGCAGCAGCGTGCCGCCGCAAATGGCCAGCCTGCTAAGGCGGCGCCAAGTGCGGGCGCGGAATCCGATGCTGAACCCGTTGCCGGCGAGAAAGGGGAATAGATCATGCCTATCGGTCCGGCGCGAATGCCCCTTTTCGACCATTTGGGCGAGCTGCGCATGCGCCTGGTGCGCATCGTCGTGTGCTTGTTCATCGGCGTGGTGATTTTCTATTTCGCCGCTCCCACCCTTATCCAGTTCCTGCTGCTGCCTATCAGCGAGTATCTGCCGCAGGATCCCGAAGGCCAGGCGATGCTGTACGCACTCGATCCGTTCGAGGCGTTTGCCACCAGCTTCAAGGTGGCGCTATGGGCGTCGTTGGTTACCTGCTCGCCAGTCGTCTTGTGGCAGATTCTGGCGTTTTTCCTGCCCGCGCTTAAACCGAGCGAGCGGAAATGGTTCGTCCCTGCCTTCGCTGCGGCGGTCATCCTATTCATCGTCGGCACCATCTTCTGCTACTTGGTCATCCTTGATCCGGCGTTCCAATTCCTCACCGGGCAGGTGCAGGGTTGGGCGGCGAGCATGCCCCGTGCGAGCACCTATGTCGATACCATCGTGAAGTTCGAGATCGGCTTCGGCTTCGCCTTCGAGCTGCCGCTGGTGGTGTTCTTCCTGGCTATCTTCGACATCGTGCCGTACAAGAAGCTGCGTGCAAGTTGGCGCATGGTGTATGTGGCGCTTATGATCATATCGGCCATGATCACGCCTGACGCCTCGCCGGTCACCATGTTGCTGCTGTTCGCTGCCATGGTCGTGCTGTATGAGGCAAGCTTGTTCGTCGCGCGCATCGTGCTGGCGCGCAGGATTAAGCGAGAGAAAGCCGAGGAAGCCGAAGAAGACTAGCCCTGCACCCGCAACGCTGGCGCCGGGCGACCCCGGCTGCCCGCCTGATCTCTTCCGCCGGCTTGCCGTTTGCGTGCGAGCCGGCGGTTTTCGTTTCCCCGACCACCTTAGAGCGAGCGTAACCATCATGAGCGAAGCAAACCGAAGCAACGGGGTGGCAAACCGCCCCTCCAACCTGCCGGCAGCTGGGCCCGTCGACGCGACGGCTGCCGTGCCCGCCAGCCCGTCGGCCCACGATGGCGCGGAAGCGTCGGTGGTCGTCGGCGGCGATCTGCCCACCTCCGCTATTCCCGCGCACGCCGACCGTACCGGGTTCTTGCAGGGGCTTGGCTGCTACCTGCTGTGGGGCGTCATGTCGCTGTACTGGAACCTGCTTTCCGCCATCCCCGCTCTGCAGGTGCTCAGCTGGCGCATGGCGTGGTCCGCCGTGTTCGTCATCGTTTTGTGCGTGGCGGTCAAGCGCACGCGCTTCCTGCACTTGCTGCGCGACCCTCGCGCCGTGCGTACGTTCGTGACGTCGGGTCTCATCATCACGGTGAACTGGGGCGTGTACGTATATGCCGCGAGCACCGGCCATGTGCTGGAGACCAGCGTGGGCTACTATCTGTGTCCGCTGTGCGCCATCGCGTTGGGCATGGCGGTGTTTCGCGAGCGCCTTACGCGCATGCAGTGGGTTGCCACTGCCCTGGCGGCGGCGGGCGTTGCGTTCTTCATCGTGGTTCATGGCGGCGAATATTGGATCATTCTGGCGCTGGCCATCAGCTTCAGCGTGTACGGCGCGGTGAAGAAGAAAGGCGGCTATCCGGCGCTGCAGGGCATGGCCTTCGAATCGCTCATCACCGGCGTTCTGGGCGTCGTGCTGCTGGCCGCGGGCGCCATGGCCCCGTGGATATGGCAGCTTACCCCGGCGGTGCCCAACGCCATCGCGGTATATGACCCCGCGATGCTGGCGATGCTCCTTGTGGGGAGCGGCGTGCTCACCGCCGTCCCGCTGCTGCTGTATTCGGCTGCGGCGAACCGCATCAGCATGACGATGATCGGCTTTCTGGAATATGTGAGCCCCACCATGTCGCTCATCTTGGCGGTGGGCTTCTTCGGCGAGGAGTTCACCGTCGCCCATGGCGTGTGCCTGGGGCTCATCTGGCTGGGAATCGCTGGCATCGCCGTGGAAGCCGCCCTGCGCTCCCGCCGGGCTGGTATTATGGAGGGCACGGCGAAAACGCCCTGATTCCGCAAACGTTGGAGGGAGCCCCATGGAGCAGTACAAGCAGGAATTCATCGAGTTCATGGTGGAAAGCGACGTGCTGAAGTTCGGCGAATTCACGTTGAAGAGCGGTCGCAAGTCCCCGTTCTTCATGAACGCAGGCGCCTATGTGACCGGCGAGCAGCTCAAGCGACTGGGCGAGTACTATGCCCGCGCCATCCATGACAACTTCGGGCTCGACTTCGACGTGGTGTTCGGCCCCGCCTACAAGGGCATCCCGCTGGCCGTGGTCACCGCCATTGCATTGCACGAGCTGTACGGCAAGGAAGTGCGCTACTGCTCCAACCGCAAGGAGGCCAAGGACCATGGGGCCGATGCCGGCAACCTGCTGGGCTCCGAGCTGCACGACGGCGATCGCGTGGTGATGGTGGAGGACGTGACCACCTCCGGCAAGTCCATCGACGAAACCTACCCCATCCTTATGGGCGCGGCGAAGGTTGACGTGAAGGGCCTTATCGTTTCGCTCAACCGCATGGAAGTGGGCAAGGGCGGCGTGAAGACGGCCCAGAAGGAAGTGCAGGAGAAATACGGCTTCCCCGTGGCGTCCATCGTGAGCATGGCCGAGGTCACCGAGTACCTGTACAACCGCGAGGTGGGCGGCCGCGTGGTCATCGACGACACGTTGAAGGCCGCGCTCGACGCCTATTACCAACAGTACGGCGCGAAAGAGTAGCGCGGCGGCACAAGCGAATCGGCCGGGTGTCCGTTTTCAAATCTCAGTGTGAACGGCTCACATTTTCTGCAACTTCACTTGCGCATGACGGTGAGGGTGCTATAGTTACCTCTGGTAATTAGCACTCGCGAAGCCTGACTGCTAACGGCGTCGATCCTGACGCGTCGCCGGAGGCAGCCAGGGCGCGGGAAGCACTCGAAGGTGCGCAAGAAAGGAAGCGTTGCATATGCGCAAGTTCAAGACCGAGAGCAAAAAGCTGCTCGACCTGATGATCAACTCCATCTACACCAATCGCGAGATCTTCCTTCGCGAGCTCATCTCCAACGCATCGGACGCCGTGGACAAGCTGTACTTCAAGAGCCTGACTGACAGCTCCGTCCAGCTTTCCAAGGATGAGCTGGGCATCATGGTGTCCTTCGATAAGGATGCCCGCACGATCACCGTCTCCGATAGCGGCATCGGCATGGATAAAGACGAGCTCGACCGCAACCTGGGCACCATCGCCCATTCCGACTCCATGGCCTTCAAGCAGGAGAACGCCGAGCAGCAGGGCGAGGACGTGGACATCATCGGCCAGTTCGGCGTGGGCTTCTACTCCGCCTTCATGGTTGCCAAGAAGGTGCGCGTGGTGTCGAAGGCCTACGGTTCCGACGAGGCGTGGGCATGGGAGAGCGACGGCGTCGAGGGCTACACCATCGAAGAGGCCCAGCGCGACGGCCATGGCACTGACGTCATCCTCACGTTGAAGGACAACACCGACGAGGACGACTATGACACCTTCCTGTCCGAGTACGGCCTGAGGGATCTCATCAAGCGCTACAGCAACTACGTGCGCTATCCCATCAAGATGGAAGTGACGAAGTCGCGCCAGAAGCCCAAACCCGAGGATGCCGGCGACGACTACAAGCCCGAATATGAGGATTACACCGAAGTCGACACCATCAACTCGATGATCCCCATTTGGAAGCGCCGCAAGTCCGATGTTTCACAAGAGGAGTACAACGAATTCTACAAGTCCGACTTCCACGATTACACCGACCCTGCGCGCACCATCAGCATCCACGCTGAGGGCGCCCTGTCCTACGACGCGCTGCTGTTCATTCCCAGCCGCCAGCCCTACGACCTGTACGCCCGCGACTACAAGAAGGGCCTGGCGCTGTACAGCTCCAACGTGCTGATCATGGAGAAGTGCGAAGAGCTGCTGCCCGACTACTACAACTTCGTGCGCGGCGTTGTGGACAGCCAGGACCTCACGCTGAACATCTCGCGCGAGACGCTGCAGCATAACAGCCAGCTGCGTGCCATCGCCAAGCGCGTCGAGAAGAAGATCACGTCCGACCTCGAGAACATGCGCGACAGCGACCGCGAGGGCTACGAGCAGTTCTTCGAGAACTTCGGCCGCGTCCTGAAGTACGGCATCTACTCCAGCTACGGCATGAACAAAGACCAGCTGGCGCCGCTGCTGCTGTTCTACTCCGCCAAGGAGCAGAAGATGGTAACGCTCGACGAGTACATCAAGGCCATGCCCGAAGGCCAGGAGCCCATCTACTACGCTGCGGGCGATTCCATCGATCGCCTGGCCAAGATGCCCATCGTGAAGACGGTGCTGTCGAAGGGATACGATGTGCTGCTGTGCACGCAGGATGTCGACGAGTTCTGCTTCATGGCGATGCACGATTACGGCGCCGACGACAAGGGCGAGGGAGCCAAGGAGCTGAAGAACGTCGCTGGCGGTGATATCGACCTTGCCACCGAGGACGAGAAGAAGGAAGCCGAAGAGGTTGCCAAGGAGAACGAGGACCTGTTTACCGCGATGAAGGACGCGCTGGGCGGATCGGTCACCAAGGTTGCCGTGAGCTCCCGCCTCACCGATACCCCGGCCTGCATCACTTCCGAGGGTCCGGTGTCGCTGGAGATGGAGAAGATCATGTCGCGCAACCCCGAGGGCGGCGACGAAGTGAAGTCGCAGCGCGTACTCGAGGTCAACGCGAAGAGCCCGGTGTTCGAGGTGCTGAAGAAGGCCAAGGCCGACGGTGATGACGAGAAGCTGCGCCTGTACACCAACCTGCTGTACGACCAGGCGCTCATTGTCGAGGGCATCCAGCTGGACGACCCGGTTGCCTTCGCCCAGAACATCGCCAAACTCATGGCCTAGCGAGGTTCACGCCCTTTCGACGCACGACGCGGCGATAGGTTGCGCGTGCGCCATGACGACGAAGCCCGTTCCTCTGAAGTATACTTTGGCGGAACGGGCTTTTTGAGTGGGCGCTTGCTTGCCTTGCCCGCCAATTGAGGATCGATCGGAAAGGATGCGCATGAAAGCCTATACAACTATAGAGGGCTATGCGCAGGCAGAGATCGAGGAGAAGAAAAGCCGCTTCATCGCGAGCGTTGCCCATGTGGAAACCGAGGAGGAGGCGCTGGCGTTTCTGGAAGAGATCCGCGCCTCCAACCGCATGGCGCGTCACAACGTGTACGCCTACGTGCTGCGCTCTGCTGACGGACAGGGCACCGGCGGCGAGCGCGTGCGCTACTCCGATGACGGCGAGCCGCAGAAGACCGCCGGCGTGCCCACGCTCGAGGTGATCCGCCATGAAGGGCTCACCGACATCGCCGTGGTGGTCACGCGCTATTTCGGCGGGGTGCTGCTGGGCACGGGCGGGCTGGTGCGCGCTTATACGCAGGCGACGCAGGCGGGCCTGGCGGCGGCGAACAAGGTGACGGTGTCGCGCTGCGTCGACCTCGCCATCGACATGTCCTATTCATCGTATGAGCAGGTGAAACGTTTGGCGATCGAGTGCGGGGCGAAGGTGGTGGACGAGCAGTTCACCGACAAGGTGGTGCTTACGGCGCGCCTGCTCGACGGCACCCAGGACACGTTTTCGGGGAGGCTCACCGAGCTGATGCACGGTCGCGAGCAGGTGAGCGCGACCGAGCCGTTCGACGCCATATTTTAGCCGGCGGCCCCGTGCGAAACCTTTATACTGAAACCAAGACATGCAGCTGATGCATGCAGTATCGGCCACGCCTCCGCTGGGGGCACAAGGAAGGAGATTGCTATGGCTATCGAGAAGATCCTGGTAGCAGTTGACGGTTCCGAAGGCTCCGATCGCGCCCTCGCCATGGCGCAGTCCGTCGCCGCGCCCAGCCCTGACACTCACATCGACCTGGTGTACGTGGTGCCCATCCCGCTGCTCGATGACAACCAGGCGGCCAATTTCAAGAGCATCCTGGACATGATGGTCGCCGACGGCCGCGAGCTTCTGACCGAGGCGCGGGACAAGGTTCCCGAGATCTCCGACCGCACCGACACCCTCATCGTCACTGGCACCAATCCCGCCACCGAGATTATCAAGCTGCTCGATAAGGGCGAATACGACTTGATGGTCATCGGCAGCCGCGGCTTGTCCGGCATCAAGGCTTACCTCGGCAGCGTCAGCCACAAGGTTCTGAACGGCTCCAAGGTTTCCGTCCTCATTGCGAAGTAGGTTTGCGTTCCGCCGGTCTGCCGACCGGCGGAACCAGCCTCCGCTGCGAAGGGCCCTGGCACCCGATCTTCATGCGATCCCGAAGACTCGCGTACCGCAGTACGCTTCGCCTTCGCGATCCCGCGAATCTCGGGCACCAGGGCCCTTCTCGCTGACTTATGTTCGACCTGCGTGGCAAAATGTGGCAGCGGAGTACATCCAATGTCACACCGCTGTCGCACGCTTCTGCTCCCGATCATGAAGGTTTTTCCCTATGAGAACACGTAAGAATGTGCTGCTGCTGTTCAGCAAGGTGCCCGAGGCGGGATTGGTGAAGACGCGCCTCACCGTGCTGAAGGACGGCGTGTTTCAGCCGGATGTGGCATCGGCTCTGTACCACTGCATGCTGTTCGACGTCACTGAGATTTGCTGCGCTGCCATGACGCGGCTCGAGCAGCGTCCTCATACGATCGATCCTCGCACCGGCGAGGAGATCGTGGACGTCTACGAGATGCGCATCTCCACCGCGTCCACGGCGAACCTGGATGCCATGCGCAGGCTCTACGAGGTTTCGGGCACGTGGCCACGCGAGATCGTGTTCGTGGCCGACGAGGGCAAAAGCTTCGACGAGCATTACAACGACGCGTTCCAGAAGGCGTGGGACGACGGCGCCGACACCATCCTGTCCATGGGGGCCGACATGCCGGCGCTCACCGTCGACGACGTGGTGCGTGGGTTCGAGGCGCTTCAGAAGCTGGAGGTCGACGAGAAGGGCGGCATCGTGCTGGCTCCCGACCAGGAGATGGGCGTGTCCATCGTGGGATGGCCGCGCACGACGGCGTTCGACCATTCCGGCGTGTTCTACAACCAGGACGGCCTCACCGTGCTGCCTGCCTACATCGCTAAAGCGCGCGATCTGGGTTTTCCCGCCATCTACCTGCCTCCCGTGCCTGACGTGGACACCATGGCGGACCTCATGCACAACATCACCGTGGTGGAGGCGCTCAACTACTGCGCCCCGTTCGACGGCAACACGCCGCCGTGGCGCACGGCCAACGCCTTGAAGGAAATGGGCTGGGACGAAGTGCGCGTCATGCCCAACGAGCTGCGCGACCCCCGTACGAAAATAGATCAGTAGGGGCTGCCCGCCGTCGAGCAGGCGCGAAAGGGGAGGCTTGCGGGTTAGCGTTTCCGCAGCTCCCAGAACGTTACGGCGCTGGCGGCAGCCACGTTGAGCGAATCGACGCCGTGCATCATGGGGATGCGGACCGTCCAGTCGCATCGCGCGATGGTCTCGGGTTCGAGGCCTTCGCCTTCGGTCCCCAGCACCACCGCCAGCTTGTCGGCGCGTGCGAGCTCGGGGCTGCCAAGCGGGATGGAATCGTCGGAAAGCGCCATGGCGCAGGTGGTGAACCCCAGGCTCTTCAGCAGGGGGATGCCCCTCTCCGACCATGTGGCGCTCGGGTGGCCGGGCGTGCCGCTGGCATCGGTGCCGATGCGCGTCCAGGGCACCTGGAACACCGTGCCCATGCTCACGCGCACGGCGCGACGGTACAGCGGATCGTAGCAGGCGGGCGTCACCAGCACAGCATCCACGCCCAGTGCCGCCGCCGAGCGGAAGATGGCGCCCACGTTGGTGTGGTTGGTGATGTTCTCCAGGATGGCGACCAGCCGTGCATCGCGTACCAGGTCTTCCACGCGGGGCAGGGCGGGGCGACGGAACGCCCCTAGCGCCCCGCGCGTCAGCTCGAAGCCGGTCAGCTGCTTCAACACGTCATCGGGAGCGGTGAACAGGGGAATCTCGTCGAGGCGCGCGGCATCGGCCGGCTCGAGCCCTTCCTTCGCCTTCGCGATGAGCCCTTGAACCTGCGGCACCCAGCGTTCTTCCATCAGAAACGACAGCGGCTGCATCCCGGCTGCCAGCGCCCGCTCGATCACCTTTCCGGATTCCGCGATGAACAGCCCCTTCTCGGGCTCGAGTTTGTTGCGCAGCTGCACCTCGGTCAGCCGCGCGTAGGCGTCCAGGCGTCGATCGTCTAGGGTTTCCACCGACACGACGGACATGGCTAGCTCCTTTCCTTTGCCGCCTGCACCGCTTGGGCGAACTCGCCCACCACGTCGGGTGCGTGCATCAGCCCTTCCCGGCAGAACGTGTCGCAGTCCATGATGTGCGCGCCGATGAACGCCATGTCCTCGATGTTGGCGCGCTGCACCTCGGGGGTGCGCGACGACGTGCAGTCTTCGATGACCGCCACGTTGTAGTTGAGCGAGAGCGCGTCGTAGCAGGTGGATCGGATGCAGTTGGGCGTGGTGGTGCCGGCCAGCACCAGCGTGGTGATGCCCGTCTCGCGCAGGAGCTTGTCCAGGTCGGTGGCGAACAGCGCCGAGAAGCGCGGCTTCACGATGACCACCTCGTTGTCGGCGGGCTCGAGCTCGGCGGGCGCCTCGGCGAGGGAGGGGTCGTCGCCGGTTTCGCACAGCGGTTTGCCGCCGTCGATCCAGGTGCGGTAGCGCACCGGCTCCACATTGCTGCCGTCCTCGGCGTAGGAGCGGCGCACATGGTACACGGCCATCCCCATGGCGCGCGCCGCTTGGAGCGCCCGCGCGCATGCGGGCACGGTCGCTTGCGCGCCTGCCACGCATAGCGACGACTTGGGGCAGATAAACCCGTTCTGCATATCGATCAGCACAAGCGCCGCCTGCTTTGCGTCTATCATATTCCCCCTTGCATCTAGCCCCGCGTCGGCCGGAGCCTTGTTGCGCGGCGCGGCCGCCTACGTTTCGAATACGCTGCCGTGAAAGCGGCATATCCCGCATTCTACCAGTTCATGCATGCCGTTTTCTCAATGCGAGGAAGGCCGCCCCCATAAGGACGAGTCCCGCTGCATCGAAGGCGATGAAGCGCAGTATGCTCCCGGCAAGGACCTCGTGGCCCGCTGGCAGCCCCCACAGGATGAACGACTCCCCCGCAAGCCCGATGGCCTGCTGCACAAGCACCACGGCGAACAGCGCGCGGAACCGGCGCGGGCTGGCGATGACCGCCGGATACGTGGCATTCCACATGAGGAACGCCACGCCCAACCCCCGGACCGCCGCCTGTCCGGCGACGCCCGAGAGCTCGTAGGCGCCCGCATGCGCTTGGGGCTGCAGCACGAACTGCAGCGCGCATTGCACGTTCAGCGCGAACACGGCGGCCACTGCGATGCGCGCGGCGATGGCGGGCCAGTCGCGGGTGCGTTGCGCGGGTTCGGGCATGGGCGTGCCTCCTTATGCGATGGCGATGGGAAAATGCGCTAGAGTGGAGCCTAGCACAACGTTCGAGAGCGGAGGAAAGGCAATGGACATGCCGAACAACCATGCAGGCACGGGCGCGCGCGAAAACGGCGAGCACAAGCGCGAGAAGGGCGATGCCGCGAAGCGCGAGGCCGTCCTGCGCGGCGAGCTGATGGCCAACCGCAAGGCCAAGCCGCCCGCCAAGGCGGTCATCGGCGCCGTCGTCGCGCTGGTAGCATGCATCGTCGTGATCGTGGCGGCGGTGCTGGTCGTGAAGAGCATGAACGCATAGCCCGACGGAGAGGAGCCCAGATGGCAGAGCAAAAGGCGTCCGAGCCGCAAACCGCGGCGCAGCGGGTGGCAAACCCGAAGCAGCACCCCGATTTCGACGCGTTCGTGGCGACGATTTCGGCGTTGCGCGCTCCGGACGGATGCCCGTGGGATCGAGAGCAGACGCACGGCAGCATTGCCCATAACATGATCGAGGAAGCCTACGAGGCCGTGGACGCCATCGAGAAGGACAGCATGGAGCATCTGCGCGAAGAACTGGGCGACGTGCTGCTGCAGGTTGTGCTGCAAAGCCAGATAGCCGCCGATGCCGGCGAGTTCACCATCGACGATGTATGCGCCGATGTGAACGCCAAGATGATCCGCCGCCATCCGCATGTGTTCGGCGACCTATCCGCCGAGGACGCATCGGCTGTGCTGGGCTTGTGGGATCAGGTCAAGATGGCCGAGAAGGAAGCTGCCGACGCCCGCGCCGATGACGCCGGCCAGGCGCGCGAGGGGCTGCTCGACGGGGTGCCCACCAGTTTCCCCGCGCTGATGCAGGCGCAGAAGATATCGCGCAAGGCCGTCGCCGCCGGGTTCGAATGGGAAACGCTCGACGACGTGTGGGCGCAGGTTGCCGAGGAGGTGGGCGAGCTGAAGGCCGCCTATGCCGCCGCCCCGAAGGGCTCGAAGGGCAAAGTGAGCGTGAACGGGCGGCTGCCGCAGGGTGCGCCCGCCGACGCCGACCCCGATCAGCTGGTCGCCGCCGTGGAGATGGAGTTCGGCGATGTGCTGTTCTCGCTGGTCAACGTGGCGCGCCGCATGGGCATCGATGCCGAGGACGCGCTGCGCGCCACCTGCGGCAAGTTTCGCCGTCGATGGGCGTTCATGGAGCAGAAGGCTTGGAACGAGGGTAAAAGCATCGAGGAGCTTTCCACTGGCGAACAGGAGGATCTCTGGCGACAGGCAAAACGCGAGGACTAACGGTTTGTGCATTCTGCTACACGACTTGTAGCAATTTTTTGATTTCCCCTGAGGCGGGGTTTCGCCGTCGGCGCGGTATGGGAGAATGCCCAAGTTTGCTTTCGAGCGGGCCGTGCGCCCGCCGTTCGAAGGAGGGCCGATGCGCGATCTGATAAAGCAAGTTCCCATTCCCGCCGCCGGCGTGGCGCTGGGCTTGGCCGCTTTGGGCATCTTGCTGCAACCTTATTCTGAAATCGTCCACATCGTGTGCGGCGTGCTGTCCGCCTGCTTCATCTTGCTGCTGTTCGCGAAGATCGTCCTGTTCCCTAAGACGATTCGCGACGACTTGCATAACTCCATTGCGGCGAGCGTCAGCGCCACGCTGTTCATGACGTTGATGCAGCTGTCCACCTACCTCGCGCCCGTGTTGCATACCGCCGCGCTGTGCCTGTGGGTCGCGGCGATCGCGGGGCATCTCTGCCTGATGCTGTGGTTCACCGCCACCTATATTCGCCATTTCAAGCTGAGCGAGGTGTTTCCCACGTACTTCATCTGCTATGTGGGCATCATCGTGGGCTCGGTGTCCAGTCCGACGTTTGGCATGGAGGCGGTAGGCAACGTGCTGTTCTGGTTCGGGTTCGCCTGCTATCTGGTGCTGCTGGTTGTGGTGACCACGCGTTATTTCAAGCACGAGGTTCCCGAGGCGGCGCGCCCTCTGTTCTGCATCTACACGGCGCCCATGAGCCTCTCGCTCGCCGGCTATCTGGCAGCCGCCGATCAGCCCAATGTCGCTTTCGTCATCGTGCTGCTGGTGCTGGCGCAGATTTTGCTGCTGGTGGTGCTTTCGCGTCTGCCTCTGTTCGTGAAGCTGAAGTTCTATCCCAGCTTCGCGGCTATGACCTTCCCCTTCGTCATCACCGCTACGGCGCTGAGCCGCGCTACGACGCTTTTGCGTTCGCAAGGCGTGCTGGCTCCGGGCGCGTTCTCGACGTTCCTCGACGCGCTGCTGGTGGTGGAGACCGTGCTCGCCTGTGGCATGGTGCTGTTCGTGGTGTGCCACTATGCGCACTTCTTCTGGCGTTGCATCGCGGCACCGTCCGATCCCGGCATCAAGCGCGAGCGCCGCATCGCCTCCATGATCGCGCGCGGTCTTACGGGGAAGCGGTAGCGCACGCGTGCCCCGCTGATAAAGGGACATCGCGAGGAAAAGGCCCTGGGTTCGCGCAGAACCCAGGGCCTTGCTTGTTAAAACGGGGGTTTGCGTGTCGCACGCGGGCTACGAAGCCGGTCGATCGTCTTCGTCGTCGGCATCGAGGGCGCGCGCCAATACCTGCATGCGGCTTTCCACTTCCTCGATGATGCGGCTGCAATCCTTCAGCTCATGATACGAGTCGATGCCCTGGATCTTGCGCACTGCCTTGTACTTCAGATCGTGCTCGAGGCTGGCCCAGAAATCCATGGCAATGGTGCGCAGCTGGATTTCCACCGGGATGAGCTCCTTCTTGTCCAGAAAGTACACCGGGATGCGGATGATCACATGCAGGCTGCGGTAGCCGTTGGGCTTGGGGTTCTTGATGTAGTCCTTCACGTTGACGATCACCAGGTCGTCCTGGCGTTTTAGCAGGTCGAGCATGTTGTAGACGTCTTGGATGTAGGAACATATGATGCGGATGCCTGCGATATCCATCAGGTAGCGCTCCATGTTCTCGAGCGTGGGCTCCTTGCCGTAGCGGCCCAGCTTCTCGAAGATGCTCTCGGGGCTTTTGATGCGCGATTCCACGTGATGGATGGGGTTGCGGTGTTTCTTCAGGTTGAGGTCCTGGTCGATGATCTCGCAGCGCACCATCATCTCGCGCATGGCAGCGCGGTACTTCTGCAGGATCTCGCGCGTCTTTCGCTCGGCAGCTTGGACGCGTGCCAGGTCCTTGGCGCTCAGCGAGCTGGGATCGAGCGCGTCGAGCGCGATAAGCGGCTCCTTCTCGATGGGGTCCACGTCTCCGGCAGCATGGTCGGAAGACTGTCCGGGCGCGTTGACGCGCGGCGGCGCCACGTGCAGCGTTTTCCCCTTGGTGGTGGACCAGTCGCCGACGGGGGTGGACTGCCATCCTGTCGGACGGGTCGCCGGCCATGCGGGCGCGGCGGACAGGACGATGCGCGTTCCCTTGCTGGGACGTTTGTCCTTGCTGGATGGGGCGACGTCGGTCGATGCCATGGGCGATTCTCCTTGTGCGAAGCGTATTGCCAACTAATGATAATGCAATTGAGCCGGACAGCGCACCTCCGATCCACGGATCTGATGGGATAGTGCGAAACTCTTCCCGCATGCTCTGGGGGGAGGGGCATTTGCTTGGACGCGCGTCTGCGCGGAGCGCCGCCTGCACGGCGGGGCCTTTCGTCTACGAGAAGAACCGCTGCTCCATCGACGAGAGGAACCCGGGTGCCAAGTACAGCCCCAGGCGCGCTTCGGTATCGGCGTTCTTCAGCGCTCGTTCGGGGTTTCGGTACTCCACGGTCGCCGCCGCGCTCCAGGTGATGCCGCGCAGGCAGTTCGTCTGGACGTAGGCCGCGAAGCGCTCGTCGAACCCGCGGCGCGGGAACCGATCGTCCACTGCTTGCCAATAGGCGTCGACGAACCGCGCGCGCTCTTCGTCGGAGAAGATGAAATCGATCTTCCAGATGGTGGTGGTGGGAGAAAGAAAGTACGCCACATCCTGGGCAACCTCGCCAATGATGGGCTTCTCCCAATCCACCATGCGCGCGCCTGCGCCATCGCCCGGGATGAGGAAATGGTCCGATACCGCCTCGGTGTTGAGGATGTGCTCGCGGTCGGTGGCGTTTGATACGGTGTTCAAAGTGTCCTGTGTGCGCTTGAACAGCCGGTCAACCGTTTTCACGACCTGCACGTCTGCCTGCGCCCACGAGCGGTAGACGGCGAACAGTCCGACGCATTCCCGCAGCTGCTCGGCCAGGGGATCTGCGGGGCGCACAAGCGGGGAATCTTCATGCGGGCGCACGCTGTGGATGTCGGCGAGGATGCTTGCCGCCGCATTTACGTCGCCTGGTCGCGTGTATTCCAGATGGCGCCCCTCGCAGAATTCCATGGCAAGCACGCCGCGCCCGACGACCGTGCGCGACCCATCCGCGAACAGCGGGGCGGGGGTGCGTCCGCTGGCGGCGAGCCCCTGCAGGGCAGCGAATTCGTAGCCCACCTGGTCGTCCAACCCCATCTGGCTGGAGAAGTTCAAGCGCAGGATCGCCTTGCCCGGCTCGCCGTTCCAGGTTAGAAGGAAGTTCGAGTTGTGCTCGCCCTGGGCTAGCGGTGCAAGGTGCAGCTCCTCCCCGTCCGGCACGCCCAGCGTGTCTCTCAATTCCCTGGACCGTTCGATATAGGCGCGCGCGTCATCCCATCCCTGCTGCATGGTTCCTCCGATGTTCTATACTGCTATCCGCAAGTATTAGATCATATCCATCCAGCGCCGACAATGGCGCATGGCGAATGGGAGGGCGCGATGACGGAGATGGCGAAGCGCATCGTCGTGGATTTCGACAATACGATGGGGGTGCCGGGTTGCGATATCGACGACGGCCTGGCCTTGCTGTTCCTGCTAGGCAATCCCGAGCTGGCGCAGGTGGAGGCGGTGTGCACCGCCTACGGCAACAGCGATATCGATACGGTGGGGCGCGCCACCGCATCGTTAATGGATGCGCTCGCCTCGGCGGGTGCGCGCATCCCCGTGCATCGGGGCGCCGCCGGTCCCGATGATCCCGACAGCGATGCCGCCCGGTTCCTAGCGCGCGTCACGGCGGACAATCCGGGGCAGATTCACATCGTGGCGCTCGGGTCGCTCACCAACCTGCGAGGTGCGGCAGCCGTCGACCCGGCGTTCTTCGCCAACGCTGCCAGCATCACTCTCATGGGGGGCATCACCGAAACCCTCGCCTTCAACGGCGCGATCATGAACGAGCTCAACCTTTCCTGCGACCCTGCAGCCGCACGCGCGGTGCTGGAGGCGCCGTGCCCGGTGCGCATCGCCACATCCCAGCATTGCCTGCCGGCGCTGTTCGCTCTCGAGGATTTTCGCAAGGCGTTCGACGAGGGGTCGTGGGTCCATCGTACCTGCCGTTATTGGTTCGATGACATGGCGCGGCGCTATGGCACCAGGGGGTTCGTGTGCTGGGACGTGGTGGCTGCCGCTGCGCTCATCCGCCCTGATCTGTTCAAGCCCGAGCAACGTCGCATCTCGCTCAACGACCGCTTCCTGGGCGTGGGCTTGCTCGAGTGCGCTGCGGAGGGGGTGCCCTGCGCTGTGGCGGAAACCCCGGCAATCGCCGAGCCCGCACGCTTTCGCGCGGAGGTCCTGGCGGCGTGGCGCCGAGCTGCTGTTGCCATCAGTTAGATCAAGTCTTATAATGCATCAAGCTCACTATGGGCTTTGCACAATTAGCAGATCATGTTTAAAGGGATGGGAGCGTCATGGAGAAGAGCATTTCGCGTCGTCAGCTGTTCAGGTTCGCCGGCGCCGCAGGCGCTACGGTCGCCCTGGGCGGCGCCCTGGCGGGCTGCTCCGGAGCCGGTGAAGGCTCGGGCGACGATGCGGCAGCCGAGGTCGATTATTCCAACTGGGACGCCGTTTTGGAGGCGGCGAAGGGCCAGACGGTCAGCTGGTACGGCTACGGTGGGGACGCCAGTCGCAATGAGTGGATCGAAAACGTGCTCATCCCCGATCTCAAGGAGAAGTACGACATCACGCTAGAGCTGGTGGGCATGGACATCAACGACATCCTCACCCAGTTGTCCGGCGAGATGCAGGCCGACCCGAACGCCGACGGATCCATCGATTTCATCTGGATCAACGGCGAGAACTTCTACTCCACCAAAGAGAACGGCTACTTGTGGGGCCCCTTCACCGACTACCTGCCCAACATGCGCGACTACGTTGACGGCGAAGCCGCCGACATCGCCTACGACTTCGGCAGCCCGGTGGAAGGCTACGAGGCTCCCTATGCTAAAGCGCAGATGCAGATGTGGGTTGACGGCGCTGTCATCTCCGAGACGCCTAAAAACCCCGATGAGTTCCTATCGTTCTGTCAGGAGCACGCCGGCCAGGTGACCTATCCGCAGCCTGGCGACTTTACCGGCACCGCGTTCATCTCCTGCCTCATCGCAGGTGTGATCGGCAAGGAGGAGTTCGAGAAACTCTCCACTATGACCGATCCCGCCGAGGAAGAGGTCAAGGCCATCATCGAACCCGGTCTGGAGTACCTGCGCTCGCTGAACCCCTACCTGTGGAACCAGGGCACCACCTTCCCGACCGACTCCACCACCGTGGGCACCATGTACGCCGACGGCGAGCTGATCATGAACATGGGTTATGGCGCGCCCCAGGCCGACGTCGATAACGGTGTGCTGCCCGAAACCACCAAGTCGTTCGTGTTCGAGTCGGGCACGGTGGGCAACACCAACTACATGGCCATTGCGGCGAACGCGCCCCATAAGGCAGCCGCCCTCGTGGCAATCAACGAGGTGATGAGCCCCGACATGCAGCTCGACCAGTATGAGACGCTGGGCAATATCACCGTTCTCGACATGGATAAGCTGCCCGAGGAAACCCGCGATGCCTTCGACGCCGTGGAACTGGGCAGCACGCAGCTGCCGCTGTCCGAGCTGTTGGACGTGCGCGTGGCCGAGGCTGCCGGTCCGGTCATTCCCGTGATCGAGCAGCTGTGGCTCGACGAAGTGGTGGGCAAATAGTCCTAATCCGACATCGATGCGGCATCTTCGAATGATTCGTCGTGCTGCCGCCGAACCTATCCGCCTCCCATGCGCGGGCCACGTGTCCACGCGGGGAGGCGGTGCTATGCTGTCATCCGCGCATGGCTGCCCGCCGTGCGCGGGGGTGTCCGGGACGACGAAGGCGAAGGAGGTCGGGCAATGCGGTTGATTTCGCGGAAAACCAAGCACGCTATTATGCCGTATCTGCTGGCGTTGCCCGCCATCGTGTTCATCCTGGTGTTTCTATATGGCGTGGTGAACGGCGTGCTGCAGGGGTTCGGCATCATGCCGTTCCTCGGTCGCACCGAATTCACGTTGGATTACTACATCGAGGCCCTCACTCGCAGCGACCTGGCCAGCTCCATCCTGTACAGCCTCTACCTCGCCGCAGCGTCGTCGGCGGTGGCGGTCGTGGGCGGCGTGGCGCTGGCGGCGTTCATGACCCGCATCCGCGCGAGTCGCATTGCGCGCTTGGCGGGCATTCAGATCCCCATCATGACCATGCATGCGCTGGTCGCCCTAGCGGTGATGTTCCTTTTCGCAGGATCGGGCTTGTTCCCCCGCGTCCTTGCCGCATTCGGCATCGTCTCCGATCCGAACTCGTTCACCTCGGTGGTGGGCGCGGTGTCGGGTTGGGGTATCATCGTGGTGTATGCATGGAAGGAGATTCCCTTCATCGCTTTCAGCACCATCACCATCATGTCGAACATTTCCGATTCCCTGGGCGAAGCCGCGGCCATGCTGGGTGCGGGGCCGTTGCGGGCGTTCTTCGGCGTGACGCTGCCGCTGTGCGGCGGCGCCATTGCCAAGGCGTTCATGGTGGTGTTCGCTTTTGCCTTCGGCTCCTACGAGGTGCCGTTTTTGCTGGGGCCCACCTTGCCGCAGGCGATGCCCGTGCTGGCCTATGTCGAGTTCCAAGACCCCGATATCGTCAACCGTTGCTATGCCATGGCTCTCAATGGCATCATGACGCTTCTGTGCTCGCTGATCGCGCTCGCGTACTTCGCCATCCTCAATCGCGAGCGTAAAGGCGGTGCGCGATGAGCCGGCGCAAGGCGAATGCGGCCCCGGTTGCCCGCGTGTTCGTGATCGCGCACCTCATCTGCGTGATCATTCCCATCGCACTCATCGCGATGTGGGCATTTGCCGATCGCTGGGCTTGGCCCGATCTGCTGCCGCGCGAGTTCTCGCTGCGCGGGTTCGAGGAGGTGTTCTCGGGCAGGCTGGGGACAGGCTTGCCCATGATCTTCATGAGCGTGGGGATTGCGCTGGCGACGGCGGTGCTGTCCACGATCGTTGCCGCCCTCGCGGCGCGAGCGGTGGCGCATTACCGTTGGCGGGGCAGGGCATTGTTCGGCTTCGGCGTCATCCTGCCGTTCATCATCCCCGTCACCGTGTTCGCCATGGGCGTGCAGGTGCTGTTCATCCATGCGGGCATCGCGCGTACGGTGCCCGGTGTCGTCCTGTCGCATGCCATCGTGGCGCTGCCCTACGCGATCATCATCATGAGCGATGTGACGCGGGCGGCGGGCACGCGGCTTGAGGACGCGGCGCGCTCGCTGGGGGCGGGCACCTTGGCCACCACGCTGCATGTGACTATCCCGGCTATCCTGCCGGGCATCCTCTCGTCGCTTTCGATGTGCTACATCATGTCGTTCTCGCAATACTTCCTCACGCTGCTCATCGGCGGGGGGTCGGTGCGCACGTTTGCCGTCGTGCTGTTCCCCTACCTGTCAAGCGGCGATCGCACCATCGCCGCGGCGTACGGCTTGACGTTCATAGTCATCACGTTGGCGGTGTTTCTGATCTTCGAGCTGCTGCTCAAGCGTTTCGGCGTGAGCGAGGACCGCAATCTGTACGGATAGCGTTCCTCGCAGGGCGTAGGCGGGCGGCGGCACGAACGGAAGGCGGGAAGGACCCCATGCATCTGGAATTCGATCACATAAGGCTGGCGCTGGACGGCAAGCGCATCCTCGACGATGTGTCGTTCGAGGTGCGCGACCGGGAGTTCGTGTCGGTGCTGGGCGAATCGGGCGCGGGCAAATCGACCACACTGAAGATCATCGCCGGGCTGCTGTTCCAAGATGCGGGCCAGGTGCGCTTCGACGGCGAATGCGTGGACGATCTGCCAACGCACAAGCGCGGGTGCGCCATCGTCTTCCAGGATATCCGCCTGTTCCCCAACATGAACGCCCGCGATAACGTGGCGTTTCCGTTGAAGATGCAGCATGCAGGGAAGGACGAGCGTCGTCAGGAGGCCGACCGCTTGTTGGCCGCCGTGCAGCTTGAGGGCATGGGCGACCGTCGCGTGAGCCAGCTTTCCGGCGGGCAACAGCAGCGCGTGGCGCTTGCCCGCGCGCTGGCGGGCAAGCCGCGCGCGATGCTGTTGGACGAGCCGTTCAGCGGCTTGGACGAGCAGCTGCGAGACGACATGCGCCAGCTCGTTCTGCGCCTGCATCGCGAGTTCGGCATGACCACGCTCATGGTCACCCACGACCCCGACGAGGCGCTGGTGATGAGCGATCGCATCGTGTATCTGGGCGCAGGACGCCTGCTCCAGGAGGGCACGCCCGCCGATATCCTGCTACGCCCGCAGCACAAGGCGGTGTCGGCATGCTTCGGCGACACCTCCGCCATACGCGGTCGGGTCGAAGCGGGGCTGTTCACGGCGGGGAACCTGCAAGTCGACGCGCCTGATGTCGCCGACGGCGACGCCGTGCTCGTGCGTGTGAAGGACGGCGGCGTGTTCGTCCATTCGCTGCAGGGCTAGACGTCTCCACGGAACCTGCACGGCGATTTGCCCTGCATTTTATCTTCCGCTTAACTGCCTCTGATCTTGCCCGCCTACCATGGAGGCGCGCAGGGAGATGAGCCCTTCCCTCCCCATCGGCCCTGCGCGGTGCTCTCAAGCGCGAGATGCGACTACCGCGCTATCCCAGGCGGGCATTAAGCAGGCGGCAGGCGAGTACGTCCCATCCCTTTCCTCACGCGATCTGCTCGCTGCCGCATGCCCGCCTCGGGACCGATTCCCCGTTGCGGCGCGGCGTTTTGCGCCCCGGTCGCATAGGGGCTCGCCGTCCCCGGCGCGCAGCTGCTTAAATGCTGCATAAACCCTCGCGGTTAATTGATTATCATGCATGAAAAGCGTATAGTGAACTGGCTTTATTGCAAAGTGTCCGAGCGCGTTCCCGCGCGTTCGGCCCCGTCGCCCGCAGGCGTCGGGAAAACCTGAGGAAAGGGGAAAGGGAAATGAAGTTCAAGAAGATGGCTGCCTTCGTCGCGTGCGGCGCTCTGGCAGCGTCCCTGGGCCTGTTCGGCTGCTCCAGCAGCCAGCCTGCCGAGGAGAGCACCGATGGCGGCAGCTATTCGCTCATCAACGACGGCAAACTGACCATCGCCACCTCGCCCGACTTCCCGCCATTCGAGAACCTCGAAGGCGACGAGTACGTGGGCTTCGACATCGACCTGGGCAAGGCAATCGCCGAGCAGCTGGGCCTCGAGGCCGAGTTCACCACCATCCAGTTCGACGGCATCGTGCCCGCCATCCAGGCAGGCGGCCAGGCCGACGTGGGCATCTCCGGCATCACGGTCGACCCCGAGCGCGCCGAGTCCGTCGACTTCACCGATCCGTACTACATCGCCGACCAGTCCGTGGCCGTGATGAAGGGCGGCGACGTCACCTCCGACAACGCGGCTGATGCGCTGAATGCCGAGGGCATGATCATCGCCGTGCAGTCCGGCACCACCGGTGAGACCTTCGCGCAGGAGAACTTCCCGAACGCCACCATCCAGCCCTATGGCAACGCCACCGACTGCTTTGCTGCGATGCAGGCAGGCCAGGCCAACGCCGTGTGCATGGACAAGGCCGTTGTGGAGCAGATGGTTTCCGACGCTTACACCGATGCCGAGATCGTCATGAATGAGGCGACCGGCGAGGAGTACGCCGTTGCCGTGTCGAAGGACAACCCCGAGCTGACCGCCGCCATCAACGAGGCAATCGCCGCGCTGCAGGAGGACGGCACCATCGACGACCTCACCTCCCAGTGGTTGGGCTAAGGTAGCCTCGTCGGAATTCTTGCCGGCTTCAGCTACGCCAAGAACGATCCATGAGTTCCGCAGATGCCGACCTGGCGATTTTGCCGGGTCGGCTTTCTGGCGTAATATAGCCCTTTCGATCCGTCTGCCGACCTGCCGCCGCGGGGCCTCTGCGAAAGAGGATCCGCGGCAGTTGATCGCTTTTCGAGAAACGAGAGCCATGCAATACGTCCAACAACCGCTCACCACCGGCCACTCGCGTGCCGTCACGTTTGTGATGGCGGCGTTCGCGCTGGTCGTGGCTGCGTCCCTGGCAATCGGCCTGCTGCCTTCCCAGGCGCTGGCGCTTCAAACCACCGGCTGTTCCGCCCGTCCCAATGACGATGCCGCAGGCAGCAACGACATCCTAGGCGCCACCGAAACGCGCATCCAGTGGGATGCCGAAGTGGCTGAAGGCGAGGGTATAACCGCGGTCACGCTCACGCTGCCGCAGGGCACGACGTTTTCCACCGAAGACGCCCGCGCCACGCTGCTCACCGGCCCCGACCGCATGGAGCGCAATTATCCCGATGTGGAATTTTCCACGCAGGGGCAGGATTTCACCGCGACGTTCGCCGAGCCTATCGTCCAGGAGGGCGAGCTGCGCTTGGAGATCTACGATGTGTTCTTCCCCGCAGCGGGCGGCGACATGCAGGTGACGGGCTCCTACTCCACCTCCGACGGCGCCACCGCCGACATCTCCGACATCCCCGTCATCGCTGTGGCGGGCGTCGATCCGTTCGAGCAGGCGGGCAACTACCTGGCCGAACAGGAATGGGTGCAGGCATGGAATTCCAACACGTTCCTCAAGCTGTTCTTGAACCCGGTGCTCCTGGTCACCAGCCTGCCGGTGGTGTTCTGGGGTTTCCTGCAGGCAATCGCCATCGTTGCGTGCGCGTTTCCTCTTGCCATCCCGCTTGGCTTCGTGCTGTCTCTCATGCGCATGTCGAAATTCCGCGTGCTGCGCGGCATCGGCACCACGTATGTGAACATTGTGCGCGGCACGCCGCTGTTCCTGCAGATCTACATCGCATTCTTCGGCTTGCCGCTGGCGGGCGTGCAGATTCCCACGTTCCCCTTGGGCGTGATCGTGCTGTTCATGAACTCGGGCGCCTACCTGTGCGAGATTTTCCGCGCCGGCATCCAGTCCATTCCCAAAGGGCAGTTCGAGGCATCGCGCAGCTTGGGTATGAACGGCGCGCAGACCATGCTGTTCGTCATCATCCCGCAGACGGTGCGCCGCGTCATCCCCACCATGACCAGCGAGTTCATCCTGCTGTATAAGGACACCTCGATGCTTGCTGCCGTGGGTGTCATGGAAATCGTCATGTACGCCAAGACCATCGTGGCGGCTACCGGTTCCATCACGCCTTACATCGTGGCGGCGCTGTTCTACCTGGTTATCACGTTGCCGCTGGCGAAGGTCGTCGGCAAGCTGGAGATGCGCCTGGCCGGCAACGACACCGGAGCCTCGTCCAAGAAGAAGCGCAAGAAGGACAGGAAGCGCGGCCTGGTGCGCGACATGGCGCAGCGGCCCGCCGCCGAGACGCGCGACGCTGCCGATGCTGCGCGCGGAGCATCCGACAATGCGGGCATCACGCCCGAGCAGATGTCCAGCCTGTAAGGGGAAGGTGCCGAAATGACCGAAGATCAAACCAAGCAAACGGCCCCGGAAGGCTGCACTATCGGAAAACCCGCCGACGGCATCCAGCACGATGCCCCCGTCCACGTGGAGGAGGAGCGCAAGCAGGCGGGCGAGCAGCCTATCGTGCGCATCCGCGACCTGCGTAAGAGCTTTGACGATCTGGTGGTCCTGCGCGGGGTGGATCTGGACGTCTTCCGCGGCGAAGTGGTGGTCATCCTGGGCCCGTCCGGCTCGGGCAAATCCACCATGCTGCGCTGCATCAATCGCTTGGAGCAGCCCACCGGCGGCAAGATCTTCTTCGAGGACATCGAGATCACCGCGAAGGACACCGACATCAACAAGGTGCGCGCCAAAGTGGGCATGGTGTTCCAGAACTTCAACCTATTCCCGCACCTCACGGCTAAGAAGAACGTGATGCTTGCGCAGACCAAGGTGCTGAAGCGCTCCAAGGAGGAGGCCGAGAAGATCGCCATCGAGCAGCTCGAGCGCGTAGGTTTGGGGGAGCGCGTGGATTACAAGCCCAGCCAGCTTTCCGGCGGCCAGCAGCAGCGCGTTGCCATCGCGCGCGCCCTGGCAATGAATCCGCACGTGATGCTGTTCGACGAGGCCACCAGCGCGCTCGACCCCGAGCTGGTGCGCGATGTGCTCAACGTCATGAAGGAGCTTGCGCGCGAGGGCATGACCATGATCGTGGTCACCCACGAGATGGGCTTCGCCCGCGACGTTGCCGACCGCGTGGTGTTCATGGATGGCGGCGTCATCGTCGAGCAGGGCACCCCCGATGAGGTGTTCGACAACCCTCAGTCCGAGCGCACGAAGGACTTCCTGGGGCATATCTCGTAGCCAATGATCCGGTGCGGGCGGCGGTTTCCGGAATGCGATGCGGCGAGGGCTGCTGGAGGATGCTCGATCCTTCGGCAGCCCTCGTTTCGTTTCCTGCCACGGTGCATGGGGCTCCCGTCGAGATCGGACCAAAGTCACTCCAGCGCTCTACTGCGGTGATGAGGCGACAGACCGCTCCTTCCGGCAGAACGCCCGCTGTCGGGAAATCGACCCGCCCCCGCATCTTGAGGGCGCTATAGTTCGTTTGTCATAGCGACGATGCTTCTGCTCGTATCGAATCGTTGCCCTTTCGGCTGTTCTGCGTGGCCGATCTTTCCGTAAACCATATATGTGCTGTCGGCCTTCGGTGTCTGCGGAGGTTGGTCGGCATGCGCTTTCTTTCAAAGAGGAGGGCTTTCATGTCTCAAAATGCACCTGTAGTGGATCGTCGTGCGTTCATCGGGCTGATCGGGGCGGCGGCGGCCGGTTTCGGCCTGACGGGCATGGCGGGATGCAGCAGTCAGTCCGGATCGTCTTCCGGGGATGATGGCGCGTCTTCGATTGCCGAATCCATTACCTATGCGCAGGATGCCGACCCAACTGCGCTTGATCCTGCCTTCTTCGACGATGGCGAATCCTGCAAGGTTTCTTGCAATATCTACGAGGGGCTTTACCGCTACGCGGAAACGGACACCACCGTGGAGCCCTGTCTGGCCACCGAGCTTCCCGACATAAGCGAGGATGGGCTTGTCTACACCATTCCCCTTCGCGACGGCGTGGTGTTCCATGATGGGACGCCTTTCAATGCCGAGGCTGCTAAAAAATCCATGGAACGCCAGCTTGAGCCAAATCGCACTTCCGACATGCTGTATGCGTCGTTTGTATACGGCTCTGCCGAAGACGGCACGGGCGTGGAATCGGTGGAAGCCGTCGACGACTTGACGCTGCGCATCACCCTGCGCGCTCCATCGACGCCGTTTCTCAAGAATCTCGCGATGATGCTGGGCGCCCCCATCGTCTCCCCTACGGCGCTTGATGCCGCACCGAACCAGAACATCACCGACAATCCGTGCGGCACCGGCCCTTACAAGTTCGAGTCGTGGGACCCGTCGAGCTCCGTTATCATCAGCGCCAACGAGGATTATTGGGATACGGAGAACATGCCCAAGACGAAAACCGTCGTTTTCCGCACCATTCCCGAGGTCAATACGCGCGTGCAGGCGCTCATCAACGGTGAAGTGGACATCATCGATGGCATAACGCAGTCCGATGCCGACACGCTTGTGGAAAACGGGTGCGAACTGTTTGCCGAAGACGGGATGACGGTAAGCTACATGGCCTTTAACATGACCAGCCCCATCTGCGCCGATAAAGACGTACGTCGGGCTCTTTCCCAAGCGGTGAATGTAGAGGAGCTGGTGGAGACCATCTATGGCGAGTATGCAACGGTGGCGAATTCGGTTATGCCGTTGTGGATGGCCCCGTATGCAGCCGACGTGAAGCAGACTTCCTACGATCCCGATGCTGCGCGGCAAACGCTTGCCGAACGAGGCGTGACCTCCTTGAAATGCATCACCTACACCAATGCGCGCCAGTATAATTCGCAGGGAGGCGAGACGCTAGCGAACATCGTCCAGGGTTATTTTGCCGAAGTGGGAGTGCAGATGGACATCGAAGCATACGATTGGGCCACCTATCGAACGATGCTCGGCTCCGGAGATTTCGATATCTGCTTTTACGGCTGGACGGGCGATAACGGCGATCCCGACAACTTCATGAACGCGCTATCCGATCAGAGTCGCACGATGAATGTGGGATTGTGGCAGAATGACGAGTACGATGAGCTTATCCGCCAAGGCCTCTCGATGCCCGATGGAGACGATCGCGACAAGGTATATCTGCGATGCGAGGAGATCGTGGCAGAGGAGATTCCGTGGATGCTGATCAGCCACTCGAAGAATCTGTGTGCCCATAGCACCCAGGTGGAGAACTTCCGCTACCATCCCACCGGCGCTGTGTTCATGAAGGGCGTTGCGAAGCGAGCCTAGGCACGGTTCATGTGGAATCACGCATTTGCCGACGGCGTTCCGCTGCCGGCAAATGCGCAGCTGGCGTAAAGCGGCGTATGGCGGCAATGCGGCGTATCGAGAACGAGGTGAAACATGATAGTCAACGAGCGGGACAACCGCGAGAAGCAGGCGCTTGATATCGCGGAGAAGATGATGGTGGCGGCGCGCACGGCGCCGAAGGGCAAGGGCGTCGACATCATCGAATGCGCCGTGGCTACCGGCGACGATAAGCAGCGCATCGCCGATGAGATGCGCGTCGTGTCCGAGGAGACGGGCTACAAGTTCTTCCTGCGCGACGCGAACAACGTGGAGGCTGCGCAGTGCGTGATGCTGGTGGGCACGCGAGAGCATGCCCAGGGCCTCAACTGCGGCCATTGCGGTTACAGCACATGCGCCGGCCGTGCCGAGGGAGTGCCGTGCGCCATCAACAGCGTGGATGTGGGCATTGCGCTGGGCAGCGCCTGCTCGAAGGCGGCCGATTTCCGCGTGGATACGCGCATCATGTTCTCGGCAGGCTTGGCCGCGCAGCGCCTAGGCATCTTGGGTGAGGCGAAGCAGGTGTACGCCATCCCCGTGAGCATCGCCTCGAAAAGCCCCTTCTATGACCGTAAGAACCCGGTGAAGAAGTAGCTTCGGCAGCGAAACTCTCCGGAAGCCGATCCGAACCTTCAAGAAACCAGCGAAGCGCGCGGACTTTGATCCGCGCGCTTTTTTTCGTGCGTTCTCCCGTGGCGGCTCTATTTCTTTCACGATATAGTGCGAACTGAAAATAACGCAATATGTGAATAATTCAAAAACAGTATATAACCTGCGAAAATATAGCAGTTATGAAGGTTAAATGAATAATCCGGAAAGCTTATTAAGCACTCGGATAAATCGCCGTATAGTGCCTCATCGTCAGAATCGATTACGAAGAAAGAGGACACACTATGAACGAAGCAGCTGCAACGCTGGCGCAACTGAAGAAGGCCAGCAAGCTCACCCGCCTGGCATTCCACAAGATGGGCCCCAAAAGCTACAAGCGCGGCCAGGGTGCGCTGATGAAGGCCCTGCTCGAGCATGACGGCACCACCCAGCGCGAGCTGGTGGGCATTCTGGGTTGCGATCGCGGCACCCTGAAGGACATCGTGAAAAAGGCCCAGCGCAACGGCTACGTGACCATTGGCGACCATGCCGACAAGCGCACCTACACCGTCAGCCTCACCGAGGAGGGCCGGGCCATCGCCGAGAAGCGCGCCGCCGCCAACGACAAGACCGCTGAGGAAGTCCTGAGCTGCCTGTCCGCCGAAGAGGTCGATCAGCTCAACGCCATCACCGAAAAGCTCATCCTGTCGCTGAAGGACAAGGGCGTCAACGGCAAGAAAAAGGGCCGCAAGGCTCATCGCCACGGCTGCTGCTGCCATCGCTAGGCCGCGCCGGCGCCAACTGTGCGCCGTGCCCCACGTTAGGATGGCGTTAAAGCCCGGCCCCCATGCAGGGGCCGGGCTTTTTTTGTGCCATAATCGGGCGATACGGCCGCTTGCATGCGGCTGTCTTCCATATGAGATGAAAAAGGGAAGGGGACTGAAGCATGATCAACGAAAGGATGCTGGCTCTGGGCAACGAGCCTTCCGCCATCCGCGAGCTGTTCGCCTACGGTTTGGCCCGTAAGGCCGAGATCGGGGAGGACAAGGTGTTCGACTTCAGCTTGGGTAACCCCTCGGTTCCCGCTCCGCAGGAAGTGACGCAGGCTATCGCCGACGCGTTGTCCGAGCCCGCCTGCCAGTTGCATGGCTACACCCCCGCGCAGGGCACCCCCGCTGTGCGCCAGGCCATCGCCGCCAGCATCCGGAAACGCTACGGCGCACAGGCTTCAGCCGATCACATCTACATGACCGCCGGCGCTGCCGCGGGTCTGGCGATCTCGCTTGCCGCCATCACGCGTCCCGGCGACGAGGTGATCGTGCTCACCCCCTATTTCCCTGAGTACAAGGTGTTCATCGAGAGCGCTGGCTGCACTTGCGTGGAAGTGCCTGCCCGCCCGTCCGACTTCCAGCCCGATGTGCCCGCCATCGCCGCGGCCATTACCGAGCGCACATCTGCCGTCATCATCGATTCGCCCAACAACCCTACCGGCGCGGTGTACGGCAGCGAGGTGCTGGGGCAGTTGGCGGCTGCCCTTCAGCAGCGCGAGCAGGAGCTTGGCACCCGCATCTACCTCATCAGCGATGAGCCGTACCGCGAGATCACCTACGGTGCCGAGGTCCCCTGGGTACCGTCCATCTACCCGCGCACCATCGTGTGCTATTCGTACTCCAAGTCGTTGTCGCTGCCCGGTGAGCGCATCGGCTGGCTGTTCGCTGCCGACCAGATGGGCGGCCAGGAAGCCGCGGATGTGTACGCCGCCATCTGCGGCGCGGGACGCGCGCTGGGCTTCGTATGCGCGCCGGCGCTGTTCCAGCGCGTGGTCGAGCGCTGCGTCGACGTTCCCAGCGACGTTGCCGCCTACGCCGCCAACCGCCAGCTGCTCACCGAGGGCCTGTCGCGCCTGGGTTACGAGTACGTGGAGCCCGAGGGCGCGTTCTACCTGTGGGTGCGCGCGCTTGAGCCCGACGCCCAGGCGTTCGCCGACCGTGCAAGGCAGCACGAGCTGCTGCTGGTGCCCTCCGACAGCTTCGGCGTGACCGGCTGGGTGCGCATCGGCTACTGCGTGGATGCCGACGTCATCCGCAACAGCATGCCCGCCTTCGAGGCGCTGGCAAAGGAATATCGCGGCTAGCAGCGCACGCACGCGATGAAAAGCGACGATCGAAGGGGCGGCTTGCGGGCCGCCCCTTTCGCGTGCGGTGCGGTTCCGCGTGATGAGGGCGTCCATCTGTCGTAAAATAAAAAAGTTAGAGCAAAATTCGGGAAACGCCGCGAAACCGCAATGTCGAAGGAAGGGTGCACGATGGCGATCGCCGCAGAAATCATGGAGCGCTTCAACATCTGGACGGAAAACGTTGAAGATGCGGAATTGTCCGCCGAACTAGCCCAGCTCGAAGCCGACTTGGAAGCCGGCGCAGAGGGCGCGGAAGCTGCCGTCGCCGATGCGTTCTTCCAAGACCTGGAGTTCGGCACCGCCGGCTTGCGCGGCGTGATCGGGGCGGGCACCAACCGCATGAACCGCTACACGGTGGCGCGCGCAACCCAGGGTCTGGCCGACTGCCTCAACGCCCATTTCGAAAACCCCAGCGTGGCCATCGCGCGCGATTCGCGCCACAAGGGCCTGGAGTTTTCCCGGCTGGCGGCTTCGGTGCTGGCGGCAAACGGCGTGCGCGCGCTGCTGTACCCGCGCATTGAGCCCACGCCCACGCTTTCGTTCGCCGTGCGCGACTTGGGCTGCTCGGCCGGTATCAACATGACGGCCAGCCATAATCCCTCCGCCTACAACGGCTACAAGGCCTACGGTCCCGACGGCTGCCAGATTACCAGCGACGCCGCGGCGGAGATCTCCCAGCGCATCGCCGAGGTGGCCTACTTCCCGGCGCTGGGCCGCGCGCCCCGCATCATGGATTTCGCCGAGGCGCAGGAAAGGGGCCTGGTCGGCGAAATCGGCGAGGACACGCTCGACCGCTTCGTCGATGCCACGCTGGCCCAGTCGCTTGAAACCCCCCAGGAAGCCGCGCTGCCGCTTTCGGTGGTGTACACCCCGCTCAACGGCACGGGTCTCGAGCTGGTCACGCGCGTGCTCGGCCGCATCGACGTGAACGACGTGACGGTGGTGGAAAGCCAGGCGCAGCCCGACGGCGATTTTCCCACCTGCCCGTACCCCAATCCGGAGATCCGCGAGGCGTTGGAAGAGGGCATCGCCACCTGTCGCGCTCGCAAGGCCGAAGGCGTCGCGCCCGACCTGCTTCTGGCGACCGACCCCGACGCCGACCGCGTGGGAGTGGCGTGCGAGGATGGCGATGACTTCGCGCTTATCACCGGCAACGAGATGGGCATCTTGCTGATGGACTATCTGGCCGGCCGCCGCGCAGCCCGTGGCGAGGACCTCTCGCGCATGGTGGCCGTGACCACCATCGTGTCGTCGGCCATGTGCGACGACGTGGCCGCCCATTACGGCTTCGAGCTGCGCCGCACGCTCACCGGCTTCAAGTACATCGGCGAGCAGATCGCCCGTCTGGAGGCTGCCGGCGAGCCCGACCGCTTCATGTTCGGATTCGAGGAAAGCTACGGTTATTTGGCCGGCACCCATGTGCGCGACAAGGACGCTGTGGTCGCCAGCATGCTCATCTGCCAGATGGCGCGCCATTACCGCGCTCAGGGTAAGACCCTGGTGCAGGCTATGCGCGCACTGTACGACCAGTTCGGCTGGCAGCTGAACCGCACCATCTCGATTGCGTACCCTGGCGCCGATGGCGCTCAGCGCATGGCGGACATCATGGAGCGCCTGCGCACGCAGCCGCCCGCCCAGGCAGCCGGGCGCGCTATCGCCGAAACCGTCGATTACGCGCAAGGCGTGGCAGACCTCCCCAAGGCGAACGTGGTGGAGTTCCGACTGGTGGGGGGCGGAAAGCTCATCGTGCGCCCCAGCGGCACCGAGCCCAAGATCAAAGCCTACCTGTTCGCGAAGGCCCCCGACCAGCCTGGAGCCGTCGCCATGCTCGACGAGCTCGAGCAAACCGCCCGCGAACTGCTGGCGTAGGCGCCGCGGCTTCCGCTACACTATCGCTCCATGTACGATCTTCCCACACTGCTATGCACCATTCTGGCGTTCGTTCCCGCGCTCGTGCTGCATGAAGCCGCGCACGGTTTCGCCGCCTACAAGCTGGGCGACCCCACCGCCAAGCGCCAGGGGCGCCTGTCGCTCAACCCGGTGCGCCACATCGACCCGTTCGGCACGGTCATTTTGCCGTTGTGCCTGATGGCGATGAATATGCCCGTATTCGGATATGCCAAGCCGGTTCCCTACAACCCGTCGTATTTCGAGGACCCCCGCAAGGGCGATATGATGGTGGGCCTCGCCGGCCCGGCTGCCAACCTGCTGCAGGCGCTCGCCGGCGCCGCCATTGCGTTCGCGCTGTGGTCGTTGCTTCCTTCCGGCATGCTGTCTCCTGCCAACCCTGTGGCCTATTACGCGTTCTTCGTGTTCCTGCCCACGTTCGTGATGACCAACCTGTGCCTGCTCTTCTTCAACATTCTGCCGATTCCGCCGCTCGACGGTTCGTCTATCTTCGCGTTCGTCTTGCCGAGGAAGTACCTGCCCGCCTATTACAAGGTTCAGCAGTACGCGATGCCCATCTTGATGGTGGTGCTCATCATCGTGCCGGCTCTGCTTCCGCGGCTCAACATCGTCGGCTGGTACATGAGCCTCACTGCTGGCAACCTGTTCGGTTTGCTGTATGCTTGGATGTAGCGAGCAAGGAAAGGCTGCCCATTCCCCATGTCATACCGCGTGCGCATAGATTCGTTCGAAGGCCCCTTCGATCTGCTGCTGTACCTGGTTAGTCGCCAGAAAGTGGATATCGGCGCCATCAACATCACGCAGATCACCGACCAGTACCTGGCCGAGGTTTCGCGCATGCAAAGCCTCGATCTCGACGTGGCGAGCGACTTTCTGCTGGTTGCCTCCACGCTGCTTGAGATCAAAGCCGAGAGCCTCATTCCGCGCCAACGCGACGAGCTCGATTCCGAGATCGAGGAGCTAGCCCCCAGCGAAGCGCGCGACATCCTGGTGGAGCGGTTGCTCGTCTATAAGCAGTACAAGAACGCGGCCAACGCGCTGCAGCGTCGGTTCGAGGCGGAAGGCCGTATGCATGCGCGCCCCTTCGGCCCCGATGCGCCGTTTTTGAAGGCTATGCCCGACTTCCTGCGCGACGTGTCGCTGGACGGGTTGGCGCTCATCGCCGCCGAGGCGTTCGCGCGCCGTGAGAAGTTCCTGCTGGAATCCGAGCACATCGCCGCCAAGCCCATTCCGGTCGAGGTGCATGTGCGCGCCATTCACCAGCGTGTTCGCAATCAGAAGCACCTTCGCTTCTCCGATCTGGTCAACGAGCGCACCTCCACGCCCGTCGTGGTGGTCACGTTCCTGGCGATCCTCGAGCTTTACAAGCGAGCTATGGTCACGCTTCGGCAAGACGAGCAGTTCGGCGACATAGGCATCGACTACATCGAAGGCTCAGGCGAGTTGCACCTGACCGGTGATGACGCACTGACCTCGGTGGGAGAGGAAGACTGATGTTCCAGGGTCTGCAGGAATCGCAGCTGGCCGCCGCCATCGAAGCCATGCTGTTCGTCACCGATGAGCCGGTGGGAGTTATCACGTTGGCAGACATGCTGGAGGTCGACCCGGCCCAGGTGCAGACTGCCCTAGTGGAGATCCAGCAGAAGCTGGCGCACGAGGAGCGCGGCGTTCAGCTGCGCGAGGTCGCCGGTGGTTGGCGCCTGTTCACGCATCCGGCGTTCCATGAGCTCATCGAGAAGTACGTCATCTCGTGGGATACGCGCCGCCTGTCGCAGGCAGCGCTTGAGACGCTTGCGGTGGTGGCTTACAGCCAGCCGGTTACGCGCGCGCAGGTGGCATCGGTGCGCGGCGTGAACTCCGACAGCTCTATAAACTCCCTGGTGGAAAAGGGCCTGCTGCGCGAGGCGGGAACGGCGGACGCGCCCGGCAACCCCGTGCTGTACGCCACCACGCGCGCATTTCTGGAGAAGTTCGGCCTGCGCAGCGTCGCCGATCTGCCCGACCTCGACCAGTTCGCGCCCGACGACCAGGCGCGCGCCCTCATCCGCGAGCGCCTTTCCGCAACGCGCACCGACACGGCGGCAGTGCCCTCCGATCTCGACGATGAGGCGGCAGCGGCGCTTGGCGCCATGATCTCCGCCGTCGGCAAAGGCGCGGCGGATGCGGCTGGCGCGGCTGACCTGGAGGGCGCTGCTGATGCGGATGCGGCTGGAGCGGCGGGCGCCCAGTCTCAAGCTGGTGCCGCCGCCAACTGGCACGGCCCCGCCGACGAACCCGACCAGCCCTCGCCCTTCGCCGCCGCCTTGGCGCAAGGGTTCGGCTTGGTGGAGAAGATCGACTTCTCGAAGCTCAAGTTCGAGACCGACGACGAATAGCCCCGCACCGTCGGCGGGCCGGCCTCGAAAAGCAAATGCCCCAGCCGCCGGTTCGGGGCTGGTAACGGAAAACGCATGGTGAATCGAAGGGAGGTGGCTGCCTTGACCGAGCAGGACGAACGCATCGTCCCCATGCGCTTGCAGAAGTTCCTGGCGCGTGCGGGCGCGGCCAGCCGTCGCGGTTCTGAGAATCTCATGACTGCCGGGCGCGTGACCGTCAACGGCAAGGTCGTCACCGAGCTGGGCAGCAAGGTGGACCCGCTCACCGACGTCGTGGCTGTGGACGGGGTGGAGGTGCATCTATCCGACGGTGCCGTCACGCTCATGCTGCACAAGCCATCCGGTCTGCTCACCACCATGAGCGACCCGTTCGGCCGCCCCACCGTCGCCGATCTCGTGCCCACCGACCGTTATCCGGGGCTGTTCCCCATCGGACGGTTGGATCAGGATACCACCGGTCTTTTGCTGTTCAGCACCGACGGCGATCTGGGCAACCGGTTGCTGCATCCGCGCCATCACGTGTTGAAGCGCTACCTGGCGCTGGTGGAGGGCACCCCCAGCCGCGCCCAGCTGCAGCGCTTGCGCGAGGGCATCCAGCTCGACGACGGCCCCACCCAGCCTGCCGAGGCGCGCGTGCTCCATGGCGAGGAGGAGGCGCATGCCCGCGAGCTGCTTGAGGAGCCGAGCGCCCCTGCCGACGCATCGCGCCAGTACAAAGCCGCCTATGCACGCAAGGCGAAGCAGCGCTCGGTGGTGGAGATCGGCCTGCGCGAAGGCCGCAAGCATCAGGTGAAGCGCATGCTCGAGGCGGTGGGCCACCCCGTGTGCGCCCTGCATCGCGCGGCGTTCGGCCCGCTTGCTCTGGGCGATCTCCCCCGCGGCGTGTGGCGCCTGCTCACCGAAGCCGAGGTCGCTGCGCTTTCCTCTGCCTCGATTGAAAACCGCTAGGGCCCGCCTCGTGCAGTAGGCAGCCTGGGCCGTGCCGAGCAACAGCATCGGGCCAATCCCGATATGCCCGCCGAAGCGGCTTCGCGCCGCCATGCTAGAATGAAAGCGAAATCGACCGCGCGAACCGGAAGAGGCGAAAACTCGATGTCATCCGCACCTGACCAGATGCCGTTCAGCCGCATAGCCATTGCGGGGCTGGGGCTTATCGGAGCCTCGCTTGCCGCTGCGCTGCGCGGCGCGTATCCGGCTGCGCGCATCGATGGCGCCGATATCGATGACGCCACGTGCCAGGAGGCATCGCGCCGCGGCTGGGTCGATTCCGCCGCGGCACCCGAATCCGACGCTTTCCGCGAAGCGGCTGTCCAGGCCGACCTGGTGGTGGTGGCGACGCCGGTCGACGCGGCGGAGGCCATCCTGCGCCTTCTGGCCGAATGGGGCTGCCGCGCCGTCATCACCGACACCGCTTCGACCAAATCGCATCTCGCGGAAGTCGCGGAGGACATCCTGCCGTTCCCGCAGAACTACGTTCCCGGCCACCCCATGGCCGGTTCCGAGGTGAACGGCATCGAGGGTGCACGCCCCGATCTGTTCAAGGGCGCGTATTGGATCCTCTGCCCGGACGCCGCGACGCCGCCCGAGCATTTCACGCGTCTGCACGAGCTGGTCACCGGCATGGGCGCGCGCGTGATCGCCCTCAAGCGAGAAAGCCACGATCAATCCGTTGCCATCGTCAGCCACGTGCCGCACTTCATCGCATCCTCGCTGATGCAGCTGGCCTGCCGCCATGCCGACGAGGATCGCTCGCTTATGCGCCTTGCCGCAGGCGGCTTCAAGGATTCCACCCGCATTGCCGCTGGCTCGCCCGAGCTGTGGTGCGGCATCGCCTTCGACAACGCGCCAGCCATCCAGGCCGGCCTCGACGAGATGCGCCAGATCATCGGCACGTTCTCGGAGGCGCTGGAGAAGGGCGATCGCGCGGGCCTCACCAGTTTGCTCGCCAGGTCTGCTGAGGCGCGCCGCGCGCTGCCGACGGCCTGGGTGCCCTCCACCGAGGATCTGCTGGAAGTGCGCATCCCCATGGAGGACCGCCGGGGCGTGGTGGCGGAGGTCACCACCATCGCCAGCGCTGCTGGATGCAACATCCAGTCCATCGAAATAGACCACATCACCGAGGACAGCGCCGTGCTTTCCCTCATCCTCACCGACGAGGGGGATGTGGGAAAGCTTTCGACCTCGCTCATCAAAGAGGGTTTCTCGGTGTCATTTTCACCGCTTAGCGCGAAGGAGCACAGCCATGTCTAACGAAAAGCTCACCCAGCAAGCGGCCCAGCCCGATCGGCAGCAAGCCTCCGAGCCCGGCCCCGCCACCACGGAAATCGCCCCGCTATCGGGTCCGATGCACGGGGCCATCACGGTTCCGGGCGATAAATCCATCTCGCATCGCGCGGTGCTGTTCTCGGCGATGGCCGAGGGCACCAGCCGCGTGACCGGCGTGCTCGATTCCGAGGACGTACGCTCGTCTATTCGCTGCGTTCGCGCGCTCGGCGCCGAGGTATCGCTGGAAAAGCAGCCTGACGGCAGCCTGGCAGGCGGCATCACCGGCTGGGGTGCGAAGGGGCCAAAGCAGCCCGACGCGCCCCTGGACTGCGGCAACTCCGGCACTACCGCGCGCCTGCTTATGGGCATCCTCGCGCCGTGGGACATCCGCGTCACGCTGTCCGGCGACGACTCGCTGTCCACGCGCCCCATGCGCCGCATCACCGCGCCGCTCATGAAGATGGGCGTGCGCTTCGAGCCCGAGGGCCGCGAGCATCTGCCCATCACCGAGATCGGCAACCGCAACCTGCGCGCCATCGAATACGATGCTCCCATGGCGTCGGCCCAGCTCAAGACCGCGGTCTTGCTTGCCGGCGCCTATGCGAGCGGCATCACCACCCTGCGCGAGCCCGCGCGGTCGCGCAACCACACCGAACTCATGCTGCCCGAGTACGGCGTGCCCACCACCGCCTCCGACCTGCTGTCGTCGGTGGAAGGCCCCCATGTGCTGCAGGCCAGCGAGGTGAGCGTGCCGGGCGATCCGTCGTCGGCTGCGTTCCTGGTGTGCGCCGCCGCGTTGTGCCCCGACAGCGCCATCCAGATAGAGAACGTCAGCCTGAACACCGCGCGCATCGGCTTCACCCGCACGCTCGAGCGCATGGGCGCCGAGGTCAGCGTGGCGTGCATGGCTGTTTCGGGCAAGGAGCCCTCCGGCATCATCCAGGTGTGCTACACCCCTAACCTCAAGGGATGCGAGATCCCCTCGCAGCACATCGCGTCGGTCATCGACGAGATCCCCATCCTGTCGCTGGTGGCCGCGCATGCCAGCGGTGTCACGGTGTTCCGCGACGTCAGCGAGCTGCGCGTGAAGGAAACCGACCGCCTGGCCGCCATCATCGACGGCTTGGCGCTGCTGGGCGTGGACGCCTGGGCCGACGGCGACGACCTGTTCATCGAGGGGCAGCCCGATCTGAAGGTGCCCGAGGGCCTGGAGTTCGATTCGAAGGGCGACCATCGCCTTGCCATGACCTGGGCTGTGGCCGGAATGACCGCCGGCGTGCCCGTGCGCGTGAAAGGCTTCGAATCTGTTAACATCAGCTACCCTGGTTTCTTGCAAGACATGGAAAGGTTGGCACGATGATCATCGCCATCGACGGCCCCAGCGGCGCCGGCAAGTCAACGGTCGCCAAGGCCGTTGCCCGCAAGCTGGGCTTTTCCTGCTTGGACACCGGCGCGATGTACCGCGCGGTCGCCTGGCAGGCGCTTCAGAATAATGTAAGTGTGGAAGACGATGCCGCGCTGGGGGAAGTCGCCCGCACCTACGACATCGAGTTCGTCCATCAGCCCGGCGAGCCCACGCCCTCCGGCGTGCTCATCGGAGGGAACGACGTGACCTCCGCCATCCGCACGTCCGAGATCGACCGCGCCGTCAGCCCGGTTTCCGCCGCGCCCTCGGTGCGCGAGGCCTTGGTCGAGCAGCAGCGCCGCATCGGCAACGCGGGCGATTACGTGGTGGAGGGCCGAGACATCGGCACCACCGTGTTCCCGCAGGCCGAGGTGAAGGTGTTCCTCACCGCCTCCGACGAGGAACGCGCGCATCGCCGTGTGCGCCAGAACGTCGACCGCGGCATCGGGTCCATCGACTACGAGGAGGTGCTGGCCGACCTGCGCCGCCGCGACGAGGTGGACTCCTCGCGCGCAACCTCGCCGTTGCGTCCCGCCGACGACGCTGTGATGCTGGACTCCACCGACCATTTCATCGAAGAGGTCATCGGCGCCATTTGCGGCTTGGCTCGCAAGGCCAACCCCGACCTGCCGGCCGACCCCGCAGCCGCCGACCCCGCCAAGTAGAACGGAACCCCCATGTTCCTCCCATACGAGAAGATGTGGGACATGCCCCTGGGCGGCACGTCCACCGAAAAGCAGATTCCCCATTGGTTCGGAAACCTGGCCTGGATCGTCATCGGGGGCATCTTCAAGCTGTGCTTCCGCTTCCGCGTGGACGGTCGCGAGAACCTGCGCGGCTTCAAGGACAAGCGCGGTTGCCTGGTCATCGCCAACCACACCTCGTTTCTGGATGTCGCGTTCATGTACCTCACGGCGCGCCCCAGCCAGTGGATCCGCCTGATCGGCCGCGAGAGCCTGTTCGACAATGCCGGCGGCCTGGTGGGCCAGATCCTCTCGCGCGTGGGGGCGTTTCCCATCAAGCGCGACAGCGCCGACCGCACCGCCATCAAACGCGCCACGCGCATGCTGAAGAACAGCGAGCTGGTGGGCATCCTGCCCGAGGGCACGCGCCGCGGAAAAGGCTCGAAGGAACCGGAAATCCACGCCGGCGCCGTGTTCATCGCGAAGATGGCGAAAGCCCCCATCCTGCCCATGACCGTGCGCAACGCCGAGTACGTGAAGCAGAGGGGCAAGTTCTTCCGCTTCCCCAAGATCACCATCGAATACGGCCAGCCCCTGCTGGTGAGCGACTTCGACTTCCTGCCTAAGGAGGACCGCATGGAGGGCTGCGCATGGTACGCCATGCGCGAGTGCTTCGCGCTGTCGCAGCAGGTGCCGCGCGAGCAGGTGGACATGAAGGCGCTGTTCCCCTCCGGGCGCGACTTCACCGACGTGTTCGCCCGGGTGGAGATCCCGCAGCACACCACTGCCGAACTGGTGGGAGAGGAAACCCGATGAAGGTGGTCCGCGCGGAGCAGGCAGGAGCCTGCTACGGCGTGCAGCGCGCGCTCGACTTGGCGTTGGAGGCGGTGGAAGGCGGCGGCAGCGCCTGCACGCTGGGACCGCTCATCCACAATCCGCGTGTGGTGGCGCGTTTGGAAGATCACGGCGTGCGTGCGGTGGGCGCGCTGGATGCTGCGCTGTCGGGCGAGACGGTAATCATTCGCAGTCATGGCGTGACCCCGCAGGTTAAACGCTCCGTTGCCGATCGCGGCCTGCCGATGGTGGACGCCACCTGCCCGCATGTGGCCCGCGCCCAGAAAGCGGCCGCCAACCTGGCCGGCCAGGGCATGCACGTGATAGTGGTGGGCGAGGAGGGCCACCCCGAGGTGGAGGGCCTGGTCGCCTGCGCGAAGGAGGCGTGCGCCGCTGCGGGTGCCGACCCCGACTCGCGCGTCACGGTGGCCGCCACGCCGGCCGATCTGCCGCAAACCCTGCACGAGCCGGTGGGCGTGGTGGTGCAGACCACGCAGACCCGCGCCGCGCTGGACGCAGTGCTGCAGGCGCTGCACGAACGCGGCATCCAGCCAACGGTGAAAGACACCATCTGCTTCGCTACGCGACAGCGCCAGGAAGCGGCGGCAAGGTTGGCCGATGAAGTGGATGCGTTCGTGGTCATCGGCGGGCGCAATTCATCCAACACCACGCGCCTGGCGGACATCTGCCGCGCCCGTTGCCCGCGCACCCATCACGTGGAAAGCCCCGACGAGCTGGATCCCGCCTGGTTCGAGAACTGCCAGGTGATCGGCGTGACCGCCGGCGCCTCAACCCCCGAGGATCAGATCGCCGCCGTGGAAGCGGCTCTCCGTCGGCTCTAGCCGCGATTACGCGGTGCGGGGCGGCTTGGCGGTGCGCTTCATTCTGTAGGCGAGGCTTTGCCGCGTGCGGCGCTATTGCCCTGTGCGCAGCGGTTGAACCCCGCACGCAGCGGTTGAACCCCGCATGTAGCAGCCGCACCCGTGCATAGTGGCTTTGCCCCTCCATGCGGTCGCCAGATCCAGTTTCACCTCTCATTTTGTTGCCAAACTCCAGTTATGGACGAGCTGTTTCATCCAAAGCGTCCGTTTCATCGAACGTCATAATCTGTCGAAAATAAAACGCCTGATCACAGGCTCGACGGTCTGGCGAGTGCTCATCGTGTTGCTTGAAACTGCATCCATAACTGGAGTTTGGTTGCACTTCGCGACCAAAAAATGGATCTGGCGGGAAAATCCCCCGATTTACCGCAGTTTGTCTTTATGCTCGCCACGTCATCCGCCCTATGCCGATCGGCACGTGCCGCATTTGCGGAGCGCCCCGCGCGCCCCTGCGCTGCGACAAGCCGCGATGCAGCGCAGGGACGCGCGGGCAAAACTTAACCCTCGTATAAAATCGCCGCTCTCAAAAAGCGTGATCTTGCTACAATTTAGGAGTTCTACGTTTACCGATGGGAGCGTTCATGAGACTGGATGAATTCCTGAAAGAAATGATCGAGGCGAAGGCCTCCGACGTCTTCATCGTCGCAGGTCTGCCGATCGCCTACCGCGTGGGCGGCCGCCAGGTGCGCGCCGACGGACCGGCGCTCATGCCCGCCGACACCGAGGCGATGGTCCGCGCCATCTACGAGGTGGCCGGTCGCAGCATCGAGCGCTTCCTGATGGTGGACAACCACGACGAGGATTTCTCGTTCGCATTGCCGGGCATCGGTCGTTTCCGTGCGAACGTGTTCCGCCAGCGCGGCTCGCTTTCCGCGGTCATCCGCGTCATCCCGTTCGGCCTGCCCGATCCGCACGAGTTCAACATCCCCGAGGCCGTGCTGCGCACCGCCGATCTGCAGAAGGGCCTGGTGCTGGTTACCGGACCTGCGGGTTCGGGCAAATCCACCACGCTCGCGTGCCTCATCGACCGTATCAACCATCAGCGCTCGGGCCACATCATCACGATGGAAGACCCTATCGAATACGTGCATAGCCACCGCAATTGCATCGTGACGCAGCGCGAAGTGCCCACCGATGTGGCCACCTACGCCGAAGCCCTGCGCTCGGCCATGCGCGAAGCTCCCGACGTCATCCTGCTGGGCGAGATGCGCGACGCCGAGACCATCGCCACTGCCGTCACCGCTGCCGAGATGGCGCAGCTCATCTTCTCGACCCTGCATACCACCGGGGCTTCGGGGACGGTGGACCGCATCATCGACGCGTTCCCGCCGCAGCAGCAGCGTCAGATCCGCTTGCAGCTGTCCATGGTTCTTCAGGCGATCGTCAGCCAGCAGCTGGTTCCGGCGAAAGACGGCGGGCTGGTGCCGGCGTTCGAGGTGATGGTGGCCAACACCGCCATCCGCAACCTCATCCGCGAGGAGAAAACGCACCAGATGGATTCGGTTATCGCCGCCGGCGGCGCCCAGGGCATGCAGACCATGGACCAAAGCCTGTTCGATTTGGTGAAGGCGGGCACGGTGGATCGAGAGATCGCGTTGACCCATTCCATCCATCAGGAAGCGCTCGAGAAGCGCTTGGATATGGCGGGTCTGTAACGGCGCATGGCGGGTGAATCCGACAACCTTTCGGGCGCGGAGCTCGACCCCGAAACCGGTGCGGGCGGCGGCCCCATGGCGCATAGCGCGAACGGGGCGGACTTGCCGCGCCTGCACGCCACCGACCTCATCGCCATTCCGTCGGGCGTGAACCCCGATACCATCCTCATCGTCGACGACGACCCCATCACGCGTCTTATCCTCAGCGAGGTCTTCCGCGATCGCTATAAGATCGAGGAAGCCGAGGACGGCCGCATCGGCCTGGCGAAGCTGCTGGCGGATCCCACGCGCTACTGCGCTATATTGCTCGATTTCGCGATGAAGGGCATGGACGGGCTCGAGATGCTGCGCCATCTGAAAGCGCGCGACCTCGTTACCCGCATCCCCGTGTTCCTGATCACGTCGGAGACCGCCTTCGAGGTGACGAAGGAAGCATACGACCTAGGCGTTATGGACGTCATCGGCAAACCCACCATCCCGTATGTGGTCGAGCGCCGAGTGGACTCGGTCATCGAGCTGTACCAATCGCGTCGTCGCCTGAGCAGCACCGTCGAAGACCAGCAGTCGCAGCTGTTCGACCAGGCGGCGAGCATCATCAAGCTGAGCAACGGCATGATCGAGTCGCTGGCCGCCGCCATCGAGTTCCGCGATGGCGAGTCGGGCGAGCACGTTCGTCGCATCCGCACCATCACGCGCTTGATGCTGGAAGGGACGACGCTGGGCGCCGGACTGACTCCGCTTGAAGTGGATGCGATCGAGATGGCCTCGATGATACACGATGTCGGGAAAATCGCCATCCCCGACGCCATCCTGTGCAAGCCCGGTCGGCTCACGCCCGAGGAATTCGACGTCATCAAATCGCATACGGTGGTGGGCGCCGAATTGCTGGAGGGCATTCCCCAATTCCGCGAGCTCGATGCCTACGCCTTCGCCGTGGACATCGCGAGGCACCACCATGAGCGCTGGGACGGGCGCGGGTACCCCGACGGTTTGGTGGGCGACCAGATCAGCATATGGTCGCAGGTGGTGGCTTTGGCCGATGTGTACGATGCCCTGCGCAGCAAGCGCGTGTACAAGCCACCGTTCTCGCGCGAGCGGGCGATGGAGATGATCGCCGGCGGCGAATGCGGCGCCTTCAATCCGCAGCTGATCGAAACGTTCAAAGAGGTCGAGCCTCTCATCGACGAAATGTACGACTAGGCTGGGAAACCGCCGGCCAGGCGGTTTCCCGCTAGCCCATCCACAGGGTGTCGGTGGTGTCTTCCGTCCAAAGAGTCGATGCCGTCCACGATTCGACGGATAGGGCTGGCCCCGCAGAGACCTTCAGCAGGATATCCAGGCATCGCCCGCTTTCCGCTTGGATGTGGGCTGTCAGCTCGGTGCCTTCGACGGTCACGGTCACGGCGGGGGAGGCGGAACCGTTCTGGGCTGCGGCTTCCAGCCTGTCGACCCCTTCCTCCAGGGCCGCTGCGGCGGCGTTTGCGCCGCCTCCTTGGGCGCGCACCTGGGACACGATGCCGTCGGCTTCGGCATACAGGAGCTGACCAGCCGTTTCGTTGGAGTACTCGTCGGCGATGAAGTCCGCCTGCCGGTAGGTCATTTCGCGGCTGGCGTTTGCCGACGCGATCGACAGCACGGCTAGCACCGCCAGGCACAGCACGATGATCAGGGCGAACAGGCTCACTGGGCCCATGCGCATGGTCGAGGGGCGTTGCGCCATGCTAGATCACCCCGCTTCCCGTTGCGTCGTCGTCCGGCACGTAGCGCGCCGTCTCCAGCCGATACGTCTCCTCTTCTTGGCTATGCGCCCCTACGCCGGCATCGTCGGTCACGACGATGGTCGCGCGGTAGAGCGTGCCCGCTTCTCGCGGCTCTTCGGCCACCTGCACGGACACTGAAAGCCCGTCTTGCGAAAAGGTCTGGCCGTCGGCTCCGGCGGGGTCGGCGGCGAACTGCTCGGCGACGTTCTGGGCAAGATGGATGGCATTGGCCTGATGCTGCGCCTGCGCGCTCTCGATGCGCGCTTGGGTGAAGATGCCGGCAAGCACCGCTATCGCCACCAGCAGGAACGCCAGCATGACCAAAGCCTCCACCAAAAACGCCCTTCCATGCCAGCTGGGTTTGACGTGGGATTGCGCTTCTAGACGCGATGAGCGCGCGTCATGCGCACCGGAGCGGGTCAGACGGTCGTCCGGCTTAAGCATCCTGCCCACCCCCTTCGTCGGAACTCGGGGCGGCGTCATCCGAGCGCAGCGCCACGAACGTCTCGCCCTGGTCGGTGGATATGCGAACGGCATTGCCGAGGATGTCGAACGAGAAGGTGTCCGATCTCACCATAGCCTGCGCCTCGTCGGGTGCAAGGGGAGCCCCTTGCGGGCGGTATTCTTGCTTGACCCAACCGTCTTGCAGGTACAGGTACGTCTCGAACGTACCCGTATCCAAATGCTCGGTGAGCACCAATGCGGGGCCTTCGGGCCCTTCGCCGGCAGAAACCGCATCCGCCGCGTCATGGGAGCGCAGCGTGTTCGCCAAAAGCGCGGTGCCTTGGCGCAGCTGCCGCGCATCGTCGGAGTCGGCTGCGATGCCTCCGTACACCGTGGTGCCCAGTGCCAGCGCGGCGAAAAGCGCTACGGCGAACACGGCGAACAAGAGCAGCGCGAACGCATCGGACGGGCGAATGCCCGAGGAGGAGCGCCCGCTGCCGGAATCGGCGATCTCGCGCAGGAGCTCCGCACGCTCTTTGTCCCAGCTGCGCGTTTCGCGTCCGTCGGTGGGGATGCTGCCGTTCACGCTCATCGCGGCACCACCGTCACGCTGGGCATCACGTTCGACGCGAATGCCTCGTAGTTGATCACGTAGTCGTCATGGTTCACGGAAAGCCCGTAGTAGTCCTCAAGGTGCTCGATGGTGGAGGGGTAGGAGCCCTCGACGGCGGCGCACTGCATGGCGGCGGAAAGCACCGCCTGCCGCACCGATGCCGCACCCTGCTGCTTGGCGCTGTCCTGCGCCAGGGCCAGACCCGCCGCCAAAGCGCAGGCGACGATGACGGCTGCCAGCGCCGCAAGCGCCCAGCGCCCTTTCGCCCGCATGCCGGGGATGCGGGCTTTCGGCTTGCTTCCGGCCATGCCGACCGCCGCGTTGGGGGTGGTTCCGTTGCTGGATGCCCTGTCGTTCATCGCGTACCGCCTAGCCTATCGAGCTCATGATGCCTATCAGCGGCAGCATGACCGCCAGAAGCGTTGCGCCGACGGCGATGGTAAGGAAAGCGGCGAGCACCGGTTCGATGGTGTCGATGATGCGGTCGATGCGCTCAACTGCCTCGTCGAAGAAGGTCTGCCCCATGCCGGCGACCACGCTTTCGGCGCTGCCGGTGCGCGCGCCGATCATCAGCATGCGCGCGTACAGCGGCTCGACCAGTCCCGATTGCGCGATCGCCGACGGCAGCCCCACGCCGCCATCGGGTGCGTGCATCAAGTCAAGCGCCTTTTGCGCGTGCTCGCGCACCGTAGGGTTCTCCACCGTTTGAAGCGCCTCTTCCAGCGATGCGTCGTCGTTCGCGCCCGATGCCATGTAGGTGGAAAGCGCCATCGCGAACCGCGAGAGCGCCAGCTTCTCCATGGCGTCGCGCGTGAAGGGCAACCGCTCCAGCATTCGCAGAAGAGCGGCGTTGCCGCGCGGTGTGCGGCTGGCGATGGACGCGAACACGCACGCCGCCGCTCCCAGCACCGTGGCGATCAACGCCGCCCATCCGATACCGATGGACGCCGCGATGGTTGCCGACGACCCCGCCGTCAGGCTGCCCGCTAGGCCTTCGTACACGCCTGCGAATACCGGCAGGATCACCCAGACGGTGAAGGCGACTATCACCGCCATCACGCACAGCAGGGCGGCGGGGTAGCCCACGGTGGTGCGCACCTTCGAGAAAACGCGATGCTCCTCGTCGTAGTACAGCATCAGGCGGCGCATGGTTTCCTCGAGCCGGCCCGAGCGCTCGCCCACGGCGATCATCTCCACCGCATGGCGGGGAAATGCCCCGCTTTCCCGCAAAGCGTCGGAAAGCTTTCCGCCCTCCGCCACGCTGCGGAACGCCTGATCGCATACAGTGGAAAGCCGAGCGTTGCCTGCGCGCACATCCAGCAGGCTCAGGGCTTCGTCGATCTGGATGCCGGCGGCCAGCATCATCGCCATGCCCTCGCAGAACACGCTGACGTCGGCGGCGGTCAGCTGAACGCCGCCGACGCTTTGGCTGCGGTTGCCGCTAGAGCTTGAGGCGGCGTTGCCAGCGCCTGCGGTCGTTGCGCCGAGCTTGTTCGTTCCGTCATCCATAGCGTTTCCCTCCCTATGGCTAGTATATATAGCGGTCGGTGTAGCCGGTGCCGTCGCCGGTGGTGTTTCCCGCTCCGGCGGCGGCGAATGTCAGGTCCATGCGCGTCCAAGTGCTGGGGTCGATGCTGAACTCCACGCTCACCCAGCTGCCGTCGATGTACACCATGTTCCAAGCGTGGTACAGCGAATCGGGGTCCACGTAGCCCGTCACCACCTGGCAGGGGATGCCCAGGCTTCGCAGCATCGCCGCCGCCAAGCTGGCGTAATCGAAGCAGATGCCCTTCTTCTCGGCCAGCGTGGCGTCGGGGTCGGGCACATAGCCGGTCGCGCTGGCGAGCGCGGCGGCTTTGTCGTAGTCGTAGGAGATGTTGCCCACCACCCATTTGTACACGGCGCGCACCACATCGCCCTGGTTGGTGGCATCGGCGGCGAGGCTGCGCGCTTTCGCGACGCACGCGCTCCCGTTGGAATAGTTGCAGAACAGGTTGGGCCGGAGGAACGGTTCGAACTCCGACCCAAGCGACACCTGCGCCGTGGTCGCGGCGACTTCGACGTAGTTGTTCCCGCTGGTGTTCTGCATGATGCGGAACATGTAGGCGCCGTCGCCCATGTTAAGCGGGCATACGATGGGCGTGCCGTCGCCGGGAAGATCGTAGTTGTAGGCGCCCGGCCCGCATTCCACGACGAACTTCAAACGCGCGCTGTTGGTGGCAGAAGCTGCCACGTACCCCTGCGCGACATGCGAGGTGTCGATGCTGCCCCCCGCAAACACGGTCGCCGTGCCCGGGTCGAACGCGGCGGGTTGGATGGAGGCGGGTTCCGTGTAAGCCGGCCCCTGGGTGGCGCCGTCGTCGCCCGCGCCCACATCGCCCGATCCAGCGCCGCCGCAGCCTGCAAGGGCGAGGGGCGCAGCCAAGGCGGCGGAGAGCAGGGCCCCCGCCGCAGCGCGGATGGCTTTATGCCGAATAAGGGTGCCTGCCATGCCCGGGCTCGGCCTCTTTGAGGCAGCGCGAAGCCCCCCGCCGAATGCTGCGGGGAAAGCGAACAAACGAGTGTCGCGCCGAATGCCCACTGGCCTCCTTGGTGGTGGAACATGCATACATATATATGTAGAGAAGTCGTCTTGACCCTCTTAGGCATTATAGGCGGCATGAGCGCGTCCCGGAACCGTTGCCTATATTCGAATGAAAACCCAAGAGGGGCGCTCATTCCCTCTAGCGTCGACTTCGATTCGCAAAGACCTTATGTCGATCTAATATGGTTTGCATCTATTCCTGATTATTTCGCTTTCGTTCCAGAGGGTGATTTTAAGGATGATCGTTTGTGCTACAAATAATGAGAATTATTTTCGATAGGTATGCGGAGCATGCGGTCGGAATAATGTGATTGGCCGTCGGAGGCATCCGGGGTGCAGGAATGGAAGCCCGGCACCAGGAAACGGGAGGCATCCGGCGGGGGCTGCGGGAGCAGCCCGAAGCGGTATCGAAAGGTTGGGTGTTGTCTTATGAAGACGAGTAAAGCTTTGAGAGGGTGGCGAAGCTTCGGCACGCGTGCCGTCGCCGTGCTGCTGACTGCGTTGCTGGCAACGCAGATGGTGGGCACGCCGGCATTCGCGTCAGGCGAGTACGCCACCGATTCCGAACAGGAAAACACGATCACCAACGACGTGAACGACGTCACGATGGATCCTGCAGAGGAAACTACTGCAGACGAATCCACCGAGGCGGAAGAGGCAACACCTCAGGAAGAGCAGCAGCCTGCGGACGATTCGGAAGAGTCCCAGGCTACTCAGGAGCAGTCGGCGACCGATCCGGCTGATGATGGCTCGACGGAGGGCGCTTCGTCCGATAGCTCCGACGAAGTGGCGTCCGTGACGCTCGACCTTGCCGATACCGCTTCCATCACCTATGGCGAGGAAACCATTACCGACGATACCGACCCGCTCGAGGTTCCCGCCAACCAAGAATTGAAATTCACCGCATCCGCGGACGAGGGCTTCCAAATCGAATCCGTTAAGACCGTCATCGACGGAACCGAGACCGAACTGACCGCCGATGATGCCACCGGCGAGTACGCCGTGCCCGCCGACCAGGTGACCGACGCCCTAGCCGTGAAGGTTGCCGCCTCGAAGGTTTCTGAGCCGAACAGTGCGCCTGTCTCCAATTCCGCTAGCGGCATCCAGACCTTTGCTTCTCGCGTGGCAGATGGGAACAGCTGGGAGCCGATATTTCACGAAGGGACACTGTATTCGGGTTCCTATTATTCAGGAAATCTTGTAATCGGAAAGCACTGCTACGAAAACGAGAGCCAACCAATTGGTGAGCCGACCAGCGTAGAACTCGATACGAAGATATCCTACCTCCCCCCGCTCCAAGAAGTGAATGTTGAAGATCTCAAACTCGATGGTTACGATTTCATCGGCGCATATTACGACAATACGCAAATCAGTACATTTCGAATCGGCAACAGCGGTGATCTTCAGTTTCGCGCAACGAGTGGTGGAAGCTGGCAGAATGTAAGCAGTGTCGACCAGATAACCTTCCTTTACGAAAAGCGCGGTGATTATACTGTAAAGTGGCACGTCAATGGTCAGGTTGTAGAGACCGACTATTACAATGCTGGAGACACCCCCGTCTTCAACGGCAATACGAGTCGCACTGTCTCGACGAGCTGGGGACACAACACGTTCACCACTAACAACTGGGCAACGCAGCCTAATTCTCAAGATTATGTCTCCATGAATGAGTTACCGAAGGTTTCCGGCGATGCGGACTATTACGCGGTCTACACCTCTAAAGCTTTCTTCTACTTCGTGCTTCCTGGATGTTCTAACACCAGCACGGAAGCTAAAGACTACATGTACTCCGGCGAGGGAACGGTTATTGTGCCGGATGGCTTCACGGGAAGCACCCGGTGGTACAATTCGAACCACGACATCAATGCTCTGATAATCGACGAAGCCACGGATGTTGCTATTCGTGAAGGCCTTGAAAAGTACTACGATGGACGGAACGGCAGAGCCAAATACAACATCAATTGGGAGTATTCGGTTACATGGACGACGCTGTCGCTTGGAGATAATAGCGTCGACTATAATTACCAAGTTATCCCAGGGTATGCAGATAAATCGATGCCTCATGTAGACGGTGCGATTTCAATATTGACCGATAATCAAGCCACTGCTTCCTATCAGGTGACCATGCCGGACGACACAACAGTTGCCCAGTCGAAAGTCCACGATAAGAACAGCAGCATTCCAATCAACTCAACGGTTACGGACAGTGGCACTTTCGAAACGGATGGGTACGATTATCAGGCGACGATATCCTATGGTGGTCAGAGGTACGTATTCGACGGCTGGTACACTGACGAGAATTACACACACAAGGCTGCTGATAGTGTCCAATTGGCAAAGAGCATGACGTTTTATGCGCGATATATCGCAGCGACGCATACACTTACGCTCGACGCAAACGGCGGTGCGTTCGATGGTGGCGTAACTTGGTCTAACAAGTATGCCGAGGGCGATATAATTAACTTGTCGGCCCTTGATCAACCTTCATATGATGGCTATGAACTTCTTGGTTGGTCCACAAGTGAAAACGGACCGGTTAATGTCGGTAATAGCTATCAGATGCCCGATGAAGACACCACGCTCTACGCAGTCTGGGAGCGTTCGGCCAGCCTCGGAACCCCGATTCACGTGAAACTGCTGAAGGGTAATACGCAGATCTCTGCGCCGACAAACATTGACATTGATGATTGGCTAGACAATGACAATAATCCCCGAACCCAGGAGCTCGAAGCGGTCACGGACTCAGATGACTCGAATCTGTACGAGGTCACTTACAAGTACGAAACATATGATTGTGCGGACTTTAAGCTCACGGTGAACAACATCCCCGCGGGCTATCAGGTCGAGCGTCCGACTCAGAGCGGAAGCACCACCGAGGGGCTTCCGGAGTGCAAAATTGAAGGCTCTGGTGCCAACTGGGAGCTCGACAACGTTCCCGGCGGTGCGACCGTCACTGTGAAGCTTGTTCCGATTACGAACAACCTTTCCGCAACTGGGTACTCGGGTGTCTACGACGGCGACTCTCACCAGGTATCCGTAAGCAACACCATTGAAGGCGACGTTGTCAAGTGCAAGAACGCCGAAGGTGAGGAGATCGAGAACTCGTTTACTAATGTGAGTGACTCCCAAACCGTAACCGTCGAAGTCTACCGCGACGGCGTAAGGATTTGGTCTGATGATGTCAAGGTCGAGATCACCGCGATCACCGTCAACGGCACCATCCCGGACGCCTCCAAGGCCTTCGACGGCACGGCCGCCCTCGACGGCGACGACTCCGTCGAGGTGACGCCCGCCGGGGTCCTCGACAAGGACGCTGCCGAC